>JAZLJD010000038.1:0-27135 GCA_045617725.1 Lachnospiraceae bacterium
CACCGCGCTTGCGCGAGTGGACATTTGGCGACTGCTAATCATCTGTCGGGCGAAGCCTGGCAGATGGCGATTACAGCGAGAATACATAGTGGGGAGCATAATCGATGTCGAGAAGTGTTATGTAAACTAGCGTGACAAAAGGAACGTCCCCAACGCACATGTACATGTACAACTTAAAACTTTTGGCGAACAACTTTCTTTAACTTGACTATATACAAGTGGAAGCATAAAATGATGTTGTATTGTGATTTGTGAGGTGATTTTACGGAAGATATCAGATATAAGCAGATTGTTGCGTACATTCATGAAGAGATACGAAGCGGGCGGTTGAAGGATGGAGACAGGATTCCGTCGGAGAACATGCTTACCAGGATGTTTTCGGTGAGTCGCCAGACTGCAAGGCATGCACTGGAAGTGCTGGATGGAGAGGGTCTCCTCTTAAGGCGGCAGGGAAGCGGTACGTTCCTAAAGAGCGGTCGTTTTGATGAGGTCAGAAAGCGTCGTAAGATTGCGGTCATTACCACCTACATTGACAGCTACATATTCCCGAAGATGCTCAAGGGCATCGAGAGCACTCTGTACAACGCCGGGTATCTTCTGCAGATTTCTTATACAAACAATACTTTTTCGCGAGAGACGATGATTCTTACGGAAATCGCCCAAAACGATGAGGTGGCGGGCATCATTATCGAGGGAACGAAGAGCTCGATGCCGGATCCGAACATAGATATACTTCGTAGCCTTCAGGAGAAGTGCATTCCCATCCTGTTCATCAATTGCAGGCCGGAGGGCATACAGGCTCCGCTTGTAAGCCTCGATGATCGGGAAGCGGCTTATGTAGCTACGGAATACCTCATAAAACGTGGGCACAAGAACATTGCCGGCATCTTTAAGCTGGATGACGGGCAGGGACGGCTTCGCTACGCGGGCTATCGAGAGGCACTGCTTGCTTATAACCTTCCCATTCGGGATGAGCAGATCCTTTGGTATGATACAACGGACATGAACGAGTGGATGGAAGGAAGTACGGTGTCTCCGCTTAAGAGAGCAGGAGGCTGCACAGCACTCATGTGCTACAACGACCAGATGGCAAGCTGTGTTCTTCAGTACAAACCGGATGATTTGGACCTTTCGATTATCAGTATTGATAATTCCGAACTTGCGACGATGTGTTCTCCGCATCTGACAGGAGTCGACCATCCGAAGGAAGAACTGGGACATAAGGCAGCGGAGCTGATACTCGAAATGCTGCGTAATGAAACAAAGGTACAGGATTACTTTTTTGCACCGGTCATATGTGAAAGAGATTCAGTAAAAAATTTATAAATGGAGGAAAGAACATGTCAGAAGTAAAGAAAATGATTGAATCCGGGAAAACTTCCCTGGGAATCGAGCTGGGCTCTACCAGAGTGAAGGCTGTGCTGATTGGCGAGAACCATACCCCGATTGCACAGGGAAATTATGAGTGGGAGAATACACTCTTAAACGGAATCTGGACTTATTCCACGGAGGAAGTCTGGGCAGCACTGAAGGGTGCTTATGCAGAATTGAAAGAAGATGTTATGAAGCAGTACGGTGTGCAGCTTACCAAGGTGGGAAGCATGGGATTTTCCGCCATGATGCATGGCTATATGCCGTTTGATGCAAGCGGTAAGCTCCTGGTTCCTTTCAGAACCTGGCGTAATACCATTACGGGCGAGGCTTCTGAGGAACTTACCAAGTGGTTTAACTTCCACATTCCCCAGAGATGGAGCATTGCACATCTCTATCAGGCTATGCTGAATAAGGAAGAGCATGTGAAGGATATCACCTTCTTCACGACTCTTGCAGGTTATG
This sequence comes from Lachnospiraceae bacterium, assembly GCA_045617725.1. Taxonomy (GTDB): domain Bacteria; phylum Bacillota; class Clostridia; order Lachnospirales; family Lachnospiraceae; genus JAZLJD01. The sequence goes on from JAZLJD010000038.1 coordinate 1,837, forward strand.
TGCATTGGATGCTTACCGGCGAGAAGGTTCTGGGCGTGGGCGAGGCATCCGGTATGTTCCCCATCGACAGTGCTACCTGTGATTATGACAAAACCATGGTTGAGACCTTTGAGAAAAAGACCGCATCCTTCGGCTTTAACTGGAAACTCAGCGAGATTCTTCCGAAGGTATTGAACGCAGGTGATGCAGCAGGCTCTCTTACGAAGGAAGGTGCGTTGCTTCTTGATCCCACCGGCGATTTGGAAGCAGGCATTCCCGTTTGTCCTCCCGAAGGTGATGCAGGAACCGGTATGGTAGCAACCAATGCCATTTCCGAGCGCACCGGCAATGTATCTGCAGGTACCTCCGTATTTGCTATGGTAGTTATGGAGAAGCCCCTCAGCAAGGCTTACGAGGAGCTTGACCTTGTTACGACCCCGAACGGCCGTGCCGTAGCGATGGTTCACTGCAACAACTGTACTTCCGATTTGAATGCCTGGGTTAACCTTTTTGCAGAGACACTTGAGACCTTTGGTGTGAAGGTCGACAAAAACGATGTTTACGGAACCCTGTATCGTAAGGCCCTGGAAGCTGATACGGACTGTGGCAACCTTATGGCATACAACTATTTCTCCGGCGAGCACATTACCGGTCTGAACGAAGGTCGTCCGATGTTCGTCCGCATGCCGGATTCGAAGTTTACACTTGCCAATTTCATGCGCACGAACCTTTTCTCCGCACTGGGTGCTCTGAAGGTGGGTCTCGATATTCTTTTGAAGGAAGAGCATGTAAAGGTAGACCGTATTACAGGTCACGGCGGTCTGTTCAAGACCAAGGGTGTCGGACAGCCGTTCCTTGCAGCAGCAATTGATGCACCTGTTTCCGTTATGGAGACTGCAGGCGAGGGCGGTGCCTGGGGTATGGCTGTACTTGCAGCGTATGCACTTGAGAAGAACGGAAGAAGCCTTGACGATTACCTGAATGAGGAAATCTTTAAGGATGCCGTTGCGGAAACCGTTCAGCCCGATCCGAAATATGTTGAGAGTTTTGATGCGTTTGAGGCTCGCTATAAGGCAGGAATCCCTGCTGAGAAGGCAGCTGTGGAATGCTTTCAGTAAGGAGAATAGAAAGACATTATGTTAGAGAAACTTAAAGAAATCGTGTATGAAGCCAATATGCTTCTTCCCAAATATGAGCTGGTAACCTTTACCTGGGGCAATGTCAGTGCAATCGACCGTGAAAGCGGAATCTTTGCCATCAAACCAAGTGGAGTTCCCTACGAGGAACTGACTCCCGACGACATGGTCCTCATGAATCTTAAAGGAGAGCAGGTAGAAGGCAAGTATCGCCCCTCCTCGGATACGCCGACCCACCTGGAATTATATCGTGCCTTTGACAGCGTTGGTGGTGTAGTGCATACCCATTCGTCCTACGCTACCAGCTGGGCTCAGGCAGGCCGCAGCATCCCCTGCTACGGAACCACACATGCTGATTATATCTACGGCGAGGTTCCCTGCCTGCGATGCTTAAGCAAAGAAGAAATCGACGGTGCTTACGAGACCAACACAGGCCTTCTTATCGTCGATGAATTCAAAAAACGCGGTCTCGACCCGGTTGCGGTACCTGCCGTTCTTTGCAAGAACCATGGCCCTTTTGCCTGGGGCAAGGACGCAATGGAAGCGGTACACAATGCAGTAGTTCTGGAAGAGGTGGCCAAAATGGCATATCGCTGTGAAACCATCAATCCTTCCGTGAAACCCGCACCGCAGGAGCTTCAGGACAAGCATTACTACAGAAAGCATGGAGCAAATGCTTACTACGGTCAGAACAAGTAAGAATCAAATAAGTGAATTTGCATGGCGACCTTCGGGTCGCCATGTGTTATGATAGGACATATTGGATTGATTTACGGACAAAGAGGAAGCAGAAATGGCTTTAGACGGTATATTTATAAGAACACTGGTTACGGAACTGAATACGAAACTTAGCGGCGCGTATGTGAATAAAATCACCCAGCCCGAACCGGACGAACTGCTGTTTACCCTGAAGAATAACGGGGACTCGGTGAAATTGTTTTTGTCCGCAGATGCGTCCATGCCGCTTGTGTATCTTACAAAGGAGTCCAAGGAAAGTCCCCTTACGGCCCCTGTTTTTTGCATGCTTTTACGAAAGCATCTGCAGGGGGCCAGAATTATTTCGGTGACGCAGCCGGGACTTGAGCGTATTATTCGGTTTGAATTCGAGCACCTCGATGAACTTCGGGATGCGCGTCGGAAGGTCCTCGTGATGGAACTGATGGGCAAGCATTCCAATATAATTTTTGTCGATGACAAGGACGTGATTTTGGACAGTATAAGGCACGTTTCGCCTGCTATGAGCTCCCTCAGAACGGTACTTCCGGGGCGGCCCTATTTCATTGCTCCCTCGCAGGACAAAAAGGACATCACCTTCCTTTCGGATTCTGAGGCCGCAGAGGCACTAAGAAGCGCCTCCGGGAATCTCTCAAAGGCCGTAAGTGCGACCTTTACGGGGGTTTCCAAGAACACGAACGCGGAGTGCCTTTTAAGAGCGGGGCTGAATCCGGACCTGCCGGCCGGCTCTCTTTCCGCGGAGGATACACAAAAGATTATTTTTGGCCTTAGGCAGCTTATACAGCATGCGGCCGAATGCCCGACACCCGTTATTTACAGCGAGGGCGGCTCCTTTAAAGAATTTACGCAGGAAGCATACGGCATTTACAGTCATATGCAGGCCCTTCCGAGGGAGAGTGCTTCCGAGCTTTTAGAGACCTATTTTGCGACCAAAAATAAGGAAACCAAGATGAAACAGCGCAGTGCCGACCTTCGAAAGCTGGTTTCCAACATTCTGGAAAAAGAGATACGAAAGAGCGAGATTTACCGTTCGCAGCTTGCGGAGACGGAGCAGAGGGACACGCTCAGACTCTACGGAGAGCTCCTGCAGACCTACGGCTACGGAATTGAGCCGGAAGCTTCTTCCGTTACGGTGAACAATTATTATACGGGGGAGGATATCGAGATCCCGCTCGATCCTTCCATGACGGGCATTGAGAATTCGAAGGCTTATTTCGCACGGTATTCCAAACTGAAGCGTACCTTTGAGGCCGTTACGGATTTATGTACCGTCACGGATGCAGAAATCGAGCACCTGCGCAGTATCATGCTGTTTTTTGACACGGCGGAGAACGAAGAGGACTTAAAGGAACTTCGGGATGAGCTTTATGAGGCCGGTTACATGAAGGCACCCTCGAGCAGCAAAAAGGGGCCCAAAATAAAAGCCGGAAGTCCGATGCATTTCCTAAGCTCGGACGGCTTTGATATCTATGTTGGCAAGAACAACATTCAAAATGACAACCTTTCCTTTAAGCTTGCAACGGGAAATGACTGGTGGTTCCATGTAAAGAAAGCGGCCGGCTCGCATGTTATTGTAAAAGCCGGAAATCGGGAACTGCCGGATCGCACCTTTGAGGAAGCGGCCAGACTTGCGGCACATTTTTCTTCCGTTAAGGACGCGGAACGTGTGGAAGTGGACTACACCATGAAGAAGAACCTTAAAAGGCCCGCGGGCGCGGTTCCCGGCTATGTCATTTACCATACGAACTATTCCATGATGATTGATACGGATATCACGGCAATTCAGAGGGTCAGGGATTGACGCGTATAGACCCGTGCCTTATAATACACTATGTATGCATTGAATCAGGTTAAGAGTATTCAGGCACACAGAAAGGTTATTATATGATAAAGAGTATGACAGGCTTTGGCCGCTGTGAAATGGCGGAGGGTTCTCACAAGTTTACCGTTGAGATGAAGAGTGTGAACCACCGTTACATGGAAGCGGGAATTAAGATGCCCAAGCGCTTTAACATTTATGAGGCATCGATTCGTACCCTGCTCAAGAATTACATTCAGCGTGGTAAGGTTGATATCTTTATTACCTATGAGGACTCCTCGGAATCCGTAAGTGTTGTAAAGTACAATCGCGGCATTGCAGAGCAGTACATGGGTTACTTAAACCAAATGGCAGTGGATTTCAGCCTCGAGAACGATGTGACGGTTTCGAAGCTGTCCCATTTCCCCGAAGTATTTACAACGGATGATTCCGCCGAGGACGAAGAGGAACTCTGGAAGCTTCTCGAAGCTACTTTAACAAAAGCTTGTGAGGGCTTTGTTGAGACCAGAATCCGCGAGGGCGAGAACCTTAAGAACGATTTGATTGCCAAGCTTGACGGAATGCTTGTCCATGTGGATTATATCGAGCAGCGTGCTCCGGAACTCTTAAAGGAATACAGAGAACGCATTGTTTCGAAGGTAAGTGAGCTTTTGCAGGATTCCCACATCGATGAAGCAAGAATCCTTACGGAGTGCACGATTTTTGCAGACAAGGTTTGCGTGGATGAGGAAATCGTAAGACTCAGAAGCCATATTGAGGCTACCAAGGCCGCTCTGATTGAGGGCGGAAGCGTCGGACGTAAGCTTGATTTCATTGCACAGGAAATGAATCGTGAGGCCAATACAATCCTTTCCAAGGCCAATGATTTGTCGACTTCCAACCATGCAATTGAATTAAAAACAGATATTGAAAAGATTCGTGAACAGATTCAGAATATCGAGTAGTTACATTCTATTTTGCAGGTGATGAAATGGATAGAGGTATATTGATTGTTTTATCCGGCTTTTCCGGCTCGGGTAAAGGTACTATCGTAAAAGAACTGGTCAGCCGGTATCCGAATTACGCATTGTCGATTTCGATGACTTCCCGTGCACCCAGACCGGGAGAACAGCACGGCAGGGAATACTTTTTTGCAAGCCGTGAGGAATTTGAACAGACCATTAAAGACAACGGTTTCGTAGAATATGCAAGCTATTGCGGCAATTACTACGGAACTCCCCGTGCTTATGTGGAGGAACAGCTTGCCCTTGGCCACGACGTAATCCTGGAGATCGAGATTCAGGGCGCCATGAAGGTCAAAAAGCAATTCCCCGATGCCATCTTACTTTTTGTCATGCCGCCGTCCGCACAGGTTCTTTATGAACGACTGGTTGGCCGCGGAACCGAGACGCCGGAAGTAATCAGGCAACGCATGCAACGTGCGGTACAGGAATCCGAAGGCATTGAGAATTACGATTATATCATTGTCAACGATGACCTTACGGAGAGCGTACAGAACATGAACGGAGTGGTGCAGGCAGCACACAGCACTCCGAACCGAAACATGCAGTTTATAGATGATATACGTTCGCAACTTACCGAACTTAAACTAAATAATTAATAAAGGAGAAATATCATGTTACATCCCTCTTACACAGACTTAATGAACAAGGTTAATGAAGGAAGCGAGGAAGGCGAGGCTCCTGTAGTAAGCAGCCGTTATTCCATCGTTATGGCTACTTCCAAGAGAGCAAGACAGATTATCGGCGGTCAGTACCTCGATGAGGACGAGCGCAAGAAATTCGAAGGCGGTAAGAAGCCCCTTTCTCTTGCTGTTGAGGAATTGAATACCGGAAGTATCAAAATCGAAGCAGAAGATTAATTTTTGTCCAAGCGATGAAGGAGAGCGCATGAAAGTACTGTTTATCTCTTTGGGCTGTGACAAGAATCTGTCCGATACCGAGATGATGCTTGGAATTTTAAATAAGCGCGGTTATGAAATAACGGATGATGAAACGGACACGGAAGCTGTCATTATCAATACCTGCTGTTTCATAAACGATGCCAAAGAGGAAAGCATCAATACCATTTTGGAGATGGCCGAACTCAAGAAGTCCGGTCAGCTTAAGGCACTCATTGTAACGGGTTGCCTGGCACAGCGGTATCAGGAGGAAATACTCCGTGAGATTCCCGAGGTGGATTGCCTTTTGGGCATTGCATCCATTGAGGCAATTGCGGATTCCCTGGACGGGGTTCTTGACGGCAGACGGGAGAATCGGTTTGACAGTCTTTCCATGCGCCCTTTTTCGTCTTCGGAACGTCTTCTTACAACCGGCGGGCATTATGCATACCTCAAAATCGCCGAGGGCTGCTCGAAGCATTGCACCTACTGTATCATTCCGAAGGTGCGTGGCGAATATCGTTCCATTCCCATGGAGAACCTTATTTCGGAGGCACAGGCGCTGGCTCTTAAGGGCGTTAAGGAATTAATTCTGGTTGCCCAGGAGACTACGATTTACGGAACGGATCTTTACAAAAAGAAGATGCTTCCCGAGCTGCTTACGGAACTTTGCCGGATTGACGGAATCGAGTGGATTCGTCTTTTGTACTGCTATCCGGAGGAAGTCACCGATGAACTGATTGCCGTCATGAAGCGGGAACCCAAGATTTGTCATTATCTGGACATCCCGATTCAGTCCGGAAGCGATGCCATTCTTAAGAAGATGGGACGTCGTACACGCAGCGGGCTCATTACGGAACGCATCGAAACCCTACGCCGCGAAATCCCGGACATCTGCCTGCGTACGACCTTTATTACCGGCTTCCCCGGCGAAACGCAGGAAGATTTCGAAGATACCATGTATTTCATTAACGAGATGGAATTTGACCGCCTCGGAGCATTTACTTATTCGCCGGAAGAGGGCACACCTGCCGCTCTTATGGAGAATCAGGTGGATGAGGAAGTCAAAACCTACCGCCGCGATGAAATGATGGAGCTTCAGCAGGAGATTTCCTTCGAAAAAAACGAACGTCTCGTGGGACGGGTTATGAAGGTAATGATTGAAGGATACCTTCGCGAGGAGGATACTTACGTAGCAAGATCCTATATGGATGCACCCGGTGTTGACGGTGAGGTATTTGTTCACACTCAAAGGGAATATATGACCGGAGACTTCGTAACGGTTCGAATCACAGAGGCTTATGAGTATGATTTGATCGCGGAAGAGGTATCCGGGTAGTGTAAAATTTAGGCCCGCTTTTTCGTCATTTCGACGAAGGAGTATTCCTTGTAATAGTAATTGCCGATGTGGTAAATTAGTATTGTTTGGAGGGGCTTTTTTTATTGACAAACACAAACATACGTTCTATTATACATATAGAACATTCGTTTACAGGAGATTAATAATGGAAAGAGAAGAAAAACAAAAAGCATTGGAAGCGGCACTCGGCCAGATTGAGAGACAGTTCGGTAAGGGAGCTGTCATGAAACTCGGCGATCCTTCATCCCAGATGAACATCGAAACAATCCCGACCGGTTCGCTTTCTCTTGATATAGCATTAGGCGTGGGCGGTATCCCGAAGGGCCGTATCGTTGAAATCTACGGACCTGAGTCTTCCGGTAAGACCACCGTTACCCTTCATATGATTGCTGAGGTTCAGAAGCGTGGCGGTATTGCCGGATTTATTGATGCTGAGCATGCTCTGGATCCCGTATATGCACGTAATATTGGCGTTGATATTGATAATCTTTACATTTCCCAGCCGGACAATGGCGAGCAGGCTCTTGAAATTGCTGAGACCATGGTTCGTTCCGGAGCAATGGACATCGTTGTTATTGACTCGGTTGCAGCACTTGTTCCCAAGGCTGAGATCGAGGGCGATATGGGCGATTCCCATGTCGGATTACAGGCCAGACTGATGAGCCAGGCACTTCGTAAGCTGACAGCAATTATTGCGAAGTCCAATTGTACGGTTGTATTTATCAACCAGCTCCGTATGAAGATCGGTGTTATGTTTGGTAACCCGGAGACCACCACAGGTGGTAATGCCCTGAAATTCTACGCATCGGTTCGTATGGATGTTCGTCGTGTTGAAACCTTGAAGCAGAGCGGCGAGGCATGCGGTAACCGTACCCGCGTACGTGTTGTCAAAAACAAGGTTGCAGCTCCTTTTAAGGAGGCTGAATTTGATATCGTATTCGGTGAGGGTATTTCCAAGGTTGGCGATATTGTGGATCTTGCCAGCGAGGTGGGCATCATAACAAAGAGCGGTGCCTGGTTTGCTTACAAGGGAGATAAGATTGGTCAGGGTCGTGAGAATGCGAAGCAGTTCCTTCGTGACAATCCGGCTATCAGCGATGAAATCGAGGCACAGGTACGTGCACACTATGGCTTGAGTGCAGAATAATGATTATTACAGAGATTGCTCCTTATACAAAGGGGCGCTACAAAATTTATATGGATGATGAATTCGCCTTTGTTTTATACAAAGGCGATATTTCTTCCTGCGGTCTCAAGGCGGGAGAGGAGGTCTCGGAAGCGACCTTCCATACGATTATGAATGAAATCCTCCCCAAACGGGCCTTTAGCAGGGCACTGAATCTCCTTGAACATAAGGACTATACGGAACGTGAGATCCGTACGAAACTGACGGAAGGACTTTACCCGGATTCCGTAACGGATGCCGCAATCGCTATGCTTATTTCGAACCGTTTCATAGATGATTTACGGTACGCAACCCGTTTTGTGGAATTGCATTACGAGCGGGAGAGCCTTCTTGCTTTAAAACAGAAGCTTAGCCGCCACGGCATACAGAAATCAGTGATTGATACGGCCGTTGAACGGTATAGAGAGGACCATGAGGATTCCGGTGAGGAGTCCGTGCTGCGGGGCTTTATCAGCCGGAAGAATATCCGTATCGACGAGCTTAGCTTTGAGGAAACTCAAAAGCTGCGGCTTTCTCTTTTGCGTAAGGGCTTTTCCTATGAAGCAATCGCGTCCGTACTGAAGTCATCCGATTTTGAGTGATTTTGAGTGTATCAACTGCTTGACATAACATAGTTCATTGTATAAAATTGATGTGTTGTAGTTTTGCTAGTTAGAATATATTCATATTCTATAAAGGTTATACAATAATCTAAAAAGGAGGTGCTCCTGTATTATGTCACCGGCACTTGCAGCAGTGATTGCCGTAGTCATAACACTGGTGATTGCAATCCCCCTTACGATTTTCTTCATGAATCAGTATCAGAAGAAGGTAGCAGCAGGCAAGATCAGAACCGCTGAGGAAAAATCCCGTTCGATCATTGACGAAGCGCTCAAGAAGGCTGAGGAAGCCAAGCGTGAAAGCTCACTTGCCATCAAGGAAGCCGAGATTAATTCCAAGGCTCGTCTGGATGAAGAGATTAAAGAGCGCCGTGCTGAAATTCAGAAGACTGAACATCGTATTCAACAGCGTGAAGAAACGATTGACCGTAAATCCGAGGCAATCGAACGTAAGGAAGCATCGTTGGCAGCGAAAGAAGACGAACTCAACAAGATACGTGAGTCTATTTCAAAGCTGAACGAACAGCGTGTACAGGAACTCGAACGAATCTCCGGATTAACCTCCGAACAGGCAAAAGAATACTTACTTAAAATTGTTGAAGAAGAAGTAAAACACGACACGGCAGTAATGGTTAAGGAAATGGAAACCAGAGCTAAGGAAGAAGCTTCCAAGAAGGCCAAGGAGTACATTGTCAGTGCATTCAGAAATGTGCAGCAGATCATGTTGCAGAGGCTACGATTTCCGTAGTTCAGTTGCCGAACGATGAAATGAAAGGACGCATTATCGGTAGAGAGGGACGTAACATTCGTACCCTTGAAACCATGACCGGTGTGGAACTCATCATTGATGATACGCCGGAAGCAGTTGTTCTTTCCGGATTCGATCCGGTTCGCCGTGAAGTTGCTCGTATTGCCCTCGAGAAATTGATTGTGGATGGACGTATCCATCCGGCAAGAATCGAGGAGACTGTGGAGAAGGCTCAGAAAGAAGTCGAAACCATGATCAAGGAAGAAGGCGAGGCAGCTACTTTGGAAGTAGGTGTACATGGCATTCATCCCGAACTGGTAAGACTTTTAGGAAAGATGAAATTCCGTACGAGCTACGGTCAGAATGCATTAAAGCATTCCATCGAGGTAGCACAGCTTTCAGGACTGCTTGCAGCAGAAATGGGACTGGATGTACGTCTTGCCAAGCGTGCAGGTTTACTGCATGATATCGGTAAGGCAGTGGACCACGAGATGGAAGGTTCTCATATACAGCTTGGTGTTGAACTTTGTAAGAAGTACAAAGAAGGTCAGGTTGTTATTAATGCAGTAGAGTCTCATCACGGTGATGTAGAACCTACCAGCTTAATCGCATGTATCGTTCAGGCTGCCGATACCATTTCCGCAGCAAGACCCGGTGCACGTAGAGAGACGCTGGAGACCTACACAACCAGATTGAAACAATTAGAAGATATAGCCAACAATTTTAAGGGTGTTGATAAGTCTTTTGCTATTCAGGCAGGACGTGAGATCCGTGTAATGGTAGTTCCCGAACAGGTTACCGATAGTGACATGATTCTTCTTGCAAGAGATATTTCCAAGCAGATTGAAAGTGAGCTTGAATATCCCGGCCAGGTTAAGGTCAATGTCATTCGCGAGTCACGAGTGATCGATTACGCAAAGTAATTCACACAATTTACTAACTAAGGTGCTCAAGAGATTGAGCACCTTTTTTAGTACGCAGCAAGACTATTATTTCAAAACCATCTATATATTGCATTCTGTTGTGTTATAATATATGAGTTGTGTATAATGCATTTTATTATGCCACCAGGTATATCTGCATGAACTTCTGCTAGGAGTAAATACATGAAAAAGGCAATAACAAACGACAAACTGGTCCGTCTCATTTTTGGCATCCTTATGCTGGTTATTTTTTGCTTTGTGCTGATTGCAACCATTCAATTCAACCGAAGCAGTAATTATCAGAAATCCAATAAGGTTTATGAGCTGAAGCAATGGACGATGGAAACAGAAGACGGTGAAACGTCCCTGATTGAATTGCCGTACTATGTGAGCGATTCCGTGGCACATCCGATTGCTTATTACACAACCTTACCGTCCATCGTGGAAGGCGGTTATCGGCTTTTGCTTTATTCCTTCCAGAAGATGGACATCTATGTGGACGGCGAGCTTCGCCTGCAATTTGACGACGAAAGCTTCCATGTTCCCGGCGGCCTTGTAAAAACCATTCCTCTTTATGTGGATCTTTCTGCGGAGGATGCGGGGAAAGAGGTCAGAATTTCCGTAGAGGACGCCAAAGAAAATCACACCTTAAATACCATTCTTATCGGCGATACCTATGATATATTCTTAAGAGCACTCCTTGAGTCGGGCAGCGGCTTTGTTTTGTCCGTTGTTCTGCTGATATCTTCCGTAATTACGCTTCTTGTGTGCATGTTCTATCAGTATTTGTTCAAAAAGGAAGCACTGAAGGTGGAACTTTTGATTTTCGGACTTATTATGTCTGCCCTTTGGTATATTTCCGATTCTCATCTGCTTGATTATCTGATGACATTCCGCTTTATTGACGGTATCGCATCCTACTTTATTGTAATACTGATGCCGGTTCCATACATTTTCTACCTGAATCAGATTCAGGAACAGCGTTATGAGAAGATGTACCACATCACAGTCCTTGCGGATATGATTATGTGCGTTGTACTATCGGTACTGCATTTTACGGAAATCTGGAATTTCAGAGACAGCCGTATCTTCATGAATATCGTTTTGATTTTGAACTGCGTTTTTGTAGGCTATGCGGCATCGCAGGATATTCGAAAGAAACTGGTTAAGCGTTACAAACCGGTTGCCATCGGTTTCGCAATCTTTGCCGTGTTCTGCTTCCTTGAACTGTTTTGCGTAAATGTATTCATGTTCTATAATGACGGTCTGTTCCTGATTGTCGGTATGTATTTCCTTTTGATTACGGCACTTATCCTGCAAATGAACGACATGACGGAGAGCATCGAGCAACGCAATCAGGCCGTGGAAGCGAGTGCTTTAAAAACCAAATTCATGGCGAACATGTCTCATGAACTGCGTACCCCGATTAACTATATCATCGGTATGAATGAAATTATTCAGCGTGAAGCGACTACGGATGAGATACGCGGATACGCCCAGAATGTAAGCCAGACCGGCGAGATGCTGCTGACCATCATCAATGACGTACTTGATTTTTCGCGTATTGAGGCCGGAAAAGTAAAGATTTCAAAGGAAGTGTACCACCTTGGTGACTTGCTTTTTGACGTAATTAATATCTTAAATGCCAATGCAGGCGAAAAAGGACTTGCCGTTCATTTGGATATCGACCCGAATCTTCCGTCCGAATTACGAGGCGATGCGGGACACATCGAGCAGGTACTTTTGAATCTGATTTCGAATGCAGTTAAATATACGCATGTGGGCAGCATAACCTTCAGGTGCTACGGCTCCGGCGAGACGGATCCAAACCGCCTGGCCCTTTGTTTCCAGGTTTGCGATACGGGCGTCGGAATCAAGGAGGCCGATCAGGAGCATTTGTATGATGCCTTCACACGCGCGGATGAGGAGAGAAATAAATCCATTCAGGGAACAGGCTTGGGCCTTTCCATTGTAAAGAGCCTTCTGGATGCCATGGACGGAATGATTATGCTGGATTCCGTATACGGCAAGGGATCCACCTTTACGGTTGCCGTTACACAGGAAATCGTGGGCCATTCCGCACTGGGCCTGTTTACGGATTTTGTAAATATGAAAGAGAAGACCGAGGTCGGCGAAATCACCTTTACGGCTCCCTCGGCCCGTGTACTGATTGTAGATGATAACCGTTCCAACCTGATTGTTGCAGAAAAACTTTTGCAGAGAACAAAAGCACAGATTGACCTGGCCTTAAGCGGAACGGAATGCCTTAAGCTCTGTGCCAAAAACAAATATGACCTGATTTTCATGGATCACATGATGCCGGAGCCGGATGGCGTTACAACACTGCACATGCTAAGGGATATGAATCCTTCCTGCAGAACACCCATCGTCGTGCTGACTGCCAATGCGATTGTCGGAATGCGGGATTACTATATGAAGGAAGGCTTTGACGACTATATCGTGAAGCCGATTTCCGCACAGGTACTTGAGAATTGCATGAGCAAGTTCCTGCCGGATGACCTGATTTGCAGTACGGAAACTCCCTCGGGAGACGAAGTCAAGTTAAGCTACTACAAAACGGACACAACGAAAGCACTTCGTTCCATAAAAATGATGAATTATGATATGGCCGTTTCGAGACTGGGTGGCCGTGAGGATATTCTGCTGGAAGTACTAAACGAGATTGCTACGGAGGCGGATCAGCGTATCGCCAAAATGCAGCGTCTTGTTAAGGAAGAGAATCTTAAGGAATACATAATAGAAGCTCATGCACTGAAGGGCATTATGGCTACCGTTTGTGCGGACAAGCTTTCCGAGCGGGCCAAAAAGCATGAATACGCAGGGAAAGAAGGCAATGTCGAATTTATACAATCCGATTTGAATGATTTTTTGCAAGAATACAAGCAATTTGTGGAAATTTTGTGCAAAATACTTCATATTTCAGTAGATTTCTGATAATATAGTGCTTAGGTGTTTTTGTTTGAGGAGTAAAGGGAATGATAAGTATTGCACTATGTGATGATATTGCAGCACAACTTGACCTGGTTGAAGAATTTGTCGAAGAATACATTAAGAAGAGGGACTATTCGATTAAGTACAAAAAATTCAGCTCCGGTGAAGCTGTTTTAAAGTACGTTTTGGAACATGGCTCCTTTGATATCTATATCCTTGATATGGTTATGCCGGGAATCGGCGGCATTGATTTGGCCAAGGAATTACGGTCACAGGGGGATCAGGGCAAGATTATTTACCTGACTGCCAATGCGGAATATGCAGTTGAATCGTATTCGGTGCAGGCGTTCTTTTATCTCTTAAAACCCATCGGCACTGCACAACTGACCGGCGTTTTGGACGCAGCAATAGAAGCCATAGGCAATCAGAACAGCGGCTGCTTTACCCTAAAGACCAGAAGCGGCGAACGTAAGATTGACTTTAACGATATTTTATACATTGATATAGTAAACAGATGTCTTCGTTATCATCTGAAGAATCAGGTGAATGTTGACAGCCTTATGTTACGAATCCCGTTCCAGGATGCACTGCAGGAACTGCTCAAGTACAAGAACTTCACGATGTGTGGTTCAAGAATTGTGGTGAATCTGGATTACGTGGATGGAATTGATTCGGAAGAGGTTACGATGAAGGAAGGCGAGTCCCTTTATCCTCCGCGTACTGCGGTCAGCTCTATCCGGAAGGAATGGAAAGAATATTTGAAGTGATTGATAGGGACGGGGATTCTCACAAAACCCCGTCCCTATTCGTAAAATTAGACCGGAAATGCGTAAATTGTGCCATTTATTTAAGTCAACATAAGTTATATAATATCCTTACAAAGGGGAAACAGAACTGAAGTTTAGTTCTCATACAGCATTAACAAATATAAGGGCTTGAAGTTGAAGAAGACAACTTTGTGACCGGTTGAATTCCGAAAGAGAGCGCTGGTTGTCGGAAAGGCATGTTATGAAGATTGCTATATGCGACGATAACTTGATGCAACGAGAAATTCTTGAGGACCTGGTCCGAGAGTATCTTTCGGACCGGGAACTGGAAGCAACGGTTGAGTTGTTCGTGAATGGAGACGATCTCCTGAAGGCGGACGAGGAGAATGACGGATATGATGCGTATATCCTCGACATCATTATGCCGGGTACCAAAGGCATTGCTGTCGGCGGCGAGCTTCTGAAGCGTCCGAACCGCGGCAAGATTACTTACCTGACCGCAACCGTTTCCTTCACCGAAGAAGCAAGCACACAGCAGAATGTGACCTACCTGTTAAAGCCGGTATCGGCGGATAAACTGTTTGCCTTCCTCGACGACGCAATCAAATAAAGGAGACACAGTATGGCAGTTGAAGATGTGTATCGCGCTTTAGGCGAAGACTATGACGAAGTCTTCCAACGTCTTGAGAAAGAAGAGCGCATCGGAAGATATCTTAACAGATTCGCTTCCGAGGATTATTTAAGCGAGATGCTTACGAAACTTGAGGAAAAAGATTATGCGGAAGCCTTTCGTATGATCCACTCCATCAAAGGCATGGGCATGAATATAGGAATGAGCAAATTATTCGGCGCGGCTGATGAGCTGTGCGAAGCACTTCGCTACGGACCACCTCAGTGTGACATCACCGGAATGGTGGAAAAAGTTAAAAAAGAGTATGGCAGGGTAATCGAAGCCATCAAAGCACACAACAATTAACATGGTTTTATTCAGGACATTGGCACTGCGGCGACTGACCTGATTAAAATAAAAAGTAACACAACTGAAACACCTAAGGGGAATTAATAAGTTAATTTTTTATAAGGGGGCATTAAATATGCAAGAAAGTAAAAAAGAAATCATCATCGGTATCAGTACAGTAATTAGCACAATCTTAGTAACCATCTTATCATTAGGTATGGTTAAAGCCGTAGTAAACAAGAGCTACGGTGCAGAAGCTATCATGGTAGCTGTATCCGCAGCATTGCTCGTTGGCTATTACGCAGTTCTGTTCGGACTTGATAAGAAGACTCAGTCCGCAGAAGCATCTGCTAAATCCAAGGCAGAAGCCGGAGACGAGTACGATGCATTGGTACAGTCCAAGCTCGAATACATGTCACTTTAATTACATAACTTACCGCAGAAAGAAGGACTCCGGTTTCCCCGGAGTCTTTTTCTTTGGTGGCATTCTTTTTGGCACGGAGGCAAAAAAGAAAAATAAATTTGTTGTTGTCTTACGCGAAACGATAATGTATAATACTGAAATGTAAATCTGTATTATTGTATACAATAGTTTGCGAGGTAGAATATGTCACTTAGTTTATCAAGAAAAGCGTTACAGGTAAAACCGTCATCCACTCTGGCTATTACGGACAAGGCCAATCAGTTACGAAAGGCAGGCGTCGATGTAGTAGGCTTCGGAGCAGGAGAGCCGGATTTTAAAACTCCTTCCAATATTTGCGATGCAGCAATCGAGGCAATTAACAGTGGCTTTACGAAGTACACGGCAACTTCCGGTATTATGGAACTGAAGAAAGCAATCTGCGATAAGTTTGAACGCTTTAATCATTTGCATTACGAACCGAACCAGATTGTAATTTCAAATGGCGGTAAGCATGCACTTTCCAATATCTTTGATGCTATCTTAAATCCGGGCGATGAGGTTTTAATTCCCTGTCCGTACTGGCTTTCCTATCCTGAGATGGTTAAGCTTTCGGATGGCGTTCCCGTATTTATCACCGGCGTTAAGGAGCATGACTACAAGGTTACAGCAGCACAGATCGAGGCAGCAATCACGGACAAGACGAAAGCGCTTGTTCTGAATACACCGAACAATCCGACCGGTATGATTTACACCGAGGAGGAACTTCGTGCAATCGCAGATGTCGTTGTTAAAAAGGACATCTACGTAGTAGCAGATGAGATGTACGAATACCTGATTTACGGTGAGGAGAAGCATGTCAGCATCGCTTCCTTCAATGAGGAAATTTATGCAAGAACCATTACCTGCTCCGGTCTTTCAAAGAGCTATGCAATGACCGGCTGGCGTATCGGTTATGCAGCTGCAACTCCGCAGATTGCCAAACTTATGAGCTCAATCCAGTCTCATGCAACCTCGAATCCGAACTCCGTAGCCCAGAAGGCTGCTTTGGAAGCATTGACAGGACCGCAGGAGGCCGTTGAGACGATGCGTCAGGAATTCGCCAAGAGACGTGATTTCATGTACAAGACCGTTTCCGAAATGCCTTACGTAAGCTGCGTTGAGCCGAAGGGTGCTTTCTATGTATTTATCGATGTAACCAAGGCTCTTGAACTTAAGTACAAGGGCGAGGTTCTTGACAATACCTCCAAGCTGGCAGATGCCCTGCTTACCGATTATGCGGTAGCGGTTGTACCCTGTGGGGATTTCGGATGTCCGAATCACATTCGCCTTTCCTATGCCATCAGCATTGAACAGATCGAGAAGGGACTGAACCGTATCAAGGAGTTCTTGGGCAGTCTGGAATAAAGTTGTCATAATTCACATACAACATGTTATTTATGTAAATTAAAAAAATTTTTAGCGGGCCAAAAATAATTTTGACCCGCTTTTTTACTACATTTAGGCAGACACGTTATGTCGACTTCCGATATCTTGTAGAAATGATACAAAACGGGTGGTATTTAATGAAAAACACTGAAAAAATGGCATTTGCATTTCAAAAAGAAGCCGTATATAATGACAATTACGCGACACTTAGGGTGTCATAATATTTCTTTGGGGATGGTTAAATTTTGTATGGAACAGCAGATTGAAGCTTTCATGGCTTATTTACATAATGTTAAGCATACCTCCAATAATACGGAGATGTCTTACCGGCGTGATCTCAGAAAGCTGACAGATTATTTTAAGAGCATCGGCCTTAAGGACATGAGTGAGGTCAAGGCAGAGCATTTAGCTGCTTATATGAAGAATATGCAGGACATGCATTTCGCACCTGCATCGATATCGCGTACAATCGCTGCTACCAAGGCACTGTATCATTTCATGGTCAGTGAGGGGATGGTAGCTGAGGATTTGTCGATTGCTCTAAAGGCACCTAAGGTAGAGAAGAAGATGCCTGAAATCCTGAGCACGGAGGAGGTTGTTTCCCTCCTTGAGCAGCCGGGGAACGGCAGCGACAAGGAAATCCGCGACAAGGCCATGTTGGAGCTTTTGTATGCTACCGGTATTCGTGTTACGGAGCTCATTACGCTGCGCCTTTCCGATGTGAACCTGCAGATGAGCTTTATCCTGTGCCATGATGCCAAAAAGGAACGTATCATTCCTTTCAATACGGAAGCCAAGCTTGCCATACTCAATTACCTTGAAGTTCGTGCAAGAATGATTGAAGACGGCGGCGGGGAAGATACGGATATTCTGTTCGTGAACTGCTCCGGCGTTCCGATGAGCCGTCAGGGCTTTTGGAAGCTTATTAAGTATTATGCACGTAAGGCAGGCATCACAGCCGATATTACACCGCATACCTTAAGACATTCCTTCGCGGCACATCTTGTTGAGAACGGTGCGGATTTAAAGAGTGTACAGGAGATGCTTGGACATTCCGATATTTCAACCACGCAGATTTATGCCAATATGAATCATAATCATATCCGCGAGGTATACCAGAAGTCACATCCGAGAAATTAATACAGTAAAATGCACGGCCTCATTCCAAAGTATGGAGTGGGGCTTTTCTTTTTGGCAGGGAGAACATACTACATGTAGTAGTTTAGATGGGAAATAGGTTTACATGAAGCCATATCTATGGTATTATATCAGTGGTTTTAAAGTCGCACCTGTAGTCTAATGGATAGAACGAAGGCCTCCGACGCCTTTAATGCAGGTTCGATTCCTGTCGGGTGCATATAATCCGTAGTCCGGTTTTTGAAAGGTACGGTTGACACATGAGTACAGCTGAAGTTTACAGACGTAGAAGGGGTAGAGGCATAGCATTTCGTGTAGGGGAATGGATGGCAGAGTATCGTAAAACGATACTCTCTTTGTTGTTCTTTCTGATCCTTGCAGGTGCCTGTGTTTGGTTCTACATATTCTTTTCTACCAGTGATGCGATGAAGAATGCCGTAATCATTGAAGAACCGGAAGTGCCGCTTATGAGCATTTCGCTTTCGGAAGGAAATATTTCCATTCCGGTTCCGAAGCTCACGACGGATATACCGGAGGAAATCAGTAACACGATTCTGACTTACTATACGGCCTTGGCTGAAGGCGATATGGATGTAATCCAGGAGCTGCGGCCGGAAGTAACGGATGTGGAGCTGCTTTTTTATAACGAACGGAGCAACTTTATTGAAGCCTATAACAATATTGTGATTTATGCGGTGCCGGGACTTGCGGAAACAGACTATGTTACGTTTGTAACGGCGGATACCCAAATCAAGGATATTGAGACGCTGGCGCCGGAACTCAGCACTTTATACATTCATAAGAGCTATACCGGCAGGTATCTTGTATATGACGGTGAATCCGGACTGAATTCCGATTATGAGAGTTATATCAGTTCCATGTGTGAGCTTGAGGAAGTAAACGATCTGTTTACAAAGGTTTGGGTTACTTACACGGATGCGATTGATGCGAATCCGGCCCTCAATGATTTCCTGGCGAATTTCCCCGAGAAGCTTCAGAATTCCGTCGGACGCGAGCTGGCCAAGCTCGAAATCCTGAATGCCGAAATCGAAGGCAAGAAGCCCGGAGAGGACGATATCAGTTCCACACCTGAGACAATCAACCGAAATGAAATCGTCAAGACCACTACAACGGTGAATGTACGTAAGTCGGATTCCGCTACGGCGGATTGCCTGGGTCAGGCAACGAAGGGCACACAGCTCACCCGTGTGGAGGACAAGGCCAATGGCTGGAGCCGTATTATTTACCAGGGCGGTGAGGCATTCATAAAGAGCTGTTATCTGGAAGTCGTGGAGACTGTTTCCGATGTGAAGATCATCGGTTCCGTAACCGCTGACAAGGTAGTAAATGTCCGTGCAGATGCATCCACGGCAGCCAATAAAGTCGGTATTGCATATCCCGGTCAGACCTTCGAGCTGATTGGCGAGACTGACGGCTGGTGTAAGGTTATCTTCGAGGATGTGGCAGCTTATATCAAAGGCGAGTACCTTACCATAACGAAATATTGATGATTTATGACGCAGCACCATGAAATGTCCGTTCCGAACCGGAAGACAGGCATGGGAGCTGCGTCTTTTTTGTCATCACAGGCTAGCATTTTAGAACTTTGCATAATTGTATACAAAATGATTGACAAGACAAAAAGTACTGTTATATACTTTTTTCGTTGTAATATAGGTGGACCCTATAAAATGGAGGAAATGAATATGTCATATGTTGATGAAGTGATTGAGAAAGTGGTTCGTGAGAACCCGGCTCAGCCTGAATTCCATCAGGCAGTAAAGGAAGTATTAAACTCCCTTCGCGTAGTAATTGAAGCAAATGAAGAAGCATATCGTAAAGATGCACTTCTTGAAAGAATGGTAAATCCCGAGAGACAGATTATTTTCCGCGTTCCCTGGGTAGACGATAAGGGTCAGGTTCAGGTAAATACCGGATATCGTGTACAGTTTAACAGCGCAATCGGACCTTACAAGGGTGGTATCCGTCTTCATCCTTCCGTAAATTTAGGTATCATTAAGTTCCTCGGATTCGAGCAGGTATTCAAGAATTCCCTTACAGGCCTTCCCATCGGTGGTGGCAAGGGTGGTTCCGACTTTGATCCGAAGGGCAAGTCTGACAGAGAAGTAATGGCATTCTGCCAGAGCTTCATCACAGAACTTTACAAATACATCGGAGCTGATACGGACGTTCCTGCCGGTGACATCGGAACCGGAGCAAGAGAGATCGGATTTATGTTCGGTCAGTACAAGCGTATCCGCGACGTATACGAAGGTGTTCTTACCGGTAAGGGTCTTTCCTACGGTGGTTCCCTTGCAAGAAAGGAAGCTACCGGTTTCGGTCTTCTTTACTTAACCAGAGAGATGCTTAAGACCAACGGCATCGACATCGCAGGCAAGACTGTTGCAGTTTCCGGTGCCGGTAATGTTGCAACCTATGCAATCGTAAAGGCTCAGGAGATGGGCGCCAAAGTAGTAACCTGCTCCGATTCCACCGGTTGGGTTTACGATCCCGACGGAATCGATGTTGCTGCTCTTAAGGAAATCAAGGAAGTTAAGAGAGCAAGACTTACCGAGTACAAGAACTACAGACCGAATTCCGAATACCATGAAGGCAAGGGTGTATGGTCTGTTAAGGTTGATATCGCACTTCCCTGTGCAACACAGAATGAGCTTTTGCTTGACGATGCCAAGGCACTGGTTGCTAACGGCGTAATCGCAGTATGCGAGGGTGCCAATATGCCCACTTCCTTAGAGGCAACTGAGTACTTACAGGCCAATAAAGTACTGTTTGTTCCCGGCAAGGCTGCCAATGCAGGTGGTGTAGCTACTTCCGCACTTGAGATGAGCCAGAACTCCGAGAGACTTTCCTGGTCCTTCGAAGAAGTAGATCAGAAGCTTCAGGGAATCATGGTTAACATCTTTAAGAACCTTGATGCAGCTGCCAAAAAGTACGGTATGGAGGGCAACTATGTTGCAGGTGCCAATATCGCAGGCTTTGAGAAGGTTGCAGATGCCATGAAGGCTCAGGGTATTGTATAATCCCACTTAAGTTTGAATCGGAAGAACTCACGTCTTTATGATGTGAGTTCTTTTTATGTTGTAAATATATAGTTGAGTCATTAAAATATAGATATTATGAATGAAATTGAGACGAAAGAAACTGAATCCGTGAGATTGAACCGGTATCTGGCACAGGCCGGAGTCGCTTCCCGCCGTGATTCGGACAAGCTGATCGAAGGTGGTCACGTTAAGGTGAACGGAACGATTGCCTCCATGGGGGTACGCGTTACGGAAGGCGATGTGGTCATGGTAGACGATTGCCCCGTTAAGCCGCTTAGTGAACACTTTGTTTATGCGTATTACAAGCCGAAGGGAGTCACCTGTTCCTCGCGGGATGAACATGCCGACAGGCTGATTACCGACGAAGTGAAGCTTCCGCCATCCTATACGTATGCAGGACGGCTTGACAGGGATTCGGAAGGCCTTATTCTTCTTACAAATGACGGGCAGCTGATTCAGGATATGATGCGGGCTGCTTCCTACCACGAAAAAGAGTATGAGGTCAAAGTTGATTCGGATATAACGGAATCCTTTTTGGCACAGATGAAGGCAGGAATCTATTTGAGCGAGCTTGAGGTCAAAACGAGACCCTGCAAGATTAAAATGTGCGGAACGCGTACTTTTAAGATTATTCTGACCCAGGGAATCAACCGACAGATTCGCAGGATGTGTGAGACCTGTGGGTACCATGTACGTGCGCTGAAACGGATTCGCGTAGTGAATATTACGCTTTCGGGAATGAAGGAAGGCGAGCTCAGAAAGCTTTCCGAGGAAGAAACAAAGGAATTGTACGAAATCGTGCAAAAGTCAGAAAGGCAGGGCGGTAAGGCATGTCAAACGAAGAAATGATTCTGCGCATGAAGGAATTGCATAAGGTATTGAAAGAGGCCTCCAGGGCTTACTATGCTGAGAATCGTGAAATCATGTCAAACTTTGAATATGATGCTCTCTATGACGAGCTGTGTGAGCTTGAGAAGGAGAGTGGAATTGTTCTTTCCGGCAGTCCTACGCAGGAAATCGGCTACGAGGCCGTGAAGGAACTTGAGAAGATCCGACATGAAAGCCCGATGCTTTCCCTGTCCAAAACGAAGGACAGAGAGGAACTTAGGGAATGGACCCTTTCCAAGGAATGCCTGCTTTCGTGGAAACTGGACGGCCTGACGGTTGTGCTGACGTATGAGAGGGGTGTGCTTTTGCAGGCGGTGACCCGAGGAAACGGAGAGGTCGGCGAGCTGATTACGCAGAACGCCAGACAGTTTATGAATCTACCGTTGTCCATTGCATTTAAGGGGCGCCTTGTGCTGCGTGGCGAGGCAGTTATTTCCTACAGTGATTTTGAGGAGATGAATGCCCGGATTCCGGAAGCGGATGCCAAATATAAAAATCCCAGAAACTTATGTTCCGGAAGTGTTCGCCAGCTGGATTCCTCTATTACGGCGGAACGGAGTGTGCGGTTCTACGGATTCACGCTGGTTTCCGCAGAGGGAATGGAATTTGCGTATCGCAGGGAACAGTTTGAATTCTTAAAGGCACAGGGCTTTGAAACCGTATTCTACCGGGTTGTAAACCGGGATACCATTTTGGAAGCCATATCCTCTTTTGCAGAGGATATCAAGACCTACGATATTCCTTCCGACGGATTAGTACTTACCTTTGATGATATTGAATATGGCCGCTCCTTAGGACGTACAGCCAAGTTCCCCCGGGATGCCATCGCTTTCAAATGGGCGGATGAAGAGGCGGAGACGACACTTAAGTACATCGAATGGAGTCCTTCGCGTACCGGACTTATTAATCCGGTGGCCGTGTTTGAACCGGTGGAGCTGGAAGGAACGACGGTATCGCGTGCCAGCGTTCACAATGTATCTGTGATGCGTTCCATGAAACTGGGAATCGGCGACCGTATCTGCGTTTACAAAGCCAATATGATTATTCCGCAGATTTCCAGAAACCTGACGGAGAGCGGAAATATGCCCGTACCCGAGCATTGCCCGGCCTGCGGGGGTGATACTTGCATAGAAAAACTGAATGATGTAGAATCACTGTATTGTGTCAACCCGGACTGTCCCATCAAGTCGATTAAGTCCTTCACGCTTTTTGTCAGCCGTGATGCGATGAATGTCGAGGGACTGAGCGAGGCTACACTTGAGAAATTTATCGGCCGCGGCTTTATTAAGGACTATGCGGATCTTTTCGAGCTCGATCGTTACCGTGATGAAATCGTCGGAATGGAAGGCTTTGGCCTTAAGAGCTACGAGAATCTTTGGAACAGTATCCAAAATTCCAGAAAGGTGCCCCTTGCGAAGCTCCTTTTTGCCCTCGGAATACCCAACATCGGCCTGTCCACCGCACGACTGATTTGTAAGGACTTTAACGATGACCTTGAGGCGATCCTGAATGCCGGCACCGAACGGCTTTCGCAGATTGATCAGATCGGCGCCGTAATTGCCGAGTCCTTTACGGAGTTTTTCTCAAAGGAGAAGAATCTGTCGGAACTTCGTCGTCTTTTGCAATATGTGGAACTCGAACAGGCCCCTTTGGATACAAACTTAAATCTAACGGGCGTCACCGTCGTCATTACGGGTTCCCTGAATGGATTTAAGGACCGCAGCGAGCTCAAGGACATTATTGTGGCACGTGGCGGCAAGGTCGCAGGAAGCGTGTCCTCAAAGACGACTCTGCTTATTAATAATGACAATACATCCGGCTCCGCCAAAAACAAAGCCGCGATGGAACTACATATTCCGATTCTTACGGAAGAGGAGTTCGTGAATAAATATCTGAATAATTAGAAGTGAGGAAATACTATGCCTATCAAGATTCAGGATTCTTTGCCTGCTCAGGCAATACTCGAAAATGAGAATATCTTTGTTATGACGGAGTTCCGTGCAATGCACCAGGACATTCGTCCTCTTAATGTGCTCATTCTGAATCTGATGCCCAATAAGGAAGTGACGGAGACCCAGCTTCTTCGAAAGCTTTCCAATTCACCGCTTCAGGTAAACGTTGAGCTTTTGCAGACGCAATCTTACCGGCCGACGCATGTGGACACGAATCATCTTGAGTCCTTCTACACGACCTTCGACCGTATCAAGACCCGTAAGTTTGACGGAATGATTATTACCGGAGCGCCGCTTGCGTATGTAGAGTACGAGGATGTGGCTTACTGGCAGGAACTGTGCACCATCATGGACTGGGCGGAGACCCATGTACATTGCACCTTCTATTTGTGCTGGGGTGCATTTGCAGGTATGTATCACTACTTCGGAATTCATCATGAATTCTACGAGGAGAAGCTTTCCGGCGTGTTTGCACATACCGTACTTAAGCCGACTTCGCCGCTATTCCGCGGCTTCGATGATGTATTCTATGCACCGCATTCCAGAGAAATCTATGTGAAACGCGAGGATGTGGAAGCCGTTGCCGGCCTGGAGATTATGGCATATTCCGATGAGGCGGGCGTTACCATCGCCAAGACAGAGGATTCCCGTAAAGTATTTGTTTTTTGCCATGCGGAATACGATGCCAATACTCTGTCGGATGAGTATTTCCGTGATCTCAATAAGGGCCTAAACCCGAAGATTCCAAAGAACTACTTCCCGGATGACGATCCCACAAAGGCACCCGTCGTCAACTGGCGTTCCACCGGCCAGCTGTTCTATACGAACTGGTTAAATTATTATGTGTACCAGAGCGTTCCGTACGATGTGGAGGCAATTGGTGGCAAGTCGTGAGTCCTTGGGAGCCCTGAGGAGCCCTTGGGCCCTTGAGGACGGGGGCGTACGACATCCGGTGGATGTCGGCTTTGCGCGGACCGAAGCGGAGCGGAGACAGAGGTTCATCTTACATAGCGAAAGATGTTAAGTCGTTTCAGTTTGAGACGGCTTTTTTCTTTTTGAGATCTGTGGCGCCGTAATCTTCCTTATGAATTCCGAAGTAACTCTTTGCTACGATGGCCGTGATTTCACAGCATTCGAATTATTCTAAAAAATCTTAAGGCGGCTATTGCCGTCTTTTTACATATTGAATATATAAAAATGTTTGAAAGTAGACTTTAAAAGTAGACTTTAAGTAACCTTTATGATATACTAAACAAAAGCGTAGAAGGTGGTATTTCAATGAATTTAGGAATAGAAAATGAATATCAAGAATTTAAAGAGAGTCTTGGACAATTAGATAAGGGTTTGAAATCTATCACTGCTATGTTGAATAGACATGGTAAGGCTACAGT
>JAZLJD010000039.1:0-8343 GCA_045617725.1 Lachnospiraceae bacterium
ATTTCTATTGTTCCGAAAAGGGTCAGCGTTTCTTTGTCGAGATATATGGAATAATCCTTTCCTCCGTGTCTGTGGATGCTTTCCTTCATCTCCGGCCACAGCAGATTGTGTCTTCTTTCGTACTCTTCCTCCATCCCCGGATAGAGCTTCATCTTGAATCCTTTATACATGGATTTCTCCTTTCAAGACATATAAACATAAATTAATTTTCATTCGTTATTTAAGAAGGACAGGAAAGACGCCGGATTCAGTTGTTGAATCCGGCGCCCATTGTTTCAAACCAGATTACTGATTGAAAATAAGCTAAATATTAGAGCTTATCCTTCCAGTCTGCCATGTTGCCCTTGTAGAAGACATAAGGTGTACCAGCAAGAACGAAGGTCTTTCCGTCTTCTGTGTAAACAGTGTAGTCTTCTTCGGCATAATCACGGAATGCACCCATTGTGAAGGTCTCGCCATCGGTGCCTGTCCAGCCATCTTCGATAGCAGCTTCAACAGCACCACCGGCAACAGCGCCAAGGTGGATAACATCCCAAAGCATCATGTAGGGGCAAACATAAGCGAACGCGTCCTCGTCAGCAGTCTTGGGCATGAATCCCTGCATTTCAGAGGGAAGTCCAAGGCCTGTGAGCTTGATTTCAGACTTGGCATCGGTGAGAACCTGGCCGGCAGCAGCAATACCAACAGTTGTCGGGCTGATGATGCAGTCAACTTTGTTCTCGCTTACGAATGCGTTAGCCTGAGTTGTGGACTCTGTGAAGTCATCGTTGCCGTACTTCTTGTCGAGAGTCGGGGAAACTTTGCCGGCGTAGACAGAATCAGCAAGTTCATCTTCCATGCAAGCAATCCAGCCGTTCTGAACAGGAGTATCAATACCAGCGGAAAGAACGCCGAGAACGATTTCGTCACCTGTGTAGTCAGCAAGTGCCTTTGTAACTGCAGCCTTCATATCGCCATCTTCGGGATAGTCAATTCCGAGGGTGATAAGCGTAGCAGCCTGTACGAGGTATGCGCCGATGTCAGAGGGAACAGCCTGGTTGATGTGAGCAAGGCGATATGCTGCATTTGCTTCGGAGTCAATGGAGATGATAGGAATACCAGCTGCCTTTGCCTTCTCGAAGACTTCGTCGTAACCAGTGTCACCGTTTGTGGAAATGGTGATGGATGCGCAACCCTTGGTGATGAGCTCGTCGAGCATCTGAACCTGTGCAGCAACTGTAGTCTCTGCAGGTGAATCATACTCTGTCTCATAGCCAAGACCGTTCATGTACTCTGAAAATCCTTCATACATGAGGTCGCCGAATGCGTTACCGACAGACTTGAACATAAAGATGTGCTTGCCGCCGGCTGCGGGTGCTGCTGCCTCTGCTGCAGGAGCTGCTTCTTCAGCTGCGGGAGCTGCTGCGGGGGCTGCTGCGGGGGCTGCGGCCTGCTGGCCACATGCGCAAAGTGCAAATACCATGCACAGTGCAAGAGCCATTGCCATAACTTTCTTGAACATTTTAATGTCCTCCTTAAATATTATATATTAACGGTCTATGCCGTAATATATTCAAAATTATTCAATTTCTCTCTTCTCCTGCGTTCTTGAAAGAAGAACCGCAATGAGAAGAACAATGCCTGTTATGATTTTTCTCGTATTTGAGTCAATACCCATAAGTCCGAGAGTATACAGCAAAAATGCCATTATAAAGGTCGCTATAAAGGGTCCGTATACCTTTCCTTTTCCTCCGTTGGTGGATACACCGCCGAGAACACAGATAACAATGCAGTCCATTTCATAGCCTGTACCCATCGAAGAGGAAAGTCCGCCTGACATTCTTCCTACAAAGAAGATGGAGCCAATACCTGCCATAATTCCCATTATTGTGAAAACTATGAGCTTTATTCTCGGGACATTGATTCCGGAGTATCTTGCTGCTTCGGGATTGTTGCCGACAAGATATAACTTACGGCCAAATACCGAGCGGTGCAGCAGGAAGTAGAAGATAACCGCAATTACTATATAAAGCACCATGCAGATTGGGAAAGGTCCCCATGTTCTCCATGCAATCTTTGTATAGAACTTCGGGAATACTTTAAGAGAGTTTACGTTTAGGATTATTTCAACAATTCCACGGAAAAGCATAGATGTTGAAATTGTAACGATAACAGCCGGCATTTTAACATAACCTACGAGATATCCGTTAAATGCACCGGCAATGGCTCCTGTCAATACACCTGCAAGAACGGCAATTACCATGTTGCATCCGGACTGGTACAAAAGGCCTGTTACCATACCGGATAAGACCATGTTTGAAGCTATGGATACATCTATATCTCCGAGGAGAAGGATCAGCATCATACCCATAACCATCGGGCTTAAGTCAAGTCCCGACTCAATGATGGACTGTAGAGTCGTAAGCTTGTAAAGTCCGTCTGTGAAAAGCGCCAGGCAGACATTGATAATAAGCAAAATATATATCAATATCATTTCCCAGGAAGTAAGAAACTTCTTGAGGTTGAATTCCTTTTTTATGGTAAGATCACGTACCCCTGCATCATTGTTAGCCATTACAGAAGCGCCTCTCTTTCCTTAAGGTACTGTCTGTCTCGTGAATGATTCATCGCGATATTTATAAAGACAGCTATAATAATGATTGCGCCCTGAAGTGCATGCTGCCAAACAGAAAGCCCGGGAAGCATCGCTATAAACTGAGTAATAATACTCATAATGAGCCATGCTATGAACACACCGTCAACCGTTCCGCGACCGCCTGTGATGTTGACACCTCCGAGTATGCAGATAGCAACTGCAGTGAGCTCATATCCGTCACCGATTGAGTATGTGCAAGCTGCATAGTTCGCAACGTAAAGCATGCCGGCAAGACCTGCGAGTGCACCGGAAACAACGAATGCAATAAATCTCACAAACGGTTCATTTATACCGGCGATTTTGGAAGACTCTACGCTTGTTCCGATTGCATAGATACGTCTGCCGGTTGTTCTTGTTCCCAAAAACCAAGCTGCGAGCAGAAATACAATTGCACCTATCCAGAGTATGCTCGGAATTCCGATTATTTCCTTGGAAGCCCATGCCTTAAAAGGGTCTGCTATGAGGTGAGGGAACCACCACTTACCTCCGGATACAAGGTAGGCAAGGCCTCTGTAGATGTACATGGTACCGAGTGTTGCAATCATCGGAACCATCTTGAGATAACCTACGAGCACACCATTGATTGCACCGCATATCACTCCGCATATAATCGCAACAATTACCCATACGATTGCGGGAATCGGAGAGCCGTTTGCCATATCGTTGCACTGGAACGTTGTAACGATAACAGCAACAAGTGCAAGCGTTGCGCCAATCGAAAGATCAATACCGCCTGTTATGATAACGAACATCATGCCTATTGAAAGGAAGATGTAAACGGCATTGTTTTTAAGCATGCCTATAATTGCCTGTCCGGAAAACATTGCCGGTGTCAGCAAAAAGGCTATGATAACAAGAACAAAAAGTCCGAAAACAAGACCTATGTTTCTGTAGTTCATAACTTTTTTCATTCTGTCTTGTCTCCTCCTTTGCTCATCTTGTCACCGATGGATGCCTCAAGGATGTTTTCCTGCGTTGCATCCTTTGCATCGAATGTGGCCGATACCTTACCGGCCTTCATTACGACTATTCTGTCCGCCATACCGAGAACCTCAGGCATTTCGGACGAAACCATAATAATTGCATATCCGTTTGATGCAAGTTCATTCATGATTTCATATATTGAATACTTTGCGCCGACATCTATTCCCTTTGTAGGCTCATCAAGAATGAGAACCTTGAGCGGGCAGGTAAGAAGCTTTGCAAAGACGACCTTCTGCTGGTTGCCGCCGGAAAGTGATGAGGGAGGTGCGGCAATATGCTTTGCCTTGAGCTGAATCTTATTGCAAAGCTCAATTGCGTTTGCTCTTTCCTTACTGTTGTCAAGGAGATACCAATTTGCAAACTGCTTGAGGTCTGCAGAGGAAACGTTCTGGTAAATAGGAAGTTCGTTTACGAGGCCCTGAGTCTGTCTGTTTTCCGGAAGAAGGCCTATCTGATCCTTGAACGACTTACCTGGGTCTTCGACCTGAAGTTCATCACCGTTAAGGTAGATGTGGCCCTTATCCGGGTTCATTATACCGAATATGGTCTGGCAGACTTCTGTTCTGCCGGCGCCGACAAGACCTGTAAGAGCAACGATTTCGCCCTCTCTGACATCAAAGGAAACATCTTTGAAATACCCTTCTTTGGATATGTTGTCAACTTTGAGAACTACATCGCCTATTTTTGCGGTCTTTTCGGGATACATTTGGTCGAGCTGACGGCCGACCATTGCATTTATAAGCTCCTTGCTGTCAATCTTGTCGGTATCCCAGGTACCTATGTACTTGGCGTCTCTGAAGACCGTTACTCTCGTTGCGAGACGGTACATATCTTCCATACGGTGAGATATGAGGATAATTGAAACGCCTCTGTCCCTAAGGTCTTCTACAATCTTATAAAGCTCTTCGCATTCATTCTTTGTAAGTGACGCGGTAGGTTCATCCATGATAAGTATCCGAGCATCTCTTGAAAGCGCCTTTGCAATCTCAACGAGCTGCTGTGCCGCAACGGAAAGTGAACCCATGGGCTTTGTGACGTCAATTTTGTCGGTCAGGGGATTTATGAGATCCTGTGCCTTTTTGTTCATTGCCTTCCAGTCATATCCGCCGATTTTGTTCTTGATTTCCTCGCCCATAAAAATGTTCTCGGTAACCGTAAGATCGGGGAAAGACGTAACATGCTGATAAATTGTGGCAATGCCCATTTTTCCGGATTCGATTGTGTTCTTCGGCGCTATTCGTTCACCGTCCAAATAAATCTCACCCTGGTCCGGTTGGTGAACACCGGTTATAACCTTGATAAAGGTGGATTTACCCGCTCCGTTTTCTCCCATGAGAGCGTGAATCTCACCGGGCTTCAACTGAAAGTGAACATGGTCAAGGGCCGTTACGCCTCCGAATGTTTTGACCACGTCCTTGAGTTCAAGGATGTACTTCTCTTCACTCACTTGTAGATGCTCCTTGCGTTTATTTTAAATATATTAAATGTTAAAGGATTTTACACTTTTAGTGTCGGTCTGCGTCAACATCGACCTTATAAAGACCGCTTGCGGAATTGAATTTTCCGGTTGCTCCCGGCATTTTGAGCTCTCTTGCAGCGATAACCTGATCAAGTTCCTTTATATATCTGGGCTCTATGGGGCTTCCACCTCCAATACATTGGGCGACAAATATGGAGCAGGCCATTTTCTCAGCCATGTCCGTAAGGTCAACGGCATCAGAAATATCTATAGGACTGCAGAAAACCGCTCCGTGGTTCTGCATCAAAAAGCCGTTTGAGTCATTTATTGCCGCATCAAACTGCTTGGAGAGTTCTTCGCTTAACGGCGTTTCGTACGGCACCATCAATATAGGACCTATCTCCAGCACGGGTTCAGGGAGCCATGCCTTTTCAAGAAGCCCGTTATTTGCAATCGCAAATCCTGTAAGATAGGCAGGATGCGTGTGTGCAATGGCAGCAATGTCTTCACGCTTACGCATTATTCTTGTATGGAACGGCCATTCCCCAGTCGGTTTTTTCCCTTCAGGAGCGAAAAGAACGTTTCCGTCCAAATCGATAATGCAGATATCCTCAGCTCTGACAAGTCTCTTTGGCGTTTTGGTCGGTGTGATAAGCAAAACATTATCGTCGACACGCTGAGAAAGGTTTCCGCCTGAGGACGTAACGAAACCAAGATTTGCACATCTTTGGCAGACCTCGGCAAGCATTTCTATTTCATTCCAGTACTTTTTCTGCAAATTGTTCATAGTACAACGTACAACCGCAAAGTTAAGCTATAAGTTTTTTGCCCGGTACTTTGTCTTTTTAAAATCTTGCATGAAATCAAAGAGGAAGCCTGTAAATATCACATAGTTGCGCAGCATTCAAAGTAAGGGGTACTCATCTCTTCGCGAATACGTTCAGGTCCAAAGCATATGTTAAGCTTACTCTTCAACCGATTTACATAATTTTATTGAAATTGCTTAAAAAATCGGCTTTTTGTGAGTCACAACGGGACTGTATTTGTGTATATTATAGACAAACCCTCTCTATGATGCTATATTTAACTTGCTCAATAATATCACTTTCTTGCTATTTTGGAGAATGCCATGCTGACATTAAATTACAACATTGACATGTCTGATGATTCCGTATGGGACATCGTAACGCCTGACCAGTATTCAAGAGAAAATTTTCTTTATCTGCAGGAAGTCGGACTTTTTGATTCCGGCCCCAACTATTTTACAATAAGAGAGGGCCTTGAATCCTATTATGCGAGTCTTACTCTTTCAGGGCAGGGAATTCTGGAATATGACGGAAAGAAATATAAAAGTCCCGCAGGATGTATTCACCTTATTGACTGCACAAAATATCAAAAATATTATACGGATCCCGAGGTAGGCAGCTGGAAGGCCATTTGGGTTCACATGAACGGAGCAACTGCCGAAAGCTATTATCTTGCTTACCTGAGTGCAACCCACGGACAGCCAATTGCGACTATTTCTACAAACAGCACGGTACCTGATCATTTCTACTCGGTTTTAAAGCTTGGCAACCGGTACACGAGCGACATACGCTGCGGAATTGAAAGCTCCTCTCTTTTGACAGGGCTTCTCGCTTCTCTTATAACTGCAGCCGGCAATGAAATTCAAACCGACCTGCCCGAGCGTATTATAGAGATTCGAGATTATCTTCGCCACAATTATATGGAGCAAATTACGCTCGATGATTTATCTCAGAAATTTTCGATCAGCAAGTTCCATCTTCAACGTCAAGTAAAAAAATATCTCGGCCAGACTCCTGCCGAGTACCTTACCAACCTACGGCTTACACACTCTAAAGAGCTTCTTCGTACGACAGAGCTTTCGGTTTCCGAGGTGGCTCTGACATCGGGGTTTAATAACGTAAGCTACTATATTAATCTGTTCCGGAGAGCAGAGACTTTAACGCCCCAGCAGTACAGGACAACTTGGTCTGCATCAAACAGCTGAAATCGTATCTCGCAAATTATTGACGACATCCGTAGATGGGTTGGGACAGATATCATATTTTGCTGAGGAAACTCTTAAAGAAGCAGAAACGAAAGGCATGGCTCCGCGGCTTTAATGGTATCAGAAAGCAACTACATCATCAGATGTATCATATGGGTAGCTTTGGGCATATACCGTTTCCGGCGCTATGTCGATTTCACCGTTGTTCCACGTTACTATCCCGTGAAATATCGAAATGTTATTAAAGACTTCTTTCTCATCGAGCGGCGCAAAAGCCGGGCCTTTGAGCAATGTGGTGTCAAACAAACGAATTTCTCCGGATGAAAACTTTACAAGCAGCATTCTTCCTTCAAGAGGTTTTGCACTGACTATCTTCACATCTGATTCAGGACTGTCTGCATAACAAACATCATCAACAATAAACATTAACACACCTCACATTGGAGCGATTTTTTCAAAATGCTCCCCTTTAACCGCCTGATTCCAAGCCGCGTATGCTTCTTCCTCATGGTACATAAAACCATTTTGAATTGTTTCCTGGGCAGAGAACCGCCGAGGAGCTCTCCGTCAATTCCTATGGATGCCTCATAATCTCCGTAATACACATGAACATGTGGCTTGTTATGATGCTTAATGTCACCAAAAAGCATATAAATAACCATCCCGCCAAATCTTGACAATTCCGGCATAGTTCAATTCTCCTGTTTAAACAGTTTTTATATATTATAAACGAACTGTAATTAATATATCAAGAGAAACTGCATAATCTTAAAAGCCGCGGATTGCTCCGTGGCTTTTAATGTATGTTTCCTAACTTAAAATTTCAAGACAGCAAAACATCTTTTTAAAAAAATCAGTTGTGTCAAAAACACAGCGTGCAATTATCAGATACTGTTCGCCTTGTAGCCAATGTAGCCAGAATTTTGAAGTTTATTATGGGGAGTGCGGACGGGAGTGCGGACAAAATATTGGACCTAAGTTACTAATCCAAGATTTCGTCTATAATCAATCGGGCTCATAGCGCCCAAAGAGATTTTAATTCTTTTTTCATTGTACCAATGCATATAGGCATTGAGTATATTTGAAAACTCATTTGGAAAAGTGAACCGATTTGCGGGGATGGCTGCTGGAGAGTCGCAAGATTCTGATATATAAGAAAATAACCGGATGCTATCATCGACATCCGATTCTTTTCTTATCCCTGCATTCTTAATGCCGTAATGCCGTAATCGGCACAACAAACACGCCATCCGG
>JAZLJD010000040.1:0-6267 GCA_045617725.1 Lachnospiraceae bacterium
GAAGCGTACCTTCTTTTTCTCCTGCACTGCCTGAATCAGCATATCAATAACGTAGTAAAGATGTGGGTTATTAGCCTTTATACGCTCGTCTGTATAAATTCTTGGAGTAATCTGCGGCTGCTCATGCACACTTGCCATATCAGTCAGCTTGCCAATCAACTGCTCACTCCGTGCGGCACTTATAAATCTCGAGGAAGAAACAGCGTCAACCAAAAGCTTAAGTTCCGCCAGTTCAAACTCCCTGGAACCAACGTAAAAAGAATTGCCACGAGAAACATTGGTGATAATGTCCATGCCAAATTTATTGAGAACATCGATATCATCTTTAATGGTCTTACGATTGCCCGGATATCCCTGGCGAGTCATCTCGTCAATGAGCTCTTGAGTTGAAACCATGTGCTGCTCGTCTGTGTATTTGTATAAGTATTCTCTTAAGGCCAAAAGCCTTCCTTTTTTATCCTGTTTAACTTTTTCTTCGTCCATAAATAACATCCTCTTCAACTAACCTTAACCTTTTTTGCGTCCGGTTCTTCCAAATCTCCGGCCGATATCCTACCGTTGCACGCTTTCAATTATTTCCAACCCCACTTTTATCATATATTATTCAAATCAGTATTGATATTGCTACCCACTTATCCTCTTCATCAACGTTCCGCCTTCCATTTTCAGCCACTTAACCGACCTTTTATAATCCGGAAGTACCTTCTCGACCTCATTCCAAAACGCGGCAGAATGATTCATTTCTTTTCTGTGACACAATTCATGCACTACAACATAATCAATCACTTCTTCCGGCGCCAACATCAGCAGACAGTTAAAATTCAAGTTTCCTTTGCTGCTACAGCTTCCCCAGCGAGTCTTCTGATTACGGATGGTTATCCTTCCGTACTTAACTCCAACAATCGGGGCAAAATAAGCAACTCTCTCCGGAATATATTGAAGGGCTTTATCTGCAAGTTTCTGAATTTCCTCGTAAGTCAGCTTCGGCCCGCAATTGACTTCGTTTTCCTCTTTCCTGCGTGTTATCTCTTCCTGATGCTTACGTATCCAGGGCTCTTTTTCCTTAAGAATCAAATCGATATCGCGTTTTGAAATACGATGAGGTACTCTGAGTGTTACCGAAAGGTCAGCATTCACCTGAATTGCCACAGTTTTTCGATTGGAACGAATGACCATAACATCCATGCTAAACACCTCCTCAAAGTTTCTCTTTTATCTTCTCAACTAACGAAATATCCGCCGGCAGCCATTCCACGCTGTACAATGATTCC
The DNA here is from genome assembly GCA_045617725.1 of Lachnospiraceae bacterium. GTDB lineage: Bacteria > Bacillota > Clostridia > Lachnospirales > Lachnospiraceae > JAZLJD01. The sequence goes on from JAZLJD010000040.1 coordinate 1,272, forward strand.
TTATCCAGCCATTTTGCTGCTTCGTGCTCCTTAAGAACAAGATCACCGCTCACAATCTCGCACCAGAAGCAATCCATTGATAAATGGAAGTTCGGGTAATCATACTCAATCGCATCAATCAATTCCCCGACTGATATTTCCGTGTCGAGTTCTTCACGGATTTCTCGCTTAATCGCATCCTCAGGAGTTTCGCCGGCCTCGATTTTGCCCCCCGGGAATTCCCAACCATCCTTGTATTCTCCATAACCACGCTGCGTTGCAAATATCCTGCCATCTTTATGAATAACCGCAGCAACTACACGTATTGTCTTCATAAAATCATTCCTTTGTCAGTCCAAAATCATACTGTAAATACTCAGGAAGCTCATTCTCCATATGAATGTCAAACAGATATGTTCCATTGTCTCCGTCAGTCTTGCGGGGATTCGTAAGCTTACCCTTACCAACATACGTAAACGGCAGCACCAGTCCGTTCTCTTCCGAAACCTTACGTATAAACACATGGGTAAAACTGCTTTGTACGAGCTTCTCAAGATGTGCCTGAGGTAGATTTCTCATCGATTCCCACTGAAACAGGTCTGCCTGCAGGAACTTATCCTTATAATTCAGTTTATCTGCTTCATCCAAATCCTTCTTTAACGATGCAAATATAACAACATAATCATCGTAATAATATGTTCCGACCTGGTTATTCGAAGGATTCTTTAAGAGCTTAAGCTGTACCTGATCCATACGGTAATTCTGCCAGAGCTTGAAGCCTGTCGCATCGCCATTGTCAATCGTGTAGCGGAGCAAACCATACTCAAGCAAGTCATCGATATACTCTCTATACTGGTCATCAAGTTCTGCTGAAAGACTGAGCATATCTCTATCACGATTTACAACCTTCAGATATGTCAACGCATGGTCAAGTTCCTCCCGCTGATATTCCGAAAGCTTCCCAGTCAGGTACCCATCAACCTCCTCATACGTTTTCGCGCCGTCAAGCAGACATTTTACGATATGATATTCATGCGGCCTTACAAGCGGCAAAAGTCCGGAAATATAGTTAGCCGTCTCTACCTGAGCATCCGTAAACAACGGAAGATTCTCTTCCCCGATACCTTTAAGGAAGTTGTAGTAACTGCAGTTCTTTCTGCCCTGGGTTTTAACACTCATGAAGCGAATCAAATCCGGAGCACAGTCATTATTGATATAATCGACATGACGCGGATAAAACTCTGCACCTATGTACTTCTTAAAATTAAAATAATCCTGTTTCAGGTACTTAATCGCATTGAAGTTCTCCTTATCGATATACTCTAAGATTTCTTCCTTGCTCAGGTCATCGATATGAATCTCAACACCGTAATCTGCCAGCCCCAGCGCCGTAAAATCATCCTTAACGAGCGACGCCATAAGGCGTTTTTCCATGACAAAATTCTCAGCCAAAGACCCCAAAGCAAAAGCAATCTGAACACTACGCTTATAGCTGTTACCGATAAAATCAAGAACAGTGACATATTCCTTGTTCATGTACTTACGAAGACCACGGCCAAGCTGCTGAATAAATATCGTGGTCGATTCGGTAGGTCTTAAGAAAAGAACCATGTTCACGCCCGGAATATCAACACCTTCATTAAGGATATCTACGGTAAAAAGAATCTCCAGCGCATGGGCATCATTCTGCAAATCATTATACGCGCGAACACGCTCTCCGATATCATTGCGTCCGGTAAGATACGCAGTCTTATATCTCTCGCCCAGTGCTTCACACATCATACGGGCATGGGTTACATTACGGCAGAACGCAAGACATTTCAGCTTACCCTGCGGACGATGCTTCTCAATCTGATCCGCAATGAAATCGCAGTGATCCTCTTTTGCCATCTGCGCAATCATGCGGCGTTCTTCGTTTCCCGACAGGCCATAATCAACGAGCCGATCACGGATACCGTAATACTTAAACGGAACAACGAGGTCATTTGCTATGGCATCTCGAAGCCTCAGTTCATACGGAACATTATGATCAAACATTTCAAAAACGTCCTGATTGTCCAGACGTTCCGGTGTGGCGGTAAGTCCGAGCAGAAATTCCGGTTCAAAATATCCAATAATTTTCTTATACGTTTCCGCCGTAGCACGGTGGCATTCATCTATGATGATATAGTCGAACTCATTCTTCGAGAAAAGCTCCAGCGTATTACACATGGTAATATTCGTCGCAAATACGAAATCCGCATCCGATTCCTTGCTGGTTCCGCTGTAAATTCCGTAGGTCACATTCTTTCCAAAAACCTCCTGAAAGGTCTCCAGCGATTTTCTAAGAATTGAGCCCTCGTGAACGATATATAAAAGTCTCTTGGGATTGAAATTAAGGGCATCAAAAGCAGCCAGATATGTCTTACCACTGCCGGCTGAGGCAATCGTAAGCGCACGGTTAACACCGACAGCACGATATCTGTTAAGCTCCTTGAGAGCCTTCTTCTGCATATAATTGGGCTTTATCTTTGCTGCGGACAGGTCGTAATCCATGTCCCAGCGCTCAATTGCAAAGTTAAGCTTTGTGGCATATTTTGTAATCAGTTCTGAGGATAAAAGCTTTGTAGCATCCCATTTTTCTTCAAACTCCTCTTCCGCCTCGTCAAACACACCGGTTTCATAATTATCCGAAACAGATACATCCCATTCGATGTTTTTTAACAGTGCATATCTGGTAATGTTTGAAGAACCGATCACAATCTCACGATAATCATCGAACCTGAAAAGATACCCCTTCGAATGATACCCTAACGTAGCATAGCCGGTATCATGGAAGCTTTCGAAATCCAAATGGCATTCAAAATTCGGACATCGGCCCATCAGCGTATAGAAGCTTTTCAGGGATTCGATATCTGTGAAATTCTGATATGTAGATGTAATAATTCTGCCCTTACAGCCACGTTCCACAGCCGCCTCAATATCTTTATACAGCAATACAAGGCCAGCTTTCTTAATAAAGCTGACCGAGAAATCAAAAGATATACAATGACGCAAATTATCCCTGATTTTGTCAAGGAAAGTTGTATCCGTATAGTTTGTTAAAAACTGATTCGGCATAATCATTACCTCATAATCATATTAATCCTGCTTCTCCAGGTATTTCGCCGGCTCCGATTTTGGAGCAAGAACCAAAGGATCGTGAACCAATTCTTTTACCATTATATTTTCCTCGCAATCACATTTACCCATTTTTCCGCGTCTCTCCCTGGTCTGATATCCGAAGTAACACCACATTCAAGGATTTCAAAACCGGATTCATTCATAAGCGGCTTCACTGATATTTCCGTAAAATCCGTAAATGTTCTTTCGCCGCGTACCTTAATCCCATCCCCATACTTGAATGATACATATATAATTCCGGACTTAGTTAACGCTTTGTGAAGGCTTTCCAGCGTCTCCGGCAGCTCTTCAACCGGAACATGTAAAAGAGACGCACACGCCCAGATTCCGTCGAATTCCTCATCAAAAGAAATCTCATCAAACTTCATCTGCCAGACTTCCTGACCGATAAGCTCCGATGCCATACGACACATCTCCTTTGAAGCGTCAAATGCAACAACGGAGTATCCGTGCTGAATAAATGCTTTACTGTCCCGTCCGCTTCCACATCCGGCATCAAGAATTCTTCCACCGGTAGTTACATATTTTTCAAACTTATCACGCCATAATGACATGTCGGCATTTACTGTGCCTTCAAAAAAGGCTTCGGCATTTTTATTGTAATATTCGATATTGTTATCCATTTGCTGCCTTTCTCTGCGGAGGCGTCCAGATATCTTTGTAACCGTTATCTGAAGCCCATGAGTATATATTTATCAACCGCTGTGCCTGGTAATTCCGCATCAGACTGATATTGGGACGTTCCACAATAATCTGCTCATTTCTCCGTACCAACAAATCAAGCTGAGCCTTCGGCGCAAGCTTATCGTTCTTGCTCTCATTACATTTCGGACAGGCAAGAACAAAATTCCAAAGATTGTCGTCCTTGATAAATGACCATGGAATAAAATGATCCACATGAACCGAGTTCTTTGTAACAGGTTTCCCGCAATAAAAACATTTATTCTCAAACTCTTCAAAAAGAATATTGCGGTAGTAATCAAGATTGCTACGTTTTGCACTTTCATCAATTTTCGTGAGCAAATGATCCATTACATCATCGGTGTTAATCTTCTCAAGATACTTAGCCCACTCATAATAGTTCAGTTTTTCAATTGCAACCTTGTGCCTGCAGACAAATTCATACATGATAGGATTGAACTGTATGTACTCACCCTTCTTGGAAAAAGAATAAAGTAACTCTTGCAAATCTCCGTATAAAGCACCGACAACATTTTCCTTACAGTCAATCTTCACACGATGGCATACATACTCCTTCACGTCCTCCGGAATGCTTTCAAACGGCAAATCCTCAGCTACCGGACACCTTGCCTTTGCTTCCCACAGTGCCTGTTCCAGCTTTGTTGTCTTGCCCCCGGCAATAACCGGAGCCTGACGTATTTTATGTTTCAAAACCAGATTCCAGTAAACCTCCGCAAATTTTGAAAAAAGCTGATCAAAGGTAAGAATCAGATTCTCATCGGTATTATAAAGATTGTCGAGGATGGACTTTAGAAAACCATATTTGTAGCTGGCAGACTGCTTCGATTTGGATGAAAAAAGGTATGCAAAAGCAGACCACATCTCGTCCTCTGAAAGATGGCCTTCTCTGTATGTTCCTTCTCGTAAACTTGCTCCTGCCGACATTGGTTTCACCTGCCTTTGTTCATTCGTACTCAGGTAACAAACTGAATTCACTGTTCATTGCAATTACAGATGTACGTTCAACTTCAAACCTTCTCTATAACCATTCGGATACAAATATGTTTTGGTATTTCTGTCAAATTCCGGATTCGTGTCATGGATTATTCCATGATGGTTCGGGCAAACAATGAGAATATTGTTCGCATCATTGTTCAAACTCTTTGTAAAATAA
>JAZLJD010000041.1:0-4036 GCA_045617725.1 Lachnospiraceae bacterium
TATACTCTCTTATAGGAAACGGGAAGTTTCCTTTAGAAAGGAGCGGCGTATGAGACATAAGTCAGATGATCGGATGATGCAGATTAAAGACTTCGTTGAAAAATACTATTTAAAGAATCGCCACTCACCGTCCACAAGGGAAATTGCGGAAGAACTCGGGATTGTTAAGAGCACAGCCTATAAGTATCTGATTGCCATGAGAGATTTGGGCATGATTGAGTATGACGGCGAAAACGTGCTTACTGACAAGATCGGGAAGGTAAATGTGGAGATGACAAGTGTTGCAGTACTCGGATCCATTTCCTGCGGTGTGCCTCAGCTTGAGGAGGAATATGCGGAAGAGTTTGTTACGTTGCCGGTATCCATGTTTGGCAAGGGTGAATTTTATTTCTTGAGAGCTAACGGAGATTCCATGATCGAGTCCGGAATTGAGAATGGAGATTTAGTATTAATCCGTAAGCAGTCAACGGCCAGGGATGGCCAGATTGTAGTCGCTCTTGTAGATAATCAGAATACACTCAAAAGATTCTTTGTGGATGATAAGAAGCAATGCATCAGATTACATCCGGAAAACAAGACGATGGAAGACATCATTGTTAAGGATTGTAAGATCCAGGGAGTTGCCGTTAAGGTAATCAAGAACCTGGAGTAATTGTAACAATTAAATATTTCTCCTGCAGGTGGCATGCTTATCCATGCGTTGGAATTCGCCTGCGGGGGAATACTCATCAACGGATTTGATTCCCTTGAATCCGCTAGATATAATTTGTAAATTTGGAGGAATTCATTGGTGAGTGAAGTAGCACGCAAAGAATTTAGTATGGCATTTTGCCCAAAATGTGGAACATTTTTACAGAAGGCTGCAATTGCCCAGTCAGAGCAGATTTGCCCTTGCTGTAAAGCAAATTTAGTTGTATCCATCAAAAACGGAAAGGTAAGCGTTTTTGAATCAAGGAGAGAGGAAGATAAGGATCCCGAGTACGCTCTTACAGGGAGAGTTACAATGTATTACAACGGGATCGCAAAAGCAAGATAGTAAGTGAAACAAGCAAACTTATGACAATTAAATAGAATGAGATTTCCCGGGAGAGACCAAAGGCAGCATCAGGCAGTAAGTCCCATGTGGTTCGTCGGGAAGTCAAGAGTTTGTGATAAGAGCTGTATTTGTACATAAGAGACATTAGGAGCCTACAAAACGGAAGTGACCATTTTACCGGTAGAAGTATATCTATTGGTGGAAGTCATTTGAAGAACGTTTTGTGGGCTTCTTTTTTTGTTGCCGGCAAAAGGCTTTCTTAAGTGCGCTCAAAAATCCCTTTTCGGTTGCTTCCGTTTTGCAAATCCGGAAAGAGGAGACTATGAACAATATTTCAGAAACAACATTAGGACAGAGAATTAAGGCTTGCAGAATAAAGCTGGGGCTGAGCCAGGATGAGCTTGCTGAGCGTATGAATATTCCGAAGAAAACGCTGTCGGGATATGAGTGCGACAGAGTGGACATAAAGAGCAGCGTGATTATTGAACTGGCAAAGCATCTGTTGACATCACCGAATTATCTGCTGGGTTATCAGGAAAATCCGGAGATTATGGAAATGGCAGAACTGTTTGCCCAAATCAAAGATGAAAAGATTAAAAAGCTGTTGATTAAGCAGATTCGTGCAGTGGCTGACTGCAGTCTCATGTGATGAGATTATTCGGTGAAAAACGGCGGAAAAGTCTTTACTTTGGGGAACGATTTTCTCCGTGATTCTCCGTAGAATAGTATTTGCAGACGAGATACAAAAGCAAAACCGGTTAGCTTTCGTACATCAGAATTACAGGTTGTAAGGAGCGTGGTCCAGGTGACTAAAGAAGCAGATATTTTGGCAGATTATAAGATAGCAACTCCGGAAGAACGGTTCGAAATCATGTTTCAGAATTATACGGTCTTTCCGAAGGCGATAAAGAAGCTTGAAAGAAAAACACAGTATAAGATCAAGGCTGACAGAGAGTATTACCGCAGTCATCACCGGGGAGAACTCGGGGTAAGGGTTCAGACATCGAACATAAGCAGTCCTACGGAAGATGAGGCTATTGCCGACATTGAGATTGAGGAAGCCCTGAAAAGCGGAAGGGTGGACCGAAATCTTTTGAAAGATTTTGATGATGCCGGAGCCTACATTGAGGACATTCGTTTTATCAGCATCATGCGAATGGATTATGAACTGCTGGTTGACTGTGTGGCGTCACTTGATGACGACGAGAACCTTATCATTACGGAGTACCTTAATAACAGGAAATTCCTGAAGGAAATTGCTGTCGAGCATGAAATGTCATATAGCAATATGAAACGTAAATATAAACTGATCAAGGCGGCTCTGATGGACGATGTTGTCGAGTGCCTGGTGAAAAATTGCAGATAACGGAGGAAATAACGATGGGATATTCTAGAAAGATGCCGGAGAATGTGGAAGGATTACAGATTTCCGGAAAGAAATTTTATAAGGCAGCCGAAGGCGCGGCACTTTATTCTATGGGGATTCATACCTTTGAAAAAATAGCCAAGGATGCGAAGGCAAAGTACAAGATTGGTAAGTCGGCACTTTACAATGTTGAAAAAATTGACGAGTATCTGGAATATTTTTTAGAGGAAGAATAACACCACAAACGATGACGAAAAACCACGAAGGAATGGCTTAAAAAGAGCAAAAAATGACTCTTGAAAAAACAATATGAGTTGATTATATTGGTCTTGAACGCACAAATTTTAAGCTATTCCTCTGTCGAATCAGGAGGATAAAATGGCATCAAGAAAAGATTCAAGAGGATATGTTCTTCGAACCGGAGAATCGCAGAGGGCTGACGGAAGGTACAGTTTTTCCTATGTTGATAAACGGGGAAAGCGTCACAGCAAATATGCAAAGACACTGGTTGCGCTCCGTGATATTGAGAAGGAGGTCCGCAAGGATATGGACGACGGTCTGGACGCTGCACACGCCGACCAGATTACGGTTAATGACATGTACGACAAGTATATGGCTCAGAAATATACGTTGAAACCGTCAACAAAAAACAATTATACGTACACCTATAATCATTTTATCCGAAATACCTTCGGAAAGAAACTGATCCGAAGAATTAAGTATTCGGATGTAAAGGAATTTTACAACTGGCTGATGTATGAGCAGGGCATCAAGGCCAATACGCTTGATAATATTCATACGCAGCTTCATCCCACATTTGATCTTGCAGTGAGGGATGATATTATCAGGAAGAATCCGTCTGACGGTGTAATGACGGAGATCAAAAAGAGTTCGCCGGATTTCAAACGCCAGCGCCATGCACTGACGGTTCCGCAGCAGAAAGCATTCATGAATCATCTCTGCAGCAATTATCAGTTCCATGGATGGGAGCCGATTATTACGGTCCTTCTCGGTACCGGCATGCGTATCGGAGAGTGCCTGGGGCTTTGCTGGCAGGATCTTGATTTTGAAAACAGGTTCATCCGGGTATGCAAGACACTGACCTATAGGCCGGAGCCTAAAAAGGGGTGTGTGGTAAGCATTTCAACGCCGAAAACGGAAGCGGGCGTGAGAACGATTCCGATGATTGATGAAGTTTATGATGCTTTCCTGGAAGAATATCAGATTCAGAAGGTACTGGGGTTCGGAACAAATGTGATCGACGGCTACAGCGGCTTTGTTTTTTCTTCCGGAGCGGGCAATGTTTATACACCGGAATCCGTGAACCGCGCAATCAAAAATGTTTATCAGGATTATAACAGGAAGGAAAAGGAAGCGGCTGCAAAGGAAAAGAGGGAAGCACTTCTGCTCCCGCACTTTTCGGCGCACCATCTGAGACATACCTTCTGCACCAGACTCTGCGAAAATGAATCGAATCTGAAGGTCATCCAGTCGGTTATGGGACATTCGGATATTCAGACAACGATGGATATCTACGCGGAATGTACGCAGGAGAAGAAGCAGGAAGTATTCGCAACACTGAACGGAAAGATTATGGTTAAATAATCAGAACAGAGTATATATGCCACAAATTG
>JAZLJD010000042.1:0-12141 GCA_045617725.1 Lachnospiraceae bacterium
AAGATAGCAGCTTTGAAAAATCATATCTGGGGTTTGTAAAAGAGGATAAAAAGAATATAATGGTGGAGAAATCTTTGATTCTAAAAACAGATCTTGGGGACACTCTGTCTATTAAATTCCTACAGTAAATTTACACGACCAAAAGGAACGTCCCCATTGCGGGATATGCCGAAAATATGGTAAAATGTTCGGATAAAGTGTTTTAGGAGTGTATAAAATGAAAAAGAGAATTTGTCAGCTACTTTTGTTTTTGGCACTGGCGGTGTGTGCTGCATGGATGCCCGGCGTTACGGCCATGGCGGATCAGGAAATCCATACCATAAAAGTCGAGGAAATATCAAAGACATCGGAAGGCTATCCTATATATGTTATGAACACCGATGTAGGCGGAGTGCAGGCAATAGATACCTGCTGGTACAATTCCAGTGGAAATATTTGTACGTATTCGGATTTTGTAGAAGGTGGTTCGTACTCCTATGCGATTTTCTTTGAACCCTATGACGGGTATTGTTTCGCTGCCGATTTAAAATGTGAAAATTGCTCGTACCCCACGTGGGTGAACGGGATGGATTGCTATAAAGTCGAACGTGCATATGTCTGTCCGGCACCGATCCATACAATGACTCTTTATGGTGTTACCTTGCCGGTTGAAGGGGAGTTGGCGAATAATCAATGCTATTATGTTCTTAATGGTTTTACGTTCGCGGGTAGTTGGAATTACGCACTGCCGCAAGGCTATGCCGCCATGCGTTATGATGAAAGATTTAAGGGATTAGGTAATTATGTGTACCACGGTGTAGCGAAACCGGGTAATACTTTCTATTTCGCGGACGATCTTCAGGTTACGCTGAATGGAAATCCTATTGGATATACCAAAGATCAAACCGGAAATATTACAATTAATTATTACTATACATGTCCGACGAGTAAGACCGTAGTGGATTCTGTCGCTGTTACGGATGTCACACTCCCGGTTGCAGGGAATCATCCGTCCAATGCTCACAGCGACCATAATGCAGTGAGATTTGTGAGTGTTTACTGGTCAGAAACCGAGAAAAATGAACAACTGGCCTCCTCGGCAACCTTCGAGGCAGGGAAGAGTTACACACTGACTGTGTGGTTCGAGCCGAAGGATGATTACCTTTTGAGCGATACCCTTGTGTGTACTGTTAATGGGGTGCAGGCCGTACGCAAAGGTACCAGCGGATCGACCAGAGGAATATACGAATATACGTATGTATGCCCCGCGGCCTCAAAAAAAGTATCCTTTGACTTAAAAGGCCATGGCTCTGCGATAAACGCTCAAACCGTGGAATCGGGCAAGACGGCAACCGAGCCGACCGCCCCTACCGAAAAAGGATGGAAATTTGTGGGATGGTATTTCGATTCAGCCTGCACGAATACATTTTCTTTCAGTAATCCGATTAATACCGATATCACCTTATATGCTCTGTGGGAAGAGGAGCCCAAAGCAAGTCCTTCTCCTTCAAAGAGCCCGTCTCCGACAAAAAGCATCAAGCCCACTGCGAGTCCTAAGGCTACCGCAAGTGTCCAGCCGACGACCAGTCCCAAGACGCCCCCGACGGCTTCCGACGAACCGACTTATGTATCCGACCCGAAATATACTCCGGGCCCGACCTCCGTGGGAACAGATCCGAGTGATCCCGTAAGTTCGGCAGACCCCGTAGATATAGCGCCCCCCGGTGATATATCGAACCCCGGTGACCACGGAGCAGATGTGCCGGCTACGCAGGAGCCTTCCGAATCCGAACCCAGTGTTCCCATTCTGATTTCGACCAACACGAATCCTGTCGATGCGCCTGCAGTTACAGATTCGTCGAATGATAATGATAAGCCTGCACAACCTGCAGCTTCCGCACAGACGCCGGATCCTACACAGGCAGCATCCCCCGATGCAACCGGAACCGATTCCGGCAATAACGCACCCAGTCCTGTATTGTGGATGATCCTGGGCGCTGTAATTGCCCTGGCAGTAGTCGGCGCCGCCGCCCTCCTGTACATATACGTTTTCCGAAAGAAAAAACCAACGGGGACGGGGGTTTCTGACACATTAAAGCACTAAAGTAAGTGATTCAGGGACGGCCCTTAAAGTGATTCAGGGACGGTCCTTTTGTCACGAGGATGGTACTTTGTCCTCCCGAACATCGTTATCTCACAAAATAGAAAACGGCTCTCACGGGAAATGTCATTAAGTGCAGATGACATTGCTCGCACGGGCCGTTTTTTTGTTATGGCAACGAGCCAAGTGGGCACCGCTTGCGCAGGAGGACATTTGGCGACTGCTAATCATCTGTCGGGCGAAGCCTGGCAGATTCCGAAGGAAATTTGTTGGAGTTCTATCATGAAAATCATAACATCGTCAGTGACCCGGCCGATTCACGAAAAAGTCGAATTATGTAAACCGCGCCGAACAGAAAAGAACAGAAAAGAACAGAAAAGGACAGAAAAGAACAGAAAAGGACAGTCAACCATGCATCGATAGAGTTATGTAAACTACACACCGCGCAAAAGTACATATCCTTGCGACAAAGTACACATCCTCGTGACAAAGTACACATCCCCGTGACAAAGTACACATCCCCGTGACAAAGTACACATCCCCGTGACAAAAGGAACGTCCCTGACATGACATAAGTACCCAAAGCACGGTAAATGTGGTAAAATATGCGAATAAAGCGATTTGGAGGAGCAAATAATGAAAAAAGATAGGTTTTGGCGCAATCTCATAATCATCATGGCGCTGTTGATTTTTGTCCCACTGGTGTTCATGGGCAAAATTGATATGAAGTGGCAGTTCCTCATCATGATACCCAGTTGCCTTGGGTGCCTGGTGCTGCTTCTTCTGATGGGAATCCGTTATGCCAAGGGCACGTATACCCTAAAGGAATTCACGGTTCGCTGGATTTCGCTTTTTGCACCGTATGCGTTGTTCCCGGTTTATACGTTTATCCGGGTGTGGATTTACTACCGTTTTACGCATGACAACGATCCCCTCGGATATCTCTGGGTCATGGAAGTGCTTCCGCAGACCCTTGTTTTCACGGATTTGGGCGCCGTGATTGTGGTCGTATCGTACATCATTCGCTATAACAAAAATAGAAAAGGAGCGTGACACATATGTTTTCATACAATTATTTCACCCCTACCAAGGTTGTTTTTGGCAGGAATACGGAATGCAAGGTTGCCGAATTAATTAAGGAATTCGGAGGCCAAAAAGTATTGATTCACTACGGCGGCGGCAGCGTCATCCGAAGCGGCCTTCTTGGAAGAGTCACGGATACCCTGGATGCGGCGCAGATTCCGTACGTCATGTTGGGCGGTGCGGTTCCGAATCCAAGGCTGAGCCTTGTTTATGAAGGAATTGAGCTGTGCCAAAAAGAAGGAGTAGACTTCATTCTGGCGGTAGGAGGTGGCAGTACCATTGACTCTGCCAAGGCAATCGGCTACGGTGTGACGAATGAAGGGGACGTCTGGGATTTCTACGATTACAAGAGAAAAGCGACAGCGTGCCTTCCTGTGGGCGTTATACTGACAATCGCCGCGACGGGGAGCGAGATGAGCGATTCGTCCGTCATTACGAAGGAAGAGGGCCTTGTCAAAAGAGGCTACAGCAGTGATTATTCCCGACCGAAGTTTGCGATTATGAATCCGGAGCTCACCATGACGTTGCCGGATTATCAGACGGCATGCGGATGCACGGATATCATGATGCACACCATGGAGAGGTATTTTACGCAGGGCGGTAACATGGAGATTACCGACGCACTTGCGGAAGGACTGCTTCGCACGGTGATGAAAAATGCAAGAATATTGGCGAAGGACCCCATGAATTACGACGCCAGAGCGGAAGTAATGTGGGCCGGCAGCCTTGCACACAACGGACTTACAGGTTGCGGTAATGACGGCGGAGATTGGATGACACATAAGCTGGAACATGAACTGGGCGGTCTTTACGACGTGGCACACGGTGCCGGACTGGCTGCTATTTGGGGAAGCTGGGCGCGTTATGTTTTCAAAAACTGCCTTCCCAGATTTAAGCAGTTCGCTCTGAATGTGATGAATGTAGAAAATGCGGGTAGCGATGAAGAAATTGCCCTTAATGGAATTGCGGCACTTGAGGAGTTCTTCCGCGAGATTAAGATGCCGACGAACCTTCGCGAGTTGGGCGTTACGGCGACCGATGCGGAACTTGTTGAGATGGCACATAAGTGTGCGGTAGGTGTTAACGGAGCCATGGGCTCGGCACTTTTGCTGCACGAGGAAGATATGCTCGCCATCTATCGCGCCGCAAGAGACTAATGGGGACGGGGGTTTTTAGCACAGGAAAGCGGTAAAGTGGCAGAAAACTTCAACTCGCGCACCTAATTCAGAGAATCACAACGCAACATAAAAATAAAGCGTCTGACATAAATGACAATTATTTCAAAATTGCCTATTCTTGTCAGACACTTTTATTATGGGTGCGCGGCCCCATTGTGTAACCACTTTACCGCTTTCCTGTGCTAAAACCCCCCGTCCCCATTAGTCGCTCCATCGGAAGGGCGTACAGGACGAGTCGTCCCGGCATCGCCTGCATGTAGCGGAGATAGTAGGTGTAGTCCGGCAGATTCTCTCTGAGAAAGGCGGGAAGCGTAAGCAGAGCCATTTTATCAAAACCGACGGTCAGAATTATTTTTGGCCTGTTGGTCTTAAGAATGTTCAGGCTGCCCTGCAAGGTTTCCAAAACGCCGGCATAGAAATTGATTTTGTAAAGTGTGATTCCGCTGTCGAGCCCCTCGGCGCGCAGGAAGGAATCCAAAGGATAGACCTTAATCTCATGGCCGCTGATCATGGATTTCGTGGTCGCGTCTGCGGCCGCCTCGCGGTCCAAAACGCTGGTTTCTTCGGCATCCTCCGAGAGAAACAGCGTCGTCTCCTCGTTCCAGGTGCCTATCTTGTAAAGCCGGACAGAGCCGTCCTTCGTGACAAAAGGACCGTCCCCAATGCAGTCCCCGATGCAGTCCCCAATGCAGTCCCCACCCTGTGCAGAAGTACACATCCTTGTGCAAAAAGGACCGTCCTCAAGGAGGCGGGCGAAGTTGTGGTCGTCGGCCTCGATGCCGATGATGCACTCGTAGCGACCGCCCGTTGCATCTAAAAAGGCCTCGATGGTGTCGCCGTTATACGCGCCGATATCGAGATAGGTTTCATGATCCGAAAGCTTTAGAATTTCATCTTCAAAGTAGCTGATTTTGCGAGAGGGAGCATAAGGCCAGACATACGCGGAATCGTCACAGATGCGGGCGCTCAGAAAGGCCGCAAGACAATCCCTTGACAGGTCATCCGCGAGCGCAGCAGCGAGATCCTCGTATTCGGCGCGGTGCGCAACGACAAATTCCTCGGAAAACGGCTCGGTTTGCCCGTAGGAGAGCCCCGTTACATAGAAAACCTCCGAAACCTCGGGGATCCTTTTAAGCTCCACGCTTCTCTGCGCAGCAGCATGGCCGACCAGCACATCGTAGTGCGCAAATCTCTGCGAAACGGTCTTGAATGTTTCCACCCTAAAACCGCAAAACTCCGTACCTTCCTTGAAATACGCCTCATCTACCACCACCGCAGCAACCGGAATTCCTTCCTTCTGAAGCAACTGAAAAAGAGCAAGTCCCACATCGCCCATACCCCAAAGTACAAGCGGCAGCGTGCGTTCCCTAAGCCGCTCGCACAGCGGACGATTTACGGGAGAGGTCTTTATTTTTGTCCAAAATTGTTCCATTTTGTTGAATCCCCACATCATCTTATATAGGTAAAAACCACTAACATTTTACATTTTTTGCCATTTCGTATCAACGAATTTTGCTATAGACATAAAATTTTTATTCTGTTATATTCAGATGGTTATAACAAAGGAGATACAAAAAATGCAGGAAAATCAGAAAATTCAGGAAAAAGTTCAGGAAAATAAGATGGGCGTAATGCCCGTAAATAAATTGCTCGTGTCCATGTCGCTGCCCATGATGATATCCATGATTGTGCAGGCGCTTTACAATGTTGTCGACAGTATTTTCGTGTCCCAAATTGAGGAGGATGCGCTCACGGCCGTGTCCATGGCCTTCCCCCTGCAGACCTTACTTATTGGCGTAGCCATCGGTATTTGTGTCGGTGTTAACGCGATTCTTTCAAAAGCTCTGGGCGCCAAAGACCAAGCTCGCGCCAACAAAGCTGCCGTCAACGGTGTCTTTTTGGCCTGCGTCAGTTACATCCTCTTTTTGGCAATCGGTCTGTTCGCGGTAAAGCCGTTCTACGAAAGCCAGACGGACAACGTAAGCATCATTAATTATGGTTCCGATTACCTGACAACCGTTATGGTATTGTCCTTTGGCGTGTTGATTCAGTGCATGTTTGAACGTCTCTTAACTTCAACGGGCCGTACGACGCTGACCATGATTACGCAGGGAACCGGCGCCGTCATCAACATCATTTTGGACCCCGTCTTTATTTTTGGCTACTGCGGCGTACCTAAAATGGGCGTCAAAGGTGCCGCTGTCGCTACCGTTATCGGTCAGTGCATCGCAGCCCTTCTCGCCATTATCTTCAACTACTGCAAGAACCCCGATATTCAGCTTAAGTTCAAGGGCTTCCGTCCGGATTTTGCGATGATTAAGGACATTTATGTAATCGGTATTCCGTCCATCATCATGCAGTGCATCGGTTCCGTCATGAACTACACCATGAACAAGATTCTGATTGATTTCTCGTCCACGGCCGTTGCCGTGTTCGGCGTTTACTACAAGCTGCAGAGCATCATTTTCATGCCTGTATTCGGCTTAAACAGCGGTGCCGTTCCGATTCTTGCTTTCAACTACGGCGCTGCCAAAAAGGATCGTCTCATGAAGGCCTGGAAGCTGTCCTGGCTTTACGCAACCATTCTGATGGTAATAGGTACCCTTTTGTTCGAATTGATTCCGGCACCCCTGCTTCAAATCTACAAGGCGTCCGATTACATGCTTTCAATCGGCGTTCCCGCGCTTAGAATTATCGGAATTCATTTCCCGGTTGCTGCCTTCTGTATTATCGCAGGTACGCTGTTCCAGTCCCTTGGCAAGAGTATCTACAGTATGATTACTTCCATCATGCGTCAGGCCGTTGTCCTGATTCCGGCCGCTTTACTGCTTGCGCGCCTTGGCAACGTGCAATATGTATGGTGGGCTTTCCCTATCGCAGAAGTAATGTCCGCAGCCGTCAGCATCCTTTACTTCATCCGCATCAAGCGCAAATTAATCGACCCGCTTGGAAACCGGTAAGGGGAAAATAGTCAATCCCGGCCCCCGGCGCCTCACTATTGATTCAAATGACATAAAGCATTATAATAGATGGAACAGATTGAGAAGAGGGAGGGAATCAGTTGAAGAAGTTTATCGCATTTGCCACAATCATATCTGCGATTATCATGGGCGGGCTGATGGCCTGGGCATATCAATATATGTCCGGGACGTATTCTTTTGGTGTTCCCACTTATACGGGATGCGAGAAAACCCGAATTGATCTGAACATTCCCGAAGGTATTTACAAGACTACGGATGAATCTGTTGCGTATATTGATTCTCACGGCGATATTATTTTAGGCCAAAAAGGAACGGCGCGAGTAAAGGCCGGAGTCTGGCCCTTCTTTTTTAGCGCTGATGTAGTAGTAAGAGAGCATAGTTTTACGGAATTAACCTGCACCGAGAACTCCGTTTGCGAGTACTGCGGTTTCTTATATGAGAAGGCTCCGGGCCATGAGGTCGTGGAAGCAACCTGTGAGGAGGGCAGCTATTGCGCAACTTGCGGCGAGATTTTTGCAGAGCCGTTGGGACACAATTTCCTTGACGCGACCTGCACCGAGGATAGTGTCTGCGAGCACTGCGGCGCCGCCGGATCGGAGAAAGCACACGGCCACGAATGGCAGGAAGCAACCTGTACGGCACCACGGACCTGTGCGCTCTGCGGCGAGACCGAGGGAGAAGCCCTGGGCCATGTTTACACAATTGTATGTTGCGAGGATACGTACTGCGACGTCTGCGGTGAGTTTTTGGCCGCCGCGATGCCTCATGAATACTGTGAGGCGACCTGCACACACGGCTCCTACTGTATCTACTGCGGTGACGTAAAAAGCGGCCCGATTGCTCATGCTTATGTGGCTGCCGAGGAGGACAACGGAACCAGATATACCTGTAGCGCCTGCGGCAACAGCTATTTCGTCGAGAAAAAGAAAACTGTTCAGCAGACTACTACCTATGATGCATCAGGCGTCACGGTTTCCCAGGCAGCATGGGACGTGCTCACACTTGTAAACAACGAGCGCGCGGCAGTCGGACTTCCCGCATTAACCATGAACAACAATCTGGTCAAAATCGCGGAAGTACGTGCCAAGGAAGCAGCAACTTCCTTCTCTCATACCAGACCCAACGGAACGAAGTGGTATACACTTTTCCCGACGTACGGATATAACTACTCAAGTGCCGGCGAGAATATCGCAGGCGGTTACGATACGGCTGCAGAGGTTGTAAAGGCATGGATGGACAGCCCCAGCCACAAGGACAATATTCTGTGTAGTTCTTTCACAGAAATCGGCATTGCCACCTACATGGCTTCAGACGGATTATACTGGGCACAGAACTTCGGCTCTCCCAAATAGTGGGGACGGGGGTTTCTGACACATTAAAGCGTTAAAGCGGCTCCACCGGGCCGGACGAGAACAATTTCATATAGGGACGAATCACGGCTTCGAGTTATGTGGTTGAGTGGTTTGAGGAAGAGTAATTAAGTAAATGGTACGGCTCCACCGGGCCGAAGAGAAACAATTCCATATAGGGACGAATCACACTCCGAGTTATGGTTTTCTAAGTGTTTTGAGTAGGTTTTCTGTACTGACGCAACCGGCCTCTACGCGCCGTCCATGTCGCGTATCGGCCTCGCCCGACCATCCGGGTCGGCCGTTGCTGCGTACTTACAAAACACTAAGAAAACCTATAACTCTGCGTGAATCGATTCGCCCTATATGAATTGCTTCTCTTCGGCCCGGGGAGCCGTTTTTATTTCGAGAGGACTCTTCCTCAATCCATTTCACAACCACATAACTGCGGAAACCGATTCGCCCTATATGAATTGCTTCTCTCCGGATCGGCGGAGCTGCTTTAGCGCTTTAATGTGTCAGAAACCCCCGTCCCCACATAATTATTCGTTAATGCTGATGTAATAGAATACTTTCATAGAGCGACAGCTCATAACGGAAAGGAGATAAGTAATTTATGAAAAAGAAAATTTTATCAGTACTATTGGCTTTTAGTATGGTAGCAGGACTGTTCGGAGGAATGCAGAAGGAGGCGCAGGCAAGTTTTGGATTTTTCTGTATTACGGAAGATAACCTGGATATGCCGCATCTGTATTATCCACAAGGCGGAATCGGAAGGGAATATATTCAAAATGTGTTAGAGAGTGATTGGATGCCGGGTGACATAGTATTGCCGGGAGAGCCTGTAGAATCTGGAACTGAGTTTCTGTTTAGAAATGCACCCTTAACCATAACGCTTCCTCAAAATACATGGTATTATGTAAACGGAAAAGGATACGATGATAAATTGGACGAGTTTTTCGCACAGATTGAGGAAAGATTTTGGGAAGAACCGGATTATTATCAAAGCTATAATGATGAATCCAGCCGCTACATAACGAAAGTTATTGCTGCACCGGCCGGATATGATGCGTGGAAGATTCAGGCAGTAGTTGAAATGGATGGATGCTTTTTTGCCCTGTACCCCGTTCGCCTGACTCCCCCTACTCCGGAAGTGCGCGATTGTGAGCTTACTACTGCCGGCGGAACAACGACCTGGAAGGATTATTATGGAAAGACCGTATGGACCATCGCCGAAAAAGAGGATTCCATCACGGCTGACCTTAACGACTGGGCAGCTATTCCTGACGCAGTCGTAAAGGCATGGAAGGAAAGCGGCAAGGACATCAACATTAAGTATATGTGGAAGGGCTACAGTGTATCCTTATCCATTCCTGCAGGAGAAATTGCAAGAACCGGCGAAGAATGGTACGGTGGCGAGTACATTGCCAAGGTAAATGCGCAGTACGTAACCGTAAAGGACTGGTTTAACCAGGTAGTAAGCGCCGATGTTCTTTTTACAAAATAAACTGAATTCATGGAAACCCGGGACCGTGGCGGATACATCCGCTGCGGTCCTTTTCGTTATGGCAATGAACGAAGCCTGACAGATTGCAAAAAAACGAAACAATGTTCGATAAATCACTTGTCAAAACGAATGAATGTTCGTATAATGCATTTATAAGAAATGTTTATGTTGGTATATGAACGAGGATTGTTGAGCAGTATGTATGAATTGAATGTGGATCAGACGATAGAAGAGAAACTGACTATCCTTTCGGATGCGGCGAAATACGATGTGGCCTGTACTTCGAGCGGTGTGGACCGTGCAGGAAAGAAAGGCTATCTGGGCAATTCGTGTGCGGCGGGAGTTTGTCATACTTTTGCGGCGGATGGGCGTTGTGTGTCCTTACTTAAGATTTTGATGACGAATCATTGCGTTTTTGATTGCAAGTATTGTCAGAACCGCAGCTCGAATGATGTACCGCGGGCGACTTTTACACCGGAGGAAATCTGTACACTTACGATTGAATTCTATAAGCGTAACTACATTGAGGGCTTGTTCTTAAGCTCCGGTGTACTTATGAATCCAAACCATACGATGGAGCTGATTTGTGAGACACTTCGTCTTTTGCGCACGAAATATCGTTTTAACGGTTACATCCATGTGAAGGCTATCCCGGGAGCGTCCGAGGAACTGATTCAGTCGGCAGGACTTTTGGCAGACCGAATTTCCATTAATATGGAGCTTCCCACGCAGGAGAGCCTTGCAAGGCTTGCTCCGAACAAGAGCTTTCAGACGATCTTTCGGCCCATGAATCAGATTCAGACCCAGATAGCGACCCATAGAATTGCTATTGGCAAGGATGCACGCATGGAACGGAGCTCCATCAACCGTCATCTCCCCGGCAGTATTTTTTCGGAGGAGTCATTGCGCCTTGAGGACGCGGATATGGGCAGGCAATATTTCCCGGCGACCAGAGGCGATGCGGCCTTACGGAGACCCTTTGCACCTGCGGGCCAGAGTACGCAGATGATTATCGGTGCCTCCGGGGAGACAGACCGGGATCTTGTACGCATGACACAGTCGCTCTATCAGAGATTTGACCTAAAGAGAGTTTTTTATTCGGCTTATATTCCTCTTAATGAGGATTCGATGCTTCCTGCTATGGATACGCCGGTACCGCTCCTTCGGGAGCATCGCCTGTATCAGGCGGATTGGCTCCTTCGTTATTATGGCTTTTCCGCCGAGGAAATACTGACGGAGGACCAGCCCAACCTGGATGAACGGGTGGATCCCAAATGCAATTGGGCGGTTCGTCATCTGGATCAATTCCCCGTAGAAGTGAATACCGCTTCCTACGAGACTCTGCTTCGGGTTCCCGGCATCGGCCCCAAGAGTGTGAAACGCATTGTGGACTGTCGCAGGTATGCTCATATTACCTTCCCCATGCTCAAACAGATGGGGGTTGTCCTTAAGAGAGCCCAGTACTTCATTACCTGCAACGGGCGTATGCTGTACCGCATTCCCATAGAGGAACGCTTTATTATGGATCAGCTCGCGACGGTGGAGCAGAAGGAACGATTCATGATTGAGGAGTCCGGACAGATCGCCAGACAGATGAATCTGTTTACGGATTTTCATTTGGTGGGGTAGGAGTTGGCAGCAGATGAAGAAATGCAGTAGAATTAAGGCTTTAGGCTTGATTTGAATGAGTCTTTACACCTTGCTTATACCTGAGGAAGGTGCTCGGTGAAATGAACTGAATTTTAATAATCCTATGCAAAAGTTGATGATTTGCATAGGATTATTAAAATTATTGATTGACACCGGCAAAACAGAACATTATAATTTATACAGACCTATGCAAAACATATAAAAATGCAGATATTTGTATAAAGGCGGTGATTTTTGTTGAAGACACGGGCTGAATGTCTAAAAGAATATGGATCGGATTATTATATTAATCAGATGGTTGCGGAAGGAAAGC
>JAZLJD010000043.1:0-49192 GCA_045617725.1 Lachnospiraceae bacterium
GTTACGGATCTGATCTACAGCTCCGTAGAAGTTTGCACCAAGGATATCCATCTTATTGATGAAAGCCATTCTTGGTACATTATATGTGTCGGCCTGTCTCCAAACGTTCTCAGACTGAGGCTCAACACCACCCTTTGCACAGAAAACGCCTACAGCGCCATCAAGTACACGAAGGGAACGCTCAACTTCAACTGTGAAGTCAACGTGACCAGGAGTATCAATGATATTGATACGGTGCTCTGGTGCACCTGCCTTCTTCTTACAGTTTTCCTGTAATGTCCAGTGGCAAGTTGTAGCGGCTGAAGTAATTGTGATACCTCTCTCAGCTTCCTGCTCCATCCAGTCCATGGTTGCAGTTCCTTCGTGAGTATCACCGATTTTATAGTTTACGCCTGTGTAGTAAAGAATACGCTCTGTAAGTGTAGTCTTTCCGGCATCGATATGAGCCATAATACCAATATTTCTGGTTCTCTCCAAAGGATATTGTCTTTCGGCCATTATGGTATTTCCTCCTAATTAGAATCTGTAATGAGCAAATGCCTTGTTAGCTTCTGCCATCTTATGCATATCTTCTTTACGCTTTACAGAAGCACCGGTGTTATTGGCTGCATCAAGAATCTCATTTGCTAATCTTTCTTCCATGGTCTTCTCGCCTCTCTTGCGGGAGAACATGGTCAACCAGCGAAGTCCAAGAGCCTGACGTCTCTCGGGACGAACCTCGATAGGTACCTGATAGGTAGCACCACCGATACGTCTAGCCTTAACTTCGAGCATGGGCATGATATTGTTCATTGCCTCGCTGAATACTTCAAGGGCAGGCTTGCCGGTTTTCTCTTCAACTGCTGCGAATGCTCCGTATACGATCTTCTGAGCAACACCCTTCTTGCCATCTAACATGATGTTATTAACAAGCTTGGTTACAATTACGCTATCGTATAAAGGATCCGCTAAAACTTCTCTTTTCTGAATATGTCCTTTACGTGGCACGATTCTTCCCTCCTTAATCATAGATTTTGATTAATTCATAGGTACTCACTAAAAAACGCTGTGTCCGTGCGGTATCGCTAATATAAAATCAGAATCCCAACACTTTTGTTTTGTTTTTATGTGGTACTATCCCGTTTAATTACTTTCCAGCCTTGGGGCGCTTTGCACCATACTTGGAACGGGCCTGTTTTCTGTTAGCAACTCCCGCAGTATCAAGGGTACCACGAATGGTGTGGTATCTGGTACCGGGAAGATCCTTAACTCTACCACCACGGATAAGAACAACGCTATGCTCCTGAAGGTTGTGACCTTCACCGGGGATGTAGCTTGTTACTTCAATACCGTTAGAAAGACGAACTCTGGCGATCTTACGAAGAGCTGAGTTAGGCTTCTTAGGGGTAGCAGTCTTTACAGCGGTACATACACCTCTCTTCTGAGGAGAAGAAGCGTCTGTAGCTTTCTTTCTTAAGGAGTTGTAGCTCTTCTGAAGTGCAGGAGCGGTAGACTTCTTAACAGCTGTCTGACGACCTTTTCTTACTAACTGGTTAAAAGTGGGCATTCTGATTCACCTCCTATTTATATAATGAACATTGACGCACGAAAAAAATGCACAAAAATTCGCACGCTTAGTTATTATAAGTGTCTCCATTACGGAAGTCAACATTTTTTGCAAAAAAGCATCGTGCAAACCTGTTCTTTCCTTTTTTATATAAATAAACTATAATAACTATGTATGCTTTAAACATAATACACCATGGAGGTCGCTATGTACACAAATACAATCAAACCCCTGCGCAACATAAAGTTAATTCAGCTTGCTTTTACGATAGTTCTTTCCGTTTGCTACTTTATGGTCCTTAAACTTGACCCGGAAATGGAGGATGCTCTTTTTAACAACAGCTCCGTATTTTTACTGAGCTGTACTTTTTGGGCCCTGTTGCTCGCATCCTATCTGTTTCTGATTCTGGACTTCATAAGACTGCGTTCCTTAAACACTTCCAGTCACGAGCTTAACAAACTTGCATACCTCGATGACCTGACCGGTATCCCGAACCGTTACAGCTGCGACCTCATCTTTAAGATGTACAGAGACAGTGACAAGATAAAGAATCTGGGTTGTGCGATTTTGGAGATCAGCAACCTCACCTCCATCAACTTACACGATGGTTACGAAGCAGGAAGTATCGCCGTCAAGGATTTCTGCAACATTCTGGAAATCGTCGGCGAGCACTACGGTTTCGTAGGCCGTAACAGCGGTAACGAATTTCTCGCGGTCATCGAGGATTGTGACGAGCAGACCATGAAGAGTTTCCTTGCGGATTTACAGCGTAACATTCACGATTACAACGAGGCAGATCATCCTGCCATCGAGATTACCTACGCATATTCCTTAAACAGCATCGAGCGCCTTGACCGCTTTGCTGAGCTGATTACCAGAACGTATCAGCAATTACACACGAAATAAGAGTATTTAGTTCCAAATTTGGGGAGGATACATGTTTAATACTCAAAATGTGCCTTTTATCGCCAATCTTGTAGTGCGAGCACAGATGGGAGACAGTGATGCCTTCGCGGAATTGTACGCCAAGACCTATAACAAGGTATACAATTACGCCTGCCATTACCTGAAGGATTCACATCTGGCGCAGGATGCCGTACAGGAAGTCTATATTCAGGCACTTAAAAACCTAACAAAACTGAATGATCCCACACTGTTCATAGCATGGCTGAATCAGATTTCGTTCCACACCTGCTATGATATGGCCAAAAAGAACACTGCTTATTCACAGAACACGGATCCGGAAATCTTAGAGCTCATCACGGATGATTCCGAGGACCGTAATCCCGAGGAGCAGACTCTTTCGCAGGATGAGTATTCCAGACTGCATCTGGCCATAAAGGAACTTCCTATTTATGAACAGCAGGCACTTGTCATGCGATATTTCAATGACATGAAGCTTGAGGACATCGCCGACGCGTTGGAGATAAGTCTCAGCACCGTAAAACGCTATGTTAACTCGGCCAAGGAAACCCTGGCCGCCAAATTGAGAGAATAGGAGGTGGTAAAATGTTCCTAAAGAATATCTTTCGTTCCAAGAAGCGTTACATGATGGATCAGTCGATTGCGGAAGGCACCCTTCAGAATGTTTTTGCCGCCTGCCATCGCGAGCCGAATGTAACTCCCTTCAGTGAGATTTTAAAGAATAACCGGCTTAATAATACCCCTTACAACTTAGGTATATGGGTCTGCCTTGTTTTTTTCATACTGTCCCTGCTGTGTCCTTTGACATTCACGCAGACAGATCTGAAAGAATACTATTCCGATGCTCAATATATATACCTGGATTGCAGCGGTAAACAGCTTAACCCGGATCGGTGCTACATCCGCGATACCAGAGGACTTGTTTATTCGTATCACAGTTTCAATGCGCAGAATAACACAATCACCTTTGAGAAACCCGATACGGACGCAACCCTTCATTTGATTTTTTCAAACGGTAAAGAAATTCAGAAGAAACTTCACTATCAGTTAAGTGAATAAATTAAGGGGCCTATGAATAAGAAGGGAATCTTAATCATCTTCATATGTCTTTTCGCCATTATGGAATCTGCCTGTGATGAAGCCTTGGTGCCCGCTAAAGTTTCACAGACCACGGGCAGTTTTTCTGATGTGCCGCCCTCTTCCGGGGGAATCGGAACCCGCGACAGCACCCCGAAGTGCCTTGTTCCCTCGCAGGACGGTGACGTTGTTTTTGGCAACGAAGCCGTATCCATCGACGCTTCGCAGGTCGCACACGGCTACATTTCCGTACGCTATCTTGGAGCCAAAGAGGACGCACGCTTTCGCATCACCGGTTCCGACCAAATCACCTACAATTACCAGTTGAATAACGATTACAGTATCCTGCCCTTAAGCTGCGGTACCGACGATTACCTTCTGGAGCTTTATGAGAACCTTGAGGGGCGCTCGTACCTGAAGCTGTTTAGCGACACGATTCATTTCCAGATTGATTATGAATTCGATCCCTGGCTCTATCCGAACCAGTATTGCGACTTTAACAGTGAGACGAAATCCGTCAAGAAGGCGGAGGAGCTCGCCCGTTCCGCCGGCAGTGACCTGGAGGTCGTAACTTCCGTTTACAACCACGTGATTACGACCTATTCCTACGATTACAACAAAGCCGATACCGTAAAGAGCGGCTATGTGCCGGTCCTTGACGATGTTTACGACGCACAATGCGGCATCTGCCTCGACTTTTCTTCCATCATGTGCTCCATGCTGCGCAGTCAGGGCATCCCCACGCGTATCGAAACCGGCTATGTGGACGCGGAAGTATTCCACGCCTGGATTTCCGTATATCTCAAGGAAATCGGCTGGGTGAACGGAATCATCGAATTTGACGGCAAGAACTGGAAGATGATGGACCCCACCTTTGCGGCGGATTTGAAAGAGAAAGATTTAAAGAAGTATATCGGTAACGGAACACGCTATCAGACCAAGTATATTTATTAACCTGTGAGGAACAGCCATGAAAAAAATCAAACCACTTAATAATGAAGAAATCGCTTCCTTCTGCGGACAAATGGGAATGCTTCTTGCAGCCGGCATCGCTCCCGGTGACGGCGTCACCGTCCTGCTTCGTGACGCAACGGACAACGAAGCCGTTTGGATTCTCACCACGATTGAGCAGCAGCTTAGGCAGGGATGCAAGCTCCATGATGCGCTGAACGAAACCGGTTGCTTCCCTCACTACGTCGTAGAGATGACGGCCATCGGCGAGGAATCCGGCACTCTGGATGAAGTTATGAATTCTCTCGCAGCCTACTATGAACGTGAGGAGAATATCGCCGACAACATAAAGAGCGCCGTTACATACCCGTTCATTATGATTTTCATGATGCTGCTTGTAATCACAGTATTGCTTACGAAGGTTCTGCCCATCTTCAATAAGGTGTTCGTTCAGCTCGGCACCGAGATGAGCGGATTAAGCGAAAGTCTTTTAAAGCTTGGTGACAATATAAATAAAGGCTCTGTTGCCATTCTCATATTCCTTGCCGTACTGCTTTTGCTCATCATCTGGTTCCGAAATTCCAAACGCGGCCGCAAGGTTCTTCTTTCCCTGCTTGCCCATCTTCCGCTGACCCGCGATTTCTACGATCAGGTCGCTGCCGGTCGCTTTGCAAGTGCACTGGCATTGTCTTTTGCAAGCGGAATGGATACCTATACGGGACTTTCAATGGCCCGCGACCTTGTGGAGAACAAGGCTCTGGAAGCCAAAATCGACAAGGTAGTCGAGCTCCTCAAAAATCAATACACCTTTGCCGAAGCACTCAGTAAGGTTGAAATATTCTCAACGCTCTACACACGTATGATTTCCATCGGTTTTAAGAGCGGTAACCTGGATACCGTCCTCTTTAAGATTTCGGATAACTACGAGGCCGAGACCGACCGCAAGCTGCACCACATGCTTTCCGTCATCGAGCCAACCCTTGTAATCATCCTGTCCCTGATTGTCGGATTTATCCTGCTTTCCGTAATTCTGCCGCTCATGAGCATTATGTCGTCCATCGGCTGAGAGGAGCCTTATGTCAAACCGTTTTGGTAAAAAACAGCATACTTTCCTGATCGGCAAAATCAGTCTTTCGCTGCTGGCGGTTATCCTGCTTCTTGTGCTTTTTGTCCTGGGGCTTTCTGACCTAAACAGGCAGACCCGGGATCGCAGCTACGAGAGTCTCGTAACCGCGCTGAATCGTGATATTGTGCACTGCTACGCCGTGGAAGGCTTCTACCCGCCCTCCATCGAATATCTCGAGCAGCATTACGGCCTTACCTATGCCAAAGAGGATTACATGGTCGACTATATATACGAAGGAAGTAATTTGTACCCCACCGTAACCGTACTGAAAAAACAGGAGTAACGCATGAAACTTAGATTTCAGGAAAAACATGTCATCGACATCATATTCGTTTTGGCACTGTTTGCCATGTTCGCGTTCTCCGCACTGACACTGATTGTCATGGGCGCCGATATCTACAAAGACATCGTGAACGAAATGGACCAAAGCTACCGTTCAAGAACGGAATCCGCGTACATCGTCGAGAAAATCCGCTCCGCCGATGCGGAAGGACGCGTCGGAATCTGCAATTTCGAAGGCAGCGACGCCTTGGTAATCAAGGATGAAATTGCCGGAAGGTCGGTCTGCACCTACATCTACAGTTATGAAGGCAGCCTCCGCGAGCTCTGCACCGACCCCTCCTACGGCCTTATGCCCGGGGACGGAAACCGGCTTCTTTCGGAGGATGGTGAGGACATCGTCATGGAGATTGAAATGCCCCGAACGGGTCTTTACAAAATCCGTTTTCTCTATAACGGCACGCTCAAAAACACAATCTATGTTCATTTAAACACTACTGAGAATTAAGAGGATTTTCTTATGCGTTTCGCGTTGCAAAAGAAAACTGAACAGAAATCAAAGTCTTCGCTGTTTCTGATGGAGCTCATCATCTCCATTTGCTTTTTTGCGCTCGCAAGTGCCGTATGCATACGACTCTTTGTGCAGGCCCATTTTTTGAGCCGCGACACGATTACCTTAAACCGGGCCGTCAGCGAATGTCAGAACCTGGCAGAAATCTACTGCGGTTGCGACGGAAGTGAGTTAGAGGCCGTATACCTCATGCAATGTGAATATGAGAGCCTTACCGAAACGGGAAACGGAATATATACCCTTGACCTCCCGGAATGCCGGATTGTACTTGACTTTAAGAATCCGCTTCCGCAGCCCGGTGGCGGCATGATGAATGACCTTGTGGTTTCCGCTTATGACAAGCAGGACAAGTTGCTTTTTGCCCTAAATACGTTCGATTATACCGTATCATCGCAGCTGGCTGCAGAGGAAGCAGGAGGTGCGTATGAAGAATAAGCTCAAAATCAGCATCGGCTCCTCTAGCATCGTATTAATCTTTGTGACGCTGTGTCTTGTGTCCTTCGCGGCGCTGTCCCTAATCAGTGCCAAAGCGGATAACAACCTGAGCAGGAAGCTCGCAGAGAACACCTTTGCTTACTATGAAGCCTCCTCAAAGGCGCAGGTATTCATTAAGGATATGGACGAAGCATTTGCCCATACCTACCTGGTTCTTGATGGAGAAGAAACTTTCTATCAAAACCTCAGCACCTTTATTGAGCAGGATTTCCCCATCTCCGACTCCCAGGTACTGCATGTAAAGCTGGCTCCGAATTATCCCCAAAATCCGGAGGACAAATTCACGAAAATACTGGAGTATAAAGTGGTTAACATAACAAATTTTGAATACGACGATACCTTACATGTGCTAAAGCAGGATTCCTATGAAGAGACAGAGAAATAAACTGAATAATACCAATCCCATGTTGGTTCTGTTGCTTGGGTACCTGCTGGTGATTTTTGTGGGCACGATTCTCTTAAGCCTGCGTTTCGCCGTAAAAGACGATGGCAGGGCTTCCTTTATGGATGCTATTTTTGCCTCCGTCAGCTGCACCTGTGTAACAGGACTGACGCGATACGATACGTTTCTGCACTGGTCCCTGTTCGGGCAGATTGTACAGCTTCTTCTGATACAGATCGGCGGCGTCGGTTTCATGACACTGGCGTTCAGCGTATTTTCTCTTATGAACCATAACATCGGTCTGAATTCCCGCATCATGATACAGAACTCCATGAACGCGCCGCAGTTGGGCGGAATTCTCCACATGACACGGTTTGTTTTCCTTTTGGTCAGCGTCATTGAGCTTTCCGGCACTGCACTTTTGTGCATCTACTACTGTCCGATCTACGGGGCTACAGGAATCTGGTATTCCTTCTTTCATGCGGTATCCGCCTTTTGTAATGCCGGCTTTGATTTGATGGGAATGCGGCTGGAATCCTCATCCCTGGGCACAATGACCGGGAATCCGCTTCCGCTTCTTGTAATCATGATACTGATTATTCTGGGCGGTCAGGGCTTTTACACCATCAAGGACTTACTCAGTACACGGTTTCGTTGGAAGAACTTACGCCTGCAGACCAAGCTTGCTCTCTCCACCAACTGCATTTTGTTTTTGGCAGGAGGACTTCTGATTTTCTGTTTTGAATTCTTCGGTCACGCCTTCGACGGACTCGGGTTCGGAAACCGTCTCCTCAATTCGTTCTTCCAGGAAGTAACCTCGCGAAGCGCCGGTTTTACGACCGTAGACCTTACTGCACTTACGGAACCCACCCTGTTTCTTATGCTTCTGCTTACTTTTGTCGGCGGTAGCGTCGGTTCCACTTCGGGCGGTATGAAGGTGGAAACCCTCGCCGTTCTGACGCTCAACATTAAATCTACCTTCAAGCGGCGCAAGGACCCCGAAATATTCGGACGCCGCATCGAGGATGAAACCACGCAGATTGCGACCACGGTCCTGATGCTGTATATTTTTCTGGCCGCGATTGCAACCATCATCGTGACCTTCATAGAGGGCTGTCCTCTGCAGAACGCCTTCTTCGAATGCATCTCTTCCATTACCACCTCAGGTTTTTCCTGCGGGCTCGTGAAGGAGTGCTCCATAGCTACCGAATGCATCCTAATGCTTCTGATGGTTTTTGGCCGCGTCGGTTCAATCACCATGCTGCTGGCATTTTCAAACAGTCACCTGACCATCAACAATAAACTCCCCGGCGAGAGTATCCGCGTGGGCTGACAGAAAGGATTTCTTTATGGACAATATTATCATTATCGGTTTGGGCCCCTTTGGCAGCCATATGGCCCGTGAGCTTAAGAAAGAGGATTGCAACGTCCTCGCCATCGAAAAAAACGAAGTGCGTGCCAATAAGGCTACCGAGTTCCTGCGTGATATCCAGATTGCAGATGCGACGGATGAGGTATTTATCCGCTCCATCGGCGTTAGTAATTATGACATGTGCGTAGTTGCCATTGACGATGATTTTCAGGCAGCCCTCGAGATTACGGTACTCTTAAAGGATTACGGTGCCAAATTCATTTTGGCGAGAGCCGATTCCGAGGTACACAAGAAGCTGCTTTTACGAAACGGTGCGGACAAGGTCATATGTGCCGATCAGGAAATGGCGGAACGCCTTGCCTTTACCTATGCCTACGACAATGTTTTCGATTATATAAGGCTGACCCCCGAATACGGCATCTATGAAATCGAAACGCCGCATTCCTGGTGTGGCCATACCCTCGCGGAAGCAATGATACGAAACAAGTACAATGTCTCCATCCTTGCGACCAAAAGAGATGATGTCATTTCACCGCTTCCGCCTGCGGATTATATGATGAACAAGGAAGACCGGCTCGTTGTTCTTTGCCATGAAAAGGATATGCGGGCATTGATTTAGAAAAGGAATTTATGCAAACCATGAAAGTGCTTTTTTATCGCTATGGAAATATCTGTGAGCCGGATATCATGGAGCAATTTGAGCGGTCCGGTCTTTCGGTTGATACAATCGAAACGGAAATTGAGGACAAGGATTTCACCGCCGCAAACCGCGTGGATGCCGTATCGAAGAAGCTGGATGCAGACCGCTATCTGTTTGTTTTCAGCCTGAATTTCTTCCCGGACATTTCAAAAGTATGCAGCATTTACGGCATACGTTACCTTACCTGGGTAGTCGACTCGCCGGTTCCGGAGCTGTTCTCTCAGGAGATTCAGAATTCCTGCAACCGCGTATTTCTCTTTGACAAAAAGCAATACGAGGACCTGCACGCCTACAACGAAGCGGGCATATTCCATCTCCCGCTTGGAACAAATGTGGAACGTTGGGACAAAGTCATCGCCGGAATAACCCCCGATGACCGCCGCAAATATTCCGGGGATATCTCCTTTGTGGGCAGTCTCTATCTCGATAAGGACGCCTATCTTTCCATCCATGCTTCCGAGTACCTGCGCGGCTATGTGGACAGTCTCTATCTTGCCCAAAAGCAATTGCAGGGCTATAACCTCATCGAGAAAAGCTTAAATATCGATGTAATCACGGAGCTAAAGAGCAAGCTTCCGGGCAGCTTTGTCAAAAGTGAACACACCGTAATGGATATGGATGCGTACTGTGCGGCCCATCGGATTTTGGACATACACTTATCTTCCCTAGAACGCATTGAGCTTCTTAAAGCCCTGTCCCGGGAGTTTGACGTGAACCTCTTTACAAGAAGTGATACTACTGCGTTTAAGGATTGTCCCGGGCTCAAAACAAAGGGCGGTGTTATGACACTTACGGAAATGCCCAAAGTATTTCACTTAAGTAAGATTAATTTAAATATTACGATTCGTTCCATCGAGAAGGGTGCTTCCCTTCGGATCTGGGATGTCATGGGATGCGGAGGCTTCCTGATCAGCAACTACCAGGAAGAACTGACGGAATACCTGACAGCCGGTGAGGACTATGATTATTATTCCGATCCGGATGAACTGGTCGACAAGTGTGCTTTCTATCTAAAGCACGATTCGATTCGGGAGAGAATTGCACAAAACGGCTACGAGAAGACACGGAAGTATCACACGTATGCCAATAGGATGCCGGAACTTATAAAAGTACTTCTGTAAATAACTGTAAATACAGCAAATAAACAGGGGCCTGAGGAATTTCCTCAGGCCCCTTCATTTTACAATGATACTTTGGGTTGATTATTAGATTTCAGGTGAATCTTCATCAAGCTCATCATCAGCTGCTTCCGCTTCGAATTCAGCCTCTTCAGCTTCTACATCAAGCTCATCATCGTCGATATCTGCATCTATGGTGTCCTCATTATCAAGTTCATCCACAACATCCGTTTCTACTTTCGCAGTTTGGAAAAGTAAGTCATCCGTTGAAAGTCTGACATCACGATAACGTTTCATACCGGTACCTGCAGGAATCAGCTTACCGATGATAACGTTCTCTTTCAGACCGATCAAAGGATCGTTCTTACCCTTAATAGCTGCTTCCGTAAGAACCTTGGTGGTCTCCTGGAAGGATGCAGCGGAAAGGAAGGAATCCGTAGCAAGAGCTGCCTTGGTGATACCAAGAATGATATCCTTGGCCTCTGCAGGCTCCTTGCCCTCGGCAATCATACGAGCATTGATTTCTTCAAGCTCAAGTCTGTCAACCAGTGTGCCGGGAAGAATATCGGTATCACCGCTCTCTTCCACTCTCTGCTTCTTAAGCATCTGACGAACGATAACTTCGATGTGCTTATCGGCAATATCAACACCCTGCAGACGATATACTTTCTGAACTTCACGAAGCATGTAGTCCTGAACAGCGCCAATCTTCTTAATCTCAAGTAAGTCATGAGGATAGATAGCACCTTCGATTAACTCATCTCCGACTTCAACTCTTGCGCCATCCTCTACACGGATACGTGAACCGTAAGGAATCGTGTAAACCTTCTCATCGGTTCCGTCTGTGATGATAATCTGACGTTTCTCACTGGTCTCGCGAATGGTAACCGTACCACCGATTTCAGCAAGTACTGTACTCTTCTTGGGCTTACGTGCTTCGAAAAGTTCCTCGACACGGGGAAGACCCTGAGTAATATCATCACCGGCAACACCACCGGTATGGAAAGTACGCATGGTAAGCTGGGTACCGGGCTCACCGATAGACTGAGCAGCAATAATACCAACTGCCTCACCTACCTGAACAGCCTCGCCGGTAGCCATATTGGCACCGTAGCACTTAGCACAGATACCCTTCTTGCAACGGCAGGTAAGTGCGGTACGAATCTTGATGGAAGAAGTAACTTCATCAATCGGAGCGCCACTTGCATCTACGCCGATGCTTAATATCTTTTTGGCTCTGGAAGGTGTAATCATATGATTCTTCTTAACGATTACATTGCCATCCTTATCGTAAATCGTTTCACAGGTGAATCGACCCGTAATACGATCCTTCAGACCTTCAACCGTAGCCTTACCGTCTCTGAATGCCCTTACTTCGATACCGGGGATTTCGTCCCAGCCTTCGCAGCAATCGGTCTCACGTACAATAAGTTCCTGACATACGTCAACCATTCGACGGGTAAGGTAACCGGAGTCTGCGGTACGAAGTGCGGTATCGGAAAGACCTTTACGAGCACCATGTGCGGACATGAAGTATTCCAGTACGTCCAGACCTTCACGGAAGTTTGACTTAATGGGCAACTCGATTGCACGACCGGTAGTATCAGCCATAAGTCCACGCATACCTGCCAGCTGCTTAATCTGCTGGTTGGAACCACGGGCACCGGAATCGGCCATCATGTAAATGTTATTGTACTTATCAAGTCCCTTAAGAAGCTTGTCGGTTAAGCGATCATCAATCTCTCTCCAGGTCTCAATAACTGCTTTATAACGCTCTTCCTCGGTCATAAGACCACGACGGTAGTTCTTGGTAATTCTGTCTACAGTCTGCTGTGCTTCGTCAAGCAGTTCTGCCTTCTCCTTAGGAACGGTCATATCGGAAATGGAAACCGTCATGGCTGCACGGGTAGAATACTTGTAACCCATAGCCTTGATTGCATCCAATACTTCAGCGGTCTTGGTAGCACCGTGGGTATTGATTACTTTCTCGAGAATCTGCTTCAACTGCTTCTTTCCTACATGGAAATCAGCCTCAAGAAGGAGAAGATTCTCCTTGGTATCTCTATCTACATATCCCAAATCCTGAGGAAGGATTTCGTTAAAGATTAAGCGGCCAAGGGTAGCCTGAATAATACCGGAAACCTCATTGCCATCTGCATCCTTAACGGTACGTTTAACAAAAATGTACTGATGAAGAGTAATCTCGCCATTCTCATAAGCAAGGATTGCTTCATTCATGGAGTAATAGTAGCGACCCAGAATATCTGCAAAGGTACAGGTAACTACACGGCCACGCTCAGCATCTACACATACCTTAATCATGGTATCTGCTTCCAGAGCAGTATCCTTAAGAGCTTTCTTAGAGCCAAGGGCAGCTGCCTTCTTGCTCTGATACTCCTGATAAGCTGCAGTAGCTTCCTCAATGCTTGCGTATTCGGCAACTACCTTTGAAGCCTTCTCAGCATCATTCGAGAAGTCAACATACTTGTGCATCGTCAGGTAGTAAATACCAAGAACCATATCCTGAGAAGGAACGGCTACAGGGCCACCATCGGAAGGCTTCAGCAGGTTGTTCGGTGAAAGCAGAAGGAAACGGCACTCTGCCTGAGCCTCTACGGACAAAGGAAGATGCACAGCCATCTGGTCACCATCGAAATCGGCATTGAACGCGGTACATACAAGGGGATGAAGCTTAATTGCTTTACCTTCTACAAGGATGGGTTCAAATGCCTGAATACCTAATCTATGAAGTGTAGGTGCACGGTTCAGCATAACGGGATGCTCGCCGATAACCTCCTCCAAAACGTCCCAAACCTGGTTGTCCAGTTTCTCAACCAGTTTTTTAGCATGCTTGATGTTCTGGGAAATTCCCTGTGCAACAAGCTCCTTCATAACGAACGGTTTGAATAACTCGATTGCCATCTCCTTGGGAAGACCGCACTGATAAATCTTCAGTTCGGGGCCAACAACAATAACGGAACGGCCGGAGTAGTCAACACGCTTACCAAGTAAGTTCTGACGGAAACGTCCGGACTTACCTTTCAGCATATCGGAAAGGGACTTAAGTGCACGGTTGCCGGGTCCGGTTACGGGACGTCCGCGACGACCGTTATCGATTAATGCGTCAACAGCTTCCTGAAGCATACGCTTCTCGTTACGAACGATGATATCGGGAGCTCCCAAATCAAGAAGTCTGTTCAGACGATTATTACGGTTAATAATTCTACGATATAAATCATTTAAGTCGGAGGTTGCGAAACGACCACCTTCGAGCTGTACCATAGGACGAAGATCGGGAGGAATTACGGGAATTACATCCAGAATCATCCATTCGGGCTTATTGCCGGAATTGTGGAATGCTTCCACAACTTCCAGTCTCTTAATGATTTTAGCTCGTTTTTGGCCCTTGGTGGATTCGTTCTTAAGTTCAGTCTGTAACTCCTCAAGATCGGCATCAAGATCAATGTTATGAAGCAATTCCTTGATGGCCTCAGCACCCATACCTACACGGAATGCGGTGCCCCATTTCTCACGGGCATCCTGATACTCACGCTCGGAAAGAACCTGCTTGAAATCAAGATCGGTCTCACCGGGATCCAATACGATATATGCTGCAAAATATAATACTTTCTCAAGTACTCTCGGGGTAAGGTCCAGAATAAGACCCATTCTGCTGGGAATACCCTTGAAATACCAGATATGGCAAACAGGAGCAGCAAGCTCAATGCTACCCATACGCTCACGACGAACATTGGCCTTTGTAACCTCAACGCCGCATCGATCACAGATTACGCCCTTATAGCGAATCTTCTTAAACTTACCACAGTGACACTCCCAGTCCTTCTGCGGTCCGAAAATCTTCTCGCAGAAAAGACCGTCCTTCTCAGGCTTCAGGGTTCTGTAGTTAATTGTTTCAGGTTTCGTTACCTCGCCACGTGACCATTCACGAATCTTCTCAGGGGACGCAAGTCCGATGCTGATGGAATCGAAGGTTATGGGCTGATAGGTATCTTCGCTGTTTTCTAATGCTACTGCTTGTTCAGACATTTATAGCACTCCTTCCAAAAGGTCCTAGCCTTGTATTTGTATTACTCAAGATTGTCTCCGGTGTAGTCATCATCAACGTAATCGTCTTCGAGAACTTCCTCACCGAATTCATCGTCTTCTGCTTCAACTAACTCTCCGTCTTCGCTGAATTCCTGTGCCTGATAGCCCATAGCGCCCAATGCTTCCTTGTCATAAGCGCCGTAGTTATTACGCTTATCACCTTCTACATCAGACATACGAAGATCGCTGTCGCTGTATTCAATGGACTCCTTAATCTCAACTTCGTTATGATCTTCGTCATAAACCTTAATGTCGAGACACAGAGACTGTAATTCTTTCAGTAATACCTTGAAGGACTCGGGAATTCCAGGCTCCGGAATATTCTTGCCCTTGATAATTGCTTCGTAGGTTTTAACACGTCCGATTACATCATCCGACTTCACGGTCAGGATTTCCTGAAGGGTATAGGATGCACCGTAAGCCTCGAGAGCCCAAACTTCCATCTCTCCGAAACGCTGGCCACCGAACTGTGCCTTACCACCTAAAGGCTGCTGCGTTACTAAGGAGTACGGTCCTGTAGAACGAGCATGAATCTTATCATCAACAAGGTGATGAAGTTTTAAGTAATGCATGTGACCGATTGTAACCGGGCCATCGAAATATTCACCGGTACGACCGTCACGCAGGCGAACCTTACCATCGCGGGAAATGGGAACACCCTTCCAAAGTTCACGATGATCACGATTCTCTGACAGATACTGAAGTACCTCAGGAAGTAATTCTTCTTTATGCTTAGCTTCGAAGTCTTCCCAGGACATATTAACGTAATCATTAGCCAGATCCAGGGTATCCATGATGTCATTCTCATTGGCACCATCGAATACAGGGGTAGCTACATTAAAGCCGAGTGCCTTGGCAGCAAGAGAAAGGTGAATCTCAAGCACCTGACCGATATTCATACGGGAAGGTACACCCAAAGGATTCAAAACGATATCCAAAGGACGGCCGTTCGGCAGGTAAGGCATATCTTCAACAGGAAGCACGCGGGAAACAACACCCTTATTACCGTGACGACCTGCCATCTTGTCGCCGACAGAAATCTTACGCTTCTGAGCGATGTAGATGCGAACTGCCTGATTTACTCCGGGTGCAAGCTCGGTGTCACCATTGGCTCTTGAGAATACCTTGGCATCTACGATAACACCATACTCACCATGAGGAACCTTCAAAGAGGTATCACGTACTTCACGTGCTTTTTCGCCGAAGATTGCACGAAGCAGTCTTTCTTCGGGAGTAAGCTCGGTCTCACCCTTAGGGGTAACCTTGCCAACAAGAATGTCGCCGGCTCTTACTTCAGCGCCGATACGGATAATACCACGCTCATCCAGATCCTTAAGAGCATCTTCACCAACACCGGGAACATCACGGGTAATCTCTTCAGGTCCTAATTTCGTATCACGGGCTTCTGTCTCGTATTCTTCAATATGTACAGAAGTGTAAACATCTTCTTTAACGAGGCGTTCTGAAAGAAGAACAGCATCCTCGTAGTTGTAACCTTCCCAGGTCATGAAACCGATCAGAGGGTTCTTACCAAGTGCAAGCTCGCCTTCGGAAGTGGAAGGACCATCGGCAATAACCTGACCCTGGGCAACACGATCGCCACGGAATACGATGGGCTTCTGGTTATAGCAGTTCGACTGGTTGCTTCGAACGAACTTGGAAAGACGATACTCCATCTCCTCACCGTCATCTGCTTTGATACGGATCAGCTTGGAAGATACATAGGTTACGGTACCGGTCTTACGTGCAACTACACATACACCGGAGTCTACAGCGGTCTTGGGTTCCATACCGGTTCCTACTACGGGAGCCTCGGTAAAGAGAAGAGGAACGGCCTGACGCTGCATGTTGGATCCCATCAGTGCACGGTTCGCATCATCATTCTGAAGAAAAGGAATGAGTGCGGTAGCTACAGAGAATACCATACGAGGGGATACATCCATGTAATCGAACATCGTCTTGGGATACTCCTGGGTCTCCTCACGATAACGACCGGACACGTTGTTTTTAACGAAATGTCCTTCTGCATCGAGCTGAGCAGATGCCTGTGCTACATGGTAATTGTCCTCTTCGTCAGCGGTCATATAAACTACTTCTTCCGTTACGACGGGGTTCTCGGGATCGGAGTGGTCAATCTTACGATAAGGAGCCTCTACGAAACCGTATTCGTTAATTCTTGCATAGGATGCAAGAGAGTTGATAAGTCCGATGTTAGGACCTTCGGGAGTCTCAATAGGACACATTCTTCCGTAATGGGAGTAGTGAACATCTCGAACCTCGAATCCGGCACGGTCACGAGACAAACCGCCGGGTCCCAATGCGGAAAGACGACGCTTATGAGTAAGCTCGCCCAGAGGATTATTCTGATCCATGAACTGAGACAGCTGGGAGGAACCGAAGAATTCCTTAATAGCTGCCTGAACAGGCTTAATGTTGATTAATGCCTGCGGTGTAACATCCTCAGAATCATGTGTGGTCATACGCTCACGTACCACACGCTCCATTCTGGAAAGACCGATACGGTACTGGTTCTGAAGTAATTCACCTACGGCACGGATACGACGATTGCCCAAATGGTCAATGTCATCGCTGTTACCGATGCCATACTCAAGGTGCATATTATAGTTGATGGAAGCAAACATATCCTCTTTGGTAATGTGCTTCGGAACTAATTCATGGTTATTACGCTTAATTGCTTCAGCAAGAGCAACGGGATCTCCGCCGAATTCACTGATTAAGCTCTTTAATACGGGATAGTATACAAGGGGTTCTCTGTCAAGGATGCCTAATTCCTTCGGATCGCAGTCTACATAGGCACGGATGTCTACCATAAGGTTGGAAAGGACTTTCTCCTCTTTAACCTCGGTCTGAATCCATACAAAAGGTACAGCTGCGTTCTGAATACGATCAGCCAGCTCAACACTTACTTTTGTGCCTTTCTCAGCCAGGATTTCGCCGGTGTTAACATCCACTACATCCTGAGCCAGAATCTGGTTACGAATACGATTGCGAAGTAATAACTTCTTATTATATTTGTAACGTCCTACCTTGGCCAAATCGTAACGACGAGGGTCAAAGAACATTGCATTTACAAGATTCTCAGCACTCTCCAGGGAGAACGGCTCACCGGGACGAATCTTGCTGTACAATTCCTTAAGGCCATCCTCGTAGCAGCCTTCGGGATTTCTCTCCGTAATGGAGGAATCCTTCTGCAGGGAAGCTTCAATCTTGATTTCGGAGCCAAAAAGCTCACGAATCTCGTCATTAGTACCAAGTCCCATCGCACGCAAAAATACCGTAATAGGGACCTTACGTGTACGGTCGACTCTTACGTAGAATACGTCATTGGCATCTGTTTCATACTCAAGCCATGCACCACGGTTCGGGATAACCTGAGAAGAGAACAGTTTCTTGTGACGATATTTATCTTCTTCAATCGTGAAATATATACCGGGAGAGCGGACTAACTGGCTGACGATAACACGCTCAGCACCATTGATAACAAAGGTACCGGTCTCAGTCATCAGCGGGAAATTGCCCATAAAAATTTCATGCTCGGTAAACTCATCGTCTACATCCTTATTATAAAGACGCACTTTGAGTTTGAGCGGTGCTTCATAGGTAAGATCTCTTTCCTTACACTCCTCGATGGTGTGCTTGATTTCGTCCTTGGCAAGCGTATAGCCGACAAGTTCCATGCTCAAGTGTCCACTGTGATCGGAAATAGGAGAAATATCATCCAAAGCTTCCTGAAGGCCTTCAGCCAGGAACCAGTCATAGGAATCCTTCTGAACCTCAATCAGATTGGGCATCTCCAAAACTTCTTTTTGTCGTGAATAACTCATACGCATGCTCTTGCCAGCGGCAGTCGGACGTATTCTGTGTTTTTCCATTGACATTACACCCCGTTCTTTATATTATGCGTCCCATCATGGGGAGAAAAAGCACGCAAAAATAGCCTACCTCACCACAATAGTGCACTCTAAATGATACCACAAGGATTTTTTAAGGTCAAGAAAAACTTTCTGAATTTTTAGAAAAAGAATATTGATGTGTTTTGATATAACAGAACTGCTATATTATGTGATATTTATGGAAAAAGCCGCAGGCGATTGCTCGCCCACGGCCGACCACTTCATTTAAATTACTTAAGGGTAACCTTTGCTCCGGCTTCCTCAAGAGACTTCTTAAGAGCCTCAGCCTCTTCCTTGGATGCGCCTTCCTTAACAACCTTGGGAGCGCCATCAACGAGGTCTTTAGCTTCCTTAAGACCAAGTCCGGTAACTTCACGAACAACCTTGATAACCTTAACCTTCTCAGCGCCAACTTCGGTAAGCTCAACGTTGAACTCGGTCTGCTCCTCTACTTCAGCAGCTGCTGCAGGACCAGCTGCAACTACAACGCCTGCTGCTGCGGATACACCGAACTCTTCCTCGCAAGCTTTTACTAAATCGTTAAGTTCAAGAACGCTGAGTTCTTTGATAGCATCAATAAATTCCTGGGTAGATAACTTTGCCATTTTAAATTTCCTCCAAATTAATTTGTTATGTGCTTATGCACAAGTTTTGATTTTAAGTGTAATGTACAGCTTATTCAGCTGCGGGTGCTGCGTCTTTCTCAGCGATCTGCTTAATAACGCGAGCGAAGTTTGCAACGGGTGACTGCATGGAACCAAGTAATCTTCCGAGGAGAACTTCTCTGGAAGGAATGGTTGCGATGGTGTTGATTCCCTTTGCATCGTAAACGGTACCCTCTACAACACCGGCCTTGATCTCAAGTGCGGGAGCGTTCTTAACAGCTGCTGAAACCAATCTTGCAGGTGCGGTAGCATCATCCTTGGATACTACGACAGCAGTAGGTCCTTCAAGATAAGGAGCAAGTCCTTCGAACTGGGTATCTTTGATTGCTAACTTAACCAAGGTGTTCTTGTATACCTTGTAAGCCACATTAGCCTCACGCATAGATTTACGGAGAGCTGTGTCCTGTTCTACAGTGATTCCACGATAGTCAACAAGTACTACGGAAGCCGCATCCTTAATAACTTCGCTAATCTCCTGAACAACGGGCTGTTTCAATTCAACCTTTGCCATTGTATTACCTCCTGTTAGAATGTGCCGAAAAGAAAAAATCCTTCCCAAAGACAGGAAGGAATAAACTTTTAGTTCAAATTCCTCGGCAGGCGATATGCTTACGTCCTTGCGGACACCTGCTGTCTTCGGCATGGTCTTTTAAGACCTTGGATAGAATAGCATACGTGTTCGGGGAATGTCAACAACAAATTTATATTTTTACAAAAACACCCCGATACAAGATCGGGGTGCCTGTAGCTTAATTAATATTTAGCAGTAGAGATACGTACGCCGGGTCCCATGGTGGTGGTAACGGTAACGCTCTTAATGTACTGTCCCTTTAAGGTAGCGGGCTTAGCCTTAAGAACTGCTTCGATTAAGGTCTGGTAGTTGTCCTTTAACTGATCTGCGGTAAAGGAAGCCTTGCCGATAGGGCAATGAATGATATTGGCCTTGTCAAGACGATACTCAATTTTACCTGCTTTAATATCAGCGATAGCCTTGGTAACATCCATGGTTACGGTGCCGGCCTTAGGGTTGGGCATTAAGCCTTTGGGTCCCAAAACCTTACCGAGACGTCCTACAACGCCCATCATATCGGGAGTTGCTACAACAACGTCGAAATCTAACCAACCTTCATTCTGAATCTTAGGAATTAAATCCTCTGCTCCAACAAAATCAGCACCTGCTGCGGTAGCTTCATCTGCCTTAGCGCCCTTAGCAAAAACCAAAACACGTACGGTCTTGCCGGTACCGTGAGGAAGAACTACTGCGCCACGGATCTGCTGCTCTGCATGACGTCCATCGCAGCCTGTACGGATGTGAACTTCAACGGTCTCATCGAACTTCGCTGTAGCAGTCTTCTTAACAAGTTCAAGTGCATCGGGTGCTTCATAATAAGTTGCGCGGTCTACTAACTTAGCAGCCTCGACATATTTCTTTCCATGTTTCATTTTAATATCCTCCTAGTGGTAGTGGCGCATTGCCTTGTGGCAACGCTCCCACATCATTGTCTGCTGTTGTATTAGTCTTCTACGACAATACCCATACTTCTTGCGGTACCTGCGATCATGCTCATTGCTGCTTCAATGCTTGCTGCATTTAAGTCAGGCAT
Source organism: Lachnospiraceae bacterium (assembly GCA_045617725.1). Taxonomy (GTDB): domain Bacteria; phylum Bacillota; class Clostridia; order Lachnospirales; family Lachnospiraceae; genus JAZLJD01. The sequence goes on from JAZLJD010000043.1 coordinate 20,832, forward strand.
CTTGAGCTCTGCGATCTCGCGTACTTTAGCCTTAGAGATGGTAGCAACTTTATTCTTGTTCGGTGCACCGGATGCACTCTTTAAGTTGCAAGCCTTCTTAAGAAGTACTGCAGCAGGCGGAGTCTTGGTAATGAAACTGAAGGTTCTGTCTGCATAAACGGTGATGACTACAGGAATGATTAAATCGCCCTGGTCAGCGGTACGTGCGTTGAACTGCTTTGTGAATTCAACGATGTTAACGCCGTGCTGTCCTAATGCAGGACCAACGGGCGGAGCCGGTGTAGCCTTGCCGGCAGGGATCTGTAATTTGATATAACCAGTAACTTTTTTTGCCATATGGCACCTCCTATATTGCGGTTCGAAATAAGAACCGATGTGGTAGTAAGCGCATTGCGAAAAGCAACACTCCCACTCATTAACAAAAGTACGCTATGCACTTTTGAATAATGTCATTAAAGCTTGCGGATTTCGGCGAATTCGAGTTCAACCGGAGTTTCACGACCGAACATCTCGACACTGATGGTTACGGTCTGCTTACCTGCATCCACACGCTGAACAACGCCAACCGTGTCGTTCCAAACGCCGGATACAACAACGATAGTATCGCCCACTTCGTACATGGTCTTGGCTGTCTCGCCCATGTTCAGTGCACGCATCTCTTCCTCAGTTAAAGGAACAGGCTTGCTTCCGGGGCCTACAAATCCGGTAACACCACGGGTATTACGTACTACATACCATGCATCGTTATTGTCTGCATCCATATGAATCAGTACGTATCCGGGGAATACCTTACGCTGTGTGGTCTTGCGGGCGCCGTTCTTAATTTCAACGACTTCCTGCATGGGAACACATACCTCAAGAATCTGATCCTCAAGATGACGATTCTCGATTGCTTTCTCGATATTCACTTTTACTTTATTCTCATAGCCGGAATAGGTATGCACAACGTACCAGCCCATTCCCTTGCCACTCTTATTGTCGCTTTCGGCAAGATACTGCTCACGCTGTGCGGCAAGTTCTTCCTCACGACTTAATTCCCTATCTTCACTCATGTCCAAGTCTCCGAATCTGTTCAATTAAGCGCCAAGACCAAACAAGAAGTCAAGTCCAAACTCCACGAGATAATCAACGATAGCAATCACTGCGCCGATAACGATGGTAACAATGGCTACTACAACGGACTGTCTGAATAAAGATTTGGAATCGGTCCAGGTAATCTTATGAAATTCTGATTTGACACCTTTGAAAAAAGGTACTTTCTTCTGCTCTGCATTTGAATTGCCCATAGTAATCCCCGCATTTCGCAATCCGGTATATTTAGCCCTTCACTGCATTGCAGCGAAGCTGCTACGGATTGCGACACAAAGTGTCGCGTGAAAATGCCTGCATTTTCACACTAATCCTCCTATCACGCAAAAACTCGAAACAATATACAATAATTATTTCGTTTCTTTGTGTAAAGTATGAGTCTTGCAGAATCTGCAGTATTTCTTGGTTTCCATACGATCGGGATGTGTCTTCTTGTCCTTGGTCGTATTGTAGTTACGCTGCTTGCACTCCGTGCATGCTAAAGTAATTCTGGTACGCATATGTCCACCTCCAATTGCGTCTTAAAGTCTATCTGATGAAAAGTCCTGTGCTCTTACAACACAAAAAAAAGACCTAAATTCCATCTCACGCTTGACTAATATAACATACGGTCAAGATGCCGTCAAGAAGATTTTACTTATTTTTTGGCATAAAGGACCTGGCTTGTAATGCCGCTGAGGCGTCCCAGTTTTCCGGACAATGCGCTGATGATTTCCTGCGGTGCGTCGATGGCCAGCGAGATCACGTTGACCTCCCGCTCACGATACGGGATTCCCATTCTGCCGATAGCGTACTCGCCGTACTCATGAAGCAGGCGGTTCAGGCTCTCGATGTCGCCGTCCTTTTGTACAATAATTCCGATAAGTGCCAGTCTCATTTCCATACTAATTCTGTTTCTCCTGCAGTGTGATGGTTCGTCCACCTAATAATACCGCATCCGTCGCATCATGGGTAGCCACAATCACAAGACGGTCTGCAGCCATCTTTCGTACCAGCTCCGCCGCCTTTTTATGATTCTCCTCATCGAGTCCCGTGAAGGGCTCGTCAAGAAGCAGAAGGCGTGAAGGCGTCAGCAGGCTTCGCAAAAGAGCAACCCGGCGTCTCATACCGCCGCTCAACGCGCTGACGGGCTTTCCCGAGGCGCCGGCGCCGATAAGATTCATAACCGCCTCTTCCGCCTCCTTTTTGGATACCGGAGCCGCCAGGCAAATATTGGAGACTGCATCCAGATTCTCAATCAGGCGATTCTCCTGAAACGTTATGGAAACCGGTTGCCAGCAATCTGCGTTCATGTCACCGTCATCTTTGGCCGTAAGGCCTGCCAATATATGCAAAAGCGTAGTCTTGCCACCGCCGGAAGCCGCCTGCAAAAGCACAATCTCGCCGATTTTGGCATCAAACGAAATCGGAGCGAGGCCCTCCGAGCCGTCGTAATTTTTACTTACATTATATATATGAAGAAACTCACTGCATTCCGCCGGCAGAGGCCGCGGTACGTTCGGCTTCACCGGAGCATTGTACTTCCGATATTCATCTTTCAAAAAGAGAACCAGCTTCTCAAAGGCATAGCTTAATGCAAGTATCACGAGCGTCCAGGCAAAAAGTCCGGCAGTGTCGAGCTGAATTTTGGAAAAATACAGCTTCTCGCCCAGTGTTCTGCGGCCGAGCCCGATGATTTCCGCCGCTACGCCGGATTTGAAACTCATTCCGACCGTAACCCTAAAGGAACTGTCGAGTTGCGCAAGAACTGCATTCTTATAAATGTATCGATATTTGGCAAGGCCGCTGAATCTGTATAGGTTCGCCATCTCCAGGAGCTCTTTGTCTGCGTTACGTAAACCATTCAAAACGGCCGCATACGTAGCCGGCAGCACCAGCAGCATTGCTATATATAAGGAAACGGTATCGGCGCCCACCCAGATTAATAGGAGCACCACAAAGGATGCCACCGGAACAGACTCCATCGCCTGCATGGGAAGTTCCAGAATCTCGCGTACAAGGCTCCACCGAAATGCTGCGGCAGCAAGCACGATTCCCACGGCTGCGCCAAAAACAAATCCGCCGAAAATCCGACTTACGGAATTCAAAATCGTGAGCCAAAAGTCCGTTTTTCCTATGTTTACATAAAGAGTTTCTATCACTTCCAGCGGGCCGCAAAGCAAAACTGCATTATGAACCAGCATGGAAATAAGCTGCCACAGCAGCAGCCAGCCCAGGATAATCAGCAGTTTCCTTATATATTTTTTGTTGTGCGTGTTTTCCTTCATGTTGATTCCTTTTATGTGTTCTAAGCAGGCAGTGGGCCGGTCGACCGGTTCCCCGCAGGGGCAGCGCGAGTCCCGTTCCCGTTATGTCAACCGCCGTGTTCGGCTGTTAATTCAGATAATAGAAGCCTTCCTCAGGCAGTTTTCCTCCCACGGAAGTTGCATCATACTCATACAAAACGGACAGATATCCCTGCAGGGCATCCTTCATGGCATCGCCCGTAATGCAGGTTACATTGCAGCCGTCAATGGCTGCCTCTGCAATTTCCGGCTTGCCAAGGATTCCGGCTTCAACCATATAAGCTGCGGTCTGTGCCCTGTTGCTTTCCGCTACGGCAGCTTCGGTACTCTTTACGTGCTCATTTATAAAGGCTTCCACCTTCTTAGGGTACTGCTCAAGGAATTCTTTTCGGCACACGGTAACGCCCGTGACCAGCTCGCCTTCTGCGTCGCACGAAGACCACTCCTTACTCAAATCGCAGATGATATGAAGTGCGGGATTTTGTTTCAGAGCACTTGTTACGAACGGTTGCGGCAAAATTGCAACGGAGGAGGGATCCTCAAGCAGTCTTGCAACCGCTTCGCTCGGCTCCGAAAGATAAGTTAACATAACGGTATCCGCCATGTTATTTTGAGAAAGCAGATATTGAAAAACGTAATCCGGTGTTGTGCCCTTTCCTGTTATGTAAACCTCGCGATTCTTAAGATCCGAAATGCCCTGAAGGTTTTCATCCGTACCAACCGCGTACAAAACACCCAAGGTGTTGATGTCGAGCACTTCCACAGCACCGTTCGTCTTGTTATAAAGAACGGTAGCTACATTGGCGGGAATCAAGGCAATGTCCGCATCCCCCGAAACCATCATCGGCAGGATTTCATCCGCCCCTGCTGCCATGTGGAATTCATAATCGTCGGCGTTCTCTGAATTCATCAAATAAAGAAGGCCGATGGTAGTCGGCCCTTTCAAAGAAGCCACCTTAGTAATATGTTCCGCCCCCTTGGCAGAACCGCATCCGCTCATCAAAAGCGCAACGCAAAAAACAACCAGATACTTCTTAAAACGATTCATAATGTCCTCCTTTTCCCGCAGAACGCATCTTTGGGGTCAGTTTTCGGAATAAATATAGCACATTTTTGGTTAACAGAACATTAAAATGCCCGAATTTGCTGCTTTTTTTCAAAGTATCTATTGATTTTTTGCACTGCTTGTAATAAATTGAGGATGTAATAGTAGCTTATTATGCCCTATACAGGCCGTCTTGGCCACAGTCGAAAGGTTTTGACTGTATGTAATTTCACGGATGAAAGGAGGGGGCTCTTATGGCTGGTATGGCTCTTCAAACTATATATAACCATTACCTGACCGCCTATGCGCCGAATGGCACATCGCGCTTTGACACTCATAAAAAGAGCGAGCTTCGTGGCGTTTACAATTCCATTGTTAAGATTAATAAAGAATCCCCTTTAAGCATCATTGATACCGGTGAGGCTACGCAACGCTTTGCTGTCGGTATTAAGGAGGATGCCCGTGAACTTCGTAACACGATTGCTTCGCTCGGCGGCTTGGATGAAACCACAATTCTGAACAAGAAGGCTGCTTTCACAACCAATGAAAGTATCGTCGATGCTTACTATGTCGGAAGCGGGGATGAGGAGGAGGTTCCTTCCTTCGAAATGCAGGTTTTGGATCTCGCGGCACCACAGGTCAATGCAGGACGTTATGTTTCTCAGAATGAACGCTCGCTTGATCCGGATACGTACTCCTTTGATGTGAATATCAACGGACTGAATTATGAATTCCAGTTCAATGTCAATGAGGAGGACACGAACCGTACGATTCAGGAACGCCTCAATAGGTTGATTAATAACGCGGGTATCGGCATTCATTCCGAGATTACGGAGGATGCAGAAGGCCGCAGCGCATTAAAGACCTATTCCGATGCTTCCGGTATCGCTCCCGATAAGGATGTTCTGTTTACCATTTCGGACAATCATACCAGCAAGCGCAGCGGTACGGTTTCCTTCCTTGGTTTAGGTGAGATTACCTCTCCTGCCCGAAATGCACGTTTCCTCATAAACGGTGAGGAGCACACTACCATGAGCAACAACTTCACGGTAGGCAAGACTTACGAAATCACTCTGAAGGGCTTAACCAAAGAGGATGACGCCGTAACAATCGGTGTTAAGCCGGATGTGGAATCCTTCACGGAGAATATAGACAAGCTGGTATCCGGTTACAACACCTTCTTAAAAGCTGCAACCGAGTACACCGGCAGCCAGCCGAAGGCAATGAAGCTTCTGTCTGAAATGACGCGTATCACTGCTTACTACGGCGGTGGCCTTGATTCCATCGGTCTTTCCATGCAGGAGGACGGCAGTCTCAAGATTAATGCCGATCTTCTCAAGCAAAGTGCCTTAAGTGAGCAGTCTGCAGAACTCTTTGCTCCTCTTAAGAATTTCACGGGAGCCCTGATTCGTAAGACGAACAGCATTTCCTTAGACCCTATGGAGTATGTCAACAAAACCATCGTGGCATATAAGAATCCCGGTCATTCCTATGCATCGCCTTATATCACAAGTGCTTATTCCGGCATGATGTTCAACGGATATTGCTAAAACTCGAAGTCTTCCATCGGAGAACTTCGAGTTTTTTATTTTACGTATTCAAATACTTCAGAGCGGTCATTCGGAAGGCCACCGCCTTCTGCGGATCGCTCTCTTTTAATGAATCACTCCACTTCTCGTATAACCTGCCTAAAAGAAGCTCGGCCTGCCGGCCCGGTGCACCGCTCGTAGCACTGGAGGTTGCATCCAGAGCCGCCTGCGTTTCAAATGCTGCATTGTAATACCAAAGTGCTGCTTCTTCGTAGTTATTCTGCTCCTCGTAAAAGAATCCCAGCTCCCGGCATACTTCCGAGCAGCCACCCAAAGCGGAATCCTTCAGGCAGATGTTAAGAAACAAAAGCGGTTCCCCGTTTAAGCGGTAATACCTCGCAAGAACGCAGGCTGCTTCCTGATGAATTCTGGAACTGTCCTCATCAAAAATCGCCTCTTTGTATTTGTCCTTGAAAAAGTCTGCTGCCGCGTCGAAATCTCTTTTGGCCCCCGCGATCATAAGCTCTCTAGCGTACATGTGTACAAGATGGCTGGGCATATCGCCGCGCTTGACCGCCTTTAGGAAGATGCCGAAATCGCGCCGCCCGTGTGCATTCTCCGGCATGTGAAGCACGGTGATGTCGCTGTCAAAAACGACCGGCGTCAGATTCACGGTCTCATGGATCGGATTAATCCAGAGGAAGGTGCGAAGCCGCTTGTAAAGCTTCGGACGATACTCCGCCTCAAAATTCTCCGTGGTATTGTGTTGCGTTTTGTTCAGATAGTGCATCTGAACGATTTCTATTTCAGGCAGGAGGCATTCCTTCAATTCTCTGAACTTCCGGCGGTTCTCCTCATCGAGCACCTCGTCTGCATCTGCGGAATAAATGTAGTCCTGCGTTGCCTTGGAAAAAGCAAAATTTCTGGCCGCCGAGAAATCGTCACACCATTCAAAATCATAGATTTGGTCCGTGTAACGGCGCGCTATATCCTTGGTTCCGTCAGAAGACCCGGTATCCACGATAATAATTTCATCCATCAGGTCGCACAACGAGGAAAGGCATCTCTCAAGCACCTGTTCTTCGTCCTTCACAATCATACAAAGTGAAACCTTTATCATCCTGCTCCTCCTCTCAATCTCTTGTTGTACCCATGTTTATTATATCGCAATCAGGTAGGATTATGCTATACTGATATTATCCGTTTAAGTAGAAAGGGAGAGTTCCGATGATTCCTGTAACAGGGGTATTGATTGTAAAAAATGAACAAAAAACACTGAAGGACTGCCTTCGGGCACTTAAAAAACTGCCCATTCAGATTCTCGTGTGTGATACCGGTTCGACCGACCGCACGGTAGAGATTGCGAAAGAATATGCCGATAAGGTAATCCGGTTCGAATGGTGCAACGACTTTGCAGCCGCCCGGAATTACGCAGCTTCGGAAGCTATGACGGACTTCGTTCTTTTTGTCGACGCAGACGAAATTTTGAAAGCCTCCGATACTTCCAAAATGTTCCAAAATTTGGAGAAGCATCCCAAGGCTGTCGGACAGATTCAGCGTATCAACAAATGTCTCTCCTCCTCCGACCAAAGCTTTGTCAATATGACCGATATGGTGGAGCGACTTTACAACCGGCGCTACTACCATTATGAAGGGCGCATTCACGAGCAGGTTGTTCCCCTCGATTCGGCGCTCTATCAGAAGAATGCGAACGGTTCCGATGCCCTGCTTGTTTTTGACACCGGACTCACCTTTACGCACGAGGGCTATCTGGGCACCCCCGAGGAGCGCAGGCGGAAGGCGGAACGTAATAACGCACTGCTTAAGGAAATGCTGAAGGACGCTCCGGAGGATGTCTATCTTTACTATCAGATTGCCGAAAGCTGCATCCTCGCCGGGGATTACGAGCAGGCGTATGAAACGATGAAACAGGGCTTTACCTTCGATGTAGACCCGACGCTTCCCTTTGTCCGCATCATGATTACCGACTATGGTTACTCCATGATACAGACCGGACGGCTCGAAGAGGCTGTTTCTCTCGCATCCCTTTCGGACGCCTTCGGCGACTATGCCGATTTCCGTTGCATGCTTGGAGAAGCGTTGATGAAATTATGTCGAAATGCCGAGGCCTTCGAGCAGTTTGATGCCGCACTCTCCTGCACGGAGGCAGGAGTCGATGGTTGCAATTCCTTCATGGCAGCACACAATGCGGCCTGTATTTTGGAGGAAGCACTGTATGATTATGACCTTGCCATCGCTTACTATAAGCGCAGTCTCGACGCCTTGCAAAGGCCGGAGACCAAGAATCGCCTGACTGCCCTCCAAAAACGTATGTCCGGCTATCGTGCCAGGGCGGATATCTCACTCTGCATGATTTGTAAGGATGAAGAAGCGAACCTTGCAGCCTGCTTAGAGCCTTTTAAGGATCTTCCCATTGAAATCAACATCATTGATACCGGTTCCACGGACAGGACAAAAGAAATCGCTTCCCGTTACACGGACCGCATCTTTGATTTTACCTGGTGTAATGATTTCTCCGCCGCGAGGAATTACAGCATAGAAAGTGCAAGTCATGACTGGATTCTGGTTCTGGATTGCGATGAAGCGGCCACGAAAGTTCCCTTCTATGAAATGATGGCCCTCAAAGAAAAGTACCCTCAGTACGTGGGACAGATTATCCGTACCTCTCCCGCTTCCGACGGCACTACCACTACAGACCATGTGGACCGTTTCTTCGACCGCAGGCTGTTTCACTACATCCTGCCCATTCACGAACAGCTCGTACATATAGACGGTACACCGCATGTGGATTATGCCATGCCGTTTTATGTAAACCACACGGGTTATGTGACCGAGGAGCTTTTGCAGCGCAAGGTAGCACGTGACAAGGAGCTTCTTTCCGCGATGGAAGCAAGTCCCTATTCGCTCTTCCAGCTCGGACACGCACAGTACCTGCAGGGTGATTACGAAACCGCGCAGGATACTCTTTTGCAGTCGATTGAAATGGGCTTTGACCCTTCCATGGAATATACCATCATGCTGCTCGTTTCCCTTGGGAACACGTACATTGCCCTTTCCCAATACACGGACGGCCTTGAGCGGTTGAAACCCTTCTACGACTCCTTCAAGGGCTACAGCGATTATCTCTACACGATGGGAAGGCTTTACCTGCTAAGCGGTGACATTTCCAATGCCATGCTGCACTTCATGCAGGCAACCATGGCGCCTTTGGTCCTGACCAACGACACCCGGCAGGCACTTCCGAATTACCAGTTGGGCGTAATTTGTGAAAGGCTGGGGGATTCCGGCAGTGCCGTAAGCTACTACCAAAAATGCGGTTCCTACGAGCCGGCACTTGATCGAATCAGTGAGTTAACATAACATGATATTGTAAAACACAACAAAACAGAACACCTCCCGTGCGCGTTATCGGATGTTCGATACGCCGTGGGAGGTGTTTTTGTTTACTGTTCTTTATATTGTTTTTTGCGAATTTCCCATATGAAGAAGCTGATGGTTGTAATGGCTGCCAGTGCATCCGCAGTCGGTCCCGCATACACGATACCGTCAATGCCCATCATACGCGGCATGATGATAAGAAGCGGAATCAGGAAAATAATCTGTCTGGTAAGCGATAGTATCATACCAATCTTCGGGCGTCCGGTCGCGCTGAAGAAATTCGACACGATGGGCTGCACGAAATTGATAAAGATAAAGAAGAAGTAAATTCGAATGTATCGTACCGCGAAATCATAGTATTCCTGCGAGCCCTCGCCAAAGATTTTGATAATTTGAAGCGGGAATATCTGGAATATTGCAAAAGAGCACAGGGAAATGACAAGTCCCACGGACAGGGCCATGAGTACCGCTTTCTTAACACGTTTGTACTGTGCTGCGCCGTAGTTGTAGCTTGCTATGGGCTGGAGGCCCTGCGAAATACCGATAATGAAGGAGAAAAACATCATTCCTACCTTGGAAATAATACCAACGCAGGCAATGGGAATATTCTCGCCGTATATCGAGAGGCGTCCGTAGTAGGTCAGCGAATTGTTCATGATAATCTGTACGACCATCATCGCCAGCTGATTGCAGAAGGACGCAAGTCCCAGCGATGCATTGCGGCCCAGGTATTCCAGCTTGGGAATCAGGTGGATTCCGCGCAGCTTCACGGTCTTGTAGTGGCACAGGTAACGGATTACCAGAGCGCCCGAAATATATTGTCCGATTACGGTGGCCCAGGCTGCGCCCATCATGCCCCAGTCGAACACGAACACAAACAAAGCGTCCAAGATTGTATTAATTACGGCACCTGTCAGGTTGCAAAACATCGAGTAATTCGGAGAACCGTCGGCTCGTATGAGGTGAGCGCCTCCGGTGGACAGAATCAGTACGGGGAAGCCGAGGGCCGTAATCCTCGTGTAGGTCAGTGCGTAAGGAAAGATATCTGCCGTGGAGCCAAAAAGCATGAGCAGCTGTGGTAGCATGCATTCCGTGATAACCGAAAGAACTACGCCCGCTCCTACCAGGATGGTCGCGGAATTTCCGATATAGTGTGCTGCTTTTTCGCTTTTTCCTTCGCCCATGGCAAGGTTAAAAGCGGAGGCACCGCCTATACCGAACAAAAGGGATAACGCCGTACAGGATATGGACAGGGGGAAGGCAATGTTGGTTGCTCCGTTTCCGAGCTCTCCGACCCTGTTGCCGATGAAATACTGATCGACAATATTGTAAAGTGCACCAACCAGCATGGCTACGATGCTGGGGATTGCGAATTTACGGAGCAGCATTCCGATGGGAAGCTCTCCTAAAGCATTTTTCTTGTTTTGTTCCATCTCATATCTCACATTCTAAAAATCTCAACCTAAACAGTTTACTACAACTTTACAAAAAAGCAAAGAAAAAAGGCAGGTCCACAGGACCTGCCCCGGTAGTGTTGCAATGAATTACTGAAGTAAGGATAATACAGTCTGATTAGCCTGGTTAGCCTGCGTAAGCATTGAAGTACCTGCCTGTGCAAGAATGTTGTTATTCGCAAAGCGAACCATTTCAGTAGCCATGTCGGTATCTCTGATAGCGGATTCAGCACTAGTAGTATTCTCAACTACGTTGTTAAGGTTAGAGATGGTATGCTCAAGTCTGTTCTGAACTGCACCGAGTTTAGATCTCTGCTCGGATACGGACTTCAAAGCTGCCTTGATCATGGTGATGGAGTTGCGGGCTGAAGTAGCATCAGCGCCATTAACAGCTACGCCATCAACACCGATTGTAGTAGTATTAACGCCCTTGATGGAGATTTCGATACGCTGCTGTGCATCGTTCTCTGCACCAACCTGAAGTTCCTTACCGGTAAAGGTACCATCGAGTAAGTTCTGCTCGTTAAAGGTTGTGGTGGTTGCTACACGGTTGATCTCTTCCTTAAGCTGCTGAACTTCGGAATCAATGTAGTCACGGTCGTCTGCTGTCATAGTATCGTTGGAAGCTTTGATTGCCAGCTCGTTCATACGCTGTAACATATCATGTACTTCTGCAAGAGCACCTTCTGCAGTCTGTACACAGGAGATACCATCCTGTGCATTGGCGGAAGCCTGTGAAAGACCTCTGATCTGACGACGCATCTTCTCGCTGATTGCAAGACCTGCTGCATCATCTGCTGCACGGTTGATCTTATAACCTGAAGAAAGCTTCTCGGTTGACTTAGCCTGAGCGCCAGTGGTTACACCGAGCATTCTGTTTGAGTTCATTGCTGTAAGATTGTGTTGTACTACCATATTGTTTTCCTCCTTGAATTACACAAGTGGCGTCCCTGCCACTCGGTGTGGCGTTATACTCGCCTTATTAAGATGATTTCTCATCCGTTACACCTATTATATCGGATTCAGAGGAAAATACTTAATACTTTTTTGCAAATTTTTTTAAAATTTTTCAATATATTGTAGGAAAAAAGCAATTTTGCCGGAATCAGGCAGCAAATTGAGGACTGAAATGGCGGAAATAGAAAAGGGACCGGATGCTAAGCACCCGGCCCCCAGGTAGTTCACCTAAGCAATTGCGATTAAGCGAGCAGTGATAATACGGTCTGGTTGGACTGATTTGCCTGTGCCAACATTGCTGTACCAGCCTGGGTAAGAATGTTGTTGTTAGCAAACTTAACCATCTCAGTTGCCATATCGGTATCACGGATTGCAGATTCAGCACTGGTGGTGTTCTCAACTACGTTGTTGAGGTTGCTGATGGTATGCTCAAGTCTGTTCTGAACAGCACCGAGTTTGGATCTCTGCTCGGAAACGTTCTTAAGAGCATTCTTGATCATGGTGATGGAGCTGCGAGCGGAAGCGGAAGTAGCGCCTGCTACGGATACACTGGATACACCGATCGTTGCAGTGCTTACGCCCTTGATGGAGATTTCGATACGCTGTGCATCTGCGTTCTCAGCACCAACCTGAAGCTTCTTACCGGTAAAGGTACCATCAAGTAAGCTCTGCTCATTGAAGGTGGTGGTGGTTGCAACTCTATCGATTTCGGTCTTTAACTGCTGAACTTCGGAATCGATGTAGCTACGATCATCTGCTGTCATGGTATCGTTGGAAGCCTTGATTGCAAGTTCGTTCATACGCTGTAACATGTCATGAACTTCTGCAAGAGCACCTTCAGCTGTCTGTACACAGGAAACACCGTCCTGAGCATTAGCTGTAGCCTGGGAAAGGCCTCTGATCTGACGACGCATCTTCTCGCTGATAGCAAGACCTGCTGCATCATCTGCTGCACGGTTGATCTTGTAACCGGATGATAACTTCTCAGTTGACTTAGCCTGAGTTGTGCTGGTTACGCCGAGCATTCTGTTACTGTTCATTGCTGTAAGATTGTGTTGTACTACCATAGGAAATCCTCCTTGAATTTTGTACGGTGACATCCTTGCCACTCGTGTGAAGCTTTGAAGACTTCAGCTAACCGCCTTTGGTAGTTTGATAGCTTTTGAAGTGTCTCAAATACGGAGACTCATATAAGCATCCTTGCTGCCTGACGGGCGGCTTCCCTGCTGCCCTCTCGCTTAGTTAATGGGTAACTTCTTGTTACTTACTTTATATATCGGCAAGTTTTCTGAGAACTTAACCGTTATATACAAAAATTATTTTTTTTGATCCATAAGTTGCGGATCGATGTAGTTTACCTGGCTCATGCTCTTGTAATAATCGAGCGCTGCCTTTGAAGAACGGCGGGTCTGATCGATGCGTTTGTGCTCCGTAAGGAAGGCCGTCTCAATCGTCCGCTTGTTCCGTTCCTCCAATGCCTGTAATGACATTGAAATTTCTGTCACGTTCTTAATGAGCTCCTGCAAAAAACGAATTTCTTCCTTAAATTCATCCTTATGCCCCGGAAGTTCATCCTTTATAATACGATAAGTTTCCTCAAAGCCGTTATCCAGTTCCAATATCCTGTTAACCAGATCGTCCTTTTGGTCTACCAGCGTATCAAAGCTGTCTGTATCGAAAGGCACCGTACCGGCGATTTCGCCCTGCTTTTTGGACAGGTTATAAAGTTCCGTCAGGATTGCCTTCTTCTTAAGTAAACTTTCTTTCAGAATCTCAAGATAATTCTTCAACATATTACAGTACCTGCTTGCCATTTAATCGCATAACTTCTTTCCAGGTGTCGCGCATGGCATGTAAGTGATCGTTTACCTCTTCCAGGATTTCCTTGTCCTTTTTGACATTCGCTTCTGCAAGACGTTTCAAAAGATAGGTATATACCCGGTCGAAGTCCTGAGCTACCGCATACTTCATATCCAGCGTAATACGAAATTCATCGATAATACGCTCTACTTTAATAATATTGGTATGTGCCTTCTGAATATCATGATTCTCGATACCAACGATAGCGATGTTGCAAAACTTGATAGCCCCTTCATAAAGCATCAGGGTAAGTTCAGCCGGTGACGCTGTCAGTATTTTGTTATTCTGATATTGCGAATACGCGTTCTGCGGAATAGCCATTTATACTTCCTCACTTAATTTTACTGTCCGAACAATGCACTGATTGAGTTCTGACCGTTCTGCATGGAAGCCATTGCAGCCTCCATCTTGGCAAATTTAGCGTACCATTTGTCCTCAAGGTCAGCCAATTTCTGCTGTGCTTCCTGAATCTTCTTCTCGAAATCGCTCAAGTCGCTCTTCATCTGCTTGTCATCATAAACTTTGTAGATGGAGCTGTACTCGGTAGAAGCCATCAGGTCGTTCAGTTTCGTATACAGATTGTTGGAAAGCTTCTGGAAGAACTGTGCCACAGCATCGGGATCGGCCGCAATTGCGCTCTTAAGCTTGTCTTCTGCGGAACCGGTCAACTGATCGTCCGGATCACCGTCAATGTGGTATGCGTATCTTGCATCAACTTCCGTTGAGAAATAATCGCCGGTTGCAATACCGTAATCAGCCAGGTAAATCTTCTCGCCACCGATTTCGATCGGCTGCATCATAATCTTGCTGAGCTCATTACGTACGGTTGCAATGGTAGAATCTCCACTTAAAATGCCGCTCTTAATCTTCTCTTCCCACTGTTCAATCTGGGTGTCCGTCATGGCATCCTTCTCCTCGTCGGTAAGGGGATCCATGCTCTTATTAGAAGCTGCATTGTAAAGCTTCGTCATTTCGTTCATCAAATCGGAATACTCTTTGATAAAGCCTTTGATGGTATCGTAAATACCGTCATAGTCTGTTTCCGTATTGATGGAAAGGGTTTCGCCGGGAACCGTAGTACCTTTAACGGTAACGGTTAAGCCGTTAATTGCGAAAGTATTGGTATCAGAAGTAAATTCTGCTCCGTTTAATGTAATGGTTGCATTCGTACCTTTGATACGAACCGCACCGGTCTTGTCGATGATTTCGCCGTCGGCATCCAGGTTGCTTTCATAGTCAAAGCCCAGCGCTGCAAGTGCATCGGCGTCGCCGCCCAGAACGAAATCGTTGTCAGCGCCGGTTGCCTTGGCACTTAAGAAGAATCGCTGATTTGTTGCATCGAAGCTTGCATTGATGCCCTTGTCAGATAACTCTTTGGCCAAAGAGGACATCGTTGTATCTTCCGTAATGGTAACATCCTCGCCGTTTACGCTGATGGTCTTTCCTACTAAGGAAGCATCCAGTTCAGAGACCTTGCTGTCTGCCTTATACTGTCCCTTGTCGCCGATTCGGGCGCCGGTCAGATATCCGGCGGTTGCAAGGGAATCTACCGTAAGGGACTGACTTCCGTTTACTGCTCCTGCGGATGCTACTACGGTAGCCTTCGTCGAATCGGAACAGGTCGTGGTCTTCTTGCGGTAAGCATCCGAGAATTTCAACTTGGATAAGGTGTTTGAAAACAGGGAATAAATCTTACCGTTCAAATTCTTCCAAGCTTCCTGCTTCCACTCAAGACGTGTCTGCTTTTTCTGGAGGGTCGTAACCTTTGATGAATGAGCCTTGGATAATTCGGAAATCATGGCTTCCGTATCAAGTCCTGAATTCATTCCTGTTATACGAATCATATTACTTACCTCCTATCTTCTTTCGTCGACAAGAAGTCCTGCAATCTCCCATGCTTTTGCAATAATATCAAGAGTCTTTTCAGGAGGGAGTTCTTTAATAACTTCCTTCGTATCTCTGTCAACGATTTTAATTGTAATTCGATTGGTTCCTTCGTGAATGCCAAATTGTGCTTCCGTGTTTTGGTTCATGCTTTTGTTGATTTGTTCAACGGCCTGACGGATTTGGTCACTAGACGGTTGCTCGCTCTCCCTCTGTCTTCCGGCGTCGGAATCATTGGATGCAGCTTCAACTGCAGGGGTAGCGCTGTCAACCATAGGTTTGATATCCAGCTGTTGACCTTCCGTGGTCACTGAGTCGGTCTTCGGAGTCGTCTCCTTCGGAACAGATCCTGTTGCCTGTAACGACATCACTGAATTAACCGGTTCAATAGTCATGATAATCACCTCCATGTGATCGATTAGAGAACTGTTATACTCTATATCGGAATCACTCACGAAAACTTTATAGTTGTTTGCAAAAAATTATAATAAATTTTTTAAAGCTTCTAAATTATCGGCACTCATGGCCTCTTCGTTGGCACTCTGAATCTGTACGTATACTTCTTTGCGATATACGGGAACTTCCTTCGGTGCGGAAATTCCGAGTTTTACCTGCTCGCCCTTCACCTCAAGAACGGTGATTTCAATATTGTTATTAATAACCAAAGCTTCGTTTTTCTTACGTGATAATGCCAGCATGATTATTCACCTGCTTTCTTAGACGCCTTGATGATCTCGTAGATCGGGGTCTTAATCTGATAGCGGTCACCTTCAGCGATAATCTGGCAGGCCTTGCGTTCGTCGGTATTAATGACGATCGGTGCCTTTAAGTTCACGGTCATCTGGGTAATATCGCTCGGGATGGTTACGGATACAAGAACAAACAGATTCTCGTCCGTAAGCTCGCCGATGGGTTTCAAAAGATCATCCTCAACTTCAGGATTGTAAGCAGGATCTGCAAGGAGCGGATCCATTACGGGAAGAGCGAAGTTCGGCTCTTCGATGGACTGCAGCCAGCGAATGCCGGCCTCAGCGCCGCGATCGATATTATAGAGCAGAAGGAAATTCTTCATGTCGGGGAATCCGATGATACCGTTCGGGAAGGTAATTACCTTGTCCGGGTCGATTCCGACAGTGCCAAATACTCTTGTTTCAATAGTTGCCTGTTGCATTGTGTTACCGCCTTTCCGGCCCCTCATGGGCCTCAAAACTTATTCATACTCCCATCCTGCTTACAGGAAATCAAGCAGGGTATTCTGGGAAATCTTGCCGGTCGCCATCAGGGCTGCCTGATAGGACATCTGCGAGCTTGCGAGCTCCATCGCAAGTTCCGTGATATCGGCTTCGTCATTATCGCTTACCAGTTCCTTGAAGCTCGTCTGCTGATTCATCAGTCGATTCTCAATCAACTGCAATCTTGCACTGCGGCTTCCGACCTGGGTAATCGCCAAATCAAACTGATCGAGATAGCTGTCCATGGAGGAAATTGCATGTTCAAAGCCCTTCTGAACCTTGTCATTAATGTAGGTCTGTGCCTTTTTGGCGGCAGCCAGCTTCTCATTCAGTACATCAAGATCCGTCGCATAAGCGGGATCGTCAATCATTTCTTCGAGTCGCGTCACGATCTCGGAAATACCGCGAAGCTCCTCAACCACGTTCGTAAGCTCGTCGATGTCGCGGCCGATATCGTGGGTAAAGCATTCGTCCGCGGTCGTATTCACGCGCAGTCTCTGGTTGAATCCGACGTCGTATTCCATAATCTGGCGCACATCATCGTTATTGACGCGGTCGCTCATGTAATCGCTGTTGTAGCTGATTCCTTCGCTCTCGCATGCGAAATAGTGAATCGGGTTCAGCTCGCCCGCAAGCCACTCGGTCTTTGTATAGCTTACAAGCAGCTCATCGCTTGCTGAGTAAGCCATAATATCGTGGTAGATGTCGTCGCCAAAAATAATCTCTCCGGTCTCGGGAATAAAGACTGCGGCGTCCGGATTGTTTTTGGCCACCTGGTAAGGGTTCGGAGTAACTGCCTGCGACACCTTCTGCACGCTGCAGGGAACATCCGTATAGGTGGTATTGCCGTCTGCATCCTTGCCGGTTGCTACCTTGATGGACACTTCCTTGGAAGCGTCTATGGAATCGTAAGCCAGGCGGATTCGGTGTAGCTTCGTCTCGCTTACGCCGTATTCGTCGGTCGTAATGCTGTTATAATTGCCAATGTTGAGTTCCAGGAGGTCGCCGGTCTCGATATAGGAGAACTCCTCCACTTCAGTATTGTGCATCTGCTGGTGGATGGTGATTTCATCCGTTGCAGGCTCCGTAATGGTCAGAGGCATGTCGGTACGGTATCCCGTGAAGATGGAACGTCCGGCATAGTCCGTATCACCGGTGGAATACACTTCCGTCTTGTACGCCTTCAGCTTCTCCAGGATGATTTCACGGTCATCCACGGTGATGTCGCCATTGGCTCCCTTGACACACTGGGTACGCATATTGGTAAGAACGCTCGTAACGGTGGAAAGAGCCGTCTCGGTAAGGGTGAGCCAGTTGTCCGCATCGGGAACGTTCTTCTCGTAATACTGGGAAACATTGCTCAGATTCGTACGAAGTCGCAGGGAACGAATCGCTACAACGGGGTCGTCCGAAGGTCTGGCAATCTTCTTCTGAGTAGACATCTGCGTATTAATACTATCCTGAAGCGTTTTATTCAGATTCATATTGAACAACTGGTTGTTCTGCATAATCTTATTTGTTATACGCATAGGTCTTCCTTTCTAGCCGTCAGACACCGGTCTGAAGAATCAATCTATCATATATTTCGGTCAAAACCTGAATCATTTTAGAGGAAAGATTGTAAGCATTTTGATATTTTACAAGATTTAAGGCTTCCTCATCGTTATCAACACCCGAAACGCTGGTGCGTTGGTTGTTAATGGTCTCTCTTACATACTCAAGCGTGGTCACGAAGTTATTGGCTGCATTGGCATTTAATGCCACATCCGAAAGCACGCACTGTAAGAACTCGCCTGCCGTACAGCTACGAAAGCTCATGCGGTCACGATTCTTGTTAAGGTCCAAAAGCTCATCCACGACGTCATACTTGTCAGGGCCGGCAGAGGCGTCCGTATGGGTGGCGAACTTCATGGAATCCATTTCCAGTTCCTTGGAAACAGTAAAGTTTCGGGCCGTCAGTCTGTAGTAGCTGTCATCTTTTACATCGACAACCGTACTTCCGTTAATATCCGTTGTAAATAAGTACTGTCCTTCGTCCGTGCTGTGATCGCCGGTAAAAAGGATGCCTGCAGGATTGCCGTAGTAATCCACGCTGTCAGCCTGGGTCAGAATCGAATTAAAGTGATAAGCATAGGTACGAATCCACTCATTCATCTGCTCCTGATAATAAGGAATACCCTGATAATTCACATCATGGCCGATTTGGGTGGTCTTGCCGATCTTGTCGCTGGTAATATTCCGGTCATTCCGTGTTGCACTCAGTGTGAAATAGTAATTGCACTCACCGGTTGATTCATTGTATTCAAACTTCCAGCTGTCATAGTAATATTCCTGATTACCGATGTTAATCTTACCGCCGTTTTCCGGGAGCGTTCCCTTATAGAGGTCTTTCAAATAATCGCTGTCTACGCTGATTTTAACCACCTGGTGAGTAACCGTTTCGCCCTCTATGGGGAGGTCTACCGTACTGATTTCACGCATAATTCCGTGGAAATACTCTCCGTTATTACCGTCTCTCAGTTCAATCAGGCCGGCCAGCTCACCGCCTACCGTATCACCGTAAATACCGAATTCATCGTTTGTATCGGTCCAGTAAATATCGTAAAGTCCTTCGCTGTCGCCCTGGTTCACCTTCTCGTAAATCATACGGGGACGGCACTCGAGTTCTCTGTATTCATTCGTGCTTACGAGGGTCTGTCCACCTGCAATACGGACGATAAAGTTTTTGGCTCCCGTAGGCTGTGTCGGGTCGTTGTTGTTGTAAACATCGGTTTCCTGTGTGGAAATATCCACGAGCTTGGAAAGATCGTCCAGCAAGAGAGTACGCTGGTCACGAAGCTCATTGGCCATAACGCCGGTCAGCTCGATTACGTTAATCTGCTTATTCAGGGAAGCGATTTCGGCTGCCTTGGCATTCACTTCCGTAACCTTGTTCTGAATCTCCGCATTGATATCTGCCTGAAGCTTGTCAAGATTCTCGGAAAGAGAATTGAAGTAATCTGCCAGGTTTCCGGCTGCTCCGATGAACTGGGCTTTGGCAGAAGCATCGCCTGCGTTCTTTTTGACCTCGGATAAATTCACTACCATCTCATTAAAGATGGTGTTGAAGCCTTTGATGGTGGCATCGTCCGCAAAGTAGCTCTCCACGGATTTCATATAATACTGCTTTACTTCCTGGTCGCCGATTCGGGAGTTGTTGTTCTGGTACTTGACATCGTAGAACTCATCCCGTACGCGGTTGACGGAAATAACATCGACGCCCGCGCCGGCGCAACCGTAAGTGGTATAGGTACGAATGGCGGTGCAGGCCATCTGATCCACTTCCTGACGGGAATATCCCTTGGTTTCCACGTTGGAAATATTGTTGCCGGTCGTATTCAATGCCGCATTTGATGCAAGCAATCCGGTATATGCCGTATTTAATCCAAAGAATGTAGATGACATCAGCCTGCTCCTTTCGTTAATTTATGTTGGTTCGTTATGCTCCCAGTGTGCTGACAAGATGCTCGAGCATTTCATCAATGACATTAATGAAACGGCTGCTTGCGTTATAAGCATTTTGGAAGCGGATCATCTGGCTCAGTTCCTCATCGGAGGAAACACCGACGATCTGCTGGCGGGCATTCTCGGTTGAAGTAACCGTAATGTCCTGGTTCTCGTAAAGGCTCTTAAAGACCGCTCCGTCATTGCCGACCTGAGCTACCAGATCTGAATAGAAATCCGCGAAGTTCGAAAACTTAACCATGTTGGGATTCAGGCAATAAGCAACCTCGTCAAACGCTGCCTTAATTCGGTTCATGGTGTCGTAATCCACCTTGCCATCCTGCTTTACAAAGCCGAGCTTGGCAGGAGACTGTAAGAGACTTTGATTGATTTTAAGGTTTGATATCGTATAAAGCGTCGAGCTGTCTACATGAAGTCCGTCGCTTCCGTCCTGTTCCTCAATGAAGGTCCAAATGGGATTGCCGCTTGCGTCCGTACCGGTCTGTTCGTAACCGGGAGTTACCAGCTTCTCAAAGAGCTGTACCGGCGAGCCGTCCGCGTTGCACATATAGCCGCTGGCAACATCGCTGCTTTCTGCAAGCAAATCATTGATTTTACGAACGATGGAATGAACGAGATGGTCGAATTCCGCTTCCACATTGGCAATGACGGAATCTACGATTACGTCGTTGTAATGCTCTTTGTCAAGGAGGTCCGTGTAATTGGCCCGACGGTCGCCTCTTGCAAGAAGCACTGCCTTCAGCTCACCGATGTCGGTGTCCATCTCCGAAGCGATCTCCTCCTTAAAGGAAAATACCTCGGCGCCCGTGATGTCGTATTCTCTTTCGCCCAGGTCATTTACAAAGGACGAAGCATTCTGTTTCCAGAAGGGGGTGTAGAATCCGGTGGTCGGGTCCAGTTTCATGCCGATTTCATAGCAGTAATCGTGATTCGTAAGTTCCACGCCTTCAAGCTTCACGGAAACGGAACCGTAATAGTCCTCGGTGTAGCTGATATTGGCGATGGAAGCAAGCTTGTCAAGGTAATAATTGCGTCGGTCGCGGAGGTCATTGGCCGCTTCCGTGCCGCCTACCTCGATCTTCGTAATCTCCTGATTCAGCGAATGAATCTCTCCGGAATATTTATTAATATCGGCAACCAGTTCCTGTGCATGCAGGTTCAGGTTGTCCTGATAGTCACATAGTGAAGTATAAACGCTGGACGCATTCTGCAAAAAAGTAGAAGCACGCTGTACGATTAATCCCTGAATAACGCTATTGGCGGGGTCCTTGGATGCTTCCTGGACTGCAGACCAAAGGCTCGAGAGCGATTCGTTGAAGGCAGCGCCGTTCATCTCGCCCAGTATGGTCTCCACCTCGCGAATGGATTCATAGGAAGCCTCGTAAAAACTGAGGCGGCCTACCTCCTCGCGGTAGGAACGATCCAGAAAGAAATCTCTGATTTGTCTTACTTTAGAATAAGTGACGCCCAGTCCCGTCTGCTGAGGGGCTACGGCCGCACTTTTAGAGAGGCGATTATAGATTTTGTCAGAAAGGCCTATCTGTTGACGGGTATAGCCCTCCGTGTCAATGTTAGACAGGTTATGGGCTACCGTGTTCAGTGCATTCTGTGAAGTTTGTAATCCGGACGTGCCTACATATAAGCCGCTCTGTAAGCTCATAAACCATCACCTCAAGGAAAAAGACTACTGTCTTGCGTCAAAGCTTCCTGACATAACGCCCATGGTGCCGCCTACGTTGTAAGCGCCGCGGTTGTAATTGGCCGTTTCAGGTGCCGCATTCATACTCTGAATCAAATTCATATCAAAATTAACCAGTTCCAAAGCGTTTGTAATGAGCTCGCGATTGCGTTCGTTCACTATAGCCACCGCTTTGACGGATACTTGTAATTCGTCGTGAAGTGCAGACAGCTGTGCCTGTTCTTCCGGGCGTTTTGCAAGCATCTTGATTAATTCCGTAAGCTTTAATGTCGCAACATCCTTGTTGATGACATTGGCGATATCCTTCAGCACTTCCTCACGCGAACGTTCCAAGTGCTGAATTCTACCGACAATAATCTGTTCTTCATCCGTGATTTGTTCCAATGCTTTCAAATCTCCCTGCACGATAACGGGAGACTTGCGTCTTGATAATTCCAGCAGGAGCTTGTACTCTGAATTTTCTTTATTCAAAACATCAATCAGATTCTCCATCAGGCTGGCCACGTGGAATTACCTCGTTTCGTTGTATTTCTCAATTAATTTAGATGCAAAGTCTCCGGCATCAACGGAATAGCTTCCGTCGGCGATTCGTGCCTTAATGGGGGCTACAACGCTCTCGCGGATATCGGGACTTGAAGTAACTGCCTGCTTCGCAATGCTGACTTCCTTGCCCGCACTGGAAATCTCCAGCTGATCACGAAAGCTCTTCTTTTGGGCCGGCGCTGTTTTGGACGGCTTATTACTTCCGTAAAGCTGCTGTACCTGAGTATAAGTTTCAATACGCATTTCTAATCCCTCCTTAGATTAGGACAGGTTATCACTATAATAACCTTCACAATTTTTATCGGAAGTTTTTCTTAAGACTTTAGGGCAAAAAACAAAAAAGAAAGAAAAACCCTCGGGCAATCCTGATAGGTCAAGCTGTCCGAGGGATAAAGTTCAATATTTAGAGTGGAAGCACTCACCTACATCTGCGCTGGTATAAGGCTTCAGGAGGAAGTAATCTGCGCGAATCTCCCACGCATACAAGGCCTTATTGCGATCGGCGCTCATCAAAATCGCCCGTATATTACGGAACTTCGATTTGATGGTACGTACCACATTACAGCCATCCATGCTTCCTGAATTCACATCTGCTATCACTTCGGTTACGGGATGCAGGTTCAGATACTGTAATGCCTGGGAACCGTCCTCGAAGGTAACAATTTCATCATTCGGCTTATGTAGTTGTACTTCTTTGCGGAGTCGTTCGAGATTCTCTCGATTCGAATCCACTAACACTATCGCCATATCATTCATTCTCCAGTCACTCCACGTCACTTACTCACGCGCTATGTTCATTATAACCATGACCGGCGTTAATGGGAATGGCTTTAATTTTGTGTTAATTCGCTGGTGCAATGCGGGCATCTTACAGCCTTGATGCTAATCTCGCTCTGGCAGTAAGGGCAAATCTTGGTAGTCGGCTCTTCCGGTGCCTTGGGTGCTTCTTTCTTTTTGCCCAAATCCATCAGCTTGTTCATTCCTTTAACAATGATAAAAACAATCACGGACATAATAAGGAAGTGAATGACTGCAGTGATGAAGGAGCCGTAGTTCCAGGTAGCATAACCGAGTTCCTGTGCTTCTGCCAGCGTTGCGGGCTTGGGGCCGTCAATTTTGGTGAGCATAATGTAGAGATTTGAAAAATCCGTATCTCCGATCAGGACGCCGAGTATGGGCATGAAGATATCGTTTACCAAAGAGGCAACGATGGAGTTGAAGGCAGCTCCGATAATCATACCTACCGCAAGATCAATCATGTTGCCTCGCATAATAAATTTTTTGAATTCTTTAATCATAATGAATCTCCTTTCGGGCCCCGGCGTTGCAGGTGCCTCGGCCATATATATTTATTCCGCTTTCGCGGTAATTAACAATCGCAAAGACGGAAGAAATGCTCAATGCAGGCAGGCTCCTGGTCGTAAACATATACGCCTTCTTTTGAGCACGACATATCCTCCACGCTGACCACGATGCCGTCATAGCCCTTCGGAACACGGAAGGACAATTCGTAGGAAGCACGGTAGTTGTGGCCGCTCCAGTTCTTCTTCACGCACTTGGAAAGCTTCCGGCATTCCGTATAATCCCGGCCAAAGTAATTGGTCGTAAAGCCGTAGCATTCCCCGCCGTCCGAATCCGTAAGTTCCGTAAAGGTGGCATCGTGAAGACGGACGTTGTAATAATCATCGTTGCGGATGTCCCAGAGGACACCGTAGTTCCAGGCCGCATCGTCGCTAAAGTCAAGGTCGACGCTGACGCATACCCACTCGTATCCCGCAAGCGGCTCTCGTTCGTCGTCGCCATCCGTTCTGTAGTAACTGTGATAGGTTACGACACCTGTGGTAACCTGCGTTTCATCGTACCAGCAGGCGGTTGTGTAATTGTAGCCTTCCTCCAAAACGGCGTCGCAACGCTCGTTCAGTCCGTAGGTTTCAAAATCCGCAGGAAGCGGTGCATCGCCCATGGTGCCGCAGCGGCCGCAGGCTGCACTCTCCTGATAATTGCTGTCACTGAAATCATGTCCCAGCATAGGAGCAAGTTCTTCCCCGCAACGCTTGCAGACGGATGCCTCCGTGCAGGTTGCTTCCGTTCCTTCGTGCCCGAGCGGTGCATCGAACTGCTTACCGCATTTTGAGCAGACCGCGGGTTCCGTACATGTGGGTTCTGATATATTATGATTTCCAAACAGACAGGTGAATATCGAAATAACGGCCACAATTGCTACCAAAATGACACAGATTATTACGATTCCCGCTGTAGATTTTTCGTTCTTCATATATTTATTACCTCTGAAATATTCAAAAGCGTGTATTAATAGATTATAGCAAGTCCCCCTTTTTTTCAACCTGGGATTTTGATAAGATGGACACATGGAAAAATTAAGTCTGCCGTTTGCATTTGTTTCCCGCATGCAGCGGCTTTTAGGAACTGAATACGATGATTTTATAAAAGCTTACGAAGGCGAACGTTACCAGGGGCTCCGGCTCAATCCCCTGAAGGTTTCCGAAGGAATGCGGGCGGAGCTGCTTGCCGGTTTGTTTGGTGGTGAGTGTCCCGAAGAGGTCCCCTGGGAAACCATGGGTTACTACTTCGGCGAGGATTTAAAGCCCGGACGACATCCGCTTCATGATGCCGGTGCTTACTACATTCAGGAGCCCAGTGCCATGAGCGCCGTTTCCGTTTTGGATCCCCAGCCCGGTGAACGGATTTTGGACCTTTGTGCTGCCCCCGGCGGCAAGAGCACGCAGATTGCCGGACGGCTTATGGGCCGTGGCCTTTTGGTGGCCAATGAATACGTTGCCTCCCGTGCCGTGATTCTTTCGCAGAACATCGAGCGTATGGGCGTTCGCAACGCAGTTGTACTAAACGAAACGCCGGAGCATCTGGCTTCCGTTTTTCCCGAATTCTTCGACCGTATTCTGGTGGACGCGCCCTGTTCCGGCGAAGGCATGTTCCGCAAGGAAGAAGCCGCCCTGCTTGAGTGGAGCGAAAGCAATGTAAATCTTTGTCAGGGTCGCCAAAAACAAATCCTCGATTCCGCGGTGCGTATGCTGCGTCCGGGCGGAGTGCTTGTATACTCCACCTGTACCTTTGCTCCGAAGGAAGACGAGGAAATTGTTGACTATATATTGAAGGAATACCCAGCACTTACACTTACGGAAAGCCCTCTTGCACGATTTTTCTCACAGGGGCGGCCCGATTTTGTGGTGGAAACCGTATCTCCCCTTCAAAAAGCCATGCGTTTATGGCCTCATAAATTGAAAGGTGAGGGACATTTTGTTGCGTGCTTTGTGCATTCCGCACCCCGTGAAGATACGGATGATGCCGAGAATTTCAAGCCGTTTGAGGACGCAGGGGGCCGCCCCGGAAGGAAGAAGAATGCAAGGGGCCGGGTAAGTGCGCCGTCGATTCCGGACCTTACGGAATTCGGGCTAAAGCAGGAAGCTGCCCGTGCACTTACGGCGGATTGTAAGCCGGTACTTTTTGGCGAGAATCTTTATTTTTTGCCTGCAAAAATGCCCTCCCTTGAGGCACTGCGGACAGAGCGTCCGGGGCTTTGGGTCGGCACGCTGAAGAAGGACCGGTTTGAGCCCTCCCATTCACTGGCACTTGCGCTGCGGCCTTGCGAGGTCGAACGTGCTTATGAACTGTCCCCCGACGATGCCGCGAAATACCTCCATGGCGAGTCCTTCTCCTGCCCTGCCGAGCTGCGGGGTTGGACATTATTGACAGTGTGCGGCGTGTCGCTGGGCTTTGGCAAGGCAAGCGGCGGCGTTATGAAGAACCACTACCCCAAAGGACTGCGAAAGAAGTATTAATTTAGCTTATTTAGTTTTGTGTATACCGACCGTTCTATGCTACTATGATTTTATCGGGCAGCAAGAGCTGTCGGTATTTTTTAGGAGGTTTTTATGGAATCAATTTATTCTCTGCATATGGGGCCTGCTGACTGCGCCGTGGATTTGGGAGATGGCAGTGAGCGTGGCGAATATGTGAATCAGGATTACATTTTGGAGAAACTTGGACGCCCGCATCGCGCCATTAGCTTAATGTACTGTTACTACCCCAAGGATGCCGGCTGGCCCGGACGTGCCAGTGTGGTACATGCTTCCAAGGATGTTTCTTTTGCCTGGGATTACCCCTATGACGATTATTTTACTTACAAAGGCGGGCTGAACGGCACGCACGATGACGAACCCTTCACCTGCATGCGAGAGGTTCGTTCCCATGGACAGGATGTGCTTTTAACGCTTACGATGGACCCTTTTTTGGAGGATGAATACATCGTAGCGGTTGCCAGGGACCTCGTTCCTTTTGGCCGCGTACAGTTGCGTATTAACCACGAAGCGACCGGTAACTGGTTCTCCTTCAACAAGCGGGCTTCTTACGAGCAGGTTGCATCGTTTTTTGCACATGCATGCGAGATTATTCACCGGAAAGCTCCGAATGTAAAGGTAATTCTTTGCCTCGACGGCTTTAAGAGTCTCGACGAAGAGAAGATGGCGATGGAGGATATCTTCGCGCCGGCCATTAAGGCTGCCGATATTGAATCCGTAGACCGCTATCTGGCGCTGCATTGGGGCTGGCCCTATGATGTGGCGGAACCCGGCGGCAATTCTTTTGCCAGATATAACGTGCGTAACATCTACGAATGCTGCAAGCGTTCCTACCATCGTTACAATGAAATAAACGGTACCGTAAAACCCATGGTGCTTTCCGAGCTGAATGCGGACGGCGATGTGACCGGACCTTACGACCAGGCTCGTATGTTGCGGCAGTTCTGCAGCTATTTGAAAAAAGATACGGAACGCTGGCTGAACGGTCTGACGCTTTACCAGTTCCGTGACCGCGGCCGTCTCGGACTTGAGATTGAGAATCCGAACAACAAAGATACCGGTATTGATACACCGCTTTTGGAGACCTATCGCAAGATTATTCACGAGGATTTCTTCCTTCCCAAAATGGAGAAATCCAAGAAGGCCTGCAAGCTCCCCGCCGTATTACGCTGGGGTGGCAGTGAAGATGCGGACGGCCTTGCCATGAAGCTGCACTTTGACAGCGATCCTGTGTTCTGCGAAGCGTATTTTGAGGACAGCCTGAAGGATGCGAATCTCATGCTTTCACTAAACGGACGCTGGTTCTATAAGGCTCCCGGCGTCAGCTGCATCGACTTCATGCCTGCTTTTTATCATAACCGTCTTAAAGGTGCCTGCGATCTGGATCTTCAGATATTCGCTCCGCCCGCATCCGGCGAGAATGACCCCTCTCAGGGTGACGATTGGATGATTAACTACTATTACGAACTCAAGGAACTCCCGAAGGTTCGCATCCGCTATACTCCGATTAGTCGGTAGGGACGGTCCTTTTGTCACAAGGATGCGTACTTTGTCACGGCTACAGCAATAAACGGCTCCCCGGACCGGAGAGAAGCAATACATATAGGGCGAATCGATTCATGGAGAGTTATAGTTTTTCTTAGTGTTTTGTAGGTGCGCAGCAACGCCCGGCCCGGATGGTCGGGCGAGGCCGATACGCGACACGGACGGCGCGTAGAGGCCGGTTGCGTCACTTACCGAAATACTACTCAAAACACTTAGAAAACCATAACTCGGAATGTGATTCGTCCCTATATGGAATTGTTCTCGCTCGGCCCGGTGGAGCCGTTTTTACCGTGACAAAAGGACCGTCCATCTGCCAGGCTTCGCCCGACAGATGATTAGCAGTCGCCAAATGTCCACCCGCGCAAGCGCGGTGTCCACTTGGCTCGTTGCCATAACAAAATCGCTCCCCACTAGTCGCCCAATTTGCCCCATCGCACGAGTGCGCTGTGACAAAACAGTCGAATTGCACACTTGCATAAATGCAGTGTCCAATTCTTCTG
>JAZLJD010000044.1:0-10781 GCA_045617725.1 Lachnospiraceae bacterium
GTGTTTTGTAAGCACGCAGCAACGGCCGACCCGGATGGTCGGGCGAGGCCGATACGCGACACGGACGGCGCGTAGAGGCCGGTTGCGTACCTTGCAGAAAAACTTCTCAAAACACTTAGAAAACCATAACTCGGAATGTGATTCGTCCTATATGAAATTGTTCTCGCTCGACCCGGGGAGCCGTTTTTTCGATAGAACGCTTCCATAATCCATTTCATAAACGCATAACTCCGTGAATCTATTCGCCCTATATGAATTGCTTCTCTTCGGCCCGGGGAGCCGTTTTCGTTTCGCCGGAACGCTTCCGCAATCCACTACTCAAACACATACCTTTCCGCGAATTGCTTCGCCCTATATGAATTGCTTCTCTTCGGCCCGAGGAGCCGTTTTTTGATGTAACCGTGACAAGGGACACTCCTCGTGACAAAGTGCACATCCTCTCCTTTATCAGTTTACATAACTATGGTGTAGGCATCGATACTTGCTTCCATGCTATTTCCCGATGTCGCCAGAAACCTTCACAGCGGCTTCCGACATCGATTCTACTATATAGAATCTTCTCCGATGCCGAAATTACTGCCATCTCAGCCCCCATTTCATCGGGAGCAGGAGATACTCTTATTTCCGATGCCGGCAGCTATTCAAAAATGCTTACGACGACATCGAGAAAAGCCCGGTATATAACTATCGATGTCGGAATCGTGTTATGTAAACCAATAAAGAAGTGAGGGCGGGCAGCGGACGAGACTAAGTACACCTCCCCGTGCAGAAGTACATATACCGCGTGCAAAAGTAGGCATCCCCGTATAAAAGGGCCATCCGCAACGAAGAAAAAAGCAGGTCACAACGACCTGCTTTTTGATAGCGTGCGCAAAAGGATTCGAACCCTCGACCTTCTGGTCCGTAGCCAGACGCTCTATCCAGCTGAGCTATGCGCACTCACTGTTTCACAGCAAATACGATTATATCTTTATAGCCCCTCAATGTCAACATCTTTTTCTTCAAACTGATGTTTTTTTGCAAACTGTTTTTTTGCAAACAAACTGATTCTGCTATTGTAGGTTCTCGCCAAAAGGTAGATAATGGTATCAGTTGTTTGAAGGATATCATTTGGGAGGATTTTAACATGACTTTAGAGAAATTACAAAAAGATATGATGGACGCAATGAAGGCCCATGACAAGGAGCGTAAGGAGTCCATCTCTCTGCTCTACTCCGCAGCCAAGAAAGCCGGCATCGATGCAGGTTGCCGTGACGCAGTTCCCGAGGAGATGGTTGATCAGGCTATCATGAAGGAAGTAAAAACCGTTAAAGAGCAGATTGAAACCTGTCCCGCAGACCGTGTGGAGCTGCTGGCTCAGTTCAAAGCAAGACTGGCTGTTTTTGAGGAGTACGCACCGCACATGATGAGCCGCGAGGAGATTCAGGAGCTTTTGGAGCGCGATTTTGCAGAGGTAATAAGCAGCAAGAACAAGGGTCTCATCATGAAGACCATCATGCCTGTCTTAAAGGGCAAGGCAGATGGCAAAGACATCGGCGAGGTTGTAGCCGCTCTCACAAAATAAAGCTTGCGTCCATCCGCGCGAGCGAGGTGACACCCGTCGCATTACCATAGCACCATAACACCATAACACCATAACACCAACAAAAAAGCATCGGTCCGCCGCTTAGGCAGGGTCGGTGCTTTCGTCGTTTCATAGCATTTATTATTTATAGCATATATTATTTACACAGTCTGACCTGTGACAATCTGGTCCCCGGATCGCCTATCTTCGGCTTCGAGAAACTACCGTGGCAATCGGAGCCCGACGTAATCAGCAAATCGTGCTCCTCGCAATAATCCAGGCAGAAGTTCTTCACATAGCCCCGATGCGTCGAATAGTAGCACTCCACTCCGTCAAAATCAAACTGCATCAGTTCCAGAAACTCTTTCTCAAAATTCTCGCGCCCAAACCGTTTCAGTGTAACACCGGGATGCGCCAGTATGGCAACCCCGCCGGCCGCATGAATGGCCGCAATCGCCTCGGGAACACTCGGAAACGCAACGCAATCGTACCTTGCATCATACTTCACATAAAGGCCCATCGCCTCGCTCACATCCGCCGCAAACCCCTTGTCTACAAGGTAGTACAACGTCTTCCAGCCGCCCTTCGTATGGTCGTAATCATAGCGCTCAAATTCATCAAACGAAATCTCGTAGCCATCCTTCTGCATCCGCTCAAGCAGCACAACCGAAATATCATCGAGCATCTTCCGGTCCTGCGCCACGAATTTCAAAAAAGCCTCATTCCGTGTATCGACGCCCAGCCCCAGAATGTGCGTATCGTTATTCTTGTAAAGTGAATTCAGCTCGACTCCGTCGATGCGTACAGGTGTTCCGGCTGCGCCAAAAACAATCTCTGCCGCCCGGCAGGCTGCCTTCGAGGGTCTGGTCGCTTCATGGCCCGCCTCAGCCAGAATCCGATCTGCCTCGACGAAATCATGGTCGCACACGGCATACACCGATACGCCCCGCTTCTGCACTTCCTGCGGAATATTCTCAGGGTTTACGGTTCCGTCCGAAACCGAGGAATGAATATGTAAATCCACCGTCTGCTCCCCTGCGACAAAGTCCCTGATTCTTTCATAAAGATCCCGCGGAACGCGATAGGAATCATACGCCTTGCGGACCGTCATGCGAAGCGTTTCAAGCGGGAGCCGGTTGGGCCCCGTAATATACGCCTCCGTCTCGGAAGGAAGCTTGGCAAGTGCCGTCGCGAGCAGCCAGGCCACTGCCATCATGGAGTAATATTCTTCTTGACCAACGCGGTCAATCCACTTGAATACAAAATCAGCGTCTTCCGGCTGCAAAAAATGATCCGTCAGCATGACCACGCCGAATCTCTGCTCAAACTCTCTGTCGCTTAGAAGATACGGAATGAGGAATTCACGAATCGTATCCCGCTCTTTCGTGCGAACCTTGAAATCGGAAGTCAAAGTATCATTTACCGCCCAGTCTTCGATGTACGGAACAAACCTTTTAAGGTACCAAAGTCTCTCCTCCACCTCGCCCTTCAGCGCGCCGATCAGCATGGCACACAGCATCTGTTCCTCCCAGCTTCCTGCTTTGGCCCGCTCAAAAAAATCGTGGAAATCAAACCCACGATACTCTTTAGCAAGAGCCCGCAGTTTCGGAACACGAACGCCGATCGGTTCATGCGCCGTAGGATTCGTTCTGCGGGTAAATAATGCATACTCCGGCTCACTCATAGAGTGAAGCCGGAGCATAATCTCATCATAATCAATTGTATGTTCTGAATGTTCAAGTGCCATTTAAGCGCCTTCCAAATTACAAAAGATGTGCACGAAGCTCTTCCGGAGCCAAAGGGGAAAGCAGCGCAGGAGCCACGTCAAACGCAGTCTTGCAGCCCGTATCGCCCTTTTGATTCATGCGATACGCAGCGCGTGCGAACGCAGTCAAAACGCTTCCCGTAAAGAACGGATTCGAATCGAGGCGCAGGCGATACTCGATGGTATTGCTGTATTCGCCGTCAAATCCGGTTACACCGTTTCGTATTACAAAACCGCCGTGAGGAATGCCTGCATGATCCCGCTTTAATTCCTCCATGGAGATAAAGTTCACCGTAGTATCATAATCCGCAAAGTAGTTGGGCATCGTCTTAATTTCCTGCTCAATACGTGCCTTGTCAGCGCCCTCCTCGACTACCACATAGCACTCTCTCGTGTGTTTCTGTCTCGTAGTAAGTTCCGGATTCTGACCGTTTCTAACAGCCTCCAAGGAAGCCTCCACGGGCACCGTATACTGTCTGGCATCCACAACGCCCTTAATACGGCGAATCGCATCGGAATGTCCCTGGCTGACGCCGCGTCCCCAGAAGGTATAATCCTTGCCATTCGGAAGAATTGCGTTTGCGTACATGCGGGTCAGGGAGAACATACCGGGATCCCAGCCCACAGATATAATCGCTGTCTTGCCGCCCTTTAAGGCAGCTTCATTTACATTATTGAAATGCTCCGGTATCCGGGCATGTGTATCAAAAGAATCAATTACGTTAAAATCTGCTGCGAGAGCCGGGGTCATCGTCGGAAGATCGGTAGCACTACCGCCGCAGATAATCATTACATCTATGGAATCCTTCATGGAGGATGCATCGCTTAATGAATAAACAGGGGCCTTAGACACAACCTTCAGTGTGGAAGGATCACGTCTTGTGAACACACCCACCAGTTCCATGTCCTCACTGTGAAGTACGGCGCTTTCCACGCCCTTACCCAAATTACCATAGCCTACAATTCCAACTCGCATAAAAGGTCTCCTTTCCCGCTTTTGGGGTCAAAAATCATCTCACCATTTCATGATTATATTATGGAATCACCCATTATGCAACGCTGAAATTGCACCCTCGTAGTCATATTCTTCCAGATGCTTGAGGCATTCATTTAACGCCACCTGCTGCGGTCTCGACAGGTCGTAACCCAGAATATCATGGATTTTCTGGATTGCAGCTTTCTTGTCATAGGCTTCAAGGAACGCAAGAAGTTTCTCTTTTTCCTCGGTATACTGTTTGTGCGGCATTCTTTCCTCATGAATTACAACGGGGAGCTTGTCCTCCGTCTGAATGCCGGCCAGATACCGTCCGCAAACCTCGATTACACGACGCATTTCCGTTTCAAAACGTTTCTGGCGCATCTCCAGAATCGTTCTGGAATGCTGGGTGGAAAGCTTCTCAAGTTCTGTGCCCAAATCGCCCAGATAACCGGCGCCTATCGTATACGCATTGCTCTTCATTCCGTGAATGGAAATCGTGTAATTATCAAAATCTTCCTCTTTCAGGAAATTATTAAGCTGACGGATTCGTTCTTCGCCGTGCAGGCAGAACATACGGAGCACCTTCTGGAACCTTTGCACATCGCCGCCCATATGCTCGAGTGCCGAATCCACATTGATGCCACCCTCCGTCAACTGCTGCTTGGCGTCGCTTGAGATGCCCACGCGATATGCAGCACGTCTCTCCTTATAAGCCATCAGTACACGGGCCGGCACAAATGCCGCCATCGCCTCATCCAAAAGATCGACATCGATGGGCTTCGTGATGGTCATATACATGCCTTCCTTGCGGAACTGCTCGGAAATACCGTCGAACGCATTGGCCGTAAGGGCAATAATCGGAAGATTCTCATACATGCCGTCCAGCATCTCATGTATAGCATGCGTAGCTTCCACACCGTTCATCTCCGGCATCATGTAATCCATGAAAACTACCGCATAGATATTCGTATTGTTCAAAAGAGCATCCTTTTCAAGGATTTCCAGGGCTTTGGCGCCGCTCTCGGCAAGCTCGATGTGTAAGCCGTATCCTTTCAAAAGTTCCTGCATGATGTACAGGTTCTGCTCATTATCGTCCACCACCATAACCTTGGCACGATAATCTCCGCCGCTCTTTACGTACAAATCCAGCTTCTCCACGGGAATCTCTTCCAGTTTCTGAAGGCGGCTGAAGCTGGCACTCATGCGCATAATGATATTGTCGATCTCGTCGACATACTTTTTGGCCTCCTGGGAAATGGGCTCCTTCAAAAGCATACGCATGTAACCCATCATGGAATTCAGCGGAGTTCGGATGGAATGGGACATATTCATAAGGAAATTCTGCTCACTCAAGGCCGACCGTTCTGCCTCACGGCTCTTAAGCTGCAACTTGAACATGTAAAACAGTGTTAAGAATACCAGAATCGATCCGACAACAAGCTGCATTCCAACCATGAAATATGCATATTCCAAGGTCTCATAGCGTTCGAAAACAACCAGATAGATGTCATCCAGTTCCCACGCATTATCCACATAAACAAGATAGCTGTCGCCCATAAAGTTGATAACATCATACGTCTGACGCTTCGCAATCATCTCGGTCGCACGATTCAGCGTAGTCAGAATGCAGGAATAATTCCGCGAGCTTTTCGTAGGAAGTACCAGCACAGTTCCGTCCTTATCCAGGATAATCGTATTGTCCATCAGATATCCCTGCAGTACATCCGAATACTGCCTTATAATAACATCCAGTTCCTGACGACCGTTTTCGGTGGATGCGTCCAGCACACTCTCATTATTCAATTCATACTGCATCAGCAGAAGCTTGTCCTGCACTTCCGTCATATACGTTTCCGCAAGCTGACGACCGTCTTTCTCGAGGGTGTTATAAATCAATACGAAATTCGCAATCATTGCGACAAAAGAAATCACTGCCAGTACCGTCAATATGTTTACGGAAAGGAAGGGCACTTTTTTCTTCGAATCATTCATGGCGCACCTCCTTTGCAGGAATCGTGCTATGAGAAAGCAGAGCATTTTCCTCCGTTGCGATTCTGGTATGGCCGCCCATATATCTTAATATGCGTCCGGTAAGTGCCGGCAGGATTGTAAGTTCTGCCGCTGCATCAAAGGCGGGATTCGTTGCGGAGCCAAAAAGTTCCAGGAACTGGGAAACCTGCTCCTCATCCCAGTGTATTCCGGGTATTGTCACATCGTAAGTAATAGATTGACTACTTCGGTCATAGCCCAAAATAAACTCTGCCACGCCGCCTTTTAAGTAATTTTCGGCGTAATAAATCAGAATGTAGGCAAACTGTGCAATACGCTCAAAATCACCGCGAAGCATCTTGGGAACATCGCCTTCCATCTTAAACATAATACGGGATGAATCCATTGCCTCCGCACGGATATACGTACGGATTGCCATAATCAGATCCTCCGTTAAAAACTCACTTTCATTCAGGGTGAAGGTTCCTTTTTGCAACTTATCAAGCGTCTCCACATCCCTCATCAGTCGCTCAAGACCCTTCGTATAACGCAGCGTCTGCTTCAGGAAGTCTCTGGACTTGGGCGGTATTACCAGCTTGCTCAGTTCATCGCACCGCTCATACAGCGTCTGAATCGGCTCCTCAAATTCCGTCGTCACCTGCAGGGCAAAATCGCTCTTGCTCTGCTCAAGATTCTCCTGTTGCTTAATAAAGAAATCCATCTTCTTAATATACGCTTTGGCTTCATACACAAAGAAGACACCCAAAACTACCTGCAGTGCCAAAAGCCATACCCAGCTCGCAAGAGCTTTCCAGATATCCAGGCCCACAAGGATATAGAAACCATATTCATTCTCTTTGCCGGAATAACGTACCATTCCGTCCGTTGTCACAAAAGGCCGTACCGCTACACCCAGAGTATTCTCAGAAATAGGGAATTCCGAAGGCGGCATATCCTTCATTGCCGCATAAATGGAGTTGCCCTTTATGTCTGTCTCATGAAGTACGGAACCATGTGCCACCGGGAAAGCGGACGGCGCATAAACCGCAATCTCAATTCCGTCATTTGCATACTGATTCAATTGCGAATTCAACATGTCCAAATTGATAATAACGGCAACGACCACGGAGGCATCCTCATTGGACACATATACGGCAGTACAATTCTCCTGTAAGGTTTCATCGAAATACATGTACACGATTGCGGGTTGCCCGGGCGTTTCCGATACAGTATTGAATACGGATTGATCCTTAATCTTACTATACGGATACAGTTGCCCGTCGAAGATGCAATTTGAGTAATCCACATCGTCTACCTGCAAAAGACAAGCTTTGAACATATTGTAGGAACCAATATATTCGCAGTATCGTTTCGAAAGCTTCCGATAATCTTCCGCTTGGGCGCCTTCCTTCTGTAGCCTGCACACTTCATCATAAAGTTGCTTCGTTACATTACTACCGTTCGTCAAAACGAACTCCGTCTGCTGTGTAGCATACTTCATTGCACTGTTTGACAGCTTCTGAACATGCTGTCCATCCACATACCAGGCGCCGGCAAAACCAAGTACAACAAAAAAAGCAATCAAAACATAGATGCTAATTAACATCAACTGTTTATGACTGCCTTTATTCATAAAATTATTCTTTAATAGCTGTCGCACGTGTAATCCCTCTAGCCCCATACGCGTTACAAGACCACCGAGGTATCCTTACGTCCCCCCTGAGATATGTCTCCAAAAGAAAAACACGTCTCGTTCCCGAATCGTGTTAATCTTCAACGCTCTTCCTTATAAATGTGCTCCCCAGCACATTTTTGATTATAGAGTGTCAATAGATGTATCGCAATACGGTTTTCGTATGTGGTCATTCCATTTCGTATGTGGTGTTTTATATCAATTATTGATTACTCTTTTTTTCCTGTATCTGTTGCCTTATTTCCTTCTTGGAACGCCGTGGCAACTTGATTTCCGTCCGATTCTCCATGATGATGTAGTCATCGCCCAATTCTACGATTTTGTCCACATTTACAAGGAAGCTCTGTCCGGTTCTGACAAAGCGTGTACCAATCTCATCCTCAATCTTCTTAAGCGGTGTCCAGGACTTGAAATCGCCCTTTTGTGTACGAATCATGCATACATGATCATAAACTTCCACGTAAATAATATCGCTGACGCACACCTTAACTTCCACATTGTCCCGCTGGGCCGTCAGCCACCTGGCCTGTCCGTTTTGCTCGGTCTGTGTATCCTCGTGCGCCGTATCATTTAACTTACGCGCCTGCAAAAGAAGATCTCGCTCTGAGTTCAGCGTGCCTATGCTGCGCTCCAAGGTACGTTTTACACGCCTTAGTACAATACGTGCATCAAAGGGCTTGGCGATAAAATCCTGCGCTCCAAGGTCAAAACACTTGCTTTCAATATCCGGCGTACTCTGTGCGGTCAGGAAGATAACGGGGATTTCTGCGGTTTTTTCGTTCTTACGCAGGTTCTCCATTACCTCAAAGCCATTCATCCCCGGCATCAGGATATCAAGCAGAATCAGGTCAGCATCATTTTTGTCCAAATAGTTCAAGGCCATCTGCCCTGTTGTGACCGGAATCACATGGTATTCTTCCTCCAAAAGGCCTTCAACTATGGAAAGATTCGTTATTTCATCATCAACGGCTAGGATGGTTTTCATTTCTATTCCTCGTCTTCAATGGTTTTGATTTCCTTTTTGTCATCGAAATCGCTCTTGCAAATCAATATAATCAGTATCGGAACCGAGCAGGTAATGCATATGTCTGCCCAGTTAAATATAGCAAAATCAATCACTTCAAAATAGATAAAGTCAACCACATAGGAATAACGGATTCGGTCAATCATATTGCCCGCAGCTCCGGCGGTCAAAAATGCCAATGTGATGCGCCAAAGATTATACTGCTTCGTTGCAGGAAGTTTTAGGTACAACCACACAATCGCAATGAGTGCCACCACCGTTATGATAAGAAGAAAAACCTGCTTTCCCTCAAGCATGGAAAAAGCACTTCCCGTATTCTCGCAGTAGAGCAGCTTCACCAGGTCCTTCTCATTATTCTTAAGCGGGATCAGTGTTACTCCCGGCTGTCCCTTCAAATAAAATACGGCCAGATACTTTGTTATGCGGTCGATTGCTACCATCACAATCAAAATCAAAATATCCCGTATAGCATTCTTCTTCATTTTACTATCTCCACATTAACTAATAATTACGAATTCGGTCATTGGAATCATCCGTGGATTTGTCAATCGCGCGAATAATCAGATAATACCCATCTCCCGGCTGGATCTCAACATAGCAGCGGTCGCCCACTTTATGGCCCATCATTGCCTTGCCGATAGGGGATTCTATACTTACCAGTCCGTTAATCGTATCTACACGAACGGTCGTAACAATCTTAAAATCCTGAACCTCGTGATCATCTTCAAATTCTACGGTAATCGTATTGTTAATTCCAACCTCATCATCGGCGCTGCTGTCGTCGACTACTCTGGCGGTCTTAATCATTCTTTCCAGGTAACGGATACGACTTTCGTTTTGGTTTTTGGCCCTTTTGGCTGCATGATATTCAAAATTCTCGGAAAGGTCGCCCTGCGCTCTGGCTTCTTTCAAAGCCTCCAGGCATTCCGTCCTGACAACGGTTTTGCGATGTTCTATTTCCTCCTGCATACGCTGTATGTCGTGTGCCGTCAACTGATCGTTCATGAATAATCTCACATTCTTACGCTTAATTTGGGACAAAATACACATCCTCGTGACAAAAGGAACGTCCACAAAAATTATACACCAAAATGCAAAAAAAGAGAACCACTTACGTAGTTCTCTCTGCCGGCGACCCGAATCGAACGGGCACGATGTTGCCACCACGGGATTTTAAGTCCCGCGCGTCTACCAGTTCCGCCACGCCGGCTCACACATACCTAAATATGTGAAATGGGGCCTATAGGGCTCGAACCTATGACCCTCTGCTTGTAAGGCAGA
Source organism: Lachnospiraceae bacterium (assembly GCA_045617725.1). GTDB lineage: Bacteria > Bacillota > Clostridia > Lachnospirales > Lachnospiraceae > JAZLJD01. The sequence continues at coordinate 10,296 of JAZLJD010000044.1, forward strand.
TGCTCTCCCAGCTGAGCTAAGACCCCGCATTAATTTATGAAGCTAAACGACCCAGATCGGACTCGAACCGACGACCTTCGCCGTGACAGGGCGACGCTCTAACCAACTGAGCCACTAGGCCTTATATAATATACTTTAGTGGACCTTCGGGGACTCGAACCCGGGACCGGACGGTTATGAGCCGTCTGCTCTAACCAACTGAGCTAAAGGTCCAAACCCCTAACAGGTTTGAAAAAGATGACTCCGACGGGAATTGAACCCGTGTTACCGCCGTGAAAGGGCGATGTCTTAACCTCTTGACCACGGAGCCTTATTTGACCCTATAAATAGGAAAACTCCCCGAGTAGGGCTCGAACCTACAACAACTCGGTTAACAGCCGAGTGCTCTACCATTGAGCTATCGAGGATTATTCAGTATACCCTGAAAATCGAATACATGAATTCTTTAACAACCATTCTAAACCAACTAGGATAAGCCCTCGACCT
>JAZLJD010000045.1:0-118986 GCA_045617725.1 Lachnospiraceae bacterium
AGTGAAGGGCTAAATATACCGGATTGCGAAATGCGGGGATTAGTGTGAAAAATGCAGGCATTTTTCACGCGACACTTTGTGTCGCAATCCGTAGCAGCTTCGCTGCAATGCAGTGAAGGGCTAAATATACCGGATTGCGAAATGCGGGGATTACTATGCGCATTTCTGCTGAGACAATTCAAAATTTGCAGGTTATCCCGGAAGGCAATAAAGAGTCTTCCGCAGTCGGAATGAATGCGCTCAAAAATCTATTACCACATCAAACGCTTTTGGGAGAGATCCTTGATATTAAGGATGGAATGGTTAAGGTTTCCATCGGGGAGGATGCTTTCTTTTTTGCAAAAGCGGATCCCGGCATGTCTATGTCCGTAGGACAGAATCTGGTCCTGGAACTTCTATCGGGCGGCGATGATCGAATTACACTTCGGCCGCTGTATCAGAATTTGAGTCATGATGTAAACCTGATGAAAGCGCTTTCGGAGGCTTCCCTGCCCAAAACAGCGCGTAATATTGAAATGACGGCCATGCGGTTAGAAGAAGGCATGCCCATCGACAAGGCATCACTGCAGCTTGAAAGTCATGAGCTTTTCATGCGTAGCGACTCTCCGGTTCGTGATATTCACATGCTTCTTAAAATGAATATGGAAGTGAATGAAGTCAATCTGTCAATTATGGATACGCTTCATAATAACGAATCCTACATTTTACAAAATGCAGCGGAGGTTCCTGCGGATCTTGTGAAATTTCTGGTGATGGGAAACTCGGAAGGAATTTTGGAAGAATCTTTTGAAGGCACAGAACCTGCCGGTAACCCGGCTCCTTCAGAACCCATGCCTCCTGAAGTCACTTTGGCTTCTGCCGATACGCTTAATAATCCTGCCGCTACGCAAAATCACGTCGATTCACTTGATTCGACCGCTACGCTGAATCCTTTCGCTCCCTTATCAGGCACGGAGAACCCGGCGTTAAGTAATGATTCCGCCGCTCTAGATAGTACCGCTTCCGAAGCCTTACAGAGATTAAATGAGATAGCCGATATTTTGGAAATAAAGGAAGAAGAATTTACGCTTCTTAAGGATGCCGTAAAGGAAGGCTTCAAAGCTTATGAGAAGGAACCAAAGACTTCAGAGTTTAAGCCGGAACATTTTGAGAGGGCTGTTAGGATTCTTCACAAAATAATCAATGACCGTTTCAGCTTTAAGGCAGAGGGGCCGCTTAATAAGGATTCGGTTACGGAGTATTACGAGAAGGTTTATAAGGACAGCAGTCGTCTTTTGCGGACGATTCAGCATACTGCGATGAGTGAAGGGCAGAGTGAAAGCTCGGGACCTGCTTCGACAGCGCTAAAAAATATAACGGATTCACTTAGTTTTTTGCACGATATGAATCAGTTCGTGAATTTTGTGGCGCTTCCCCTTAAGTTAAGTGAACGGGGCGGCTCCGGAGAACTGTATGTGATGTCGAAAAAGGGTGCTAAAGAGGTGTCCGATGAGTATACGGCGTATCTTAAACTGAATATGCCCAATTTGGGGCCGCTGGAATGCGGAATACGAATGAATACGGATCTTATGGTTACCACGAATTTTGTCCTCGAAAGCGAGGAAATCCTGGATTACATCGCAGGAAAGCTTCCCATGCTTGATAAGCGACTGGAAGAAAAGGGATATCATCTTACGGCACATACCAGGCTGAAGAGCGAGACGGACAGTGCGGATATTTTTGATGAAATAAGGCAATGTATCGGAATAAAGAAGAGTGAATTTTCCGTTATGAATTCGTATGGATTTGATGTGAGAGCATAAGGAGTACTTATGAAAGATACGATGAAACAGGCTATCGCGCTTGCGTATGACCCCGAGGATGAAGCTCCCAAGGTTGTGGCCAGCGGTAAAGGCGCAGTGGCAGACAGAATTATAGACAAGGCGAAAGAAGCCGGAGTACCCCTTCACAGGGATGACAAACTGGCCGATACGCTTTCCAAACTGGAAATAGGAGAGATGATTCCGCCCGAACTATATGGAGTGGTGGCGGAAGTCCTTGTTTTCGTGGATGCGGTCGACCGAATCAAAGGAAAGAAAGGATATTAATTTGGTTGTTACAAATAAACAGAATAATCGTGAAGTCGGAACCATAAAAGAGCAACTGGCTCTTTCGTATGTGGAAAGCTTCGGAGCAGTGGAGATTGCCAGAAATTTCCGCTGCAGGATGGGGGAAATCGATCTTATTTATAAGGATGGTGTCTATACGGTGTTTGCAGAGGTCAAATACCGACGGACGACTTTCATGGGTATGCCGGAAGAGGCTGTTACCCTGAAAAAGCAAAGAATCATCAGTAAGGTGGCGGATTACTTTCTGCTAACAAGGCATCTCCCCAGAAGGGCGTATTACAGATTTGACGTCATAGCCATCACAGGAGATGAAATCAGGTGGTACAAAAATGCATTTCCCTATAGGTCAAGGTCGTATTCTTGACTTTTAAAAGGCCTGTTGTTAAAATTAAACATTGTGAATATTTAAGCAAGTGAGGATAGAAACATGACTATTTATGACGAGTTAAAAGCAAGAGGTTTACTTGCACAGTTAACGGATGAAGAAGAAATTAAAGAATTGATTAATAACGGCAAGGCTGTTTTCTATATCGGCTTTGATCCGACCGCAGATTCCCTCCATGTTGGACATTTCATGGCACTTTGCCTTATGAAACGTCTGCAGATGGCAGGTAACAAACCGATCGCCCTGATTGGTGGCGGCACCGGTATGATTGGTGACCCTTCCGGACGTAATGATTTAAGAAAGGTTATGACCAAGGAGACCATCGAACATAACTGCGAATGCTTCAAGAAACAGATGAGCCGTTTCATTGATTTTTCCGATGGCAAGGCTATGATGGTAAATAATGCGGACTGGCTTTTGGACCTTAACTATATCGAATTTATTCGTGATATCGGTCCCTGCTTTTCCGTAAACAATATGCTTAGAGCAGAGTGCTACAAGCAGCGTATGGAGAAGGGCCTTACCTTCCTTGAATTCAACTACATGCTGATGCAGAGCTACGATTTCCTCGAGCTTTACAAGAGATACGGATGCAATATGCAGTTCGGTGGCGATGACCAGTGGAGTAATATGCTGGGCGGTACCGAGCTTATACGTAAGAAGCTTGGCAAGGACGCTTATGCCATGACCATCACTCTTCTCTTAAATTCCGAGGGCAAGAAGATGGGCAAGACCTCTTCCGGTGCTGTATGGCTTGATCCTAACAAGACCACTCCTTTTGAATTTTACCAGTACTGGCGTAACGTTGGGGATGCGGATGTTCTTAAATGTATCCGTATGCTGACCTTCCTGCCTCTTGAGCAGATTGACGAGATGGAATCCTGGGAAGGCAGCCAGCTCAATAAAGCCAAAGAAATTCTTGCTCACGAGCTTACCGAGCTTGTTCATGGCAAAGAAGAAGCTGACAAGGCTGAAGCTGCAGCCAAAGCCTTATTTGCAGGCGGCGGTAACAGCGAGAATATGCCTACCGTAAATCTTTCCGCGGAAGACTTCACGGATGGAAGCATCGATATTCTGTCCTTACTTGTTAAGGCTGAACTTGCTTCCTCCAAATCCGATGCAAGAAGATGCGTAGAGCAGGGGGGATGTACCGTAAATAACGAGAAAGTAACCGATGTGAAAGCAGCTTACGTACAGGCTGATTTTACCTCAGGAGACTTTATCATTAAGAAGGGTAAAAAGAACTTTGTAAAGGTTCTTGTATAGTTTTTTAGGGAATGAAATTTTTAAAATCATTACTTGGATTACTTCCGATTATCGTCTATTTGGGAATACAGGTAGTGTTCTCGTTTGTATGTTGTTTTGTCTATATATTCACGATAGCGTTACAATATGCAGGAAGTGGTAATCCTGTTCCGAACATAAGTCCGGATGAAATGACGAAGGCGATTCTGATGCCTGCCACTTTAGCATCGGAAGCTTGTGCAATCATTGTTTTTTGCATATGGTATTACATTAAGTTTTTAAGAGGCGGTTACCGACCGGATGTGATTAAGAAAGGGGTAATGGGCATCTCCTTAAATGCAATCCTCGTTATGTTGGTTGCTTATGGAATATCCAATTATCTATTACAGGGAATTGCCATCGCAGCACCATCCGCCATAATGAAGTATAACGCGTATGTCGAGAGCGCTTTGATACCTGAAGGGACTCCGATTGGCAGTTTCATTGCTGCAGTTATTTTGGCTCCCATCGTAGAAGAATTATGTTTCCGTGGATTGACGGTTCGGTACTTAAGGCTTGTCGGAATTAAGAAGTGGTGGGTTATCATAATACAGGCTGCTATATTTGCAATTGCTCATATGCAACCGGTTCAAAGCAGCTATGCATTTATTAACGGAATTTTTATGGGAATCCTTATGTATAAGTACGATTCCATACTGGTTACGACACTGGCACATATGTTCTTCAATTTAATAGGATCGTATGTCCTGCCACCGCTTGAACTTAAGCTGACTGAGAATGGTGCCTTTGGCATATACCTGATAGTTTGGGGTGTGGTTATCATTGCCTTGGGAACTTTGCTGTACTTTAGACTTTTTAAACAAAAAGACAGAATTGCCGTAACAAGGTTTAACGATCCAAAAAAATTTCAGATTCAACAATAAAAAGATGACTCCGAGTGAGTCATCTTTTTCAGTTTCGTATGGAATATTACTAAACAGGCATGTTTTCTCTTGCGTTATAAAGCTTCAGGATGTCTTCGATGCGGTCGGCAGGAGTCAGGGCATTGGCTAAAGAAATGTCGTGATTCATGTAATCGATGACATTGGCCAGGAAGGTGCTCATATCCGCCTCAATGTAGTAAGGACGCTTCAAAAGTTCCGGATTGCGATAATTGAGATTCGTCGTAATCAGTCTGTCAAAGTAGCAGTTCTCATAGGCTTTGTCAAACGCAGCAAGGCCGTTTGTAAAGAGGCCGAAGGTCGCACAGATGAACACACGTTTTGCATTCATGCTCTTAAGCTGCTTGGCGGTATCCAGCATGGACTCACCGGAAGAAATCATGTCATCGACGATGATAACATCCTTGCCGTCTATATCTTCGCCCAAAAACTCATGAGCCACAATCGGGTTCTTGCCGTTTACAATCTTTGTATAGTCGCGTCGTTTATAGAACATGCCGGTGTTGATATGCATGACATTGGCAAAATATACCGCACGCTCCAAAGCTCCTTCGTCGGGTGAAATGACGATTGTATGCTCTTTATCAATGATGAGATCCTCCATCTGCGAAAGAAGAGCCTTTACAAACTGTGCATTGGGCGAAAAAGAATCAAAGCCGGAAAGCGGGGATGCATTGGCTACGCGGGGGTCATGTGCATCAAAAGTGACGATGTCGCTGACACCCATGGAATAGAGCTCCTCAAGTGCCAAAGCACAGTCCAGGGATTCCCTTGCACTGCGACGATGCTGACGGCCTTCATAGAGGAAGGGCATAATAACGGTTACACGATGTGCCTTACCGTTTACGGCAGCAATCATACGCTTCAGATCCTGGTAGTGGTCGTCCGGTGACATATGATTTATGTGACCGTTTACCGTATAGGTAAGAGAGTAGTTGCAAACATCACAGAGTATGTATAAATCCTTGCCACGAATTGATTCATTGAATACACCCTTGCCTTCTCCGGTTCCGAATCTGGGACAGGAACAGTCAACCAGGTAATTATTCTCACGATAGCCGATAAAAGCCGGATCCTTCATATGTACGTTACGGGTACGTTTCCTGCAGTTCACAAGATACGAATTGATATCGTTACCGAGTGTGGTACAGGACGGAAGAGCAATCAGCTTAAGCGGTGCTACGGGCATTGCATTTTCAAATTCATGAATATCTCTCATGTCATACCTCGGATTTCATTTTTTATAACATGTACATTTTGCCCCATAAAAAGTGACACGTCAAGGAATATAGTCTATAATAAATGCATTGATTTTTGAAAGGTTTTTGTTATGAGTGCTGAATCACGCAGAATTAAAAGTATAAAAGAAGCTTCCCCTGCCGGAAAAGCCGGCTTGCAGGTCGGGGATGTCGTCATCCGTGTTAATAATACCGAAATAACGGATATATTTGATTATCTTTATGAAACCTCGGATGAATCCTATGAAATTACGGTTTTACGCGACGGAACGGAGCATTCCGTTCAGGTTACATTAGGCGACGAAGCGGACAGCGGGATTGAATTTGAGAATGGCCTTATGGACGATTACCGTCATTGCTGCAACAAATGTATTTTCTGCTTCATTGACCAGATGCCGAAGGGAATGAGGGAGACACTTTACTTTAAGGATGATGATTCGAGACTTTCTTTTTTGCAGGGCAATTATGTGACACTTACCAATATGAGCGAGCACGATATTGACAGAATCATTCGCTACCACATGGAACCCATCAATATTTCCGTGCAGACCATGAATCGTGAGCTGCGCTGTGAGATGCTTAGGAACCGTTTTGCAGGGGATGCCCTTTCAAAGCTTGACCGCTTAAATGAAGGCGGAATTACCATGAATGGCCAGATTGTTCTGTGCAAAGGAATCAATGACGGCGACGAGCTTTATTATTCCATTTCGGAGCTCTATAAATACTTTCCCAATATGCAATCCGTATCGGTCGTGCCGGTTGGCCTTACGAAGTTTCGTGACGGTCTGTATCCGCTTGAGCCCTTTACCAAAGAGGATGCCATAAAGACCCTTGAGATTATTGAAAATTGGCAGAAGCAGATCTATGCGGAAACCGGGATGCACTTCATTCACGCGTCCGATGAGTTTTACATTTTGGCGGAGCGGGAATTGCCTCCGGAGGAAACCTATGATGATTATCTGCAGCTTGAGAACGGAGTCGGAATGTTGCGACTTTTCATCAATGAGTTCAGGGCTGCCCTTGCCAAAAAGAGATCGAAACTGTTTATGAAGCGTCTTTTTGGGACTAAAAAGACCATCTCCATTGCAACCGGTCACCTCGCTTATCCTTATATAAAGAAGGCTGCGGATGAAGTTATGAAGGTTTGTCCGCGACTTAAGATTTTGGTTTATGATATTCGAAATGATTTCTTTGGGGAACATATTACGGTATCCGGCCTTATTACGGGCGGTGACTTAATGAACCAACTCAAGGATTGCGAGCTGGGCGAGCGGCTTTTACTCCCCTGTAATATGCTCAGAAGCGGGGAAGCGGTCTTCCTGGATGATGTGACGCTTAGTGACCTTGAAACCGCTTTACAAGTAAAAATCGATATTGTAAAATCAAGCGGTCAAGATTTCCTTGAATGTATTGTGAAATAGTAGGAGTTGTTGTATAAAATGAGTAAGAGAAAAAGAAAACCGATTGTTGCCGTTGTTGGACGCCCGAATGTGGGAAAGTCCACACTGTTTAACGCACTGGCAGGATCGGAGATTTCCATCGTGAAAGATACACCGGGTATCACCCGCGATCGAATTTATGCGGAATGTACCTGGCTTGATTATAACTTTACCCTGATTGATACAGGCGGTATCGAGCCCAGCACCAAGGATATTATTCTTTCCCAAATGCGTGAACAGGCCCAAATCGCCATTGATACGGCGGATATTATTCTGTTTATGACCGATGTGAAGCAGGGACTTGTTGATGCGGATTCGAAAGTGGCTGATATGCTCAGAAAGAGTGGAAAGCCCGTTATTTTGGTTGTAAATAAAGTCGATTCCTTTGAAAAGATGATGATGGATGTTTACGAGTTTTACAATCTTGGTATTGGGGAACCATTCCCGATTTCTGCGGCCAATCGTATGGGGTTTGGCGAGATGCTGGATGAACTCGTAAGCCATTTTGATGAGTCCATGATTGAAGAGGAAGAGGACGACAGACCCAAGATTGCCATCGTAGGTAAGCCGAATGTAGGTAAGTCTTCCATCGTGAATAAGTTGATTGGCGAGAATCGTGTTATTGTTTCCGATATTGCAGGAACTACGCGTGATGCGGTTGATACCCCTGTTATGCATAACGGCAGGGAATATGTTCTCATCGATACAGCAGGCTTAAGACGTAAGAACAAGATTAAAGAAGAGCTTGAGCAGTTCATGATTATTCGAACCGTGAATGCGGTAGAACGTGCAGATGTTGTAGTTATTGTCATTGATGCGCATGAAGGTATAACCGAGCAGGATGCCAAAATCGCCGGTATAGCACACGACCGTGGTAAAGGACTGATTATTGCCGTAAACAAATGGGACCTCATTGAAAAAAACGACAAGACCGTAAATCAGTTTACGACCGATATTCGAAATGTATTGTCCTTTATGACTTATGCGGAAATCGTATTTATTTCCGCCGAAACCGGACAGAGAATGGGCAAGCTGTTTGACCTTATCGATATGGTAATCGAGAACCAGTCCATGCGTGTGGGCACCGGCGTGTTGAATGAAATTATGACGCGTGCAATGGTTATGCAGCAGCCTCCTTCGGATAAAGGCAAGCGACTCAAGCTGTTTTATATTACGCAGGTAGCCATTAAGCCGCCCACGTTTGTTATTTTTGTCAACGACAAGGAATTAATGCATTTTTCCTATACGAGATATTTGGAGAATCAGATTCGTGAATCCTTTGGTTTTAAAGGTACTTCACTGAAATTTATCATAAGGGAGAGAAAGGAAGACGAGAAGTGATACGTCTATATTGCTTACTAATCGGTTATATATGCGGTTGCTTTCAAAGTGCATTCTTTTATGGTAAGATAGCGGGCTGCGATTTGCGTAAGCACGGGAGCGGGAATCTCGGAACGACGAATACCCTTCGCGTACTGGGGGCCAAAGCCGCTATCCTCGTATTACTACTGGATGTATTGAAGGTAGGTCTGGCAATCTTCATTTCCTATTTACTTTTTGGCACGGATGGGAATTTCTATCCGCTGTATGCCATGTATGCAGGAGCGGGAGCTGTAATCGGTCACGACTTTCCTTTTTATCTTAAGTTTAAGGGTGGTAAAGGAATCGCAGCTACACTGGGCCTTGTTTTGTTTGTATGCCCTTACATGGTTCCGTTACCGCTTACCGTATTCATTGTCATGGTGGCTATTACGCACTATGTATCCCTTTCATCCCTGACGGCGTACCTGGTTGTTTTTTTGCAATATCTGATTGTGGGCCTGTTAGGCGGTATTACAGGGAATGCGAGCGGGTTAAATGAGAGCTATGTAATCTTGTTTATTTTGATGGCACTTGCTTATATTCAGCATATTCCGAATATAAAGCGGCTTGTAAAGGGTTGTGAAAGTAAGACTTATTTGAAAAAGAAAAAGGGTAATGAAGGATGAGTCGAATTGGTATTTTGGGTGCCGGAAGCTGGGGGCTTTCTTTAGCACAGCTTCTTAGTAATAATGGACATGAAGTGATTGTCTATAGCTCCAAGGAAGAGAATGTAAGGATGCTTACAGAATCCCGTGAGCATAAGACCAAGCTTCCCGGAGTCAGATTGAATGAGAGTATTTCTTTTACGTCGAGTCTTTCGGAGGCGGTTAAGCTTAAGGATATCGTTGTCATTGCGGTTCCATCAAAGACGATACGAGAGCTTTCGAGAAGTATTCGCGATTATGTACCTGCCGGACAAATCCTTGTAAATGCTTCGAAGGGAATTGAAGAGAATACCCTTCTTCCCATGTCGGAAGTAATTCGGGAAGAAATCAGTGAAGCAAGAGTGGCTGTATTGTCAGGACCTTCCCATGCGGAGGAAGTAGGAAGAGGAATTCCTACAACGATTGTTGTCGGAGCACATTCGAAGGAAGTTGCTTTGTTTGTACAGAATGTATTTATGAGCGATGTATTCCGTGTTTATGTAAGTCCGGATGTTCTGGGCATTGAGGTTGGTGCTGCACTTAAGAATGTAGTAGCTTTGGCTGCCGGAATTGCAGACGGCTTAGGATACGGAGACAATACGAAAGCCGCCCTTATAACCCGCGGACTTTCGGAAATCAGCCGCCTTGGAATCAAGATGGGCGGAAGCGCCGAGACATTTTTCGGCTTGTCCGGAATCGGAGACTTAATTGTAACCTGTGAAAGCCGTCATTCCAGAAACAGAAAGGCCGGCTTCCTTATCGGCCGTGGAATGAGCATGGATGAGGCGATGAAGGAAGTGGATATGGTTGTAGAAGGTGTTTATTCCACGAAAGCAGCCGTACAGCTTTCTGAAAAATACGATTGCGAGTTACCTATCATCAAGGAAGTATACAATATCCTGTTTAATCATAAGAATCCTGCAGAAGCAGTTAACGAACTTATGGTACGTGACAAGAAAATAGAAAATAGTGCGTTGAGCTTTGACTAATGGGGACGGGGGTTTTTAGCACAGGAACGCGGTGAAGTGGTACAATGGGGACGGGGGTTTTAACACAGGAAAGCGTTGAAGTGTCTTGAGTAGTGAGCGCCGCAGCGGCACCCGGCGCAGCGCCATAAAACAAAGAAGCGTCTGACAAAGGTTGCAGTCAATTTCGTGACTATAACACAATGTCAGACGCTTTTGTTTTACTTATTTTGAAGATGAGGTGCACGCGCGGCGCGGTGCGTTTTCAGAACAGAGGCGACACTTCACTGCTTTCCTGTGTTAAAACCCCCGTCCCCATTGTACCACTTCACCGCGTTCCTGTGCTAAAAACCCCCGTCCCCATCGGTGCATTGAAATATGATGAGAATATGCTATGATGATACTGTTACAAAAAAAAGAGAGAGGGAATATAAATGGACACATCTGAATTGATTAAAATAGCGGAAACAGCCAGAAATAATGCGTATGCTCCTTATTCGGGATTTAAGGTAGGAGCAGCGCTTCTTTGCAAGGATGGAACGGTTTTTACGGGTTGTAACATCGAGAATGCTTCGTACGGATTATGTAATTGTGCGGAACGAACTGCATTTTTTAAGGCAATCAGTGAAGGTCATAAGGAATTTACTGCAATTGCAATCATAGGCAGTAATGATAGGGAGATTTGCTATCCCTGCGGAGCCTGTCGGCAGGTAATGAATGAATTTTGTAATCCTTCGGAATTCAAAGTAATAGCTGCAGCCACACCCGACCTGTATGAAGAGACTGTGCTTGAGAATCTGCTTCCGAACGGATTCGGACCACAGAATATGAAATAAGGGGAACATCATAGAATGGAATATATTTTTGTAATTCTGGTAATTGCTTTAGTAGCCTATATTTTTATTGGCGGAGCCATTGCCGAGAAAAGAAAAAAAGAACGTCTTTATGCGCGCCTTAAAAAAGAATACGGAAATATACCGGATACGACCATGCATGAACTCAAAAGATATCCCGACGGGTATCTTCGGAACTATGCAAATGACATGGGAATTGATGAAATAACGGCTTCCGATCTTGATCTTGATACTTTGTATGAGAGAGTGAACTACTGTGTTTCCGGCGTCGGAGCGGAGTATCTTTACTATATGCTTCGCTGCCCAGGGGCTTTGGATGCCAAAAAGAACAGATACTTAAATCAGCTCGATTACCTTAAAGAGTACGAAGATTATCGCATGAAGATGCGAATGCAGTTTGCAAGCCTCGGCCTTTTGGACAAGTATTCTCTTTTTGATTTCCTGAATTTTCTATGCGATGTAAAACCGCACGGAATTCTTCGTTATATCATAAAGGATGTTCTTCTGGTTGCGTTTTTGGCGCTGTGTTTTGTAAATGAAATGTTCATTCTTCCTACAGTTTTGATCTTTCTTTTTTCCATCGGCTGGTATTACAAAGAGAAGAATACGATTCAGATTTACATGACCAATATGACGCTGATTCTGCGCCTTATGAAGCTTTCAAAAGAGATTCCCTACAAGGATTCGGAAGTATTTTCTGAGGAATTTGAGGAAGTCCGTGAGGTGCTCAATAATTTGAGAGCATTTAAGCGATATGCCGGCATTTACTCCGCCAATACGAAAAACGGAAGCCTCCTGGACGTTCTTATTGACTATTTCAGAATGACTTTTCACTCAGACATCATTCTTTTTTACCTTATGCTTACTGAAATCTTTAAGCATAAAGAGGACTTAAGGCGACTTGCGGACGTAATCGGTTATGGAGATGCGGTCATCAGTGTTGCGTATTATAGGGCATCTCTCGATACCTTCTGCGTTCCCGAATTTACGACGGAGGACCGCATGGAGACTGTTAAGCTCTATCATCCGCTTCTTACAAATCCCGTCAGCAACAGCTTTTCGGAATCAAAGAATGTGCTCTTAACAGGCTCCAATGCTTCCGGGAAATCCACCTTCTTAAAGACGGTTGCGGTGAATGAGCTTTTGGGCCAGGCAATTTACACCTGCTGCGCTACGAAATTCGTGTCCCCGAAGTATGCAATTTACTCATCCATGTCCCTTCGCGACGATATTATCGGCGGCGAAAGCTATTATATGGTCGAAATTCGTTCCTTAAAGCGTATTTTGGACGCTGCCCAAAGTGGCCAAAAAGTAATCTGCTTCATTGATGAGGTCCTGCGAGGAACCAACACGGTTGAAAGAATTGCAGCTTCCTATGAGATTCTTAAATTCCTTGCCAAAAGCAATATTCGCTGTTTCGCAGCGACGCATGACATTGAGCTTACCAGACTGCTTGAGGAAATCTATTCGAATTATCATTTTGAAGAGACCGTGACCGAAAAGGATGTATGCTTTGATTATCATTTGCATGAAGGAAGAGCGAGCGGAAGAAATGCCATCGCACTCTTAAGACTTTTCGGATATCCCGAAGAAATAACGGATTCTGCTTACCAAAGAGCAGATCGTTTTTTGCAGGAAGGAATCTGGGAATAAGCATAAGAAAGGGGTATTTATGCATGTGAAAATATTTGCCGACGGATCGGCACGGGGAAACCCGAACGGTCCCGGCGGCTTTGGAACCATAATTCAATATGTGGACAAAGGCGGAACCCTTCATGAACGTACTTTTTCGCAAGGGTATAAGCTTACCACGAATAACCGTATGGAATTACGCGGTGTCATTGCGGGCTTTAGGGCACTTACAAAGCCCTGTGAGGTCGAAGTGATTACGGATTCCCAGTATGTGGCCAAGGCATTTACGGAACACTGGATTGATGCCTGGATATTGGAAGATTTTCGCCGCGGCAGGAAGAATGAAGTCAAGAATATTGACCTTTGGCTGGAACTTTTGGATGTTATGAAGCCCCACAAAGTAGCATTTACCTGGGTAAAAGGACATAACGGTCATCCCGAGAATGAGCGTTGTGACAAACTGGCAACAAGTGCCGCAGACGGCGAGGACCTTTTGGAAGATGAGGCATTGCCGGAATAGGAGAATTTATGGCCAATAACGAATTTAACAAACAGAAACTGTTATACATTGCCAAAATCCTTTTTGAAGAAAGCGATGAACAGCATCCCATGGGGGCAGAGGCAATCATCGACCGCCTTTCTTCCTTCGGAATCGATGCAGAACGGAAGAGCATTTATGCGGATGTTGCGGTACTGAATGAGTTTGGAATCAAGATTGATAAGTCGCGATTAAGCAAAACGCGCGGGTATTACATTGCAGACGATGACAGACAGTTCAGCCTTCCGGAACTTAAGTTCCTTTTGGATGCAATTTCCTCTTCCCGATTTGTCACGGAACGTAAATCAAAGACCATCGTGAAGAAGCTTCTGAACCTGACCAGCAAGCACAATGCGATGTCCCTAAACCGCGAGGTATATGTACAGAATCGTATCCGAAGCATCAATGAGGAATCCATCTATATCGTAGATGCCATTCATCAGGCCATCTCCGGCGGCAAGGTCCTTGCTTTCAGTTATAAGGAATGGGGAATTGATAAACGACTCCACGACAAAAAGGAATATCGCGTCATTCCCAAGGCACTTGCATACATGAATGAGAATTATTACCTTCTTGCACATGATATTGACAGCGGTTATACAATCAAGCATTTTCGCGTAGACAAAATGCACAATCCGAATGAAATCGAAGTGGAGATTGACCGCCAATATCTCATTGAGAAAATCGATGTTGCCAAATACTGCAACTATAAGTTCAATATGTTCTCAGGCGACCTTGCCTACGTTGAAATTAAGGCAAAGCAGAGCATGGTTGGTGTATTGCTGGACCGCTTCGGCACTGATATTACCATCAATCAAAACAAGGACGATACCTTTACGACATCCGTTCAGGTGGAGGTATCCCCCCAGTTCTATGCGTTTATTTTTGGTATATCGGAGCATGCTGAAATCATCGGCCCCGCATCCGTACGCGAAGGTTATAAAGAATACCTAAAAATGGTATTAAATAAATATAAGTAGAGGCGATAAAAATGTTACCGGAATTTGCAACACGTATGAAAGCTTTCGAACCGGGAATCTTTCAGGTATTAAACGAGGAAAAAGAAAAACTCATAAAACAGGGAAGGAAGGTATACAACCTTTCGGTGGGCACGCCGGATTTCGTGACACCCCAAAGAATCATGGATGCCGTTACCAAAGCAGCCGGGGATGCCGGAAACTATAAGTACTCCCTGATTGATATCGCACCCTTACGGGATGCACTGAAGAAGCGATATAAGGATCGCTATCAGGTAGAAATTAATGATGAGAATCTCATGAGCGTATACGGTTCACAGGAAGGAATGGCACACGTGGCTTTTGCAATCTGCAATCCCGGAGACGTTGTGCTGGTTCCGGACCCGGGGTATCCGATTTTCTCAATCGGACCGTCCCTGTGCGGAGCGGAGATAGAAACATATCCGCTTCTTCCAGAGAATGATTATCTTCCGAAACTCTCGGAAATTCCGGAAGATATCGTAAGTCGTTGCAAGATGATTATCGTTTCATATCCGCTCAATCCGATTTGTAAGTGCGCACCGGATTCTTTTTATGATGAATTGATTGAATGGGCCACCCAAAACGATATTCTGATTCTTCATGATAACGCGTACTCAGATATTATTTATGACGGCCGCGTGGGCAAGAGTATTTTTTCGCATAAAGGGGCTATGGAACAGGCCGTTGAATTCTATTCCCTTTCCAAATCCTACAACTATACGGGTGCGAGAATGAGTTTCCTTGTCGGAAATCCCCGTGTGATTGATGTCTTCAGAAGATTTCGAAGCCAGATTGATTACGGTACTTTTTTGCCTGTACAGTATGGCGCTGTAGCAGCTCTTTCTGACGGAGACCGTGAGGTAAAAGAGCAGTGCATGGAATATCAGAAGCGTCGTGACGCTTTATGTGGCGGCCTTAGAAGCATAGGCTGGCCTTGCGAGGATTCCGAGGGAACCATGTTCGTATGGACCCGCATCCCCTCAAAATTCGGCGATGACGACACCGGCTTTGTCATGCAACTTATGAACAAAACCGGCCTTATCTGTACACCGGGTAGTAGTTTCGGAAAGCTCGGAAAGGGCTACGTACGATTTGCTCTCGTACTTCCTCCCAAGGAACTTTCGGAAGCGGTAGAGAGCGTAAAAGCGAGCGGAATTTTGGATTGATTTGCCTTAATTCGCATATAGTTCTTTCGTACATCTTGACGGGTAAATGAAATAATTTTATACTAAAAATGCTACATATTGTGGTTTATTATGTCAACTTACCACGACATTATGTGTTAAAGGAGCATTTGGGTGATGGCAGAAGCTATGAAGGATTACAGTGGTGAATATATACCGAAATTACCGGTTAAGGTAATCAAAAAAGACGGTAGCAAGGAAGTATTCAATGTCCAGAAGGTCATTGTTGCCGTCGGTAAAAGTGCATATCGTGCCTTGACGAAGTTTACCGAAGAGGAAGAACGCCTGATTTGTGAGACCGTTGTAGCCAAGGTAGACGAGCTTGGAGTGGAGGAGATTCCGATTCCCATCATGCACAACATCGTCGAGAGTGCACTGGAAGCCGTAAAGCCCATTGTTGCCAAAAGCTATCGTGACTACCGAAATTATAAGCAGGAATTTGTACGTATGCTGGACGATGTTTACAAAAAGAGCCAGTCCATTATGTACATCGGCGATAAGGAAAATTCCAATACCGATTCCGCTTTGGTATCCACGAAACGAAGCCTTATTTTCAACCAGCTCAATAAGGAACTTTATCAGAAATTTTTCATGACCACGGAGGAGATTCAGGCCTGCCGTGACGGTTATATATATGTTCATGATATGAGCGCACGTCGCGATACCATGAACTGCTGCCTTTTCGATGTCAAAAGCGTGCTTACGGGCGGTTTTGAGATGGGCAATATCTGGTACAACGAGCCCAAGAGCCTTGACACCTGCTTTGACGTAATCGGCGATATCGTTCTTTCCGCTGCCAGCCAGCAGTACGGTGGGTTTACTGTACCCGAGGTAGACAAGATTTTGGAGCCCTACGCAGAGAAAAGCTACCAGAAATACATCGAGAAGTTTATGCGTCTCGGAGTGGATCGTGAGACCGCGGAAGGGGAAGCCTATAAGGATGTTATGCGTGATTTCGAGCAGGGCTTCCAGGGCTGGGAATATAAATTCAACACGGTAGCTTCTTCGAGAGGAGATTATCCTTTCATCACGATTACCGCAGGACTCGGTACCGGAAGGTTTGCAAGACTTGCCACGATTTCCATGATGAATGTTCGTCGCAAGGGTCAGGGCAAGGCAGAATGCAAGAAACCGGTATTGTTCCCCAAGATTGTATTTTTATATGATGAAGCGTTACACGGCGCCGGCTGTGAGCTTGAGGATGTATTTGAAGCGGCAGTCAGCTGCTCCGCAAAGACCATGTATCCCGACTGGTTATCTTTGTCCGGCCGTGGCTATATAGCTTCCATGTACAAGCAGTACGGCAAGGTTATTTCGCCCATGGGTTGCAGGGCATTTTTGTCACCCTGGTATGAGAGAGGCGGAATGTATCCTGCTGACAAAGACGATGTTCCCGTATTTGTAGGCCGTTTCAATATTGGTGCGGTTTCTCTGCATTTACCTATGATATTGGCCAAGTCACGTAAGGAAAGTCGTGATTTTTATGAGGTACTTGATTACTATCTGAACCTTATACGTAATCTGCATATCAGAACCTATGCATATCTCGGTGAAATGCGAGCTTCCACAAATCCGCTTGCATACTGTGAAGGCGGTTTTTACGGTGGACACTTAGGACTTCATGACAAGATTAAGCCGCTTCTTAAGGCTGCAACCGCTTCTTTTGGAATTACCGCGTTAAACGAGCTTCAGATGCTTTATAACGGTAAGTCTTTGGTAGAAGACGGAGCATTTGCCCTTGAAGTAATGGAATACATTAACAAAAAGGTCAATGAATTTAAGAATGAGGATGGCAATCTGTATGCCATTTACGGAACGCCGGCGGAGAACCTCTGCGGACTTCAGGTTCAGCAGTTCAGAAAGAAATACGGAATCATCGAAGGCGTATCGGATCGTGAATATGTTTCGAATTCTTTCCATTGTCATGTAACGGAGGATATTACGCCCATCGAGAAGCAGGATTTGGAATACAGATTCTGGGAGCTTTTGAACGGTGGCAAGATTCAATACGTAAAGTATCCCATCGACTACAATATTGAAGCCGTTAAAACTCTGATTCGTCGTGCGATGGACTTCGGACTTTACGAAGGTGTCAATTTGTCTTTGGCATATTGTGATGATTGCGGTCATCAGGAGCTTGAGATGGATGTATGCCCCGTATGCGGAAGTCGTAATCTTACCAAAATCGATCGAATGAACGGATATCTGTCCTATTCAAGAGTTCACGGAGATACACGTCTCAATGAAGCCAAGATGGCTGAGATTGCTGAAAGGAAGAGTATGTAAGGATGCGTTATCATAACATTACCAAAGATGACATGCTGAACGGTGACGGCTTGCGTGTTGTGCTTTGGGTAGCGGGCTGTTCTCACTGTTGCCCGGGATGCCAGAATCCAATCACCTGGGATCCGAACGGCGGTCTCAATTTTGATGAGGCTGCACGGGCTGAGATTTTTGATCAGCTTGACAAACCGTATATAAGCGGTATTACTTTTTCCGGTGGAGATCCGCTCCATTCGGCCAATCGCCTTGATGTGCGTGCCCTGATGGCTGAAATCAAAGAGAAATATCCAAACAAAACCATCTGGCTGTATACAGGGGATGTTTGGGAGAATGTATGGCAGTACCCGCTTATGAAATATGTGGATGTGCTTGTGGACGGAGAGTACAAGCAGGAACTTCGTGATGTGACTCTGATGTGGAAGGGCTCTAAAAATCAGCGTGTCGTGGATGTGCAGGCATCCCTTAAAAAGACCGATCCCACAGTTCCCGTTTTGCACTGCCCCGATTATGACAGATAGTCAGGAAATACGTGAGGAATTATGCAAAAGATAGAAATTAAGTACTTTACAGACAAAATCGAGAAATTACGCTATATTGACGGCAAGTCCGACTGGATTGATTTACGTGCTGCTGAGGATGTTGTCCTTAAGAAGGGGGAATTCAAGCTGATTCCTTTGGGAGTTGCCATGAAGCTCCCCGAAGGATATGAAGCTCATGTTGTTCCCAGAAGCTCCACCTTCAAAAACTACGGTCTTATTCAGACCAATCATATGGGAGTAATCGACTGTTCCTACTGCGGAGATAACGATCAGTGGTTTGTGCCTGTACTTGCAATTCGCGATACGGAAGTGCATGTGAATGACAGAATATGTCAATTCCGCATTATGGAGAATCAACCCAAGCTTGATTTCGTGGAATGCGAGCATCTTTCCGACACAGACAGAGGCGGGTTTGGTTCTACCGGCAAGCAATAAGCTGAAGAAAAGCAGGATTACCTGCTTTTTTTATGAAATATCTCACAAATTTTTCACAATTAAGATATAATATTTCAATGTTTGTATAATATTTGTTTGTAAGCATTAATAAACAGAAAGGAAGTCGCGTATTCTGTTTTGGAATCCCGACTTGGTGATTTTCATGATTGAAGTCAAGAACTTAACCAAAAAGTACGGCAATCATACTGCGGTAGACCACCTGACCTTTACCGTAGAGGATGGCATCATTTACGGCTTTTTAGGCCCGAACGGTGCCGGCAAGAGTACTACGATGAATATGATGACAGGATATCTTGCTGCGACGGAAGGCAGTGTTTCCATTAACGGATATGATATTTTGAACGATACCACGGAGGCCAAAAAGCAGATCGGTTATCTTCCCGAACTGCCGCCCCTTTATCAGGATATGACGGTAATGGAGTATCTTGATTTCGTCTGCAATTTAAAGAAGATTAGTAAGGCCGATAAAGCAGCTGACATTTCGGATGCAATTCAGAAGACCATGCTTTCTGATGTTCAGAATCGCCTTATTAAGAATCTGTCCAAGGGTTATAAGCAGAGAGTCGGACTTGCTCAGTCTCTCCTTGGTAATCCTTCGGTTATCATTCTGGATGAGCCTTCCGTAGGCCTCGATCCGAAACAGATTATTGAAATCCGTGAAGTTATCAAAGGCTTAAAGGGTGAACATACCGTAATTTTAAGCTCGCATATTCTTTCCGAAATCAGTGCGGTCTGTGACAAGATTATGATTATCAATAAAGGTAAGCTGGTTGCACTTGATACACCGGAAGGCTTACAGAAGTACGTAGGCAATAAGAAGTGCCTTGAACTCGAGACAAACGGCGATAGCGAGATGGTACAGAATATCCTTTCCGAAATCGGCGGAATCAATGTGGATGCCATTACAAACAGTGAACGTGAAGGCCTTCTCAAGGTTAGTGTTTCGTTTGATGGAGATACCGATCCGTCCCAGAATATATTCTTTGCATTTGCTCAGCATTCACTTCCTATTGTTTCCATGAATGTAAAGGAAGTTTCCCTTGAGGATATCTTTATTGAACTTACCGACAATGATGCACAAGGAGGCATGGAATAATGTTAGCAATCTATAAGCGAGAGATTCGCTCCTTATTTACGAGTGTAATCGGATATATAACCCTTGCAGTTATTCTGCTTTATTTCGGCTTTATCTATTCGGTATACAATATATTGAATTCCCGCATCGGTTCTTTGGAAGTTACCTTTGGTAATTCTACCTTGGGACTGTTGCTTTTGATGTTATGTTTTTCCATTCTGACCATGCATGCATTCTCAGAGGAGAAAAAGAGCAAGACGGACCAGCTGTTACTTACGTCACCCATAAAGATTAAGGACATTGTCCTTGGTAAGTATTTTGCCATTGTTACCGTTTATGCAGTCACCGTAGCTGTGATGCTTGTGTACTTCTTTATTCTCGGATTCTTTGGCAAGATTTATATTTCCGAATCCCTGATTATTACACTCGGTTATTTCCTTTACGGTTGTATGTGCCTTGCCATCGGTCTTTTAGTTTCGACCCTGGTAGAGAATACCATTGCCTGCACGATTTTGTCCTTCTTTGCAATGTTTATTACCTTCATTGCAAGCGTTTTGATTAATGCGGTAGAAGGCAAGGTGAAGTTCCTTGCACGTATTTTGTCCTGCTTTGACGGACTATCCCGCTTGTCCGAATTTTTCTCGGGAAACTTAAGCATTTCAGCTATTGTTTATTACATAAGCTTTATTGCACTTATGTTGTTTTTGGCAACGCAGGTTATTCAAAAGAGAAGATATACCGTATCAGCCAGAAATTTAACATTTGGTGCATATTCCCTTACCAGTATTGTTATAGCAGTAGTTGTTGTTTTACTTCTTAATATCGGTGTCAGCAAGATTCCCGATGTTTACAGAACGTTCGATTTATCAACGAACCAGACCTTTAAGCTGGCTACGGAGACCAAGGATTTATTGAAGAATCTCGATCAGGATGTTCATATGGTTGTCTTAGAAGCGAGCGAGGAAGCGTACGACAGCATTGTTGTGGAATTTTTGAAACAGTATGAACAAAACGAACATATCACCGTTGAATATGTCGATCCCATCATTAATCCTAAGTTCTATAAGCAGTATACGGAAACCGCACCCGAGAAGGGTTCTATCATCGTATATAACGACAGTAAGACACAGGTAATTAACTATACCAATATGTTCACGGTGGAAGGTCATTTTAATGCCGAAACCTACAGATATGAACAGACAGTGACCGGCTATGATATAGAAGGCTGTCTGACTTCTGCCGTTCAGTACATTTTGAGTGATAAAGTTAACAAAGCCTATGTACTTACCGGCCATGGAGAAGGCGAGCTGAGTTCTTATTTTGAAGGTGCATTAACAAAGTCCTGTTTTGATGTATCAACCATCAATCTGATTGCTACGGAGACTATTCCCGAGGATGCGGACCTTTTGATCATCAACAGTGCTATGGTAGATTATTCAGAGGATGATGCACGGAAGGTAATAGACTATATTCACAAGGGCGGCAATATTATTATGGCGATGGCCCCGATTGCGGATGAAACACCGAACATTGACTCGATCCTAGCAGAATACGGTTCTACCGTTAAGAACTGCCTGGTACTTGACAATGATGAAGCTCATTATAACGGAATGCTTTCTCAGGAAGGAATGCCGGAAGAGTATAAGAAATTATATCTCTTGCCGGACCTTACCTATGAAGATGCAACGGAGGGAATGAAGAACCTCCATGTATTCCTGGCTGACTGTATGCCCATTTCCACAGTGAATCTTCCGAATGTGGAGCACATTGCACTTGTAACAACATCTAACAATGCATATACCGTAGATGTTATGAACGATACGACCAGAAACTCCCTGGCACAGCAGGATGGCGACAATTACGGCGCATTTGCTCTTGCCATGAAGGCAGATTTATCCCTTGACAGCGGAGCACACTCCATTTTGTATCTGGTAACCAGCCCCAGCCTTTTGCTGGATGCTTATGATGGTCTTGTATCCGGTGGTAACTATAAGCTGTTCGCATCCATGATTTCCAAACTTACGGGTTATTCTTCCTCCATACCGGTTAAGAGTGTTGCAATGGAATACCTTGTAGTGGATGCAAGATTACCCTTCGTATTCCTTCTGGTTACAGCCGTAATCATTCCGGTAGCAATTCTTGTGACCGGTATAGTAATTTATGTAAAAAGGAAGAGAAGATAATGCAGAACCAGAAAAAGACACTTTATATCATGCTTGCCATTTTGGTTGTTGTAGTTGCTTTATTTATCATTGTTACCAAGATTGATTTATCACCGAAGACAGATGACGGTATCAAGGAAACCACGCTCGTGGATGTACCCATGAGTGATGTAGTAAGTATTCGAATTGATAATGTCTTTGGCAACTACACATATTTATATAACAGCGAAACCAAAGAATTTACCTGGTCTAAGGATGATACCGTACAACTGAATTCCGATGCCTTATTGCAGGTTATGTCCGCAGCAACGATGATTACTACGAATAAAGATGAGATTCATGCATCTGCTGAGGATTACGGTCTGACCAAGAACGAAATCGAAGTTGTGATTGAAACAAAAGACCGTACCTATGATTATCTGATTGGTGAGAAGAACGAAGTCACAGGTGAGTACTATATGTGTTTTGCAGATGATTTGAATACTTTATACTTAATCAATGAATACAAAGCACAGGTATTAAACTGCAGCCTTATGGATTTCAAAATGTAAGAATCCATATTGAGTAGACATATGGGCTGTGTTAAAATCAAATTTAAGTTTTTATTATGAATGACAATCCGTAGCAGGTTATTAAATGGGAAGCTGCTAAATATACCGGATTGCATGGTTGGAGATTATTATGAAGATTCGTACCAGATATGCACCGAGTCCTACAGGAAAGATGCATGTTGGAAATTTAAGAACCGCTCTTTACGAGTACCTTATTGCAAAGCATGAGGACGGAGATTTTATTCTTCGTATTGAGGATACTGATCAGGAGCGTTATGTAGAGGGCGCCGTTGACATCATTTACAGAACCATGGCGCGTGCAGGTCTCATTCATGATGAGGGGCCTGACAAGGACAAGGGCTATGGCCCTTATGTTCAGTCCGATCGTCAGAAGACCGGAATTTATATGAAGTATGCCTTAGAGCTTGTTGACAAAGGTGAGGCTTATTATTGTTTCTGTGACAAAGAGAGACTGGCTACCCTAAACCGGGTAGTGGCAGGAAAGGAAATCAATGTTTACGATAAGCATTGTTTGTCTTTGTCTAAAGAGGAAGTAGCTGCCAATCTTGCAGCCGGTAAGCCTTTTGTAATCAGACAGAATAATCCGAATACAGGAACCACAACCTTTACGGATGCAATTTACGGCGATATTACGGTAGACAATGCGGAACTCGATGATATGATCCTGATTAAGTCAGACGGTTTCCCTACCTACAATTTTGCCAATGTTGTAGATGATCATCTTATGAAGATTACTCATGTTGTACGTGGTAATGAGTATTTGTCATCCACACCCAAATACAACCGTTTGTATGAAGCATTCGGATGGGAGATTCCTACCTATGTACATTGTCCTTTGATTATGGATGAGGACCACAAAAAGCTTTCCAAGCGTTGCGGTCATTCTTCCTTTGAGGATTTGATTGATTTGGGCTTCCTTCCCGAGGCCATTCTGAACTTTGTAGCATTGCTTGGATGGAGTCCTGCGTCCAATGAGGAGTTCTTCACATTGGATGAGCTCATCAAAGAGTTCGATTACAAACATATCAGCAAGAGTCCTGCGGTTTTTGACTTCACAAAACTGAAGTGGATGAACGGCGAGTACTTAAAGAGAATGGATCCCGATACATTCTATGACATGGCCAAAGAATATATTATAGATGCCATCGGTGAGAATCTCGATTCCAAGAAGGTTTCCGCTATGGTACAGTCCAGAATTGAGTTATTCTCAGACATTAAAGATCTGGTTGATTTCTTTAAGGAAGTTCCCGAGTATGACAGTGCTATGTATGAGCACAAGAAGATGAAGACCGATATTTCATCTTCCCTTACTGTATTGAATGAATTATATCCGATTCTTGAAAAAGAGACAGACTATACAAATGACGCACTTTATGCTGCATTACAGGCTTTCGCAGCAGAGAAAGGTTACAAGAACGGCTATGTATTATGGCCCCTTAGAACCGCTCTTTCCGGCAAGCAGATGACGCCTTGCGGTGCAACCGAGATGCTGGAAGTACTTGGCAAGGAAGAAAGCTTAAAGCGTATTAAGGTAGCAATTGCAAAGTTATCTTAACAGTCTGAATGATAATCAGCGTGCAGCTGTAACTGCTCCTTTGGGCCCGGCTATCGTAATAGCCGGGCCGGGAAGCGGTAAAACAAAAGTCATTTTATCTCGTCTCTTTTATCTGACAGATGTATTACACGTCGATGCATCTGAAATCTTAACCATTTCTTTTACAAGAGCCTCCTGTGATGAGCTGCGAGGCAGGATTCGAAGTTTTCCTTTTTATCATTCTGAGAAACACGAAGTATTGATTGAGCATGTTTATACTTTTCATGCACTTTTTTTGAAATCATTAAAAGAGTTTCATATCCTTTCAGACTCGGCTTTTGCGACGGAATGGGACAAACAGAAGCTCCTTTATGATGCTGTACTTAAAATTAATCGAATGAATCAATTTGATACGCATGAGAAATTTCTGGAATTTGCACAGGACTTTCTTCATGAAGTTTCAAGATACAAGAATCTTCAGGGGGATTTTCATCAGGATATGATGGAAGAAGAGGAATTCCTTGTTTATTTTGATGCATTTGACAGTGAAATGAAGAGAGCAGGAAAGGCCGATTATGATGATTTTGCGCTTCTTTTACTTAATGAACTAAGAAGTAATGCGCACCTTAAGGCAAAGCTTAGAAGTAAATACAGTTATATCTTAATCGATGAGTTTCAGGATATTAATCCCATACAGTATGACATTATCAGACTCATGCTGAACGAGAATCGGAATATTATGGTGGTAGGGGATGACGATCAGGCAATATATGCATTTCGCGGTGCTGCCAATAAATGCCTTTTAGGCTTTAAAGAGGATTTTAGGAATGTTAAGGAATATTACTTAAATCAAAACTACCGCTCTGACTGCAATATTGTAAAAACGTCCCTGCGACTTATTCAAAATAATCAAAACAGGGTAAAAAAGGAACTGAATTCGGTATCAAACGAACCGGGAGATATACAGTATCGTTCATTTGAAAATTCGGACTTTATGTATGAGGATATTCTGTCACTTATAAAGGAACTCAAGGGAAGTATCGGAATCCTTACCCGAACGAACTATGAAAAGGAAAAGGTGAGGGCTCTTGTTGAAGAAAAACTGCCCTCATATTATAATACGGAGGAAGTGGAAGCGCTCTCACTAATTTATCATTTTTTACAATACGCGCAGAACCATAGCAGAAGAGAACTCCTTTTTTGCCTTAAATACATCCCGGAAGTTACCAGAAGTATGCTGAGGGAGCCTTTGGTTGAACCCTTATCCCTCCTTGAGAATACTTACAAGTGCCCGTTCATTCAAGATACGGTCGCCGGGATTCTGTGGGCTCTTGCGTATGTAAGAAAAGGGAATATGATTTTAGACGCAGCCGTAATCCTGGACTGTTTTTATAACACGGATAATCTTAAATTCCGGAAACGGATTCTTGAAATCGTAGCCGGCCTTAAAGATGAATATGAACTTGAACATATCATTTCAGGCAGCAAAGAGCGACTTCCCATTTATGTGTATCATACGGAATACAATACGGTTTCCATTCTGACGGCGCATGCTTCGAAGGGCCTCGAATTTGATGCGGTGATTCTTCCTAACGTAAATGAGGGGAATTATCCTAAAAAATCAAGAAACATGACCATTATGGAGGAAGAGAGAAGGTTGTTTTATGTGGCATTGACAAGGGCCAGGCATAATTTGTTCCTGTATTACATAAAAAACAGTTCAAGGAAACCGGATGTTTCACATTTTATAGAAGATATGTCGGAGGAAACGAAAACCCATGAAATTTGAATCGGTAAATGAACCTATGCAGCTTGGCTTTGATGATTGTGTCATGCATTTTGTAAAGATCGGGGAGGATGTCCTTATTGAAGCGGAGGCGCTGATTATCAAAGCATACAATTCCCAGAATCAGAATTACACGGACAGCTATGCAGATACGTCGGAACTGCTGTTTGAAAAAGGCCGCATTAAGTCCATCGTAAAGGAAGGATATAAACAATACGATGCAATGGATCGACTTGTTCATGAAACTATGGATGAAACCATAAAGGAAGAGGACTATGATAAGGTAATGAAGGAATTTCAGAATGCGTATTTGTTCTCTTTGTGCCAAAAAGAAAACGAATACATATTGCGTATTGAAATTCCGATGGAAGAGGATTCCCAAAAGCCCTGCAATGACACATATGAAATCAACATCATTGCAGAAGCTTTTAAGGTATCTTTTGATAGATTTTTAAATCGTGTACAGTACTGAAATGAAGGGGACGGGGATTATTCTTCGTCCTCTTCTTCAACGATTTCGTCGAATTCAACGCCGTCTAAGTATTCATCAAAGGCGTCTTCAACCGCTTCGTATTCTTCCTCATTTTCTTCGGGAATATTCTCAATCCTGGGTTCCGCGTTCGGATCCTTCATATCCTCGAAATAACGATAGAACCATACTTCGCCGTCATCGTTGTTACCGTCTTCGTCAAGCGGCATAAGTGCAATGTAGTCCTGACCGTTCACTTCCAAAATGGTGACAATCGCACAGGTAACGGTGCAGTCATCCAGGACGATATCGACAGTCATTTCTTCATCATCGTATCCGTTAGATTTCTTTTTGCCCATAGTTATTCTCCGTTTTTATATTATTTCCGTTTGGATTTAATATGTGTATTTTATCTTTTACACGACCCAAAAACAAGGTGGCTTTTTATAGTTTTTTGCACAAATTTATAAGATGATATGATAATATATTGATATGTGTGAATTTAAGATAAAGAAAAACAAAATCATGTATGATACAGCCTTTACAGGTGTGTTCAGTAAAGGAAATAAGCTGATTATACGGTATCCGATGTATTCCGAGGACCTCAGTTTTTCTTTTTATGCAAATAAAAAGCCGTTCGTGCTTTCAGACTGTCTGTTCTCAATAACTCTCAAAAAGGAAGATTACAAGGGCGGAATCGCAGCGGTCACAATCGAACTAAACTGTTGCGACGTTTTGCCTTATGCATATGTTCTGTCTAAGGGCGATATGCCGGTAGCCGATCCTTATACAAAGGAGCTTACGGAAGAGGGAAGCGAGTATTTCAATCGGATTGTTCCTCTTAAATGTCATAAGTCGCAGGGCAGTACGATTAAGGTAAAGGATCTCGTTACCTACTGCATTCATGTAAAGGGCTTTACGGCATCCTGTGAAGCTTTGCAGGAGAAGGCCGGTACCTTTGAAGGAATCATCCAAAAACTCGATTACTTAAAGCAGCTTTCCGTGAATTGCATTGAATTAATGCCGGCGTATGAGTTTAAGTCGCAGGAAGATGAACCCGGAGTCCGGACGATTGATTTTGCAATGAAACATTGCTTTGATACGGAACGGAAAGAAACAAAAAGTGTGAATTACTGGGGATATAAACCGGGGTTTTACATGGCTCCGAAAGCCGCTTATGCAGGAGGGGAATCTGCGTCCGAAAGCTTCATGAAACTTAGTAAGGCACTTCATAAAGCACGGATGAAGCTTGTTATGCAACTGTATTTTCCGGAATCGGTACCTCTTTCCTATATTCGGGAAGTATTACATTTTTACGTACTTTATTACGGCGTGGACGGGTTCCATATCTATGGCAATTCGAATGTGCCGGAACTTTTTGCGGGCGATGCCATCCTTCAAAATACGATATTGATTCTGAACGATTTCTCCAAGGAGCGGTATTACTCCCTGACGGGCAAGGATCCTCTTTTGAAGGAACGAATTGCCATATTGAATCTTGAAGACAGAAATACATTAAGGTGTGTGCTGAAATCCGATGCAGGCAGTCTTCAGGACTATATTGCTTTTTGCAGAACTCCCGTGATTGATTATCCGAGGAGCGTTTATATAACATCGCATGATGGGTTCACAATGAACGATCTTGTTACCTATAACCGTAAGCACAACGAAGCGAACGGGGAATTGAACCGCGACGGCGAGGACTACAACTGTTCGTGGAACTGCGGCGAGGAGGGCGAAACCGAGGATACGCACGTCAATTATCTTCGCATGAAGCAGATTCATAACATACAGAAGATGCTTCTTATGAATCGCGGTATGATTTATCTTATGATGGGAGATGAAGTAAGACGTTCGCAAAAGGGCAATAACAATCCGTACTGTCAGGACAATGCTATTTCCTATTTCGACTGGAACTTTGGAAAAATACAATCGGATACCCTGAAGGAATTCATTAGGCTCATGCAATTGCGTACTTCCCTTAAGTTATGGAATGCCGATGAGGATTATGCACTGTTTAATGCGATTGATAAAACCAATCCGGATCTTTCTTTCCATTCAAAACGCAGTTTCTGTATCGGAAGTGGCGATGAATACAGCATAGGAATGTTGTATTCGGATGCAGGCAATACCGTTTTGGTAGCGTATAATTTCGGATGGAAGAGTGCGCAGATAAGCCTGCCATCCCTGATTAAGGCGGGACATTTTAGGTTTGCCGGTGGAATACACAGGGACGGTGCCATGATGAAAGACCAGACGCTTGTTTTACGTCCAAGATCAAGCTGCATACTGATATACGATTAATTGACACAATCTTAGATATAATTGTATAATAATTTGTTAGATTACATTAAGAATATTTGGAGGAACAAAACATGATAGATGGTAAGAAAGTGCTTTTCAGCGGTATGCAGGCAACCGGTACACTGCAGCTTGGAAATTACCTGGGAGCATTAAAGAACTGGCTTGATTTGAGCAATGAATACGAGTGTTTTTATTCCGTCGTGGATTTACATTCCATTACGGTTCGTCAGGATCCTGCAGAGCTTAGAAAGCGTGCAAGAAATCTGCTTACCCTTTATATTGCCGCAGGACTTGATCCGGAGAAGAACTGCATCTATTATCAGTCCCATGTATCCGGTCATGCAGAGCTTTCCTGGATTCTCAATTGCTTTACTTATATGGGTGAATTAAATCGTATGACCCAGTTTAAGGACAAGAGCCAGAAACATGCCGATAACATCAACGCCGGACTTTTTACCTATCCCGTTCTGATGGCTGCCGATATCCTGTTATATCAGGCGGATGTGGTTCCCGTAGGTAAGGACCAGCTTCAGCACCTTGAAATCACGAGAGATATTGCAGAACGTTTCAATGCGATTTACGGCGATGTATTTACGATCCCCGAGCCTTATGTTGGCAAGGTAGGCGCCAAGATTATGTCCTTACAGGAGCCCACCAAAAAGATGTCTAAGTCGGACGAGAATCCCAATGCCAGCATCTACCTGATGGATGACCCGGATACCATCATCCGTAAGTTTAAGAGAGCCGTTACCGATTCCGAGGCCTGCATCCGTTATACGGAGGAACAGCCCGGTATTCGTAACCTTATTGACATTTACAGTGCTTGTACAGGAAAGACTCCCGAGGAAGTTGTCAAAGAGTTTGACGGCTTCGGCTATGGAGATTTTAAGCTTGCAGTTGGTGAAGCAGTTGCTTCCATGCTTAAGCCTGTACAGGATCGTTACTATGATTTGCAGAAAAATAAAGACTTTATCGACAGCGTAATCAAGAACAATGCCGAGAAAGCGAATTATTACGCACAGAAGACCTTAAGAAAGGTTCAGAAGAAGGTTGGTTTCCCGGAGAAAATCCGCTAGTTCAATTTGTGAGGTGTGAGTATGGCGTCAGGTAAATATGTAGCTTATATTTCTTCCTATACCATGCAGGATAAGCATGGAATCCGTATCTTTGATGTGGATATGAAGAATGGTCTTTTGATACCCAAAAGAGAAGTCGAAATAACCAATTCCTCCTATATTACAATATCTCACAACAAGGAATTCTTATATTCCATTACGGACCTGGGAGTTGAAACCTACAAAATCCTGGAAGACGGGGACCTGGAGTTTAAGAAGCTTTCGTCGATTAACGGCATGAGAGGATGTTATATTTCTACGGACTATACGGATTCCTTTCTTTTTGTCACCGGATATCATGACGGCAAGCTGACGGTACTTCACATAGAAGAGGACGGAACGGTAGGAGATATTTGCGAGGAAATCTACGACAAGGGCCTCGGCATTATTTCCGAGAAGAATTCCATGCCGCATATCTGTTGTGCCAAAATGACACGTGACAATCAGTTCCTGCTTGTTGTTGACAACGGACTGGACCACATATATGTGTACAAACTGAATGCGGAAACCGGCAAGCTGAAACTGGTTGATGTTCTTCATTCCGAAATGGAATCGGGACCGAAGCAGTTAAAGATTTCCAAGAACGGTAAATTCATTTATATCGTTCATCAGAATAAAGATTATATTGATGCTTATTCCTATAAGCTGAACGGCGAGCAGCCTGTCTTTGAGAAAATCCAGAATATTTCCACTCTGAATGAGTATCATGCATCCATGACTGCTGCCACAACGCTTAAGTTGTCCACCGATTATCATTATCTTTTAAGTGCCAATGCCGGAGATAACAGCGTAATCGTCTATGAAATCATGAAAGAGGATGG
Source organism: Lachnospiraceae bacterium (assembly GCA_045617725.1). Classification (GTDB taxonomy): domain Bacteria; phylum Bacillota; class Clostridia; order Lachnospirales; family Lachnospiraceae; genus JAZLJD01. The sequence goes on from JAZLJD010000045.1 coordinate 30,650, forward strand.
CACGCTTCGCAAGATTTTCTGCCTCCCCATCAGCGGCGATTATCCGAAGGATGCTGCCATATTCCCGGACAATAAGCATCTTGTTTCTCTGAATCATGAGTCCAATACTTTGAGCTTTTTCAACCTTGATCTTGAGAGAGGACTTATTGTACTTAATGGCAAGCCGATGAAGCTTGAGAAACCGAATTGCATTATTTTCCATAGATTGAAGTAATACGGATTACAAAATGAACGACAACTGGTACGAAAGAGTACGCAAGAAACTAAAGAAATTCGCTTCCAAAAACAAAGTCTGCAGGGGACTTGCCTTTACAGCTTTGTTTTTTGCACGCTTATTTTGGGGAATCGGCATGTTCCTATCTGGCAATGTAATCAGAATCATGACCGGTGTCTGCTGTATTGTGTTCTTTGTCCTGTCCACCAGCTTTACTGAGATTGACAGTGCCATAGAAATAGAAGAAGTAAAAACGGAGGAACCGGTTGCGGTCAAAAATGAGCTGCCGGTTGCTATTTATAAGCCGGTTGAAACGACTACCGAGGATCCGCTTACGGATGTCCTTAAGAACGAAGATATAGAGGAAATCATCATTGATGATATAGAGGTTTACAGTGCAGACGAAGTCATTCCGGATTCGCTTGAATCGGACCTTGCTCCTTCCGAAACCTATTCCGGCGATTCCATTTTGGCAGAGAATGAGAATCGTATTATAAAAATCGATGAAGATTATGAAATAGACAAAAACGACTGGCGACTTTTGCTTATCAATAAGCAGCATCCGGTACCCGATGATTACGAGTTTACTTTGGGAAATCTGTACGGCGGTTTGCAGTGCGACGAGAGAATTGTTGACAATGTGCTTGCGATGATTAAGGCGGCCAAAGAGGACAAAATCAATCTTGTAATCAATTCCCCGTATCGAGACTATAACCTGCAGGTAATCCTTTTTAACAGAAAGCTTGATAAGTACATGGGTATGGGCTATTCCTACTTGGAGGCTTGCGAGATTGGAAGCAGGACCGTTACTTTACCTGGTGCTTCCGAACATCAGATCGGACTTGCTTTTGATATCACCTGTGATTATTTCCAAAATCTTGTTGCCGCTTTTGGTGATACGGAGGCAGGCAAGTGGCTCAGAGAACATTGTAAAGAGTACGGCTTTATTATCAGGTACCCTAAGGACAAAGAATATATTACAGGCATTAATTATGAACCGTGGCATTTCCGTTATGTCGGCGTGGAAGCAGCGACGATTATAATGGAGAATGACCTTACATTAGAAGAATTTTTGGACGAATTGGAATAAATTATGAAATATGAAATCGTAGCAACAGACGGCATGGCCAAGCATGCTCACATGGAAACCGTACACGGCACCATAGAGACTCCTGTTTTTATGAATGTAGGAACGGTCGGTGCAATTAAAGGCGCAGTATCCACCGAGGACCTTGAGGGAATCGGTACGCAGGTGGAGCTTTCCAATACTTACCATTTGCATGTAAGAACCGGAGACAAATTAATACACGAATTCGGCGGGCTTCACAAATTCATGAACTGGAATAAGCCCATCCTGACCGATTCGGGCGGTTTTCAGGTATTTTCACTGGCAGGTCTTCGTAAAATTACAGAGGAAGGCGTTTATTTCAATTCGCATATTGACGGACACAAGATATTCATGGGCCCCGAGGAAAGCATGCAGATTCAATCAAATCTGGCATCGACCATTGCCATGGCATTCGATGAATGCCCTCCCAGTAAGGCGGAATATGAATATGTAAGAAAGAGCGTAGACAGAACTACAAGGTGGCTAAAGCGTTGCAAGGATGAGATGGCACGCCTTAACAGTCTTGAAACGACCATTAATAAGGAACAGTTACTTTTTGGCATCAATCAGGGGGCTGTTTACGATGATATCCGAATTGAGCATGCAGAGGAAATCGCCGAGCTCGACCTACCCGGATATGCAGTAGGCGGTCTGGCCGTCGGAGAATCGCATGAAGAAATGTATCACATTTTGGATGTTACGGTTCCGCATCTTCCCAAGAACAAACCCGTTTATCTGATGGGCGTGGGAACACCCTCCAATATTTTGGAGGCAGTCAGTCGAGGGGTTGATTTCTTTGACTGCGTTTATCCTTCCAGAAACGGTCGCCACGGTCATGTATATACGAAGTTCGGCAAGCTGAATTTGTTTAACAAGCAGTATGAGCTTGATGCAAGACCGATTGAAGAGGGTTGTATGTGCCCTGCCTGCCGCAGGTATTCGCGTGCTTATATCAGACATCTGTTAAAAGCACAGGAAATGCTCGGCATGCGATTGTGTGTGCTTCATAACCTTTACTATTACAATCATCTGATGGAACAGATTCGTACGGCAATTGACGAACACAGATACAATGACTTTATGAAAGAAACATTAAGTTTATTCGTAAGCGATTGATAATGCTTGTCATTTATAAGGTTATTGTGTAATATCAAATAGTATTATTTTTTAGGAGGAACACTATGTTAATGTTAACTCAAAATCCCGGAGCTCAGCAGGGCGGTTGGGGATCTATCTTAATTACGGTAGGTTATCTTGCAATTATTTTTATCGCTATGTACTTCATTATTTTCAGACCTCAGAAAAAGGAACAAAAGCGTATGGCAGCCCTTCTTTCCACTTTGGAAGCAGGCGACAGCGTACTGACCACTTCCGGATTCTATGGCACAGTCATCGATGTTTGTGATGATGATACCGTAATCGTTGAATTTGGTAATAACAAGAATTGCCGTATTCCGATGCAGAAGAGTGCAATTACACAGGTTGAGAAACCCGAATAAGAAAAGGAGCACGAAAGTGCTCTTTTTTAATGCATACGAATCGGGGATGTGAGATATATAACTGGCAATAAATATTCGTTATAACGGTTGAAAGAAATATAACGAGATGTTATAATCATAAAAATTATACAATATATAGGAGATTGTCATGAAGATAAATTTGGTATGTATTCCCGGTGACGGAATCGGTCCTGAAATTGTGGCACAGGCCAAGAAGGTATTGGATAAGGTAGCTTTGGTCTATGGCCATGAGATTTCATATGAAGATGTTTTGATGGGTGGAGCTTCCATTGATGTTTACGGAGTCCCTTTAACGGATGAAACCATCGAGAAAGCTAAGAACGCAGATGCAGTCCTGATGGGTTCAATCGGAGGCAATACATCCACTTCCCCCTGGTATAAACTTGAGCCGTCAAAGCGCCCGGAGGCAGGCCTTCTTAAAATTCGAAAGGCACTTGGTCTTTTTGCCAATTTACGTCCTGCCGTGTTATACGAAGAGCTTGCAGATGCATGTCCGCTTAAAAAGGAGACGGCAGACAAGGGTTTTGATATGCTGATCATGCGTGAACTTACAGGCGGTCTTTACTTTGGCGAAAGACGAACCGAGGAGATTAACGGAGAACTGACAGCAATCGATACACTTACTTATTCAGAAAAAGAGATAAGAAGAATTGCCATTAAGGCATTTGATATTGCCAGAAAGAGAAATAAGAAAGTAATTAGCGTGGATAAGGCAAATGTACTTGATTCTTCCAGATTATGGCGTAAAGTAGTCAATGAGGTTGCAAAAGATTACGAGGATGTTACCCTTGAACATATGCTGGTTGACAATTGTGCAATGCAGCTTGTAAAAGACCCTACGCAGTTTGATGTTATTTTGACTGAGAATATGTTCGGTGACATTTTATCCGATGAAGCAAGTATGGTTACCGGCTCTATCGGTATGCTGGCCAGTGCATCCTTAAACGAAACCAAATTCGGACTTTATGAGCCCAGCCACGGAAGCGCACCGGATATCGCAGGTATGGATATTGCCAATCCAATCGCAACGATTCTTTCGGCGTCCATGCTTCTTAAATATTCATTTGATCTGGATAAAGAAGCCAAGGCAATTGAAGATGCCGTTCATACCGTACTCAGAAACGGTTACAGGACACAGGACATTATGTCCGACGGCATGAACAAAGTCGGCTGTACCGAAATGGGAGATTTAATAGCAAACGCTATTCAGTAAATAAACTATACAGAAAGCATGGTGATCAGAATGAGAAGTGACAGTGTTAAGACAGGAGTTTCACAGGCACCCCACAGAAGCTTATTTAATGCTCTGGGTTATACGGAGGAAGAAAGAAACAGACCGTTAATCGGTATTGTATGCTCTTATAATGAAATCGTACCAGGACATATGAACCTTGACAAGATTGCAGAGGCCGTAAAGATGGGCGTTGCAATGGCAGGCGGTACTCCGGTTATGTTCCCCGCCATTGCAGTTTGCGACGGCATTGCAATGGGTCATATCGGAATGAAGTACTCTTTGGTAACTCGTGATTTGATTTGCGATTCTACGGAATGTATGGCTATGGCACATGGCTTTGACGGTCTTGTAATGATTCCGAACTGCGACAAGAACGTTCCCGGCCTTCTTATGGCTGCTGCCCGTGTCAATATCCCTACGATTTTTGTCTCCGGCGGTCCTATGCTTGCAGGCCATGTGAAGGGCCAAAAACGAAGCCTTTCCTCCATGTTTGAAGCAGTAGGCTCGGTTGCAGCCGGCAAAATGACCATGGAAGATTTAAAGGAATTCGAGGAGAATGTATGTCCTACCTGCGGTTCCTGCTCCGGTATGTATACTGCCAATTCCATGAACTGCTTAACGGAAGCACTCGGTATGGGACTTAGAGGCAACGGAACCATTCCTGCGGTATATTCCGAAAGATTACGCCTTGCCAAGCATGCAGGTATGCAGATTATGGAACTCGTTGAGAAGAATATTTGCCCTCGTGACATTATGACCGAGGATGCATTCTATAATGCACTAAAGATTGATATGGCACTCGGCTGTTCCACGAACTCCATGCTTCATTTACCTGCGATTGCGCATGAAGCCGGTGTTGAAATCAACTTGGATCTTGCCAATGAATTTTCTAAGATTACACCGAATCTTTGCCATTTGGCTCCTGCCGGTCCTACTTATATGGAGGACCTTAATGAAGCAGGCGGTGTATATGCGGTTATGAAAGAACTCAGCAAAAAGAACCTGCTTAAACTCGATGTTATGACAGTAACCGGCAAGACCATGGGAGAGAACATTGAGAATGCCGTAAACAAAAACACAGAAGTTATTCGTGATATTGATAATCCTTATATGGCTCAGGGCGGTATTGCCGTACTTAAGGGCAATCTTGCACCGGAAGGTTCTGTAGTTAAGCAGAGTGCTGTTGTACCTGAAATGATGGTACATGAAGGCCCTGCAAGAGTCTTCGACTGTGAGGAAGATGCGATTAAGGCTATTACAGGTGGCAAGATTGTGGAAGGTGATGTAGTCGTAATTCGTTATGAGGGACCGAAGGGTGGCCCCGGAATGCGAGAGATGTTGAATCCTACCTCAGCAATCGCCGGAATGGGTCTTGGCTCAACGGTAGCACTTATTACAGACGGACGCTTTTCCGGTGCCTCCAGAGGAGCCTCCATTGGACATGTTTGCCCCGAAGCAGCTCAGGGCGGCCCGATTGCTTTGGTCGAAGAAGGAGATCGTATTTTAGTGGATATCCCGAATCACACATTGTCACTTTTGGTTGATGATGCGACTCTGGCTCAAAGAAAAGCTGATTGGAAGCCTCGTCAGCCCAAGGTTACAACCGGCTATCTCGCAAGATATGAGAAGCTTGTACAGGGTGCAAACAGAGGCGCGATTCTTGAAGTTAAATAATTTTTTGGAGAATAGATATGTTACTGAACGGATCACAGATTATCATAGAATGTTTAAAAGAGCAGGGAGTTGACACCGTATTCGGTTATCCCGGAGGAACCATCCTAAATTTGTACGATGAATTATATAAGAACCAGGATTCCATCCGCCATGTGCTTACGAGTCACGAGCAGGGTGCAGCTCATGCTGCCGACGGTTATGCAAGATCAACGGGCAAGGTCGGAGTCTGCATGGCAACGAGCGGACCGGGTGCCACAAATCTTGTTACCGGTATAGCTACCGCATATATGGACAGCATCCCGATGGTTGCAATCACGGCCAATGTAGTTCTTCCTCTTCTTGGTAAGGATACTTTCCAGGAAGTTGATATCGCAGGTGTTACCATGCCCATAACAAAGCATGGCTATATTGTAAAGGATGTCAAGGAACTTGCTTCCACCATTCGTAAGGCCTTCTATATCGCAAAGAGCGGTCGTCCCGGCCCTGTGCTTGTCGATGTTACCAAGGATGTAACCGCTGCCAAGTGTGAATTTAAACCGGAAGAACCCAAGAAGATTGAAACGGTCAGCAAGTATACGGATGAAGATATAAAGGCGATTGTTGACCTTATCAGTAAGTCCAAAAAGCCCTATATTTACATCGGTGGCGGTGTAATTTTAAGCGGTGCAAGTAAAGAAGTGAAGGAATTCGCCCGTCTTGCAGATGCTCCTGTGTGCGATACTCTGATGGGTAAGGGCGGCTTTGATGCTTATGACGACAAGTACACAGGCATGATCGGTATGCACGGTACAAAGACTTCAAACCTCGGAGTTTCGGACTGCGATCTTCTGATTGCTTTAGGCGCCAGATTCTCTGACCGTGTTACCGGTAATACCAAAAAGTTTGCTTCCAAGGCCAAGGTCATTCATATTGACGTGGATGCTGCCGAGATTAACAAGAATGTTCATTGCACCTTATCGGCTGTCGGCGATTTGAAGGAAGTACTTGGTAAGATAAATGCTTTATTAACGCAGCAGAATCATGCCGAATGGCTTGAGCATATTCGTGAACTAAAGGAGCAGTTCCCGCTTCGCGTTGCCAAAGACAAACTGACCTGCCCGTATGTAATCGAAAGACTCGATGCATTAACGGAAGGAAAAGCCATTGTTTCAACCGATGTGGGCCAGCATCAGATGTGGACCGCACAATACTATAAGTTTACAAATCCCCGTACTTTCTTAACCAGCGGCGGACTTGGAACCATGGGATACGGACTCGGTGCATGTATCGGTGCGAAAGTTGGCAATCCCGACTGCATTTGTGTTAATATAGCTGGGGATGGCTGCTTCAGAATGAATATTCAGGAACTTGCAACCGCATCCAGATACAATATTCCGATTATTGAGATTGTAATCAATAATCATGTGCTCGGAATGGTGCGTCAGTGGCAGACTTTATTCTACGATCACAGATATTCACAAACAGTACTTGAAGATAAAGTAGATTTTGTTAAAATAGCAGAAGGGTTTGGTTGCAATGCAATCCGTGTCACGAAATGTGATGAAGTGGATGCGGCAATCAAAAATGCACTGAATTATGACGGACCTACCGTAATTGAAGTCGTAATCGATCATGATGAAAGTGTATTCCCGATGGTTCCTGCAGGTGCAGCTATTTCCGATGCATTTGATGAAGAAGATCTGAAAAAGAAAAACAATTAAGGGTACTCTATGAAGAAAAAAAGTGTAGTAATTCTATTATGTATTGTATATCTGGCGGCAGTTTATTTTTTGCTTGCCTTCTACTATAAAAACAGAATTGCTGCAGGTACCTTCGTAAATGATGTCTATATCGGCGGTATGACGCTCGAACAGGCCAATGAAGCCTTAGTCGATCATTATAACGGCTTCACTTTTGAGATAACGAAAGCGGATGGTGAGGTATATTCTTTCACCTCAGACGATATAGATGCAAAAGCGTATTACGGACAGGGAATGCAAAGCTACTTAAACAGTACCGGCTTAGTCTGGCCCGTTGATCTGTTTAAGAAGAAGCCACATCCCGTCAGTCCGGAAATCAGTTTCAATTCCGAACTTGTAAGTCAGAAGATTCAGGAACTGTTCCAAGACGAATTCAGCATACCGGCGGAAGTTACGCTTTCGAACACGGAGGAGGGCTATGTCCTTACCGACGGAAAACGGAACCGCCTTGATTACTATATGATTTTGGAGCAGGTTTGCAAGCAGCTTAAGGACGGAGTCTATAAGCTTGACTTAGCAAGTGAAACAGGACAGAAGCTATTTACGAACCAGGATTATTCTTTGGCAGAAGTGGGATATATGAACTGCTTCTATATGCTGGAGAAATATAAGGATTACCGTCAGGTCATTTATTTCGGTGATGATTGCGAGATAATCGATTATAAAATGCTTGGAGATCTTTCCGTAAAGGATGCGGACGGACTTCCCACCTTTGACCGGCAGGAGAAGATCTGCCTTGATAAAGCCAAGGTCAGAGAGTATGCGGAGCAGCTCGTTTCCAAATATTCGACCCTTGATTCGCATCGCGTGTTCAAAGCACAGAATGGCAATACGATTGAGCTTTTGCCCGGCAATTATGGAAATGTAGTGAATGCGGAAGCATTAAAAGAATTCATAACCGACAATATCGGCAAGACGGATGCTATGGAATATGTGGCCGAATACACATCCTCATTCATCAAAGGACTTAATGATATCGGTCCCGACTATGTGGAAGTCAGCATTCCTGACCAGCATCTTTACCTTATTAAGAACAATGAATGTGTTTTGGATACGGATATTGTGTCCGGTGATATGAACTTAAACAAAGACACGATAGAAGGCGTTTATTACATTTCTGAGAAAGCCCAAAATGTTACCTTAAAGGGCAACGGTTATTCTTCACATGTGGATTACTGGATGCCCATATTTGGCAGTTACGGCATACATGATGCCTCCTGGCGCGATACGTTCGGCGGCGACGAATACTTAGAGAACGGTTCACACGGTTGCATAAATGTACCTTCGGATGTTATGGGCGAGATTTTTGATGCCTGCTATGTGAACATGCCGGTAATTATTTATAACGAAATCTGATATTTTCGCCAAAAACCATATTTATTATTGACGAACTATATTCCAGATAATACAATGCATTTTAATAATTTAAATTAGGAGGAGAAGTAAAATGTCCAGAGTATTTAATTTTTCAGCAGGACCGGCTATGATGCCTTTACCTGTATTGGAAGAAATCCAGGCCGAACTTCTTGATTATAAGGGAAGTGGCATGTCCGTTATGGAGATGTCACATCGATCTAAAGTTTATCAGCAGATCATTGACGAAGCAGAAGCTGACCTTAGAAAATTGATGGGGATTCCTGATAATTACAAGGTTCTGTTTATCCAGGGCGGTGCAACACTTCAGTTCTCTATGATTCCTATGAATCTTTGCAAGAATGGTGTTTTTGATTATATCGTTACCGGTGCATGGTCCAAGAAAGCAGCTACGGAAGCCAAGAAATTCGGCAAAGTAAACGTAATTGCTACTTCCGAGGACAAAAACTACAGCTATATTCCGGATTGCTCCGATCTTCCGATTGATGATGATGCGGATTATGTATACATTTGTGAGAATGAGACCATTCATGGTACTACTTACCAGAAGCTTCCCAACACAAAAGGCAAGATTTTGGTAGCAGATCAGTCCTCCATGTTCTTAAGCAAGCCTTGCAATGTAAGTGATTACGGTATTATCTACGGTGGTGTTCAGAAGAACATCGGTCCTGCCGGTTTGTCCATCGTTATTATTCGCGAGGACTTAATCCGTGAGGATGTTAAGGCTGATGTCCCCGTATATTTACGTTATGATACCCATGCATCCAACGGTTCCATGTACAACACACCGAACTGCTGGGCAATCTACGTATGTGGTAAGGTATTCAAATACCTTCTTAACTTGGGCGGCCTTGAAGCAATGAACGAAATCAACAAAAAGAAAGCAGCAATTCTTTATGATTTTCTTGATTCTTCCAAGATGTTCAACGGTACCGTTCAGAAAGAGTATCGTTCCCTTATGAATGTTCCTTTTGTCACCGCAAGTGCTGAGTCTGATGCAGCTGTTGTTGCTGCAACCAAGGCTGCCGGTTTTGATAACTTAAAGGGTCATAAGAGTGTTGGTGGACTTAGAGCTTCCATATACAATGCAATGCCCATCGAAGGTGTTATTGCCCTCGTTGAATTTCTTAAAAAGTATGAAGAGGAGAACGCATAATGTTTAAGTATTATTGCTTGAATCCAATCGCTGCAGTTGGTACCAACAACTTCACGATTGATTATATGAAAGTTGATGATGTGAATGAGGCAGAGGGTATTTTGGTAAGAAGTGCCGTTATGCACGATATGGAATTTTCCAACAATCTCCTTTGCGTAGCAAGAGCAGGTGCCGGAGTAAACAATATCCCTCTTGATAAGCTGGCTGAGCAGGGCGTAGTAGTATTCAATACTCCCGGTGCCAATGCAAATGGTGTTAAGGAACTTGTTATTGCCGGTTTACTTCTTGCAAGCCGTGATGTAGTGGGCGGTATCAACTGGGTTAAAGAGAATGCCGGTGATGAGAACATTGCCAAGACCGCTGAGAAGGAGAAAAAGAACTTCGCAGGAACCGAAATCGAAGGCAAGAAGCTTGGTATTATTGGTCTGGGTGCAATCGGTGTTAAACTTGCCAACTGTGCAAAGCATTTGGGCATGGAAGTTTACGGATACGATCCTTACATCTCCGTAGACGCAGCCTGGAGCTTAAGCCGTGATATTAAGCATGTTAAGAACATTGAAGATATCTACAGAGAATGTGATTACATTACCATTCATGTTCCTCTTATGGAGGCTACCAAGAACTACATCAATGCAGATGCCATCAACATGATGAAAGACGGCGTTATTGTACTGAACTTTGCAAGAGATCTTCTGTGCGATGAGAAGGCAATGCTTCAGGCTATTGATGCAGGCAAGGTTAGAAAGTATGTTTCCGACTTCCCGAACAGCCTGACTGCAGGTCATAAGAACTGCATCGTAATTCCTCATCTTGGCGCATCCACCGAGGAATCCGAAGATAACTGTGCTGTAATGGCAGTTAAGGAGATGAGAGATTATCTTGAGAATGGTAATATCAAGAACTCCGTTAACTATCCGAACTGTGATTTGGGCGTTTGCGAGTCCGCAGGACGTGTTGCAATCTTCCATAAGAATATTGCCAACATGATTACACAGTTCTCCGGTATTTTCGGAAACATCGGTATCAACATTGCCAATATGGTTAACAAGAGTAAGGGCGAAGTTGCTTACACCATGATGGATACTGAGAATCCCGTAACCGAGGAATTAGTTGCTCAGCTTAAGGCAATTGATGGCGTTTACAGAGTACGTGTTATCAAATAATAATTAATAGTACAGACTATGAAAGCACAACGGATTTCCGCTGTGCTTTTTTATTGTTAATAGAAGGAATGAATTTGAGTAATTCGATGTATGCTTTGTACATATTCAACAATAGAACTTGTAAAAGAAGGCATTCTTTGGTAAAATTTACCCATGAGATTTATTCTCAAATCGATTGTATCGGAGGAATAGAAATGAATATTTACAGTACTGAGAAAATCCGTAATGTCGTTTTGCTGGGCCACAGTGGTGCCGGTAAGACCAGCCTTGTTGAAGCTATGGCTTATCTTTCCGGTATTACTTCACGTATGGGTAAAGTATCCGACATGAATACGGTTAGTGATTATGGTAAAGAGGAACAGAAGAGACAGATTAGTATTTCTACTTCCGTCGTTCCGATTGAATGGAACGGTATGAAGATTAATATTCTTGATACACCCGGATATTTCGATTTTATCGGTGAAGTGGAGGAAGCAGTAAGTGCGGCTGATGCAGCTATTATTGTTGTCTCCGGTAAAGACGGAATTCAGGTAGGTACCGAGAAGGCTTGGGAGATCTGCGAGAAGAACAAACTTCCCAGAATGTTTTTTGTCACCGATATGGATGTGGACAATGCCAGCTTCCGTAAAGTTATCGAGGATTTGAAGGAAAGATACGGTAACAAAATTGCTCCGTTCCATTTCCCTATCCGAGAGCAGGAGAAATTCGTCGGATATGTTAACGTAGTCAGCGAGAAAGGCTTCCGCTGGCAGGGCAAGGAGGTTGTTGAATCCGCAATTCCCGATTATTGCCAGGAGTACCTTACCAATTATCGTGATTCCTTACTCGAAGCCGTTGCTGAAACAAGTGAGACCATGATGGATCGCTACTTTAGCGGAGATACTTTCTCAGAAGAGGAGATTCGTTCCGCATTAAGAGTCAGTGTGGACGATGGAGCAATCATTCCTGTTTCCATGGGCTCCAATATATTATGCCAGGGTATTTATACCTTACTGGATGACATTTTGAAATATTTACCCAGTCCTGAGAGCCACAAATTGGCCGGCGTCAATGTGAAGACCAATGAACTCTTTGAGGCCAATTACGATTTCTCAAAACCTAAGACCGCATATATCTTTAAGACGATTGTTGATCCGTTTATCGGTAAATACTCGCTGATCAAGGTTTGCTCCGGTGTATTCAAATGTGATGATGTAATCTACAATAAAGATAAGGATATCGAGGAGAAAGTAAACAAGCTTTATGTAATTTGTGGTAATAAAGTAACGGAAGTAAAGGAATTGCATGCAGGTGATATCGGTGCGATTGCCAAGCTTACCGCTGCAAGAACCGGCAATACGCTTTCCACTAAAGCAGTTACCATTCAATATGGTAAGGCTGAACTTTCCACTCCTTATACTTACATGCGTTATAAAGTTAAAGACAAAGGCGAGATTGACAAGGTAGCTCAGGCACTTCAGAAGATGGGGCATGAAGATCTTACCATGAAGGTTGTAAATGATGCCGAGAATAAGCAGAGCTTACTTTACGGTATGGGTGATCAGCATATCGAAGTTATTGCAAGTCGTTTGCTGAATGAATACAAGGTAGAAATCCTTCTTTCCGAACCCAAGGTTGCTTATCGTGAAACGATTAAGAAGAAGTCCGATGTTGAGTACAAATACAAGAAACAGTCCGGTGGACACGGTCAGTACGGTCATGTAAAGATGACCTTTGAACCCTCGGGGGATGTTGAAACTCCTTATGTATTTGAACAGACAGTTGTCGGCGGCAGCGTTCCCAAGAACTATTATCCCGCAGTAGAGAAGGGTATTCAGGAGTCCGTATTGTCGGGACCTTTGGCTGCATATCCTGTTGTAGGTGTTAAGGCCGTACTTTATGATGGTTCTTATCATCCTGTAGATTCTTCCGAAATGGCATTCAAGATGGCTGCAAGCCAGGCATTTAAGAAGGGCTTCATGGAAGCCGGACCTGTTTTACTTGAGCCCATCTGCAACTTAAAGGTAACTGTTCCCGATAGCTACACGGGTGATGTTATGGGTGACCTTAACAAGAGACGAGGAAGAGTTCTCGGAATGAATCCTTCAACGGATGGCAAGACTGTAATTGAAGCAGATATTCCGATGTCCTGTCTGTTTGGCTATTGTACGGTACTTCGTTCCATGACCGGTGGACGCGGCGATTACGAGTATGCTTTCTCAAGATACGAGCAGGCACCTTCCGATGTTCAGGAGAAGGAAGTAAAAGATAGAGCTGAAAAGGTTGCAGAAAACAACGCTGATGTATAAAATATTGAATTAAGTTTAGAGACCAAGTCTTCGGACTTGGTCTTTTAAAATGGAAATGCGGAGACTGCCATGAACTACAATCATATCGGTGAGCTTCTTGATGAGAATCGGGAAGACGTCAAAAGAGAAGAAATCCTCATTGCGAAGATTCGAAAGAAGTTTAAATGTTACAACAAAAGTCAGATGACGCATTCCATGGCCAAAAGAATCTTTTATTTTTTGCATGAGAACGGAATCACATTTAAGACGGGCGTTGGACACAGTTTCCTCGATGAAGTAGCATCAAAGCTGACCGTTACCGAACGTGAAAGCATATCAAGAAGTGTTATCAACAACAAAAGTAAAAAGAAAGCAGCAAAGACGGCAAAACCTCTGATTACAGGTTTTGTAATTTTGGCACTATTTACCTGCATCGTTTATTTTGGTGTTTATTTTTATCAGGACATTAAGACGATTCGTGCAACCCAAAAGCTGGCTGAAATTATGTCAGAGTCTTTTGAAGCGCAGAGTGAGGTGCCGCATCATGAGACAGATGCGCTCCTTCATACCGCTTCGCAGGATTCTGAAAGCCGGGATTCCGAAACGGAAGGCCCAAAGGAATACACGATTCAAAAGAAATTTGAGGAATTACAAAAGATTAATCCGGATATCGCAGGTTGGTTAACAATCGACGGAATGACGATTGATTATCCGGTTATGACGCGTATGGAGGATAATCACTATTACCTAAAGCATAATTTTGAAGGGGAAGAGGACCGGAACGGCTTATTAATACTGGATTATCGCTGTGATCAGACTGCGGATGATCAGAATATGATTATCTACGGTCACAATATGAAGACAGGGGTCATGTTCGGTACCTTAAAGAAGTATAAAGACAAGAATTTCACGGAGAAGCATAAGTACGTAAGTTTTCAGGGCCTCTATGAAGATATGACCTTTGAAGTAATAGCGGTCATGTTATCAAGGGTAGCATATCAGGATGAGGACGTATTCCGTTATTATGACGCAATCGATATATCCACTATGGACAATTACTTAAGCTTTTTTAACTATGTTTCCGACAATGCCATCTATGAATCGGGAACACAGCACGATTTCGGCGATACTTTCTTAATGCTGTCAACATGCGATTATACGGAGAAAGACGGAAGACTGGTAGTAATCTGTAAAAAATGTAAGCAATGAGAAATAGACATTGCCTGTTAATATAAAAAATGTTAATCTTTATGTAGTAATTTTTGGCAGGGTAGAGAATGAAAAAGAAGACCTTAAAAAATATATTGGGTGTTAGCTTTATAATACTTTCCCTTGTGATAACACAGATTCCTATGGCGCCGGTATCCGCTGAAGAGGGCGGGCTTCCACCGGAGCCTTATTTTGGTCCTGTTATTAATGAAAGTGGTGTTCTGACTGCTTATTACCTTACCGAAGGACAGACAGAGGTGACTTTGCCCGACACAGTTGTTTCAATTGCGAGTGGTGCTTTTTCGGGATGTGAAGGAATCGTCAAGATTGTTTTGCCGGAATCCGTTAATAACATACAGAGTAATGCATTTGCAGGACTTGCGAACCTTACAAACATTACAATGAACGGAAATGAAATCGCGATAGCGGATAACGCCTTCAAAGGTTGTGTATCATTGAGCGGTATTTACGTAAGTTCCGGTGTTGGAAGCTTTAAGGATAATATGTTTATTGACAATAACAACAGACTCATCCTTTATACAGGCAATGCTTCCGAAATTACCTTACGTAAGAATGTATTATCCATAGCAGGTGGTGCTTTTTCAAATTTAAACAGTGTTAAAAGCATTAAGGTTAGCGACCGTCTTTCCCTGATAGCCGCGGATGCTTTCGGAGATCTTGATAATTTCTCCTTCATTGCAACCGCACAGACGGAAGGCGCTGCGACCGTATATGATTTTGTTTATAATTCCTGCAAGAACATTGTGATTGATTACTCGAGCAATTCTACCACAGGTAAGGGCTCCTCGATAGAAATCAAGTCCGGTGTGACGGGGATGAATGAGCAGACCGTAACCGTCAGCTCCAAGGGTCTTGCCAATGGTTCTTACTATTTCGTAATTACTACGAGCCACGGCAATGTAATCCTTCCTCTGATACAGGCAGACCCGAATCTAAAGGATATAGATACATCCAACATGTTTTTCATGGATTTATCGCTCAAAACAACAGCTTATCAGAACGTATCGGATTTCGAACAGCTTACGATTACGATCCCGATTCCCGAAGCCTTCAGCAGTGCTGACACGAGAGAGTATGTAGATGTTTATACCGTAAGTGCAGACGGTACTTATCTTGAAAAAATCAGTGATGAACTTGTAATAAAGTCGGATATCCCTTATATTCGCTTTACAACCTCACATTTTTCGGAATATGCACTTATTAATACCAAAGAGAAAAAACCGGTAAATAATCCGTCACCGGCACCCGTAGTTCCGGACAATAACAATGTAGCTCCGGCACAGAATCCACAAGCAGCTCCGGCTTCTGCAGATCCTGCTGCTCCTATAGGTTCTGATAACGGTGGTAATAACGGTACTTCTCATGTAAAAGACAACACGCCCAAGACAGGAGATGCAACAACCTATAAGACCATATTTTCCTGTACATTCTTTATGGTAGGTTTGTTACTTTTATTACTGGGTAATAAGAATAAACAAAAATCCATTGCAGAAATATAAAGATTCAAAAGAGCAGGCTATGCCTGCTCGTTTTATATTTGGGAATAGTTAACTATAAATTGAATCACTAGATATGGAAAAATAAGTTGTAAATGTTCCAAGATTTTGTATAATGTTATTTAGGTATAACCATATAATGATATATTTGCGTAAGCTTTAAGGAAATGAACATGAAGCTTGATACAGATAGTATGAATGCAACGAATTCGGCCTTAAAAAGGGACCGTGAGATTATAAAGAAGATCACGGCTGGCCGCAATTTGGATGATAAAGAAGATTTACTGGCAGTTTATTCTTTTATACAAAGTCATCATATTTATTTTGAGACGGATGAAGGTCGTGCCTTCGATGATGATATTTATAAGAGAGTCTGCGAACTAAAAAAAGGAGGGACACGAAGTATCCCTTCAAAGACTGTTGAGCCTGCCTTAAGCGTTACAGACGAGGATGTTCTCAAAGAACTTAGGAAGATGGAGAAACGCCGCAAGCTGATTGGAAGGTTCAGCCTTCTTCTTGCAATTACATTTATTACAGTATTTGCGATTATTTATCATAACGACTCTAAGACCGACAAGGAAGCTATGAAGTTGGCTGCCATAAAGGATACAACTCCCATAAATCGTGATCTTCCGCAGTTTAAGGTTTCATTGAATATTAAGGATGCTTCCGAACCGGTCGTGTTGGAAGTACTTGATAAATATAAAAATTTATATAATTTGAATCAATCCCTTATCGGATGGCTAAAAATTGACGATACAATAATTGATTATCCCGTAATGCAGACAGTTGATAACACTTATTATCTGACTCACAATTTCGAACAGGAGGAAGATAAAAAGGGTTGTCTGTTTCTTGATTATAGAAACAGTATTACAGGCTTTTCCGACAATATGATTATTTACGGACATCATCTGCGCAGCGGCAAGATGTTCGGAAATCTTCCGGATTATGAAGATGAAGTTTTCTTCGAAGAACATCGCTATGTTCAGTTTGATACCTTGTATGAAGAGCGTACCTATGCGGTAATGTATGTTTTTCGTTCTCCCATTTACAAAGAAACGGATATAAAGTTTAAGTACTATAACTTCTTGGATGCAAGTTCCGAAGCGGAATTTGATTCTTATATGAATGAAATGAAAGAAATGTCTTTATATGATACAGGTGTTACTGCAAGCTATGGTGAAGAGCTGCTAACATTATCAACCTGTGACAATATTTCTTCAAAAGAACGTTTTGTAGTGGTATGTAAGCGGATACGTTAGCGAACCTTAAAGGAGAGTGCTGATGAGTAAGAGAAAACTAAACAAAAGAACGAAACGTGTTATAAGACGGTCTATAGCCGGCGTTTTGTTGGCGACTGCTATTATCATAGCGGCTATCCCCGAAAGAGGTGCACAGTCTCAGGCTGAGGCAGTGACTGACATCATTCAGGATGTAGAAACGCTTGTATACCCGGATTCCGAAAATTACGCAACGGAATATGCAGCCTATGAGGATGCAATCGAAGTAAATAAGGACATTAATCTTACAGGCTATACTAAAGACGCCCAATCAGGAACACAGACGGAAATCCCGACCAGCTACGCATATACGATTCGCCAGATGAGTGATGGAAACTGGGAAGTCGGCTGGCAATTTGAGTACTATATGACCAATATCAAGGACCAGGTTGCCAAATACGGCGTAATTCATAAATATAATTCCAATTATCAGCAAGACACGGTAGATTTAAACGTTAATATTTTTGCAGGCTACAAAGTAGTTGAATTCGAGGATTATAACGATTACTGGGAAGATGTTGACAAGACAACCGAGTATAGCGTAAGCATTGAGAATGCAGGTACTTATGCAGAGTATTTCTTAAAGAAATATTTTGCTACGGAGTACGATCAGTGGCTTACCAAGCTTCATAAATATGCAGAAGACAAAGCCGCTTACGACGCACTTCCCGACAAAACCGATGTAATTGAGCCGGTTGAACCGGGAGCATTAACCAAAACCGTAGGTGATCTTGTAAATAAACAGAACGCAGAGTTCATGTATACCTATTATTGCGAGAATGCACTCGGATATTCCAGTCAGGCTATGTCCGGAATCGACTATACTTTGATTTCTGCAATTGATAAACGCCCCGTATCGGCTTCCACAAGCTCCGATACAAACGGATATGTATACATCGTAAAATGTTCCGAAACGAAGAATACAACCTTAAAGACGGATGTGAACGGTTTTGTCTATACAGACACTGCAACAATCATTGCAATCGGTGACGGCGCATTCAAAGGAACGGAGAACGTATACTTTTTAAATCTTCCCAATGAGATTAAGTATATCGGTGATGAAGCCTTCATGAACTCCTTCCTTCAGGAAATTACACTCGATAATGTTGAGCAGATTGGACACAGAGCATTTAAGGGTTCGTCTCAGTTGAGATCGGTTGTGCTTAAAAACGGTACTTCCATTATCGGCGTAGAAGCTTTCTATGGATGCGGTATTCAGGAGATACAATTCCCTTATTCCATAAAGAATATTGGATTTGGTGCATTTGCCAATAATACAAAATTAAAGAAAATTGACTTTTCGCTTATTACAAAAGAAAACAGTATCATCGGAGACTATGCGTTTTATGATGATACGGCTTTGAACTCACTGGATTTCTATGATGATAGCAGCAGTTCGTACTGTACCATTACCAAAATCGGTGACGCCGCTTTTGCGGTTGAGAATGGTGTGGAAGGCTCCCTGACGGAAATTAATCTGCCTTCCGGAATTCGAAATACTGAAAATTTTGGCGATTACTTATTTGCAGGCCGAACCAATTTAAGAAAAGTTATAATGCCTTCCAATTTCGGTCGTTCCGTAAGTGCTGAGATTCCTGAAAATGTATTTAGAAACTGTGCGAATCTTGAATGCGTGGAATTCCCGGATGACGGTAACGGTTCCTGCAGTTATGCAACATTTAAGCCGAATACCTTCCGTGATGTATCCTTTACGGCATTCTGCATTCGTGGACCTGAGAAGAATGGTGCAGGTGGTACCGCATCTCCCAGAGTTGCTTCCCGTACCGCCAATACCTCTTATACAATGACGACTCCTTTCTATGTTCCCTATGTCTATACAAAGGGCAATGTAGATTATTATGAAGTAAGCGACGGAACCTATATTCTTACGGCGAACGCCAATAACGAACTCGAGAACTGCCAGCTTATCGACAATGTGGAGAGCTATAACGGCAGCAACGGTATTGAACTGGTCGTTCCCAGCCAGGTTGGAACTTATGTGATTAACACGGTTGCATCCGATTGCTTTTCATCAACTGCTCTTAAGAACAGAACAACGAGCATTAAGGTGGAAGATTATTCGATTTCCAAGATTGCCGATGAAGTATTTAAGGACTTCAAGAATCTTAAGGAAGTTACGGTAGGTAACTCTGTAACGGAGATAGGTAATTCCGCATTTGAAGGATGTTCAAACCTTACGGATGTATATTTCAATACACCGATGAATAAGGACTATACCGGCTTTAAGATTGGTACGGATGCTTTCAAAACCAATTCCGCGTCCCTTATTTTCCATGGCGATATCATGCAGGGGTATGCTCCGTTTGATTGGGCTACCGACCCGGACAACAAGATAAACGATATGACCGGACGAAGAGTATGCTATAAGAGTAATGCACCTTACAGCCTTACGGTTATCCGGGATAATCAGAATGACGGAGACGGCTTAATTACGCTGGTTGATTACCCTCATTATGAGAATATTGATGCAGATAACGCCAAATACATTTCCGAGATGCAGAAGTATTACAACGAGTACTATACGATGGATCCCGAGAATGATGATTGGTTCGGTGACGGTGAACATCACAGATATTCGATTTTGGATAAGTATGAGAATATCTATGTATATGACAATATGCCCACGCAGGATTATGAAATGCTGAGCGATTACGAGCTCGCTTTGGTACTTTCGACCAAGAACATTGTAGTACCGAAGGGCATTGAATCCATTGATGCCAAGGCTTATTTCCAGAATCGTAACAATGCTGCAAACCTTATGTATGTAACAGGACGGTTTGGTTCTTCGAATCTCGTTAATTTATATTCTGATAATGATTACATCATTACCCCGGCAGACGGTGGCAATTCCATCACCGTACACTGCGGACTCTTCAGCGGCAATTTCGTTGAAGGCCTCACGGATAACGGAGTAAAAGAGACAAAGACCATCGGTAATGACCGTCTTGAGAGCATTACCTTATATGATGTTAAGTACATTCCCGATTATTGCTTTGAAAGCTGCGAAGCTCTGAACAGTATTACGCTCGGAGACCAGTGTGATGAAATCGGACGCGGTGCATTTTCAGGATGTGATGCCTTAATCGGAATTAGTGAGAATTCTTACTTTACCTGCGATAACGGCATTTTATACAGCAAAAAGAACGATGATACCTACGAACTGGTTCAGTGCCTTGCAGCAAGAGGAAGCCTGATTGGTGACAAGATTATCAATACAACAAACGATCCTTTGCTGAAGGTTACTTCTTCCATTGCAGAATGTGCATTTGAGAATAACGAAGTAATTACACAGGTATCCCTTACAGATACCGACCTTAACAAGATACCGGCCAATTGCTTCTATTCCTGTGACAGACTGGGTAGAGTATACCTTCCCAAAACGGTTAACCTTATTATGTCCAATGCATTTAACGAACTTCCGACTACGCTGGAGGTTGAGATTCCCGGTACGGAAGTAAGTATTATGGATGATGCCTTCGCAGATGGACAGGGCTTAATCAGAACTTATAAGAACAGTGCTGCGGATGTATATGCAAGACTTCACCATATCGATACGGAGTACATCGGCGAACAACATAAAGTTATTTTCTATGATTATGATGGAACACAGATCGGCGAGCCTCAGTTTGTTGAAGACGGAAAGGATGCAGAACCTCCTGCAGATCCCGTAAGAGAAGGCTATACCTTTAAGGGATGGAATGTTTCCTACAAGGCTATTACGGCTGATACGATTCTCATTGCTCAGTATACCGAGGACAAAAAGCAAGAACCGGGCAAGGAAGATCCGAACGGCGGTAATAACCAGGGAAATAACAATCCGAGTGGAAATAATCCGAGCGGTAATAATCCAAGCGGTGGTAATAACAATACCCCGGGTGGTAATAACACAGGAACGAGTGATACGACTAAATATAAATTAACCGTAGTAAACGGTTCCGGAAGCGGAGAATATACTCCGGGACAGGTCGTAACGGTTACTGCTTCCTACCCCGCACAGGGCAAAGTATTTGATAAATGGGTTGCAACGATAACTCCTGTAGCAACTGCAAGTGCCAGCCCGAATCCGTCAGCCGGCCCGAGCCCTAAGCCGAGCAGCAGTCCGAGCCCCGCTCCGAGTACCAGCCCGAGTCCGAGTACTGATACCAGTGGCTCGGTAGCAACGAATTCACCGGTTATTTTCCTTGATCAGAATGCGGCCTTGACTACCTTCCTTATGCCGAATAAGGATGTAACCGTAACTGCCACATTTAAGAACGGAAAGTTATCGGGAGACGGAGATGTTACTCCGGCAGCTTCTCCGAAGCCTTCAGAGCAGAGCCAGAGCGGACAGAACGGTACCGGTAAGGTAGATATTGATTCGGATGATATTTCAAATCGTAACAAAGCTTATGCGGAAGCCAATAATTCAACGGATAATTTCGTTTTGAAGGTTACACAGAATATTCTGACAAAGGCCGTAGCAGAGTATGCATTACGAGAAGCATACGGTTCTTTGGACGATTTACAGTACGCAGTATTTGATATCAGCCTTTATGATGCAACCGGCAAGTATCAGATTACGGATTACGACGGAATGAGTATAGCGGTTACGCTTCCGATACCGGATGACTTAATTAAGTATGCCGGTAATAACAAAGTAGCAGCCGTTATCGATGATAAACTCGTTAAGCTGGATACAAAATATGCAACCATCGGTGGCGTCACCTGTTTGAAATTTGACGCAACGCATTTCTCACCGTACATCGTATATGTTGATACCAAGAATATCGATGCAGGTGTGATAAGTGATGCAACACCCAAGACCGGAGACGGAATTCATCCGAAGTGGTTCTTATCCATCGGTCTTGTAGCGCTGTCTGTATTCCTTTTCCTTAAAAAGGACAAGATCGTGCATGAAGGGAATAAATTACAAAACGCATAATATGCAGAAAGGAGCCATATGAATCGAATTGCCCGAATCATGGGATTAATACTTGGGCTTGCAGTCGTGACGACCGCCGTCGTATTACTTTTTGGCACGGCCGGCGCTGAAAGTCTTACGGACAATGTCCCGGAATTTGAAACAGACGGAGATGTATTGATTCGATACAATGGCTCTGATAATAAGTCCGTAACGGTTCCTGAAGGTATCAGGGAGATTCGGGATGATGCTTTCTACGGGCATCCTGAGATTGAAAGTGTCACCCTTCCGGAGGGCCTTGAGAAAATCGGTTTTCAGGCATTCAAGAATTCCGGGATTCTGGCGCTTACCATTCCGGATTCAGTACGGGAGATTGCTTCCAATGCGTTTGAGGACTGTAAGGAACTGACGGTTTTTCACATGGGAAACGGCGTTGAGAAGGTCGGTGACGGGCTTTTCTCGGGATGCGATTCCTTATCCAAGATTGATTTGGATAATTCGAATCCTAATTTCATTTTCTATAACGGAGCGCTTTACAACAGTGATATGTCGCATCTGTATCAGATTTTGAACGGTGCACACATTCGGAATTTTACCATTCCCTCAACGGTGACTTACATGAGTCCTTATTGTGGTTTCGGCCTTCCGAATCTTGTGAATCTGACTACGAATCCGGACCTTAAAACCATTCCGGCTTATGCCTTCAGTGATTGCCCGGAGCTTTTGACGGTTACTTTGGCAGGTGGTACGGATGAGATTGAGATGAAAGCCTTTTCGGATAATGAATCTCTGGCTCAGGTTTATATTCCGAAGTCCGTGCATACCATCCATGCGACCGCGTTTGATCATTGTCCGGCACTTTCGATTCTTTCGAAAGAAGGAAATCATGCTGAGGCTTACGCCAAAGAGAACGATTACAGATTTATCACGGATCCCATTTATGATGTAAGCATCTATACCGAGAGCAATACGTCAGATATTTCCCAAAATGATGGTACGGACGATGGAGAGGATACTACTAAGCCCGGTCATTCCGGCTCTAAGATTCCCGAAAGCTACGAAGACCCGCTGAACGGAGCTCAGGAGGACGGAAGCTTTTATACAAGAGTAGTTGGAGATAATGCAGTAGTTTTAATCAATAATGAAGATATTGATGTGGATTACGGAAGAAATACACAACCCGAAGGCTATGAAGATAATTCTCAAATTCCGGAAAAGGCACATCATATGGAGATTGAGCTTACGGAATTTAAGATTGATAAGATGGTTACGGACATTGGGGATTTTGCTTTTAGCCGTTCCGGGTTAAAGAGCATTGAAATACCCGATAATGTAAGCACAATCGGCTATGCTGCATTTTATCATTGCGACGACCTTAAGGATGTTAAAATTGCCGATTCCGTAACCTATATAGGTCCGAAGGCGTTTAGTTATACGGCGTGGATGAATGACTTTATGAGTTCAGAAGCGGAGGATGATTTCCTTGTTGTCGGGGATGGCATTTTGATTGCTTATAAGGAAAGCAGCGAGGAGCTTACGATTCCCGAAGGAGTAAAACGAATTGCCCCCGAAACCTTTAAAGATGATGCGGTTATAAAGAAACTGATACTTCCTTCCACCATTATGGAACTTGGTGAGAGCTCCTTTGAGAATTGTTCAAAGCTATCGGAAGTAGAAGGAATAAATGACAATGTCATTATCAAAAATAAAGCTTTTAGCGGAACTTTAGTGACCGCAAGATAAATACAGAAATACTTTTTGGCACCCTGTAAAGATTGCAGGGTGCTTTTATTAATATAGTGTTGACACACTTCGTATAATTGTATACAATCGTACATAGTTTAATTGTAAATAATAGGTAAGTCCTATTAGGAAAGGAACCTTATGAATATTTCAGAAGCATTTGAAAACAGACCGATTTCATTAAATCCCAAGAATAACCTGCTGGAAATTGAAGAGCATATGTATATTCTTGATGATGTAGAAAAGCCCAATGTATTCCGTAATATGTTCCCTTATTCGGAAGTACCGAAGATCTGCTTCAACGATCGAATTGTACCGCATAATATGCCCAGTGACATTTGGATTACCGATACAACATTCCGTGACGGACAGCAGTCCAGAGCACCTTACACAACGGAACAGATTGTAACAATCTATGATTACCTTCACAGATTGGGCGGTGAGAACGGTATTATTCGTGCCAGCGAATTCTTCCTTTACTCCAAAAAGGACCGTGATGCCGTATATAAATGTATGGAACGCGGCTATAAGTTTCCGGAAGTTACAAGCTGGATTCGTGCAAGCCAGGAGGATTTCAAGCTTGTTAAAGAAATCGGCATGAAGGAAACCGGTATTTTGGTATCCTGCTCCGATTACCATATTTTCCTTAAACTGAAGATGACCAGAAAGCAGGCCATGGATCATTATCTTTCTGTTATCCGTTCCTGCCTCGAGGAAGGTATTTCGCCCAGATGTCATCTTGAGGACATTACCAGAGCGGATATTTACGGTTATGTAGTTCCCTTCTGTTGTGAGCTTATGAAACTCATGGAGGAATACAAGATTCCTATTAAGGTTAGAGCATGCGATACCATGGGATATGGAGTTAACTTCCCCGGTGCCGTTATTCCCCGAAGTGTTCAAGGTATTATATACGCACTTCATACGCATGCAGGTGTACCGCATTCCATGCTTGAGTGGCATGGCCATAACGATTTCTATAAGGCAGTTGTCAATTCAACCACAGCTTGGCTTTACGGTTGCTCCGGAATCAATACCAGTTTGTTCGGTATCGGAGAAAGAACCGGTAATACACCGCTTGAAGCCATGGTATTTGAATACGCACAGTTAAAGGGCGATTTGAATGGAATGGATACCACGGTTATTACGGAGCTTGCGGAATACTACGAGAAGGAAATCGGTTACAAGATTCCTCCCAGAACTCCGTATGTAGGCCAGAATTTCAATGTAACCAGAGCAGGTATTCATGCAGACGGTCTTTTAAAGAATGAAGAGATTTACAACATATTCGATACGGAGAAATTCCTTCACAGACCCGTTAGATGTGCCATTTCCAATACTTCCGGACTCGCAGGTATTGCACATTGGATCAATTCCTATTTCAAGCTTCCACAGGAGAAATGGGTTAATAAGAACGATCTTCTTGTTACAGAAGTAAAAGCCTGGGTTGACAAAGAGTATGACGGTGGCCGTATTACCGTTATTACGGACGATGAACTGAAGGATGTAGTTATTGCAACACTTACGAAACTTAACATGCAATTGATTTAATAAGTGTTACGTATGAGGATTAATAATGAGTGATACCGAAAAAAAGGAAATGAGCACGGAAAGTGCTGATAAGTACTCACTGAGAGGACGAGTTTACCAGCGTATCAGGGATGATATCCTGGAAGGCAGGTTTGCCGAGCATGAAGAACTGAAGGAAGTTGCTATCGGGGAAGAGCTTGGTGTTTCAAGGACTCCGGTTCGTGAAGCACTTCGTCAGCTTGAATTGGAAGGACTTGTTACCATTATTCCGAACAAAGGCGCTTATGTCACCGGAATTACAGCCAAGGATGTTGCCGATATATACCAGATTCGTTCCAAACTGGAAGGTCTGGCAGCAAGATGGGCCTGTGAGAATATCACAGAGGAACAGATGACGGAAATGGAGGAGTGCATCTTCCTTTCTGAGTTTCATGCCAAAGAGGGCCATCGTGAGATTATGGCACAGATGGACAATCGTTTCCATGAAGTTTTGTATGAAGCAAGTAACAGTAAAATGCTGGAACACCTTTTGTCCGATTTCCATCAGTATGTACTTCGTATTCGTCGTAAGACGCTTTCCAGTATTGAAAGAAGTCAGGAATCCAATATGGAACATCGAATGATTATGGAAGCAATAAAGAACCATAATCCGGATTTGGCAGAAGAACTTGCCAATAAACACATCGATAAGGCTTATGAGAATATTTTAAAACAGGGCCTTAATATTAATTGATAGGAGATTTTACAATGGCAAAGATTAAAATGACTACTCCGCTTGTAGAGATGGATGGAGATGAAATGACCAGAATTCTCTGGCAGATGATTAAAGATGAATTAATCCTTCCTTTTGTGGATTTGAAAACAGAGTACTATGATCTTGGTCTTGCTCATCGTGACGAGACCGATGATCAGGTTACAATGGATGCCGCTTTGGCCACCAAAAAGTATAAAGTAGCCGTTAAGTGTGCTACCATCACGCCGAATGCAGCTCGTGTTGAGGAATATAAGTTAAAAGAAATGTGGAAGAGCCCGAACGGAACCATCCGTGCGGTATTGGACGGAACCGTATTCCGTACTCCTATTTTGGTAAAGGGAATTGAGCCCTGCGTAAAGAACTGGGAGAAACCGATTACTCTTGCAAGACATGCATACGGAGATGTTTATAAGAACGTTGAGATTAAGGTGCCCGGAAAGGGTGTTGCCAAGCTCGTATTTGAAGGCGAGGACGGAAGTGTAGTTACGGAAGTCATTCAGAAATTTGACGGACCCGGGATTATTCAGGGTATTCACAACAAAGACAAATCCATCGAAAGCTTTGCAAGAAGCTGCTTCACTTATGCACTTGAGATGAAGCAGGATATCTGGTTCGCTACAAAGGACACCATTTCCAAAAAGTACGATCACAACTTCAAGGATATTTTCCAGGAAATCTTTGATAAAGAATACAAGGAATCGTTTGAGAAGGCCGGAATTACCTACTTCTATACCTTAATTGACGATGCAGTTGCCAGAATTATGAAGAGTAAGGGTGGCATTATCTGGGCATGCAAGAACTATGACGGGGACGTTATGAGTGATATGGTCAGCTCCGCATTTGGCTCCCTTGCGATGATGACCTCCGTACTGGTATCCCCGAACGGTGATTTTGAATATGAAGCAGCACATGGTACGGTTCAGAGACATTATTATAAGTATCTGAATGGAGAAGAAACATCTACAAATCCCATTGCAACAATTTTTGCCTGGACCGGAGCTTTAAGAAAACGTGGTGAACTTGATAAACTTCCGGAACTTATGGAATTTGCAGATAAACTTGAAAAAGCATCCCTGATGACGATTGAGAATGGTGTTATGCCCAAAGAACTTAGTCTCTTAACTTCTAACAAGAACGCACAGGCAGTGAATACCACTGAGTTTATGAATGCAATTCGTAAGAACCTTGATGCTTTAATGTAAAAGGGAGATCCTTTATGGCCGATAAAAATATTTCACAGGCAGTTATCGCAAGATTACCCAGATACTATCGATATCTGGGTGAGTTAAAAGAGAGTGGTGTCGAACGAATCTCTTCCAATGAATTGAGCGAGCTTATGAATGTTACTGCATCTCAGATTCGACAGGATTTTAATAATTTCGGCGGTTTTGGCCAACAGGGTTACGGATATCGTGTTGATTATTTGTATGACGAAATAGCCAATATCTTGGGACTTACAAAGGAACATCGACTGGTTGTTATCGGAGCAGGCAATTTAGGCCAGGCACTTGCCAATTACATGAATTTCGAAAAGCGCGGTTTCATCATAAAGGCCTTATTTGATATCAAAGAAGATATTGAAGGTGCCACCGTACGAGGAATTCCTATTTATAATTTGCGTAATTTGGAAACCTTTATCAAAGAGAATAATATAGATATTGCAGTTCTAACATTACCGAAGGAAGGTGCTACCGAGGTTGCAGAGAGACTTGTTAATGTCGGAATCAAAGGTATTTTGAATTTTGCTCATGTGGATTTGAATGTTCCCAAAGAAATCGTCGTAGAAAATGTACATTTATCTGACAGTTTGATGAAATTATCGTATAATATTACCAAAGATTTATAATCTTAGGAGTATATATGGATAATAAGGACGAAGCTTTCAAATTATCACTACAAGACAAGAATATACCGATACTGACTCTTGATACGAATTGGCATCGTTTATTTACGCAAGCCGATCCTACTCCCGAAATAAAAGAGTATGAAGCACTGCTGAACAATCTTCTTAAGGAACAGGGGCAGGCCAATAACGATATCAAAGAGATCAAGAAAATGAAATCCAAGCTTATGTCGGGAATCGTTTCTTTAATTGATGACCCTGAGAACAAATCTCAGAAGTCAAACGATAAAGAAATGGAGCAACATAAGAAACAGATTGAAGAATTGAATTCCAAACTGGAAGCATTGGAAGATCGGTTGCTTGAATTGCCGCGTGAGATTAGGGAATGTAACTATCAGCTTATGCTATACACGATGGAAGAGTGCTACCGAAGGATTCAGGAGAATACCTCAGAAATTGAAGAAATCGGGAAATGGATTTCGGTTATTCGCGTAGAACTTAAAAAGAAAGTGATTCGTAAGCAGGAGAAGGAATTATGGAATTTTGATCTGTATTCCTATATGCACAGCATTTTTGGCAAGGATGTAGTTGATATCTTTGATATGAAATACGATCCCTCCGTGAATCCGCCTATGGTGAAAGGAAATTCACAGAAAGAAGAAAGTCCTAAAGAACCGACAGAAGATAATAAGCATGAATGAATTTGAAAGAATAAATAAGTTAAAGACAGCCGTACTAAACGCACAGGAAATGAAACAGCTGGATTTTGAGACCACGGATATTCACAAGATTTCCGAGGATGTACTCATTGAAAGAGCAGCACTATGTGTTTATGAGACTGTCTTTTATAATGTCTCAAAAGAATCCGAGATTGTTATCCTTGTGGGTCCCGGAAACAACGGAGCGGACGGAATCTGCCTGTATCGTATCCTTAAAACGAAAGGATATAAGGCACAGGCCTTTCTTTTATTCGATGCAAAAAAGTATTCCAAAGGACTTTTGAAGCAGATTGAAGTTGCAGAAAGCTATGGTTTTTGGCCCATAAGAAAAGCAGCATCGGATATGCAGGAAGAATTATATTACGCTGACTATATTGTGGACGCGATATTTGGTATCGGCCTGAAACGTGAGATTGAGGGCGACGTATATGATCTGTTTTGTGAACTGAATCGAAAGGATTCCGAGTATCAGGCACAGCGAATTGCGATTGATATTCCAAGTGGAATCCATACGGATACAGGAAGGGTCATGGGAGAAGCTCTGCGTTGTGATATGACCGTAAGCTTTTCATATCCAAAACGGGGATTCTTCTTAGGAGATGCGGTTGATTATACCGGCCGGGTAGTAATGAATGATGTGGGAATCTTTTTGTCAAAAGAGAGTGCATTATATGGTAGGGATGATATAATGTATACATTAAATTCCGGACTTACTTTATGGCCGGAACGGAAGCATAATTCGGACAAAACAAATTACGGTAAGGTACTCATAATCGCAGGAAGCGAGGAAATCTACGGAGCTGCTTATCTGTGCGCCGGAGCCTGCTTTGCAAGCGGGGCCGGTATGGTAAAGGTAGTAACGCATGCTGCTCATAAAGTCACGTTTGAGCAGACTATGCCACAGGCGATGTTCAAATTCTACGCAGATGATCAAATAAACTTAAGTCGGGAGCTTTCCTGGGCGGATTCCATTATTATCGGCCCCGGACTGGACATAAGTGAAATGGCCGAAAGTCTTTTAAAGCAGGTACTTTCCGCATCCGGTAAAAGAATCGTTTTTGACGCCGATGCAATAAACCTGCTTGCAAGGTCACCGAAGCTTCTTGAGATGTTTACAAGGCTTGAGGCTGTTAAGGTAATCACGCCGCACTTTAAGGAATTTTCAAGAATTTCCGGTATGGATTATGAAGAAATAGCCGGCGATCCCGTAAAATATGCAGATGAATTTGCAATAAAGACAGGTGCTGTGGTAGTTCTTAAAAGCCCGCATACCTATGTAACAAACGGAAAGCATGACCGATATATCAACAGTATCGGAAATCCCGGGATGGCAACCGCAGGATGCGGTGATATTCTTGCAGGCGTAATCGGAAGCTTCCTCGCTCTCAGGAATGAGAGTGTCGGGTCCGCATTTGAAGCAATTGTAAGTGGTGTATATATGCACAGTAAGGCAGGCGATGAGGCAATGGAACATTTTGGAATGCGTCCGCTTACCGCAGATGATATATTAAGTGAATTAAAACGTTTATAAGAGGTAGTTATGCATTATTCCAGAGCATGTGCGCTTATTGACAGAAACGCATATGAATCAAACTTAAAAAAGATAGCAAGCGGCCTTGAGGAGAATACAAAGATTATTTGTGTTGTCAAAACAAATGCTTACGGCCACGGTGCATTCATGATTTCCGAAATTGCCGAGATGAATGATCATGTTTGGGGCTTTGCGGTTGCAACCGCAGATGAAGCAAGAGAACTCCGTGATTTCGGTCGAAAGAAAGAGATTCTTATTCTTTCCCATACCTTTCATGATGATTATGAATCCATGATTACGAATGATGTAATCATGACGGTTTTCAATTATGATACGGCACTCGCTATTGCCGAAACCGCAATTCGTTTGGGCAAAAAAGCAAGAGTGCATCTTAAGCTGGATACCGGTATGAGCCGTATAGGTTTCAGGCCGTCGAAGGAGTCTTTGGAGGAAATCGGCAAGGTTCTTTCCTTAAAGCAATTGTCTGTAGAAGGAATCTTTACACATTTTGCTACCGCCGACGAAGAAGACACTACCTTTGCCGGGAAGCAGCTTGACGAATATAATAAATTCGTAGCACTTATTGAAGAGACATATAATTACAAGTTTAAAATGCATCATGTTGCCAATTCCGCAGCTGCCATGTTTATGAAAGAAGGATTCTTTGATGCGGTTCGTATCGGAATCAGTATGTACGGAATGTGGCCTTCCAATTACATGAAGAATGTTTATGATTCCTTAACGCCTGTCATGAGCCTTAAGGCCAGAGTTGCCATGGTGAAAGAAATTCAGGAAGGCTCGGGAATCAGCTACGGAAGAACCTTCATCTCAGACAAACCCATGAAGATTGCCACTGTTTCTTTTGGCTACGGAGACGGCTATCCCAGAAGCCTTTCAAATAAAGGATATGTCCTTATTCATGGCTCAAGATGCAAGATTGTCGGTCGTGTATGTATGGATCAATTCATGGTGGATGTAACACATCTGCCCGATGTAAAAGAGTACGATGAAGTAACATTAATCGGAACGGATGGAGAAAACAGTATCACCATGGAGGAATTGGGCGAACTGTCCGGCCGTTTCAATTATGAACTCGCATGTGATATTAATCCCCGTGTACATCGATTTATCGTATAGGATTTCTTGACGTAATAACAACGAAAATGTTATATTTATGGTTGTGCTTAATGGAAGGAGTAGTATGGATTCTGTGAACCCCGCGGGGCCATTATCAATTTTATATATTTTAACTGTTTTATTCTGTATTGTGTTTTCGTTAAAAGCAGCTTTTACAAAATGCGAAGAACAGGACATGGATTCGTTCCTGACTGATAATAACAGTAAAGTTATAAGGTTTTATCATAAATTTCATAACGAGAATTTATTAACTACGGATATACTTTTGGTGATGCTTTCGTGCTTCATAGGAATTACTTCTTATGCGATTCTTAAGAATCCCCTTTGCACTAAATTATGTAGTATTTCAAATATAGTCATTTGCCTGTTAATCGTTGTTTTTGTCGGAATGACGATACTGGATGCCATAGCTACAAAATACAACTTCAGATTTCTTCGTATAACAGGTTCCGTATTATCCCCTTTCATGTATGTACTGTTTCCGCTGTCTCGGGTACTGATTCTCCTTGGCAATGCGGTGATACGTCTTTTCAAAATGGAAGATTTACATGACGGAGACGATATTACGGAGGATGATATTCTCCTTAAGGTTAACGAGGGCCGTGAGCAGGGCGTATTGAATGAAGAAGAGACTGCGATGATTGAAAGCATCTTCGAGTTCTCAGACAAGACTACCGGTGATATCATGACTCCCCGTGCAGGAATTGTAGCCATTGATGATTCCATGACAGTACAGGAAGTACTTGAATTTGTTGTGAACGGTAAGAATTCAAGATATCCTGTAATGCATGAGAACCTGAACAATATCGTTGGCATTCTGTACATGCGTGATCTTCTGAAACTGACACGGGATGATATAAGATGTGACTTAAAGATTTCCGAAATCAAAGGTCTCTTGAAGGATGCCATTAATATCGTCGAATTCAAAAAAATCGATGATGTATTTAATGAACTGAAGCGTGACAAAAAGCAACTTGCCATCGTCAAGGATGAGTATTCGCAAACCGTCGGCCTTCTTACCATGGAAGATATTCTGGAAGAAATTGTCGGCAACATATTTGATGAATACGATCAGGAAGTCAAAATCGTTAATGCCGACAATCAGGACAGCTTTGTTATTACGGCTTTGACTCCGATTGAGGATATCGAAAGAGAACTGGATATCAATTTTGATACAACGGATTATGACACGTTAAACGGATATATGATTTCAAAACTTGAACATATACCGGAAGATGATGAGAAGTTTGAAACTACAGTAGGTAATTACAGTTTTAAAATATTAACTGTGAAAAATAAAGTAATACAAGAAGTGCTGGTTACAAAGCACAATGTTAAAGGAGAAGAGTAATGTCAGGACATTCAAAATTTGCCAACATCAAACACAAGAAAGAGAAAAACGATGCCGCTAAGGGTAAGATTTTTACTATTATCGGACGTGAAATAGCTGTTGCTGTTAAGGAAGGCGGTCCCGATCCCGCCAATAACTTTAAGCTTGCAACCGTTATTGCCAAAGCAAAGGCCAATAACATGCCGAACGATACCATTGAAAGAGGTATTAAGAAGGCTGCAGGTGACGGTAATGCCGTAAACTACGAGCATGTTACCTATGAAGGTTATGGACCTAACGGTATTGCGGTTATTGTTGAAGCTCTTACGGACAATAAGAACCGTACTGCTGCCAATGTTAGAAGCGCATTTACAAAGGGCAACGGTAATGTCGGAACGCAGGGTTGTGTATCCTTTATGTTTGACGAGAAGGGTCAGATAATTATTGATAAAGAAGAGTGCTCCATGGACGCAGACGAACTCATGATGTTTGCTTTGGATGCAGGTGCTTCCGATTTCTCCGAAGAGGATGATTGCTACGAAATCTATACGGAGCCGGATGACTTTGCACAGGTATTTAATGCAATATCCGAGGCCAAGATTGAGTATGTATCAGCAGAAGTTACCATGATTCCTCAGACCTGGGTAGAACTTACCGATCCCGATCAGATTAAGTTTTTCCAGAAGACTCTTGATTTACTCGATGAAGATGATGATGTACAGGCTGTATATCACAACTGGGATGAATAGGAGATACGACTAAGCCATGAATTCTTTTAAAGACGAAACCAAATGCATACATTCCGGCTATGTACCCGGAAATGGAGAACCCAGACAGCTTCCGATTACTCAAAGCACCACCTTTAAGTATTCATCCAGTGATGCGATGGGAAGATTGTTTGACCTTGAGGACAGCGGCTATTTCTACACGAGATTAGCCAATCCCACCAATGATGCCGTTGCTGCCAAAATCTGTGATTTGGAAGGCGGCGTTGCTGCAATGCTTACAAGCTCAGGACAGGCAGCCAATTTCTTCGCAGTATTCAATATTTGTGAAGCCGGCGACCATATGATTATGTCTTCTGCAGTGTACGGCGGTACTTTCAATCTGTTCACCTGCACGATGGCCAAGATGGGTATTGAGTGTACCGTAGTTTCTCCCGATTGCAGTATCGAGGAACTGAATGCTGCATTTAAAGAAAATACAAAGTGCGTATTCGGTGAAACGATTGCCAATCCTGCACTTGCAGTACTTGATTTTGAAAAGTTTGCTTCAGCAGCACATGCACACGGTGTTCCTCTGATTGTAGACAATACCTTTGCTACTCCGATTAACTGTAAGCCGTTTGAGTTTGGAGCAGATATCGTTACGCATTCCACTACGAAATACATTGACGGACATGGTGTCAGTGTCGGTGGTTGCATCGTAGATTCCGGCAACTTTGATTGGACCGCACATAAGGAGAAATTCCCCGGACTTTGCACTCCGGATGAGTCCTATCATGGAATTACCTATACTGAGAAGTTTGGTAAGGCTGCTTATATTACGAAAGCAACTTCACAGCTCATGAGAGACTTCGGATGCATCCAGTCTCCTCAGAATGCTTTCTATATCAATTTGGGACTTGAAAGTCTTCCGGTAAGAGTGGAAAGACATTGCAGAAATGCAGAAAAGGTAGCAGAGTTCCTGGCAAGCTGTGATAAGGTAGCCTGGGTTACTTATCCTTCCTTAAAGGGTGATAAGTACTACGACCTTGCTATGAAGTACCTTCCGAACGGAAGCTGCGGCGTTATTGTTTTTGGCCTCAAGGGTGGAAGAGAAGCATGCATTAAGATGATGGACAGCTTAAAGCTCATCAGCATTGAAACGCATGTAGCAGATGCAAGAAGCTGCGTATTACATCCTGCAAGTCATACGCATCGTCAGATGAATGACGAACAGCTTTTGAATGCAGGAGTCAGACCTGATTTGATCAGACTTTCCATCGGCATCGAGAATGTAGATGACTTAATTGAAGATCTTAAGCAGGCTATGAATGCTTAATTAGGTACGTATGAGAAAATATAAACAGGGTAACTACATAGCACTTTTAGCTTTCTCCATAATAATCGGACTTATGATGCTTTATTTTACAGGTTCCTTTGTCGGAGAGAGCTTCTTTGGAAACAGTGATCTAAAATTCCGCGGAATATGCGGAATTTCAGGTCTTGTTTTTGTTGCGCTGTTAAATCTTCCTGAATTTTTCATCCTGCGTAAGAAGGATGTCGAAGAAAAAGAGAAAAGTTTTCTTTACACATCGATTGAAATGCTGTTTGTGGTTGTTGCCGCCTGTGCACTCATGGGAGTAGTAATCTATTACGTAATTAAGAATGATTACATAACGGACTTCTTCCTGAATAATGAAAGCCTTAAGAGTGTATTTATTGGCAACAAATTTCATTTCTTTGCGCATTCCACAATAACGGAAGATTTATATTTCTCGATGATTCGCGGTTTGTACTTCCTCTTGGGAAATCATACGGATTATGTGATTTATTTAAACATGGCATTTATCATGTTTATTGCAATACTGGTATATTACCTGATTTCAAGATGCAACAATAAGGTGGCAGCCGGTATTACAACACTTATTTTCATAGGTTCCTTGTACTATAATGACGGCATTTTCCTGCAGGGAAGCAATACCTTATCACTTTTGCTCTGCATGATTATTCTGACTGTCATGTATTCCTATCTCAGCAAGAAATTCCGTGCCAAAGAGGATCTTGAATTCAGACCGGTTGTTAATGTGTGTGCAGGCGTAATTTTTGGCGTATTTACATGGATTAATCCGATATATTTCTTCTTAGCAGTTAGCTTTTTGCTTATGGAATGTTATATGACCTATCCCGGAACCTATGATGTTAAGGCGGCTGCCAGAAACATCTTTATGCTGCTCGGAACACTTTTTGTCGTATTCATTTCACTTCTTTGCCTCGATATGAGCGAATATGATGTGTTAATTCAGGACAGCTATGATTTAGACCTCTTAAAGAGCATATTCTATGATCATATTTATGTAAGTGCCTTAAAGGACGGATACCTTATTACGTTTACTTTGCTTGCATTTGCCGGCGGTATTGCAAATAGAATTTCCATATACGCGCATTATCTGTTACTCGAGCCCAAGGTCAAGAAAAATCATAATGCACAGTTTATTATGGATGTTCCGGCAGGTATAACAGAACCTGTAGCTGTAGAAGTCAAAGAAGAAGTTAAAGAAGAAATCCCCGTAACGGATTATGCCCCGATACCGGTTCCGATCATTGTAAAAGAGGCAACCGAAGTAAAGGAAGAATCCTTAACTGACATCTTACCGATTAAGCCGGAGCCTGTTCCCGAAAAGGAACTGGAGATTCCTCTTGAAATCAAACCACAGAATGTTGTTCGTGAAGAAGCCGTAAAGCAGGTTAAGGTTGAACCTATCCCGAATCCTATGAAGGAACCGAAGAAGCATGAACGGAAAGAAATGGATTTCCTCTACGAAGTAGCAGAAGAGGATATGCATTTCGATTATGAGGTCCCTGAGAATTTAAGCCATTTTGATTATTAATTCTGCGATTATAAGCCATTCCCGGTGGAATGGCTTATTTTGTATTTTACAAAATTTAGCACCACTATATGATGACATTAGCTATTAATGATGTTATAATTTCAATGGTATATTAGCGGAATTGGACAGGTATATTTATGCCAGAGAAGAAAAAGACAACTAAACGAAGAAGTACAGGTACGACTACCGGCAAAAGAGTAACTGCTGCACAAAAACGTGCGCAGGAACAGAAGAAAAACGAATTAAAAATTGAAGTCCTTTGGATTTTGTATTTAGGCATCATGATTTTGTTCATGATGATTAATTGTAATGTAATAAAAACGGATTTCTGTGTACATTTAAGAGCCATTTCTTTTGGTATATTCGGCGTATTATCTTATGTATTACCCATCCTCATTTTTCTTTTATCGGGCTTTATATACATAAACAAGGGTGTTCGGCTTATGGGAGTTAAGGTAACATCCATCATAGCCCTGATTGTTTCCGCCGGAATCATAGCAGAGCTTTTGAGTGGTATCATACCCGACTACAGTGATGAATTCCCTGTATTGAAAGATGCAATTCCCCTTATCTATAAAACAGGTTCAGAACAATTTAAGGGTGGCGGTGTTATTTTTGGCATGCTGTCCCTTATGATATGTAATTTAATCGGCAAGGTTGGAACCTGGCTCATATTAGTAGTGGTCATTATTGTTTCTACGATTTTCCTGACCGAGAAATCTTTAATGAGAGCCCTGCATAACGGTGGTAAGTCATTAAGAGAAGGTAGTGAGCATGAAAGAGAGCTTATAGCGGAATCTTTACAAAACTCAAGAGAAGCCAGAGCAGAAAGAGAAGAAAGAAGACGTCTGGCGCGTGAAGAACATGAAGAAAAGCGTCGTCTTGAGCAGGAAGACAGAGAAAGAAAACGACTTGAAAAGGAAGAGGCGGAACGAATCGCGGAAGAACAAAAGGAAACCTCAAAGATATTACGACGTGACAATATGGTAAGAGGCGTCATGCTGGATCCGAGAGTTAGTGATACTTCGGATACTCTTTTGCAGGAAGGTTCTATCGCAGAGCCCGTTCCTACCACCGGAGTGCATGACGATATGCATGAGATTCAGGTCATTAATACGGAGGCTTTTGAACCTGTTACAATAACGCCTTCCGCCGAAGTCCCTGTACCCAAACAGGACGAATATTCCTATGAATTGGATGATATTCCGGTCCCCATAACGGAGCGAAACAACAAGGATTACATTACAGACTCACAGGAATATAAGGAACCTGTAATTCCCGAAGTTGTTTCCAAAGCTTCCGAAGTAAAACAACCGGAAGTAAAGCCGGAGAGTGAGCGTAAAGCTCCCGGAAGGCCTGTATCAAAGTATAAGCTTCCTCCGGTTAATCTGCTTAACAAAAATGAAATGAACAGAGCCAAAGAGAGCGATGCGGAAATTCAAAGTACCGCCAAGAATCTTAGGGAAGCACTTAAGAACTTTGGCATAAATGTAGAGGTAAAAGGAATCAGTCAGGGCCCTAGCATTACAAGGT
Organism: Lachnospiraceae bacterium; assembly: GCA_045617725.1. GTDB lineage: Bacteria > Bacillota > Clostridia > Lachnospirales > Lachnospiraceae > JAZLJD01. Next base: position 68,741 of record JAZLJD010000045.1, read on the forward strand.
TTGAAATACAACCGGAATTGGGTGTGCCGGTTTCAAGAATCGTTAAGTTATCGGACGATATACAAATGAGTCTGGCAGCGACGAGCATTCGTATTGAAGCTCCTATTCCGGGCAAAAGTGCAGTCGGAATTGAGATTCCGAATAAAGTGAAGACGATGGTGCTTCTAAGGGATTTGATTGAAACGGAAGAATTCAAATCCAATAAAAGTAAAATAAGCTTTACGGTCGGCAAGGACCTGGCCGGTAAGAACATCATTGATGATATTCATAATATGCCGCATCTACTGATTGCAGGTACGACCGGAAGCGGTAAGTCTGTTTGTATTAATGCAATTGTAATGAGTATTTTGTATCATGCAAGTCCTGATGAAGTCAAAATGATACTGGTCGATCCGAAACAGGTAGAGTTAAGCATTTATAACGGTTTACCGCATCTGTGCCTGCCGGTTGTGAATTCAGCTAAAATGACCGTAACCGCATTAAAATGGGCAGTTGCCGAGATGCAACGAAGATACAGAATCTTCGTTGAAACGGATACGAAGGAACTACGGTCCTATAATGCCAAAATCGGAGACGGAACATTTCAATTCGAAGGCGAGACGGTTGGAAAACTTCCGGAAATCGTCTTTATCATTGATGAGCTTGCAGATATAATGGCAGAAGCGGCCAAAGAGGTTGAAGAATCCATTTCCAGACTTGCCGCCCTTGCAAGAGCGGCAGGAATTCATATGATTCTGGCAACGCAAAGACCTTCGGTGGATGTAATCACAGGTACGATTAAGGCCAATATGCCCAGCCGTATCGCTTTCATGGTTAAGAGTGGTGTGGATTCACGAACCATAATAGACAGCATCGGAGCAGAAAAACTGCTTGGTAAAGGCGATATGCTCTATTATCCTTCAGGATACTCGAAACCGATTCGTGTACAGGGTATTTTTGTTTCGGATGAAGAAATCGGTAAGGTTGTCAGCTTCATAAAGGCTCAGAACATTGAAACGGATACGAGCCTGGAAGCCAAAATCAAAGCAGGCAGTAATTCGGGCGACGAATCCGGCGGAAGCTTAAGTGTATCCGGTGGTAATGAACTGGATGAACTTTTTGAAGAAGCGGGACGTTTCCTGATTTCGAGAGGAAAAGCATCCATTGGAAATCTGCAAAGAAACTTCAAAATCGGCTTTAACCGTGCTGCCAGAATTGTAGACCAGTTGGCAGAAGCCGGTGTACTGGGACCTGAGGAAGGAACAAAGCCCAGAGAAATACGGATGACCATAGACCAATTTGAAGAATATTTAAATAAGTAATAGGAGACTAATATGAAGACGGATATTGAAATCGCACAGGAAACTACATTGTGGCCGGTTACCGAAGTGGCTAAAACCATAGGAATCGATGCAGATGATTTGGAATTGTACGGAAAGTATAAAGCAAAGATCTCCGATGAGTTTTTAAGTAAAATAAGCGCAAATAAGGACGGAAAGCTAGTTTTGGTTACAGCAATTAATCCCACCCCCGCAGGTGAAGGTAAGACCACAACAACCGTAGGCTTGGGGGAAGCTCTTGCCAAACTGGGCCAAAAAGCAATCATCGCATTAAGAGAGCCCTCCCTGGGTCCCTGCTTCGGCGTTAAGGGCGGTGCTGCCGGCGGCGGTTATGCACAGGTTGTTCCGATGGAGGATTTGAATCTTCATTTTACAGGAGATTTCCACGCAATTACGTCTGCCAATAATCTCCTTGCAGCATTGATTGACAATCATATCCACCAAGGCAATCAGCTGAACATTGATACAAGACAGATTATTTGGAAAAGATGCCTTGATATGAATGATCGTGCTCTTCGAAATATTGTTGTTGGCCTTGGAAATAAGTCAGACGGCTTTGTACGTGAAGATCATTTCGTTATTACCGTAGCCTCTGAGATTATGGCTATTTTGTGCCTTGCAACGGATATGGAAGACTTAAAGAACAGACTTTCCAAGATTGTAGTTGCTTATAACTTAAGCGGTGAACCTGTAACCGCAGGAGACTTAAATGCGGTCGGCTCCATGGCAGCCCTCCTTAAGGATGCATTAAAGCCGAACCTGATTCAGACAATCGAACATACGCCTGCCATCGTACACGGTGGTCCTTTTGCCAATATTGCTCATGGTTGCAACTCCGTAAGAGCTACGAAGGCCGCTTTAAAAATGGCAGACATCGTAGTTACGGAAGCCGGATTCGGTGCTGACCTTGGTGCGGAGAAGTTCTTTGATATCAAGTGCCGTAAAGCGGGACTTAAGCCGGATGCAGTAGTATTGGTTGCTACCATCAGAGCACTTAAGTATAATGGTGGAGTTAAAAAGGCCGACTTAAGCAATGAGAATACAAAAGCGCTGAAAAAGGGTATCGTAAACTTAGGTAAACACATTGAGAACCTTCAAAAATACGGTGTCCCCGTAATCGTAACATTGAATGCTTTTACATCAGATACAGAAGCAGAACTTGCAATCGTAAAAGAATACTGCAAGGAAAGAAATTGTAACTGCGTATTGTCCGAAGTATGGGCCAAGGGCGGTGAAGGTGGCATTGAACTTGCCAAAGAACTCCTTAACACGCTTGAAACTAAGAAGTCGGATTTCAAGGTCCTTTATCCGGATGAAATGAGCTTAAAGGACAAGATTACTACGGTTGCCCGTGAAATTTATGGCGCTGGGGATGTAAACTTTGCAGATTCTGTAGTAAAGCAACTTGATAAACTTGAAAGCATGGGATTTGGAAATCTCCCTGTCTGCATGGCCAAAACACAGTATTCCCTGAGTGATAATCCGGATCTTTTGGGAAGACCGGAAGGCTTTACCATGAATGTCAGGGATGTATATGTAAGTGCAGGAGCCGGCTTTGTCGTCGTATTGACAGGTACAGTTATGACCATGCCCGGACTGCCCAAAGAACCTGCAGCATATCGAATTGATATTGATAATAACGGTAGAATTACCGGTTTATTCTAAGGAGTAAAAAATGGAACTGATTGATGGCAAAAGAATATCTCTCGAAATCAAGGATGAAGTAAAAGAAAAAGTAGCTGCTTATAAGGCACAGGGAATCGAAATTACCCTTGCAGTAGTACTTGTTGGCAACGACCCGGCATCTTCCATCTATGTAAATAACAAGAAGAAAGCGTGTGAATATGTCGGAATCAAATCCTATTCCGTAGAACTTCCGGAGACTACAACCCAGGAAGAGCTTTTGAAGGTTATTGACGAGCTGAATGCAAGAGACGATATTAACGGAATTCTTGTTCAGCTTCCCCTTCCCAAGGCAATTGATGAGGATGAAGTGATTCGCAGAATCGATCCGAACAAGGATGTTGACGGATTCCATCCCATGAGCGTCGGACGTCTGTCCATCGGCCTTAAAGGTTTTGTATCCTGTACTCCGGCCGGAGTCATTGAACTCTTAAAGCGCAGCAATGTCAACATGGACGGAGCCCATTGTGTTATCATCGGAAGAAGTAATATTGTAGGTAAGCCGATGGCAATGCTCATGCTCAGAGAGAATGCAACCGTTACGGTAGCACATTCCCACACAAAGAACCTAAAGGAACTTTGTAAAACCGCAGATATCTTAATCGTCGCTATCGGCAAGATGAAGATGATCGATTCTTCCTATATCAAGGAAGGTGCCGTAGTAATCGACGTAGGAATTCACAGAGATGAGAATAATAAAGTGTGCGGCGATGTTGATTTTGAAGAAGTAAAAGAGCATACTTCCAAAATCACCCCTGTACCCGGCGGTGTCGGACCGATGACCATCGCCATGCTTATGAAGAATTGCGTTGACTCTTTATCATTGTAGGAAGGATTTTTTGACGGATGATCTGCCCCGGATGCCAAAAAGAAATTAAAGATGGTGTATTTATATGTCCGGATTGCGGTTATGAAATCCGTTTTGTCCCTGACTTTGACATAGAAACAGAGGATATCTTCCATATTCCGCAGGTAACAAGTATGCTGCCTAAGCTGGATGAGGATATGCTTCAAAAGACAAAAGTTGCATTGACAGAGACAAAAATCATTTTAAAGCCTCAAGATGAAGAGGAAAAGCCGAATTGGAAACGTGCGATTGTTTTTATCATTCCGAGCGTGGTTGTATTGATTTTGATTGTGGCAATCCTGATCGCTGTTTTCCATAAGTCGGAAACATGGCTTGATGTATATAAAAGGGCGGAAGAAGCGTACTTAAATGAAGACTATGATACTGCAATTGCCATGACATACGAAGCTTTGGGATTTGAGGACTGTGATTCTGAAGATTTGAAATTGTTTTTGGCAGGGGTAACGTACAAAAGCGGTTCCATCAGTGAAACGGAACGTATTTATCTGAAACTCATAGAAGATGATGCAGTTAACAAAAAACAGGCTTATGAGAACCTCATATATCTCTATCAAAACTGCAAAGAATATGAGAAACTGGCCGAATTTATAGAGGATTGTCCCTACGACGATTTGAAAAACCGTTACAGCGATTATATGGTTGAAGTACCGTCATTCAGTCTGGAAGAAGGCGTTTATGATGATGTGCAGTATTTGAAACTGAAGGCGGATGGCAAAGGCAAGATACTGTATGCTTCCTCCGGAAAGGATCCTCTTGTTTACGGCAGAGTATACACGGAACCGATTCTGCTTCAGCGAGGCGATTACGAAATTACTGCCGTATATGTGAATGAATACGATGTCAGTGGAATGTCCGTTTCTCACACATATTTCATAAATACGTTGCGGCCCCGGGAACCGATTGTTCTTCTTGACAGCGGATATTATACGAATGCACAACTCATTTATGTGAATAAGAATGACATGAATCCTATCTATTATACGATTGATGGGGGCGAGCCTACGACGGCATCTACGTTGTATGAAGGACCGGTTCCTCTTTTGCTCGGTGAGCATGTATATAAATTCGCTTCCATAAATGTCTACGGTGACTTGTGTGAGAATATAATCGAAAGAAGTTACAATTTTACACCGGAGAATGCTATTGCGGTGAATGATGCGGTGGGACTTATTTACGATGACCAGACAAAGTTCGCCGATAGAAACGGTATGCTTGCAGACGGAAGCGGAAGGATGATTTATTCCTGTAATTCAGCAATCCCGCTTAACGGAAGTGATTATTATCTCTTCGAAGAATATAAGATTACAACCGAGTATCAGACCAAAACAGACCAATATATTGGCGTGAATCTCTATAACGGAGAGGTCATACAACTTACTCGTGATATAAACGGAATCTTTTCAAAACGGAATGAATAAATTGACTTGTATTTGTTGCGTTTTAGATATAAAACACTTATTATTAGTTCAATATTTTTACTTAAAAGTAATAATGTTCATGAGAACAGAAGGAGTTTGTGATGTACAAGATTTTGAAAAGTGAAGTACTTACTGACAATATCTTTTGTATGGTTGTCAAAGCACCTCGTATTGCTTCATCCTGTCAGCCCGGTCAGTTTGTAATCGTTAGAACGAAGGAAGACAGTGAACGTATTCCGCTTACAATTTGCGACTTTGACAGAGCCGAGGGTACGATTACCATCGTATTCCAGCTGATTGGAGCAGGTACCTATGAGATGAAGGATTTAAAGGCAGGAGATGCTTTCCATGATGTAGTAGGTCCTTTGGGCAAGGCGTCTGAATTGGTTACGGATCCCATCGAGGAAGTATCGAAGAAAAACATTCTTTTTGTCGCAGGCGGTGTTGGAACGGCTCCTGTTTATCCGCAGGTTAAGTGGCTTCATGAACATAATATAAATGCAGATGTTATTGTTGGCGCCAAAACCAAGAGCATCCTGATTCTTGAAAAAGAAATGGAAGCAGTTGCAGGAAATCTGTATGTTACGACCGATGACGGTTCCTACGGCAGAAGCGGTATGGTAACGAATACGATTCAGGACCTTGTAAATGAAGGCAGAAAATATGATGTATGTATTGCCATTGGTCCCATGATTATGATGAAATTTGTCTGCAAGCTCACAAAAGAGTTGGGCATTAAAACAATCGTTAGTTTGAATCCTATCATGGTTGACGGTACCGGTATGTGCGGCGCTTGTCGTGTATCAATCGGAGATGAAATTAAATTTGCCTGCGTGGATGGACCTGAGTTTGACGGACATTTAGTAAACTGGGATGAAGCCATGAAGAGACAGCAGATTTATAAAACACAGGAAGGACGCGCTTATCTGGCCAAAAAGGAAGGCGACACGCATCACGGTGGCTGCGGTAATTGCGGAGGTGACAAATAATGGATGTTATGAAGAAAGTTCCTGTAGCGGAACAGGAAGCATCTGTACGTGCTCATAATTTTGATGAAGTATGCCTTGGTTATACGAAAGAAGAGGCAATGATCGAAGCTTCCAGATGTATCAATTGTAAGAATGCACAATGCATTACCGGATGCCCCGTAAATATTGCGATTCCCAGATTTGTTGAGCAGGTTAAGTTAGGAAATTTTGAAGAGGCTTATAAGATTATCGGTGAGTCCAGTGCACTTCCTGCTGTATGTGGTCGTGTTTGTCCTCAGGAAAGCCAGTGCGAGGGTAAGTGTATCCGCGGTATTAAGGGAGAAGCTATTTCAATTGGTAAGCTTGAGAGATTTGTTGCTGATTGGGCCAGAGAGAACAACATTAAGCCCGAGGCACCGCTTAATAAGAACGGTCATAAAGTGGCTGTGATTGGTTCCGGCCCTGCAGGCTTAACTTGCGCAGGAGATTTGGCCAAGTTAGGATATGACGTTACGATTTTCGAAGCATTGCACGAAGCAGGCGGAGTACTTGTTTACGGTATTCCGGAGTTTCGTCTTCCCAAGGATGCTGTTGTTAAGAAAGAAATTGAGAACGTTAAATCTTTGGGCGTAAAGATTGAAACCAATGTCATCATCGGTAAATCCGTTACGATTGATGAATTAATGAATGAAGAAGGCTTTGAAGCTGTATTCATCGGCAGTGGTGCCGGTCTTCCCAAGTTCATGGGAATCCCCGGTGAGAACTACAATGGTGTATTTTCAGCCAATGAATATCTCACGAGAAGCAATCTGATGAAAGCCTTCAAAGAAGATTCAAATACTCCGATTATGCGTGGCACGAAGGTTGCAGTTGTCGGTGGCGGTAATGTTGCTATGGATGCTGCAAGAACCGCCCTACGATTAGGTGCAGAAGTACATATCGTATATCGTAGAAGTATGGAAGAACTTCCGGCCAGAGTCGAAGAAGTACATCATGCACAGGAAGAAGGCATCATTTTTGACCTTCTGACGAATCCTGTAGCCATTGAAGCCGATGAGAATAACTGGGTAAACGGAATCAAATGTGTAAAGATGGAGCTCGGAGAACCGGACGCAAGCGGCAGACGCCGTCCTGTTGAAATCGTAGGAAGCGAATATGTTATTCCTGTTGATATGGTTATTATGGCACTTGGTACCAGCCCGAACCCGCTTATTTCTTCAACTACCGAAGGTCTTGAAATTAATAAGCATAAATGCATCGTTGCAGATGAAGAGAAAGGCCAGACCTCCAAGGAAGGCGTTTTCGCAGGCGGTGATGCAGTAACAGGAGCAGCAACCGTTATTCTCGCAATGGGCGCCGGTAAGACTGCTGCCAAAGGTATTCACGAGTATTTAAGTAACAAGTAAAGAATGCGGGGATTAGTGTGAAAAATGCAGGCATTTTTCACGCGACACTTTGTGTCGCAATCCGTAGCAGTTTCGCTGTAATACAGTGAAGGGCTAAATATACCGGATTGCGAAATGCGGGGATTAGTATGTTTTGTCCTGTTTGTGGAAATGAATATCGGGAAGGTTTTACAACCTGCAGTGAATGCAAGGTAGATTTGGTAGAATCCCTCGAAACGAAAGAAGATTCCGAGAGAGAGAAGAAGCTTGTTGTTGATGCTTCTTCCCTTTTGATGGATGCCATTATGGAAGATGAAGGATTCAAGGAACTGGTACTTTCCGATGATGAAATCGTCAATAATTTGAAAGCAAACCGTGTAAAGCCTGTAAAACCTTATGTACTTCCCGAAGATAGGATGAGAGATTATTTGGATTCTACCATTATTCTGCTTGGAATGGGTGGAATCGGTATCATCGTTATCCTTCTTTCCATGTTTGGAGTCATTAATTTACCTTTTGGCACCCTGGGTTTGATTATGTTCTATGTCGTAATGGGAGGCCTCTTTGTAATTTTTATATTATGCGGTCTTTCCAGTATGCGTAAATACATTAACTTAAAATCTTCTTTGGAATACGTATATAAAAAAGAACAAAGAATTATGGAATGGAGTGAGGAAAACCTGGTTCCCGAATTCTTTGAAGAAAAATTGCAATCCGTATCGGAAGATGAGATGTATTTTGAGAGAAGCAGAATTATCTCAGAGGCTCTGAAGGAAGAATTCCCGAATTTGGATGAATCCTATTTGCAGTATTTGGTTGATAAGCTGGAAGAGAAGATTTTTGAAGAATGAACATAACAATCCTTTGCGTTGGTAAAATTAAAGAGAGTTTTTATAGAGAAGCCGTTTCAGAATACTCGAAACGGCTTTCTAAATATTGTAAGCTGGTTATAAAGGAAGTAGACGACGAAGATACACCGCAGGATCCGAGCGAAAAGGAAGTTAAGAAGATTCTGGATACCGAAGGCGAACGTTTGCTGAAACTTATTAACAAGAACACCTATCTGATTCCACTATGTATTGAAGGAAAGAACCCCGACAGCGTGGAACTGTCGAACAAACTGCAGCAGATTACTGTGAACGGTTATTCCGATATTACTTTTGTCATAGGCGGTTCTCTTGGAATCTGCGATGAAATCAAGAACATGGCCGATTTCAAACTGAGCTTTTCACGCATGACCTTTCCGCACCAGCTCATGCGTGTCATCCTGCTCGAGCAGGTCTATCGATCCTTTCGAATTTTGTCGAACGAACCGTACCACAAATAATTACAGTGAACCATGGGGACGGAGCAAGTGGTTCAAAATCTTAATATATATAGGAGGTATATGGTTAAATGGGAAACAACAAAGAAGATGAAACAAAACAGGAAAAGGAAGTTAGTTCAGGACAATGTGATTTACCTGTAAAACAATCCAAAGAAGATTTGCTGAATGTTCGTAGTTATATTGATGCACTTTCTGATTTTGTAATGACTTGTAAAACACCAATGACAATTTCAATTCAAGGAGAATGGGGATCAGGAAAAACAAGCTTCATCAACATGATGCGTGAAAAACTAAAAGAAGAGAAAGAAAAGGATAAAGTACTTGTTTTACCTGAGGTGTTCAACACATGGCAGTATTCACAGTTTGAACTTGGAGATCAATTACCAATTGTGCTAATCGGAAAATTGATTAAAGCATGCGGAGGAGACAATAAGGACACACTGGATAAGGTTAAAGCTATAGTGCGAAACACGATGTCGGTTATCGGAGGTGTAGTTGATAATGCTGCAAAAATTGGAAAACTGCAACTTCCGGTATCGGATATACTTTTAGCTATCTGTGAGGAAAAGAATGATGCTGTCAAAGTTATAGATAATCTGAAGAAACTATTTCAAGAATGCATCAATGAAGGCATCGAGAATGAAAGAAAAAAGAGAAATTTAAGCAAGGAAAGTGAAGGCCGCTTTATTGTATTTATAGATGATTTAGACAGACTCGAGCCTAAAAAGGCTGTTGAATTACTTGAGGTTCTCAAAGTATTTATGGATTGTCAAAATGTAGTGTTCATTCTTGCTATCGACTATGAAGTTGTTGTACGAGGAGTAGCGGATAAATATGGCACAGATTTTGAACGAGGCAGACAATTTTTCGACAAGATAATTCAATTGCCTTATAAAATGCCAATTGCACAATATAAATTAAATAAACTACTAAATAAATGCTTTTGCGATATGAATTTGGTTACTACAGAATGTTTTGAGAAGAATTGTGAGAAAATGACAACTTACTCTGTAGGATATAATCCGAGAGCTATCAAAAGATTACTCAATGCATTTCAATTACTTCGTTTAGTAAAAGTTAAGATGAATGCTGATGAAAAAAAGGATAAAGATGATCTTGATCAATTATTCTATTTATTCAGTATCTTATGTTTACAACTAAAATATGAAAATGTTTATTTCAATTTGGTTAAGGCCATACCTGAGATGGATAGCGGAGAAATTGAACTTCTGTTAGAAAATCTACGACATGCCGGACATGTGGATGATGAAGATTATGAAGGACGAGAAAGCGATTATTACGATAGTGTAGTAAAAGGTATAAGTAGTAATATGCTCGAAGGCATCAGTGAATGGTTTTGTGCATTTTACAATATTACCAAAGAAAACTTAGATTATAAAAAATTGAAGGAAGCAACCTGTTTAAGTTACACAACCAGCGGCCCGGAAACAGTAACACAAGAAAAGCAATATGAAGAATTCGTAGCGGTAAGCCTTTCAGAAATTGTTGAAAAAGGAAATTACAGATTGAATGGTGCGCAATACTCTTCAGTCAAATTTGTCGAAGATTTGGAAGAAACCTCGGTTGGTGGAATAAAAGATACTGTTAAGAAGCTATTGGAAAGAATGCTTAAAGAGAATGAAACAGGTTTTGCCGATGCACGTGAAGCGCTAAAAGACAGATTGATTTCATTCTATGAAGGTGCAAGAAAAGATGATGCTGGTAACAGAATCCTAAAATCACCATTTACAATAGGAAGTTATCAGTTCTGTGGAGATTTTACTGCAGATAAGTTGTTAAAGTATGTTTATATGATTGGTAAAGAAATGAATAGTAAAGAAATAAATGCTGTAATTTCATTTAAACCGGTAAAAAAAGATACTGAATAGTTCAAGAAAGGCCATCTATGAGTTTCATAGATGGCCTTTACCAGTTACAACTAAAAAAATAAATTTACTTTTCATTTATATCCCCCTTTCGAAACTTTAAATAAACAAATTATGTAATGTATTTTAAAAATAAAAAAGTACTAAATTTTGAAGTTCTATTATTGTGGAAATACGAACAAATCTGGTGTAAAATAACTCTGTGTGTAAACTTGCATCAAGGACAGACAGGAGGCGATATAAATATGAGAATGTATGATTTAATCATGAAAAAACGTAATCGTGAAAGCTTAACAAAAGACGAAATCTATGAAATGATTGAGCTTTATACCAAGGGTGAAATACCGGATTATCAGATGTCTGCTCTTATGATGGCCATATGGTTTAACGGAATGAGCGAGGAGGAAACTCTGAATCTTACACTGGCGATGGCTCAAAGTGGAGACATGCTTGACTTAAGCAATATTGAAGGAATAAAGGTAGACAAGCATTCTACAGGTGGAGTCGGTGACAAGACTACACTTGCATTAACTCCCATTGTTTCCTGCTTGGGTGTACCGGTTGCCAAGATGAGTGGTCGAGGCCTTGGCCATACCGGCGGCACCATTGACAAATTGGAAAGCTTCCCGGGCTTTCATACGGATATATCATTAGAAACATTCTTAAAGAATGTAAAAGAGAATCACATTTCAATTATGGGACAGACAAAGGATCTGGCTCCTGCGGACAAAAAGCTGTATGCATTACGCGATGTAACCGCTACGGTAGACAATATGTCACTCATTGCTTCGTCCATCATGAGCAAAAAGCTGGCAGCCGGTGCGGATGCTATTGTTTTGGATGTAAAGACAGGTTCCGGAGCATTCATGAAAACCTATGAAGATTCCATGGCCTTGGCAACGGAAATGGTCAAAATAGGAGTCGGTGCAAGCAGAAAAATGACCGCAGTGATTTCCGATATGGATCAGCCGCTTGGATTTGCGGTAGGAAATATTCTTGAAATTAAGGAAGCAATCGACACTTTAAACGGACAAGGTCCTAAAGATTTCGTGACACTTTGTAAGACGCTTGCAACAGAGATGCTTATCTTATCAGGAATTGCCATAGATAAAGAGTCAGCCGAAGCCATGTTTGAAGATGCCATAAAGTCCGGTCGGGCGCTCAAGCAACTTGCACTTTTGGTAGAAAGCCAGGGCGGTGATTCCTCCTATGTATATCATCCGGAAAAATTCCAAACAACCTCCATCATACAGGAAATCCCTGCTCCCTGTGACGGCTATGTAAAGTCCATTAACTGCAGTGAGGTAGGTATCTGTTCCCTTATTTTGGGCGGAGGACGCGAAACAAAGGACGATGTAATTGATTTGTCGGTAGGCCTCGTAATTAAGGCAAAGAAAGGTGATTTTGTTCATAAAGGCGATTCTCTTGCAACAATCTATGCCAATGATGCAGAGAAGTGCAGGATTGCTACGGAACGCTTTATAAATGCATACACCTTCAGTGATACAGAAATTAAGAAGGAAGAAGTAATTAAGAATATAATTCATGGATAGTTTTACTAGTATTATTCAACTGAATACAGAGGAAATGCAGGTTATTTTTGGCACGAATGATGAGCATGTCCGCAATATCGAAGATAATTTTCATGTACAGATTACAGACCGTAATGGGGAAGTACGTGTTACGGGAATTCGTGCGGATGTCATTAAGGCAGAGCGACTCATTCGTCAGTTAACCAGAATATCCGCGTCATCTGTGGATACACAAAGTGTTCGGTACGGAACGGAGCTTGTGAAAGAAAGCACGGAGGATGAATCTTTAATCACTCTGGATAGCGAATGTATCATCAATACGATTCAGGGCAAGCCTGTGAAGCCCAAAACTAAGGGACAGAAGACCTATGTGGATGCCATCAAAAATCATATGATTGTTTTTGGCCTGGGCCCCGCCGGCACGGGAAAAACATATCTTGCAATGGCAATGGCGATTAAGGCTTTTCGAAATAATGAAGTAAGCCGTATCATTCTGACACGTCCGGCAATTGAAGCAGGTGAGAAACTGGGCTTCCTTCCCGGAGACCTACAGAGTAAGGTCGATCCGTATTTGCGGCCGTTATATGATGCTTTGTATCAGATTATGGGGCCTGATCAATTTGTAAAAAATATGGAGAAGGGCCTAATAGAAGTGGCGCCTCTTGCGTATATGAGAGGACGTACACTGGATAATGCCTTTATTATTCTGGATGAAGCACAGAATACGACGCCGGCTCAGATGAAGATGTTCCTTACAAGAATCGGCTTTGGCTCGAAAGTAGTCATTACCGGTGATGCAACACAGAAGGATTTAGGTCCTTCTGCAGTAACCGGACTTGATACGGCTTCCAAGGTACTTTCCGGTATAGATGAAATTGCTTTTGTCAAATTAACAGGAAAGGATGTCGTAAGACACCCGCTTGTTCAAAAAATAGTTGTAGCGTACGAGAATTATGAAGCACAAAGTTCCCGTGACGAGAAGAAAAGACGCACAAAGAAATGACGCTTGAAACAAAAAGAAAACTTTTATCGATTCTTATATATTGTGTATGCTTTATAGAAGTGGTGCTGGCTGCCTGGTTTTACTGCGACAGCCTTAAGGGCATTCTTTTTCCGGTTGTCCTGACATTAATCATGATTCTTGTTATGGGCAGATACCTAAAATTTGATCTGTACAAAACAACCGTTGTGTTGGTTGCTTTTACCATGGCGGTTTGTATGCCGCTTCTTCCCGTTACATGTTGGATTTATTCGGGAATAGTTCTGCTATTATTCCTGTTTTTGGAAACGGAAGCATCCATTATTTTGGTATTTTACTTAATTTGCCTTAGCACTTATCTGGCGGGCGAAAATATTATCGTTGCAATCGTTTATTATGCCCTTTCCATGAGCGTTGTTTTTGTATTCCGAAACCTTGATTACCGATATAAATTTACAAAACCTATTATTCTGGCTATCGGATTTCAAATTGTTGCGGAGATGGCTCTTTTATTGTATATCTCCGACACCATTGTTTTTGACGACAATACGATGCTCGCAATCATTAATCCGTTTATTTCGGTAATCCTGATGCTTTCTGCTCTAAAGCTATATAGTCTTTTGGTAATTCATAAGAACAGAGAAAGATTTATAGTCATTAATGACCAGGAATTCGAGCTTTTAAAGGAGATGAAGAAGGATTATCCGGACCTGTATTATGAAGGAATCCACTTAAACCGGTTCTGCATGCGAGTCGGCAATGTGCTTAACATAAAAGTGGATCTGCTTCGTGCGGAATGTTATTATCATGACCTTCGGCAAATGACGAAAGACAAAACCGACGAAGAACTGCTTGTACTTTGTAAGCAGTATAAGCTCCCCGGTACACTAATGGAATTTGTCTTAAGGTATAACAGGAATTTCAAAATCGTAAGCAGGGAGGATGCCGCCTTCTATATTATTCACAAGATTGTTACCAGATTATATGCGGAAGCGTGCAATCATACACCGGTTTCACAATATTATACGATTGTCACGGAAGAACTAAACAGTATGTTCTATGGCAAAAAATTATCCGACAGCGACCTTACCTTGGTCGAATATTTAAGTATTCTTGATATCTTTAACGAGGAGAAAAACTATTATGAACTTATGTGTAGATAAGGAAGTAGAGAAGGAATACGACTTTGATATAGAGAAAGAAGCCTTGAAGGTGATTGAGGAAGTACTTCGCACGGAAGGTGTTACAGAGGAAATCGAAGTCAACTTAACGCTTACGGATAATGAGACCATTCAGGAACTAAACCGAGATTATCGAGATATTGACAAGGTTACGGATGTACTTTCTTTTCCCAATATCGACTATGAGACTCCGTCAGATTTCTCTTTGGCACATATGCATCCCGAGGACTATTATGACCCCGAGACCGGTGAAATCTACCTGGGTGACATCGTAATCAATGTATTTCGAATGGAAGAGCAGGCAGAATCATACGGCCACAGCATTCACAGAGAATTCTGCTTTTTGGTAGCTCACAGCATGCTTCATCTTTTGGGTTACGATCACATGCAGGAAGATGAAGAAAAAGAAATGTTTGCAAAGCAGGATACAGTACTCAACAATTTACAGATAACGAGATAAATAATGGAACAAACTCAACATAAAAAATCGAATAGTTCAAAGAATGTCCTGATACAAGGCTCCATTCTTGCAGCTGCAGGAATTATCACCAGAATCATCGGTCTTGCCAAAAAGATTCCTCTGGCACAGATTATAGGAGATGTCGGTAACTCCTATTATTCCTGCGCCTATGAAATCTATACGATTATTCTGATGATTTCGACGTATTCCCTGCCGCTTGCCGTTTCCAAAATGGTTTCGGCGCGTATTGCTAAAGGCGAATACAAAAATGCAAGAAAAGTATTCCGTATGTCCCTGCTTTTCGCGGCAGTGGTGGGTGGAACATTTTCCGTACTCATATTCTTTTTTGCCAAGGATTTATCGGCCTGGTTTGACGAACCTATGAGTTATCTGGCGCTCACAGTACTTGCACCTACCGTATTTATCGTTTCGATTATGGGCGTATTCAGAGGCTATTTCCAAGGCCTTGGAACTATGTTCCCTACGGCATTTTCGCAGGTATTTGAGCAGATTTTTGTTGTAACCGTAAGCTTACTTGGATCCCTTTATTTAATGAAGTACGGCAATAAAGCCGGAACTCTTTTAGGAGATCCCAACTATACCTATGCTTACGGAGCAGGCGGTGCTGCAATAGGTCCATTTGCAGGTGCTTTGTTTGGACTTTTGTTCCTTTTGTTCATTTATAATATTAATCGTAAGGAACTAAATCGGAGAGCCGCAAGAGACTTAAGTTATCATGAAGAAACCTATATTACCGTACTGAAAGTTGTACTTCTTACCGCATTACCTGTCCTTTTAAGCAGTGCCATTTATAACCTTACCAATCTTGCCGATCAGAAGCTTTATCACAGCATTATGATAAAGGTAGGAGAGGAAGCAACAAAGAGTCGAAACTGGGGTGCATATACAGGCAAGTACAAGGTGCTTATATCGGTTCCCATAGCAATTGCGAACGCTATGTGCTCTACGATTACTCCAAACATCGCCGGTCTTTATTCCAAGAACAATATCACCGCGATTCGCGAAAAAATATCCGTCGCGATGCGTTATGTTACAACAATCAGCATACCTGCCTTTATCGGACTTGCTACCATGGCACGACCGATTATCGACTTATTGTTTGACAATGAGATTGATATTCCGATAAAGATGATGCGTTATTGTTCGATTGCAATAGTTTTCTATTCTATCTCCACATTAACGAACGGTATCCTGCAGGGAATCGGCAAGCTTCGAAAGCCGGTTATTCATTCCGCAATTTCCCTGTTGATTCACTGTATTTTGGTTGTATTGTTACTGTTTACAACGAATTTGAATATCTATGCGGTAGCAATCGCGGACGCTGTTTTTGCTTTGACCATGTGTATAATGAATGCCCTAAGCATTCAGAGAGAACTTAACTATAAACAGGAAATATTAAAGACATTTATATGTCCTTTAGTAGCAGCTTCTGTTATGGGCGCGTTTATCATTCTGTTTAATGCCTTACTCGGCAAAGTACTCGGCAATTTGTTGACAGTTCTTATTGGACTTGTACTGGCTATATTGATATACTTTGTGGTTTTGATATTGATAAAGGGTATGACGAAAGAAGAACTCATTGAAATGCCATACGGAAGAAAGCTTTATATGGTATTTCATAAAATTCATTTGTTGTAGGAGGATTCCGATATGCGTGTATGTGTAATAGGTGCCGGTGCTTCCGGTATGATGGCAGCGATTACGGCCGCAAGAAAAGGTGCCTTCGTAACGCTTATTGAACATAACGACAGAGTGGGAAAGAAGCTGCTTGTAACCGGGAACGGAAAGTGCAATTTGTCTTCTTCCAAGTTTGACAAAAATAAATACAATTGTCCGGAATCCGAAGTATTGGATGAAGTATTCCATAAGTTTGGTGTAAACAAAACGCTTTCATTCTTTGAGGAAATCGGTGTACTTACAAAGGTGGGCAAAAACAACGGATACTATCCAAGGAGTGAGCAGGCATCTGTTGTCCTGGATGCACTTCGAAGAGAGATTGAAAGACAGAACATTGAGCTTTTGACAGATTATGTAATCACAAGGATTGATCAAAATAAAGATGGATTCAGTGTGGTTCATAATAACGAAGCACTCAAATTCGATCGTATTATTCTTTGCTGCGGATCAATGGCAATGCCTTCGTTAGGTGCAGACGGAAGCGGTTATAAACTTGCTACGGAACTTGGACATAAACTAAATAAACCCTTACCGGCCCTTACTCAGTTTGTATGTAAGGAAGGTTTCTTTAAGGGGATATCCGGCGTAAGACAGAATGGATTCATTGAATTGTATGTAGGTCAGACTCTGATTGCAGATGAAATGGGGGAAATTCAGTTTACGGATACGGGTATTTCCGGAATACCGGTATTTCAATTGAGCCGTTTTGCAGCTTATCCGCTAAGTCAGCACAGAGAATTGATTGCAAGCATCGACTTTATGAAGGATTATTCAAGGGATGACCTTAACTTAATCATTACGAATTATCGTCATAACTTAAAAAACACGAATGTTGACGAGATGCTTACAGCATTTATCAATAAAAAGCTTGCAGTACAGATTCGTAAGAATGCCGGACTTGAACACAATACACTTACAGAAAATTTAACGAATGAACAGATTGTTTCTTTAACGGAGAATCTTAAGGAATTTAAGCTTCACATATTAAAAACCTCAGGGTATGAGAATGCCCAGATTTGTATTGGCGGCATACGACTGGAAGAAGTGAAGAATTCATTGGAATCTTCGATTTGCCCCGGCCTCTATTTTGCAGGAGAGATTCTGGATGTAGACGGTGACTGCGGCGGATTTAATTTGCAATGGGCCTGGTCCTCGGGATATGTGGCAGGATACCATGCTGCAAAGGACTAAAAATGATTAGAATTAACCAGCTCAAAGTACCGATTTTTTATACGGAAGATACGATTCGTGAAGCGGTTTGCAAAAAATTAAAAATCAATAATGCGGATATACTTTCCCTGTCTTTTGCAAGGCGTTCCATTGATGCAAGAAAGAAACCTGACCTTATCTATGTTTTGACAGTTGATGTTAAGCTTGCAAAAGACAATGAATTTAAAGTATTAAAGCATAAGGATAATGATATTTCTTCTATGGAAGAAATCCCGTTTAAGTTTCCGCAGAATCACGGATGGAAAAAGCCCATTTACATCGTAGGAAGCGGTCCCTGCGGTTATTTTTGCGCATATTATTTATTACAATACGGCTATAATGTTGTTATAATTGAGCGCGGCGAAGCCGTAGACAAAAGAAGCGATTCCGTGGATTGTTTTTGGCACAAAGGAGACTTAAATTCTGAGTCCAATGTGCAATTCGGAGAAGGCGGTGCAGGAACCTTTTCGGATGGTAAGCTAAACACCTTGATTAAGGACAAAGACGGGCTTATGCATCGTGTTTTAAGTGATTATGTGAAATTCGGTGCCGCTTCGGAGATTCTATATGACAGTAAGCCGCATATCGGAACGGATGTCCTAAGGAATGTAGTTGTCAAAATGCGTAAGGAAATAGAAGCATTGGGAGGCACTGTACGGTTTAATGCAAAACTTACGGATATCAAAACAATAGACGGACATATTACCGGAATCATACTGAATGATTCGGAATATGTGGAATGTGAGATGCTGGTACTTGCGATTGGTCATAGTGCGAGGGATACCTTTGAAATGCTTCATCGAAATGGCATTTTCATGGAAAGCAAGAGCTTTGCGGTTGGATTCCGCGTGGAACATCCACAGGATGTGATTAATGTTTCACAATATGGACGGATTAGTCCGGATGTCTTGGATGCACTGGGGCCTGCAACTTATAAAGTGACTCATCAGGAGGATGGTATCGGTATTTATTCTTTCTGCATGTGCCCGGGCGGATATGTTGTTAATTCCTCTTCCGAAGAAGGAATGCTTGCAATAAACGGAATGAGTTATTCAAAACGTGACGGGAAATATGCAAATTCTGCCATCATTATGACGGTTGATCGGGAAGAATTTGAAAGTGAGCATCCCTTATCGGGGATTCTGTTCCAAAGAAATCTTGAGAAAAAGGCATTTTCACTGAGTAACGGTGCTATTCCATGCCAGTATTTTAAGGACTTTTTGAAGGATGTTCCTTCGCAGGAGGAGGCAGGTCACGAACCTGCAATACGAGGAGCTTATGCCTTTACAAATTTAAGATCCTTTTTTTCAAAGAAGGAGACGGAAGCCTTTATTAGTGCCATGAAGCGATTCGGACAAATGATAGAAGGCTATGACGATGATTATGCCATATTGAGTGTGGTTGAATCAAGAACCAGTTCTCCGGTGCGTATTACAAGAAATACCGAAAGCTTTATGAGCAATGTATACGGAATATATCCGGCCGGAGAAGGCGCCGGTTATGCGGGCGGAATTACGTCAGCAGCTATGGACGGCATCAAAACGGCATTACATATCGCTCAAAATATAAATAACGAAATGGACAGTAGAAATGAACAGTAGAGAAGTTTTAAGTCAAAAGAAACGTATCGTGGTTAAGGTTGGATCCTCCTCACTTCAGCATCCTGAAACGGGGGATCTTGACTACAAGAAACTGGAAGTATTAGTAAGAGAGCTTTGTGACTTAAGAAATGCCGGAAAGGATGTAATTTTGGTAACCTCCGGAGCAGTTGCACAAGGCAGAAAAGCAGCGGGACTTAAGGAGCGACCTACCGAGACCGCCATGAAGCAGGCTTGCGCGGCAATCGGACAGGCACGTCTTATGACTACATATCAGAAGCTGTTTTCCGAATATAACCAGGTCGTAGCCCAGCTGCTCATTACCAAAAATACAATTGTAGATGAAACCAATCATATTAATGCAATCAATACGTTTCGCTGCCTTTTGGATCTCAATGTAATTCCCATCGTAAACGAAAACGATACCATATCTACGTACGAAATCGTTAAGGAGATAGGAGATAATGATACCCTGTCAGCCATCGTAGCAACCTTAACAGAGGCGGATTTACTGATCCTTTTGTCCGATATTGACGGGCTTTATACGGACGATCCCAGAGTAAATAGTGAGGCCCGATTAATTAGCCAGATTGATAAACTGGACGAAGACATTCTTAAAATGGGCAAGGGAACCACAGGAAGCAATGCCGGAACGGGCGGCATGAATACAAAATTGATTGCAGCACAGATTGCAACGTATTCGGGTTGCGATATGGTCATTGCCAATTCAAAGGATATGCGTATTATTCATGAAATTGTGAGCGGTGAGGAAGTAGGAACTTTATTTACGGCACATAAGAATCCCGAATTTGATTTAATAGATTTTGTGAATGAGTTGCATAGACATGAAGAAAAGTGAACTTAGAAAAATAATCAAGAAAAAGAGAGACGCTATTCCGGCAATCATGAGGTCTGTTAAGTCCCATGTGATTGCAGGAAACCTTAAGAAACTGGAAGCTTACAAGGAATGCGATACGGTTTTGTTGTATGCTTCGATCCAGTCAGAGGTAATAACAAAGGAAATAATCGTTTATTCGTTAAATAAAGGCAAAAAAGTATATCTTCCGGTGACCGATAGAGTCAACGCTATTGACTCTACTAGTCAGGCATCTCAAATGGAGTTTTACCGCATCTATAACGTAAATGAACTGACTCCGGGAAATTACGGGGTTCCCGAACCCTCAAGGGAGAATGAAAAGTACGTATATGATTCCAATGAGAATGCAATTATTATCGTTCCGGGTCTGGTTTTTGACAAATCCGGCAATCGTTATGGCTATGGAAAGGGATACTACGATTGTTTTTTGCAGGATAAGGAACTTTACAAGATTGGACTGGCGTATGATTTCCAGCTACTGAATCATATAAAAGCAGAGGATCTTGATGTAAAAATGAATGTAGTTTTGACGGAGAAAACAACATGGACAATTTAGAAATCAGCAGTTACCTTAATAATCTCGGCTCTAAGGCAAGAGGGGCGGCGGAAGGCCTTAAGAAACTCGGTAAAGACGAAATAAATGAGTTACTTCGTTTCATTGCAGCCTACCTTTTAGAACATAAGGAAATCGCAATTACGGCCAATGAAAAGGACATGCAAAAAGCAACCGAAAAAGGCTTAAGCAAGGGCTTATTGGATCGTTTATTCATCGATGGTAAAAGAATGGAAGCCATTACAGATGGTATGGTAAAGGTCAGTGAGCTTCCTTCTCCGCTCGGACAGGTTTTAGAGACGATTGAAAGACCGAACGGACTTATTATTCAAAAGGTTTCTGAGCCTATGGGCGTTGTCGGAATGATTTACGAAGCAAGACCCAATGTTACCTGTGATGCCTTTGCTTTGTGCTTTAAGACACAAAATGCTGTCATCTTAAAGGGGGGCTCCGATGCATTCTATACAAACTGTGCATTGACTGAAATGATTCAAAATGCTATTTCCGAATACAACGTACAAAATAATACGAACGTAGACATTCATGTAATTCAGCATATTGAACATACCGAACGTGAGGTTACAAAGGAATTCATGCATTTGAAGGAATATGTGGATGTGTTGATTCCGAGAGGAGGCGCCGGACTCATTAAGAGCGTTGTCAATGAAAGCAGCATTCCTGTGATCGAAACAGGTTCAGGAAACTGTCATGTATTTGTGGACAAAAGTGCGGATTTTGAAATGGCAGTTAAGATTATTGAGAATGCCAAAACACAACGCGTCGGTGTTTGCAATGCCTGTGAATCCATTTTGGTACATGAAGCAATTTGTGATGAATTTATTCCTCTCCTGTGCAAAATGCTCGCAGAACATAATGTGGAAGTACGTTTGGAACCGAAGCTTATGGGGCTTCATAAGGATGCAATGGAAGCTACGGAGGCAGATTATGCGACCGAGTATCTCGATTACATCGTATGCGTAAAGAGCGTTAAGGATGTTGAGGAAGCTATCCGTCACATTAATAAATACAATACAGGACATTCCGAGTCCATTGTTTCGAGCGACGAACAGAATATAGAAAAATTCATGGATGAAGTAGATGCTGCCTGCGTTTATTCCAACGCATCCACACGTTTTACGGACGGATTTGAATTTGGTTTTGGCGCCGAAATAGGCATTTCAACACAAAAATTACATGCCAGAGGACCTATGGGACTTTGGGCATTAACTACCTACAAATATAAAATTAAAGGTCAGGGTCAGGTCAGAAGCTGATGACGAATGAAGAAGAACTAAAAGTACAACTTAATTATATCGATAAACTTAAAACTATCATTTCTAAAAAGGAAGACGAAAAGGGACGTAAGCTGACTGCGAATGTAGTGAATTTCGGCTGTCAGATGAACGCAAGAGACGCAGAGAAGCTGGCCGGAGTACTTTCTGAAATCGGTTTTGTATTTACCGAAAGCGAAGAAGCGGATTTTGTCATTTATAATACCTGTACGGTACGTGACAATGCCAATCAACGTGTTTACGGAAGACTTGGCTTCTTGAAAACAATTAAGAAGAAACAGCCGGATATGAAGATTGCTCTTTGCGGATGTATGATGCAGGAAGCTTCCGTAATAGAGAAGCTTCAAAAGAGCTATCGTTTTGTAAACTTAGTTTTTGGCACCCATAACATATTTAAGTTTCCGGAACTTTTATATCAAATGTATCAATCCGACCGTATGATTGTTGATATCTGGCAGGAAACGGACCGTATTGTGGAAGCACTTCCCGTACTCAGAAAGTATCCGTTTAAATCAGGAGTCAATATTATGTTCGGATGCAATAATTTCTGCAGTTATTGCATCGTTCCGTATGTAAGAGGCCGTGAAAGAAGCCGAACCTGGCAGGAAATTATTGCTGAGATCGAAGCCCTTTCAAAAGATGGGGTTATTGAGGTAATGCTTCTTGGTCAGAATGTCAATTCTTACGGCAAAGGGCTTGAGGATTCAATTACATTTGCTGAACTTCTTAAGAAAGTGGAAGCCATTGAAGGCATTCAAAGAATTCGCTTTATGACCTCTCATCCCAAGGATTTGAGCGATGAACTGATTGACGTAATGGCTCATTCCGAAAAGATTTGCAAGCATATTCATTTACCGCTTCAATCAGGCAGTTCCAAGATATTAAAGGCTATGAACCGCCGCTACACGAAGGAGGATTATCTTCATCTGGTTGATAAATTGAGAACCGCAATTCCCGATATTTCTATTACGACGGATATTATCGTAGGATTTCCCGGCGAGACCGATGCGGATGTGGATGAAACCATAGATGTTGTTAAGAAAGCCGGATTTGACAATGCCTTTACGTTCCAGTATTCGATTCGCTCCGGTACTCCGGCAGCTCAGATGGAGCAATGTCGTGAGGAGGATGTAAAACGCAATTTTGACAGGTTGCTTGCATGTGTACAGGACACTGCCAGGGAACGTGCATGTCGTTTTGAAGGTCAGACTCTTTCAGGCTTAATCGAAGAGTTTGATGAAGAAACCGGCATGTTAAAAGCAAGACTTTCCAATAACATGATTTGTCATATAGTAGGCGATGCTTCCCTAATCGGAACCATTAAGCCCATCTTCTTAAAAGAGAATCATGGATTTTATTATATAGGTGAAATAAAAGACTGAACGGAGAAAACAAATTATGGGACAGGAAATGACACCGATGATGGTGCAATACCTGGAAACTAAAGAAGCCTATAAAGACTGTATATTATTCTATCGTCTTGGCGATTTTTATGAGATGTTCTTTGACGATGCAATAACCGCTTCCAGAGAATTGGAATTGACACTGACCGGCAAGAGTTGCGGCCTTGATGAACGTGCCCCCATGTGCGGGGTACCGTATCATGCAGTTGACACTTACCTAAGCCGACTCATCGCAAAAGGCTATAAAGTAGCTATTTGCGAGCAGGTCGAGGACCCCAAAACAGCCAAAGGAATCGTCAAGAGAGAAGTAATTCGAATTGTTACTCCCGGAACCAATATGGATGTCGGTGCCATGGAGGAGAGCCGTAACAATTACCTCATGAGCATTCTGTATAGTGATGACAGGATCGGTATTTCGGCTGCGGATATAACAACCGGTGACTTTTTTGTTACGGAGACGGAAGACTCCGTGAAACTGCTGGATGAAATTTATAAATACTCTCCGAAGGAAATTATTTGTAATGAAGCCTTCCTCTATTCTGTCATCGATGTAGAGGAGATTAAGAAGCGACTTAACGTTTATATCAATCCTCTAAATGAGACGTATTTTGATGAAGCAGTCTGCATGCGTACCCTTCTTAAGAAGTTTCACGCCACCCATCCGGGAGCTTTAGGCCTCGCTGATTTCAGCTTAGGAAGCATCGCAGCCGGAACAATCCTTTTATATCTTAAGGAAACACAGAAATCCGACATGCCGAACCTGCTGTCTATCAATCCCTACCTAAGCGGTAAGTACATGCTTCTTGATTCGGCATCAAGAAGAAATCTTGAATTAACGGAAACGCTTCGCGAAAAACAAAAGATAGGATCCTTAATCTGGGTTCTTGATAAAACAAAAACAGCGATGGGGTCCCGTGCCCTAAGACAGATTATCGAACAACCGCTTATTGACCTTGAAATGATTGAAAAAAGGCAGGATGCCATTGAAGAGATTTCAAACGATCCGGTAAGTCGGGACGAGATTCGTGAATACCTAAATGCCGTGTACGATCTTGAAAGACTCATGGGTAAAGTCAGTTATTTGTCCGTGAATCCGAGGGATATGATAGCTCTTAAAAACTCCTTTATGATGCTTTCTCCCATCAAGGCACTGCTCCGTGATTTTGAAAGTGATGAGCTTCGTAAAATATACGAGGATATCGATCCGATGCTTGATTTTTGTGAACTGCTGGATGATGCCTTCGTGGAAGACCCGCCCATTTCCATTCGGGAAGCCGGCTTTATCAAGGAAGGCTATAATTCGGATATCGATATGCTCCGTCATGCCAAAACAGACGGTAAGCAATGGCTTGCCGCATTGGAAGAAGAGGACCGTGAACGTACCGGTATTAAGAATCTTAAGATTAAGTACAACAAGGTATTCGGCTATTACTACGAAATAACGAATTCCTTTAAGGACCTTGTACCCGCGGATTACATTCGTAAGCAGACTCTTGTCAATGCGGAGCGATATACAAATCCCAAGCTTAAGGAACTGGAAGATTCCATCCTGAATGCGGAAGATAAGTTAAATACATTGGAATACGATGCGTTCTGCGAGATACGGGATCGAATTCAGGCTGCTGCCGAATCGATACATCGGATTTCAAAGGCTATTGCATTACTCGATGTATATTGTTCCCTGTCCCTTGTAGCCGAACGGAATCATTATGTAAGGCCCAAGATGAACGTAAAGGGTATCATAGACATTAAGGACGGTCGTCATCCCGTTGTTGAAAAAATGATCGATCATGACCTCTTTATTTCCAATGATACCTATCTTGACAATAACAATCATTCCGTATCCATCATTACAGGTCCCAATATGGCCGGTAAATCGACTTATATGAGACAGGTTGCCCTGATCGTCCTGATGGCTCAAATCGGATCCTTTGTCCCTGCGAAAAAGGCCAATATCGGTATTGTGGACAGAATCTTTACGAGAGTCGGAGCTTCCGATGACCTGGCAAGCGGCCAGTCCACCTTTATGGTTGAAATGAATGAAGTTGCGAATATTTTACGAAATGCAACGAAGGATTCCCTGCTCATTTTAGATGAAATCGGCAGAGGTACATCGACCTTTGACGGCTTGTCCATAGCATGGGCCGTGATTGAACATATTTCAAATCGTAAATACTTAGGCGCCAAGACCTTGTTTGCAACGCATTATCATGAGCTTACGCAGCTTGAAGGAAAGATGAGCAATGTAGACAACTACTGTATTGCAGTTAAAGAAAACGGCGACGACATTGTTTTTTTGCGAAAGATTATTAAAGGCGGTGCGGACAAAAGCTATGGTATCGAAGTAGCGAAACTGGCCGGAGTCCCCGATATCATTATAAAGCGTGCCAAAGAGATCTGCGAAGAAATAAGCAATAATGATATTACGGAGAAGGTTCAGCTCCTTGCCAAGGATACGAATGTAGAAAAGCATACAAAACAGAAGCAACCGGATGAACTCGATCTTACACAGATTTCGTTGTTTGATACGGTCAGTGACGAGGATGTGTTAAATGAATTAATGAATGCGGACATTTCGAATATGACACCGCTTGATGCACTGAATACATTAAGCAGTCTGCAGAACAGGCTTAAGAACCGTTGGCATGTTTAAGAGGGTATAAATGTGGAAATTCAAGTATTAAGTAAAGAGACAATTGACCGAATCGCTGCCGGAGAGGTAGTGGAAAGACCGGCAAGCGTTATTAAGGAGCTGGTCGAGAATTCAATTGATGCCGGTAGTACTTATATCACGGTAGAGATTAAGTTCGGCGGAATTGAATTTATTCGCGTGACGGATAATGGATGCGGTATTGAAACACCGTATATCCATAATGCTTTTTTGCGTCATGCCACGAGTAAAATTCAGGATTCGGAAGATTTGAATCATATATCCACCTTGGGATTTCGCGGTGAAGCGCTGTCGAGTATTTGTGCGGTTGCAAGATGCGAGGTCATTACTAAGACCAAAGAGGAACTGACGGGTATTCGCTATATTAACGAAGGCGGAGATGAAGTTTCCATAGAAGAAATCGGTTGTCCGGACGGAACAACCATGATTGTGAGAAATCTCTTTTACAATGTTCCCGTACGGCGCAAGTTCCTTAAATCCGCAACGTCAGAGGGGGCTGCCGTAGGCGATTTGATGGAACATCTTGCATTATCAAATCCGCAGATTTCCTTCCAGTTCATAAATAACGGAAAGACTGTTTTTTCAACAAGCGGTAATAATAATTTAAGGGAAGTCATTTACCGCATCTACGGAAAGGACGTAGTTTCCGAAATGGTGCCTTTATCCGTTAAGACCGAACTGTTTGAAATATCCGGATATATCGGTAAGCCGGAACAACACAGAAGTAACCGAAACCAAGAAGTTTTCTTCATTAACGGAAGATATGTCAAAAATGATATCTTAAGTAAGAGTGTGGAGGAAGGCTACAAGACTTTCCTTATGCAGCATTCCTATCCGATTTGCGTGCTCAATATGGAAATCGCTCCCGAAGAAGTCGATGTAAATGTACATCCGACCAAGATGGAGATCCGTTTTATTAACAGTAACGAGATTTTCTTTACCGTTTCAAGTGCAGTCTATGAATGCCTGCATAACCTGGAACTGATTCCAAATGAATCGCTTGATACGGAACCCAAAAAGGTCGAAACCTGTACGGAGAAACTACCGCAGGCATTTGAAACGAACCGAATCCGTGAGGATATAACAAGTGATTCCGCTTCCTTTGATGAGTACAGACAACGGATGGAACAGCATGTTCTAAGGTCCCTTCAGGAGCCTGTGATAATGCAGCAGGAACAAACTCCAATCATCAAGGCAGAAAACCAGATTGTCGTTGAGAATCCCATCCAGATGAATATGTTTGATGACAAACTCCTTACGAGGGAAACAAGAAAAGATATTCATATTCTCGGACAGATTTTCCAAACATTCTGGTTGCTTACCTTTGAAGATAAATTGTTCATTGTGGATCAGCATGCGGCACATGAAAAAGTAAAATATGAATCCTTTATGAAGGCTTTCAAGGAATCCTCCATTGTTTCCCAGGATCTTTCTCCGGCTATTATTATGAGCCTTACCTCTAAGGAAAAAGAAATCCTGAATGAATACCATGAGGAGTTTACACGGCTCGGCTTTTACTTTGAGGAGTACGGTGGAAATGAAATAAAGCTTATCTCCATACCGTATGAATTGTTCGGCTATTCACCCAAGGAAATGTTTTTATCTACCCTCGATGAACTCGCAGAGGGCCCGATCCGGGGAGATAATTCCCTGATTTGTTCAAAAATTGCCTCCATGAGCTGTAAAGCGGCCGTAAAAGGAAATCATACAATGACATTTGAGGAAATGGAAACATTGATGGATGAGCTTTTGGAACTTGAGGACCCGTACCATTGTCCGCATGGCCGGCCTACCATTATTTCCATGACCAAATATGAAATCGAAAAGAAGTTTAAGAGAATCGTTTAATGAATCCCGTAATCGTAATCACAGGTCCTACCTGTGTAGGAAAATCAAATACCGCTGTTCTTACGGCTAAAAAGCTTAATGGAGAAATCATTTCTGCGGATTCCATTCAGGTTTACAGAGGACTTGATATAGGAAGTGCCAAGATTACTCCGGAAGAAATGCAGGGAATAAAGCATCATCTTATAGATATTATGGAACCGACGGAAGAATACAATGTTACATTGTTTCAACAGATGGGTCGAACCTGTATCCATGAGATTCAAGAGCAAGGCAAGATTCCCATCATTGCAGGCGGTACCGGATTCTATATTCAGGCTCTTGTTAAGGATGTTGATTTCAACAAGGATGCAACGAATCAAACGCGCAGAGAAGACCTTATGAAGGAAGCCGAAGGGAAGGATCCGCTTTATCTTTATAGTATTCTTAAAGATATCGATCCCGTTACCGCGTCGGTGATTGATCCCTATAACCTAAAACGCGTAGCCCGTGCCATTGAATTCTATGAATCCTCGGGATTATCTTTGGCCTCCCACAATAAAGAGGAAATGGAGAAGCCGTATTACTACGACACCTTCTATTTTGTCCTTTATGACGATCGCGAACAGTTATATGAACGTATAGATAAGCGTGTAGATACGATGATGCAAAACGGACTGCTTACGGAAGTGGAAAGATGCTTTCAAAGGAATATTCCCAAGGATGCAACGTCCATGCAGGGAATCGGCTATAAGGAGCTTTACGGGTATTTGTGCGGTGAATGCACTTTGGAGGAAGCGGTTGAACGCATCAAAATAAATTCGCGCCATTTTGCCAAAAGACAAATCACCTGGTTTAAAAGAGAAAAGAACACAATTTGGATTAATGTAAAAGATTATAATTATGACCTGAATGCGATAGCGGAATATATCGTACAAGTTGTCAGGGAAGGAAAAAATGAACAAGATTTACAGTGAATTGGGAATTGAAGAGAAGGTATATAACTATTGCGAAGCAATCTGCGACGAACTGAAAGAAAGATTTGATGCCCTAGACCGGGTTGCCGAATACAATCAGCTCAAAGTGCTGAAAGCCATGCAGGAGGCACATGTATCGGAGGCCTGCCTTTTGGGAACGACCGGATACGGTTACAATGACATCGGAAGAGATACCCTCGAGGAAGTATATGCGGCTCTGTTTCACGCAGAAGCAGCCCTTGTAAGACCGCAGATCACCTGCGGTACACATGCACTTAACCTGGCATTGACAAGTAACCTGCGCCCCGGCGATGAACTCTTAAGCCCGGTCGGCCAGCCCTATGATACACTGCTTAACGTAATCGGAGCAAATGATACCGAAGGAGGTCACAGCACCGGCTCCTTAAAGGAATATGGTGTTAGTTATCGTCAGGTGGATTTACTTCCGGACGGCAGCTTCGATTATGAGAATATTAGAAAGGCAATCAATGAAAAAACGCATTTAGTCACCATTCAGCGTTCGAAGGGCTATCAGACCCGGCCCACCTTGAGTGTGGAACGCATCGGTGAACTAATTTCGTTCATTAAGGGAATCAAGCCCGATGTAATCTGCATGGTTGACAATTGCTACGGAGAATTCGTTGAAACCATAGAACCTTCCGAAGTAGGAGCGGACCTTGTGGTCGGTTCTCTCATTAAAAATCCCGGTGGCGGACTTGCTCCCATCGGTGGTTATATCGTAGGCAAAAAAGAATGCATCAATCTTGCGGCTTATCGTCTTACTTCACCGGGACTCGGAAAGGAAGTAGGTGCTTCCCTTATGGTTATGCGTGATTTCTTCCAGGGATTGTTTTTGGCACCGACTGTAACAATCAATGCACTTAAGGGCGCAATTCTTGCAGCCAATGTATATGAAAGACTGGGATATTTTGTTATTCCGAACGGAACGGAAGAACGATATGACATCATTCAATCCGTTGTATTAAAAACGCCGGAAGCACTTTGTTCCTTCTGTCGCGGAATTCAATCCGCTGCACCTGTAGACAGTTTTGTTACTCCGGAACCTTGGGAAATGCCGGGATATGATTCAGATGTAATCATGGCCGCAGGAGCGTTTGTTTCGGGTTCTTCTATCGAATTATCCGCAGATGGCCCTTTGAGAGAGCCGTATGCTGTATATTTCCAGGGCGGACTTACTTATCCGCACGTAAAATTTGGTATCATGAACAGCTTAAACAGTCTCTATAAAGACGGTATCGTTTCCTTGTAGAAATAATTTGTCTGTGGTATCATATTGCTTGTTTCTATATCGAAAGGAGATTATATTTTGTCGAATACAACTTATGGTATCGATATGGGTACCAGTACTATAAAGATTTATGATTCTTCCACAAACGAAGTAATGCTTGAGAAGAATATGATTGCCATACAGAACAAAGTCAATCTTTTTGCTTATGGAGATTCCGCCTTTGAAATGTATGAGAAGGCTCCCGGAAACATTAATATTTCTTTTCCGCTTAATAACGGAGTTATAGCGGACATTAAGAACATGCAGATCTTACTGAAGAGCTTCATGAACGATGTATCCGGTGGCAATTTAAAGCCCGCAGATTATTATGTTGCCGTTCCTACGGATATCACGGAAGTTGAGAAGCGTGCATTCTATGATGTAATCAGGGAATCCGATATAAAGGCCAAAAAGATTATGATTGTCGAGAAGGCAGTTGCTGACGGCCTGGGCCTTGACGTCGATGTAAAGACCAGTCAGGGTGTAATGATTGTAAACGTTGGTTATCATACTACCGAAATCAGTATCGTATCCTTGGGCGGTATCGTTCTTTCGAGACTGATCAAAATCGGTGGCCTTAAGTTCGATGAAGCAATCCGCAACATGATTCGTAAGGAATACGGTTTACTTGTTGGCGAGAAGAGTGCAGAACGTATCAAAATGTCTCTTCGTGAGCTTGAGAACAGTAAAGAGAATGCCATAGTTTACGGCCGTGATATTGTTTTGGGCCTCCCGGTTGAAAGAGAAATTACTCTTGAAATGCTTAATGCATGTATGAAAGAGTACATTGATATGATTATCGATAATGTTAAAATCATTTTGGAGCGTACTCCGCCCGAATTATCTGCGGATATTTACCGCAAGGGCCTTTATCTTACAGGCGGTGCCTCTCAGGTAAATAAACTGAACGAACTGCTTCAAAAAGGTACAGGACTTAAGGTAATCAGTTCGGATTCCGCTTCCGAGTCCGTTGTTTTGGGCCTTGGACGAATTATCCGCGACGACAAATTTAAGAGTGTAGCATATACTGTTGAAGGAATGAGGAAATGAGTCCCGTTGTAAAGAAACAAAAGGAGAAATTTAGTCTTCCAACAAAATATATACTAATGATTTTAACGGCCCTTAGCATAGGTCTTATGGTTATCACATTTACAATTGATTTTAAACCACAATTCCTGAATAATGCTTTGGGCTATGTTATTACGCCCATGCAGTCAGGACTTTCGAAGTTTGGCTCCCTTACGAACAGTAAAGTAAGGGAACTAATCGAACTTGGAAAAGTAAGGGAAGAGAATGAGCTTTTAAAGAAACAGGTTCAGGAACTTATCAATGAGAATATTCGTTTTTCGCAGGATGAATACGAACTGAATCAGTTGCGAAGTCTTTTTGAAATTAAGGGCGACTATTCCGAGTATGACATAACAGCTGCTCAGATTATTTCCAAGGATACAAGCAACTGGTATTCTACCTTTGTCATTGATAAGGGAATGGACGACGGCCTGGCGGTTGATATGAATGTACTAAGTGAGTCGGGTTTGATTGGAAGAATCATAGCAGTCGGTAACAATTGGGCCAAAGTGTCCTCCATCATTGAAGATAATTCCAATGTATACGGAACCGTACTCTCAACCAAGGACAATCTTTTGGTTTCCGGAAACCTGATTAGTTTTCAGGAAGGGCGTATTCTTTTTTCGCAGCTGCATGATAGCGGCAATCTGGTAAACGTAGGAGATAAAATCGTCACAAGTAATATTTCCGACAAATACTTACCGAATATCCTTATAGGCTATATCACGGAAATCGAAGAAGACCCCAATAATCTAACAAAATCAGGCAAGATTGTACCCTATACTGATTTTGAACATTTGGACACCGTAATCGTAATCAGAACATTAAAGCAACAGGTTGAATAAATGCGAAAACTCGTTATTGCCTTATCGGTGGTTGTATTCTTTATATTACAGTCCACCATGTTCCTAAATATAAATAACAGCATGATTGTTCCCAACCTGCTTGTTGTGCTTACTTCAACGATGGGAATTATGCATGGAAAGAAAACCGGCATGATAGTCGGTTTTTGTTGTGGTCTTTTGACAGACCTTATGTTTAGTTCGGTCATAGGCATTAATGCACTTTTGTTAACGTATATAGGACTTGGAAACGGTTGCCTTAACAGTATTTTCAACCCGGAAGCGCTCAAATTGCCCATATTTATGATTACTATCAGCGACATCGCTTATTCGGTCCTGTATTATATGCTTTTGTTTTTGCTGCGAACCCGTTACGATATCCTGAATTATGCAAGATATATTATGGTTCCGGAACTCATTCTGACGGTCATAGCAACCATTATTCTTTATCCTATAATTCTACAAATCTACAAAGCGTTTGAACGTGGCCAAAAAGGAAGACGTGCAGATGGAGATTAAATGGCAGGAGGAAAAAGTACATACACCAAAAATCAGACTGCTCATAGTGACGGTCTTTTTCACGTGTATCTTTATGGTTATTATTTTTCGCCTGTTCCAACTCCAGATTATTCACGGAGAGGATTACCTTAACAACTTTGAACTTAAGATTGAAAAAACGAAGCAATTACCGGCCGTTCGAGGCAATATTTATGACTGCTACGGAAACCTTTTGGCTTATACGGAGCTGGCAT
The DNA here is from genome assembly GCA_045617725.1 of Lachnospiraceae bacterium. Lineage (GTDB taxonomy): Bacteria > Bacillota > Clostridia > Lachnospirales > Lachnospiraceae > JAZLJD01. The sequence goes on from JAZLJD010000045.1 coordinate 101,799, forward strand.
ATTCCGTCACAATTGAGGATGTCTATTCCGGAATTACCGACAAAAGCATCCGTATGAATTCCGATATTTTGAAAACCATTCAAATCGTCGAAAAGAACGGAGACAAGCTGTCCGGTGATTTTGCAATTGGTCTGGATGAGAACAATGAATATGTATTTCTTAAAGAAGGTTCTTCACTTCTTCGTTTCAGAGCCGATATTTATGGTCATTCCCTTACAAGTTCCTTAACCAAAGAGGAATTGGAAGCATCCGCCGCTGACATGATTGAATACATGTGTTCCAAAAAGAAATACATGCTGGGAGACTATGAAACAATTGATGGCAAAAAACAATTCATCCCAATGCTCGGATTTACAAAGGATGAAATCATAAAAATCCTGACCGTGCGTTTTTCCATGAGCGCCAACAGTTATCAAAAGTATATTCTGACCACCATTGCAACCGATGTCTCAGAAAGTACCATCGCTGCCATTATGGAGAATAAGGACATGCTTTTGGGCATCAGCATTGAAGAGGATACCGTACGGCGATATGTGGACAGTAAGTATTTTGCCAATATTTTGGGATATACCGGCAAAATATCACAGGAAGAACTTGATAAACTGAAGGAATCCGATGATACCTATTCCATCAACGATTATGTCGGCAAAACAGGTATCGAAGCAACGATGGAACTTGAGCTTTCCGGCACAAAGGGGATTAAGACCATCTATGTAAATAACGTCGGAAGTGTAACAAAAGTAGATAATGTTATTGAACCCGTTGCCGGAAACGACGTATACCTCACGATTGACAAGAACTTACAGATTGCAGCTTACAATATTCTTGAACAAAAGCTGGCCGGTATTTTGGTAAGCAAAATTAAGAACGTCAAAACACAAACCTATAAGGATGCTTCGGAAATCATCATACCGATTTATGATGTTTATTTTGCTTTGATTAATAACAATGTAATTGATATAAGCAAATTCAGAACCGAAAGAAACCTGGGAGAAAACGAGCAGGCCGTATACGATACCTATAAAGAAAAAGAGAAGGAAGTCTTCAATAAATTATACGATGAACTGACTTCCAAAAAGACCATATATGACAAGTTAAGTGATGAATATAAGGTTTATGAAAGCTTTATCGTCTCAAAGCTTAACAGTAATAAAATCATAGATCCCGAGCTTCTTGACAAAGAGGACAAAACCTATATTGATTGGGCCAAAAACGAAATCATTTCGCTTCATGATTATCTTAAGTATTGTATTTCCATGAACTGGATTGATACTACAAGACTCGATCTTGACGGCAAATATTCCGATTCGGACGAGGTTTATGATGCTCTCATTACTTATATTTTCGAAATGCTCGGTGAATCTAATGAGTTTTCCAAAAAGACATATAAGTACATGATTTACGATGGTAAAATAACGGGCAAACAGATTTGTCTTTTGCTTTGGGAACAGGATGTCGTAGATATTGATGATGCCGAAATCGAACGATTAAGTCAGGGCAAGCTGAAAGCCTTCGACTTTATGGTTAAGCTCATTGAAGACATAAAGATTACTCCCGCACAGCTGGCACTTGATCCCTGCACAGCATCCTGTGTTATTACGGATGTAAAGACCGCAGAAGTGAAGGCAATGGTATCCTACCCGGGGTATGACAATAACAAACTTGCTAATTCCATCGACAGGGAATATTACAATAAATTGCAAAACGATTTGTCTATTCCGCTTTGGAACTATGCAACGCAACAGAGAACGGCTCCCGGTTCTACCTTTAAACCGCTTACAGCCATTGCAGGTCTGAATGAAGGCTATATCAATCAATACAGCCTTATTGAATGTACCGGTGTTTTTGATAAATTAACCGCAACTCCGCAGAAGTGTTTAAGCTATCATGGTAAAATTAATGTTGTTACGGCAATAGAGAAGTCCTGTAACTGTTTCTTCTATGAGACCGCTTACAGGATGTGCTATGACGGTAATAAGTACAATGCTTCAAACGGTCTGGAAGTAATGGGTAAATACGCAGACCTTTTTGGTTTGTCCGATTTAAGCGGTATAGAAATTGCTGAAGCCGCACCGCAATTTTCAACAGAGTATCCCATAACGACTGCTATCGGTCAGGCCAACCATAACTATACAACTGTAGGCCTGGCAAGATATGCCACCACGCTTGCCAACTCAGGTACCTGCTATAACCTTACCTTGTTAAGCAAGCTTGAAGATGCCGACCATAACATCATAAAGACTTATACGGCAGATGTCAGAAACACGGTAGAACTCGACCAGAATATCTGGGATTTGGTTCATAAGGGCATGCGTAACATGATTCTTTCCAAATCCTATTTCACCGATGTCGGTGTAGATGTTGCCGGAAAGACCGGTACGGCACAGCAGGTAGAAAACCGTGGCCCCCATGCATTATTTATCGGCTATGCACCTTATGACGATCCGGAAATTGCAATCTGTACCAGAATTGCTTTTGGCTACACATCAAGTAATGCAGCCGAAGCTTCCAAAAATATTTTGAAGTACTACTTCAATACAGAAGAATCATCCGTATTGCTGGATGGTAAGGCTGATAAATCCGAATATATAGGCAGAAGAGAGGATTAATCTATGGCAGGAGTCATCCTAAAGAGTTATGCAAACGGAATCAACGTACTGTTGAATCCGGAGCTTAGTTTTGAAAAAATTAAAGAAGAAGTCGCTACACAGTTTAAGAAAGCATCTCCGTTTTTCAAGAATGCCAAGGTAGCTCTCAGTATAGAAGGCAAAATCCTTTCGACGGAAGAAGAGAAGGAGCTTGTAGAAGTCATTACTTCCAATTCCCAGCTTGATATTCTTTATCTTATTGGAAGGGACGACCGGTATTCCCATACTTTTTTGAAGGCATGTGAGGATTACAAGGACTTAAATAATGATTCCAATGCCCGTATGGTTAAAGGCAATGTCAAAAATAACGAATGTATTGAGTCGGATAATTCGATCATTGTGATAGGTGATGTGTATCCGGGCTGTAAGCTTATTTCTTCCGGCAATATTATTGTTCTCGGAGGCTTATACGGCGAGGCTTATGCCGGCAGGGACGGTGATGCGAACGCTTTCGTGGCAGCCTGTGAAATGAATCCGGAAGTGCTTATGATTTCTGATTTGACTTATTCAAAGAAACCACACAAATGGGGCTTTAAACCCAAGTATCAAATGCAGATAGCACATGTATGCTATGGAAATATTGTAAATGAACCTATATCCACGGAACTTTTGAGAACTTTATGAAAACACCGATTTTTAAAAAATTCAAAATTAAAGACTTTGATTTTCTGCTCTTTTTCCTTGTAATCATTCTGGCATTCATCGGATATAAAGCAGTAGGAAGTGCAAGGGCCTCGGTTCAGTATACGCAGTTTACGGGACTTATTTTGGGCATTATTGCCATGATTGTTATAAGTTTCATTAACTATGATTTTATTCTGAAGTTTTACTGGCCCATGTATATTTTGTGTATAGTTTTGCTGCTTTTGGTTGCTTATTCTCCATGGAAAGATGACGGCGGTGGTGCGGTAAGATGGCTTGAAATTCCTCATCTTCCCAGATTCCAACCTTCCGAGCTTGCCAAAATATTATTGATTTTATTTTTCGCAAAGTTTATCATGAAATATAGAGAGAAGCTAAATACCGTACTGATTTTATGTATTGCTTTAGTTTTATATTTAATTCCCTTATATCTCATTTATAAACAACCCGATTTGTCCACAACAATCGTTATTATGGTTACTTTGGCTGTTGTTATTTTCCTCGGTGGCCTTAATAAAAAGATTGTATTTACAATACTTGCCATAGCGATTCCCATTGCAATTCTGTTGTTTGTTTTGATACTGCAGCCTGATCAGAAGATTCTGGATTATGATTATCAGCAGGGCAGAATCCTGGCATGGTTGTATCCGGATGAATATGAAGATACAACAGCCCTTCAGCAACGAAATTCCATTATGGCCATAGGCAGCGGCCAGTTATCCGGAAAGGGACTTAACAACGACCAGGTCAATTCCATGAAGAATGGTAATTTCATTCCGGAGCCCCATACAGATTTCATTTTTGCCGTTATCGGCGAGGAGATGGGCTTTATAGGAACCGCTTCCGTGGTAGGACTCATATTCCTTATTGTGCTATGTTGTTTTAGGATTGGTTATAAATCCAAGGATTTGGCGGGGACGCTGATTGCCTGCGGCGTTGGAGTTCTCATCGGAATCCAGTCCACGATTAATCTTTGTGTAACAACCGGACTTCTTCCCAACACAGGAATGACACTTCCCTTTGTAAGTTACGGAAGAACTTCCCTAATCAGTATGTTTGCGGCCATAGGAATCGTGATTAATGTCGGCTTACAACCGATTCAAAAATACAATGAATAAATTATAGAAGGTATCACAATCCGTAGCACTTCGTTTCCCTTGTAACGAAAGACTAAATATACCGGATTGCGAGGCGGGGATTATCAGTATGAATATTGCATTAATTGCACATGATGCCAAAAAGAAACTGATGCAGAATTTCTGTATCGCATATAAAGGAATATTGAGCAAAAACGATTTGTATGCAACCGGAACGACCGGAAGACTTGTTGAAGAAGTTACAAACTTAACGGTTCATAAGTTTCTGGCAGGTCATTTGGGCGGAGAGCAACAGATTGGTTCTCAGATTGAACATAATCAGATGGACCTTGTTATTTTCTTAAGAGATCCGCTTACAAGTAAGTCCCATGAAGTGGATGTGAATAACATTGTCAGATTATGTGATATTCACAATATACCTTTGGCAACGAATCTTGCTACCGCAGAGTTACTTATTAAGTCATTAGACCGGGGAGATCTTGAGTGGCGTGAAATGTATAAATAAGCTGGCCATCATATCCGCAGTCGTAATCCTTGGAACGAATTTGTGTTCTTGTTCTTCCAGGGATTTTTCTATTGCATATAAACGTAATTTCGACAATTCAACCATTCGTATTGAAAGCATTGATGAATCACAGCGGGCAGAATCTTATACCGTGGATTTATGCGTCAGCGATTCAAATAAGCAAAAGCTATGTGACAGTGTCAATATTGAAAATATCGGAAGCTTGGGCTTGTTCAATTTAACCGATTGTGAAACGATATATTCCTATAATATGTTTGAACGTAGGGATATGGCCTCCTTAACGAAGGTTATGACGGCCCTTGTCACGCTTGAAGCAATCGAGGAAGGAAAAGTTTCCTTGAGTGACCGAATTGTAGTAAAGGAATCCGCAATCAAAGACATTCCCACGGATGCTTCAAGCTGTGATCTGGTTCCCGGTGATACGATTACCTTAAATCAGGCACTTTTTGCCCTGATGGTAGCTTCCGCTTGTGATGTCGCCAATATAATTGCCGAGCATGTCAGCGGAAGTGTAGAGGATTTCGTGGACCTTATGAATCAGAGGGCTCATGAAATCGGTGCCACCAACACCCATTTTTCCAATACACACGGTCTCACTGCAGAAAACCATTATTCGACGGTTTACGATCAGTATCTGATTTTCAATAAGGCTGCTTCTTATCCCAAATTTAAAGAAATCATTAATATGCACAAATACTTAAGTACCTATACAGGTCCCGAGGGAGAAGAGAAGAATCTTGAGCTTTATACCACGAATCTGTATTTTAGAGGCAATGCCAAAATGCCCTCAAATGTTACGGTGCTGGGAGGGAAAACCGGCTCAACGAATGCTGCCGGATACTGCTTAATTCTTTATGTAACAGATGCTCAGGGGAATGATTATATCGCTGTAATATTAGGCTCTGAGAGGCGCGCAAATCTCTACGAAGAAATGACAAATATGTTAAATGAATTGTAGATTTAGGCCATTAATTGTGGATTTTTAAGTTGTCTTTTATGGGTAAATCTAATATAATTGTAATAGGTATTTAACCGAATCTTCTTTTAGGAGGTATCCCCCAATGATTCAGCTTATAGTAGGTAATAAAGGAAAAGGAAAAACAACTCAGCTTTTGAATAAAGTAAATGAAGATATTAAGCAAGTTGCCGGCAATATCGTTTACCTTGACAAGAACTCAAAACACATGTACGAATTAAATAACAAAATTCGATTGATTAATGTGACTGAGTACGGAATGAACAATGCAGACGAGTTTGTCGGTTTTATTATGGGTATTATCTCACAGGATCATGATTTACAGGAAATCTGCCTTGACAACTTCCTGACATTAACGAACTTGGAAGATAAAGATTATTCCGTTGTTCTTAACAAGATTCGTTCCATTTCTGAAGCATATAACATAAGAATTGTAATCAGTCTTTCCGTAAGCGGCGATGAATTAGCTGCTGATTTCAAGAATGATGTAATTATTTCTCTTTAATCAAACAGGAGTCAGAAAGCCTCGGATATCCGAGGCTTTTTGTAAATTATGAGTAAAATAACAAATATACGGTCTGAACGCATTAAAAGCAAATTCAATATTGGTATTATTATTTTCGGAGCAATGCTTATTTACATCGTTTATTTGTGTTACTCTTTTTTTTCGCAACCACATATCGCTTCTTATGAAGTTCAAAAGGGAAATCTGTCGAAATCTTCCAGATACACGGGAATTGCTCTTCGAGAAGAAGAGCTTGTTAAGTCAGATAAGACAGGGTATGTCAACTATTACGTTCCGGAAGGCAGTAAGGCACGTTACAGCCAGCTGGTATATACGCTGGACCCTACCGGCAAGCTTAAAAACCTGATTTCGGATACCTTGGAAGGCGACAGTAACCTAAAGGAAGAAGAACTGAATGAGATACGCGATTTACTGATTGAACAGAACAGTATTTATGACACTTCGAATTATGAGGATATTTATAATACAAAAAAACTGTTACTCACAAAGTTGTTTTTTATCACCAATAACAGAATTATAGAAAACAAAGCTCTTTTAAAGAGTAATGGAATTGACAATCAAATTTCCTATGGTCGTAATGCGATTCCCGGATATATTGTGTATTCCTATGACGGATTTGAACAAAAAGCAGCAGAAGATTTAAGACTTACTGATTTTAACAAAGAAAATTATGTAAGTATTGCTCTTGAGAGTAATGTGATGCTCACGGAAGAGGAGCCGGTATACAAAGTCATAACGTCTGAGTTTTGGGATGTAATCATTCCGATTGATGAAACGATGGCATTAAAGCTTACCGATGACAGCATAGTAGAGGTACTGTTTACAAAAACACAACAGTATTCCTGGGCTACTGCGACCGTTTATTCCAATATGGACGGTTATTTCGCGCGGCTTCGTTTCAACAATTCCGTGATTACTTTTTCCAAGGATCGCTTTGTTGATATTGAACTGAATACGGATTACGTGGAAGGACTTAAGATTCCTAACAGCGCCATTAAAGAAAAGCAGTTCTTTATGATTCCCGTTGATTATGTTATGCACGATCCGAATAAGGATACTTACAGTATATTACGTCGCACCTATGAGGAAGATGGAAACGAAACATATAAAGCTTTTGATGTTTCTGTCTACAACCAGACAGAAGAATTCTACTATGTTTCTTCTGAGGTCTTGAATTATGGAGATGTTATTCGTAAGCTTGATTCACAGGATGCTTATACAATCAGTCAGACTGGAACCCTGATCGGTGTATATAATGTGAATAAAGCCTACGCGGATTTTAAGCAAATAACAATTCTGGAACAAAACGATGAGTATGCAATCATCCAGCCAAACAACAAATACGGGTTAACGGTATTTGACCATATTGTACTGGATGCCGATACCGTGAATGATGATACATTTATTTATAAATAAAATAAGAGGATTCTTGTGAAGTATTATGAGCTGCGCTGAAAACTATCTCAAAATTAAAAAGGAACTGGAAGAAACAGGAAGTGACTGTCTCCTCATAGCCGTCAGTAAAACGAAACCCGTATCCATGATTCAAGAAGTATATGATGCAGGATGCCGTGATTTCGGCGAAAATAAAGTACAGGAGATTTGCTCCAAATACACGGAACTACCTTCGGATATAAGATGGCATCTTATAGGACATCTGCAGACGAATAAGGTTAAGCAGATTATTGATAAGGTTTATCTGATTCATAGTGTTGATTCCATTCATTTAGCTCAGGAAATAAGTAAAGAGGCTGTAAAGAAAGGCATTGTAGTCTCTATTCTTTTGGAAGTCAATGTAGCTTGTGAAGAAAGCAAGTATGGATTAAGGGCAGAAGAAGTTATGAATACCGTTTCTGAGATAGCCGTTCTTCCGGGAATCCATATAAGAGGATTGATGACTATAGCACCATATACAGTTAATCCGGAAGAAAATCGTCCATATTTTGCGGTCTTGAGGCAATTGGCAGTTGACATTAAATCGCAAAACATTGATAATGTTGATATGGATATACTGTCTATGGGTATGTCTATTGATTACAAACAGGCTGTATCGGAAGGCTCTTCGATGATTCGTGTCGGAACGGATATTTTTGGAGAACGTATTTACAATATTGTTTAATGAGGTGATATAAAATGGGAGCAATGGATAAGTTTTTAGGTATGATGAAGATTCAACCGGATAGTGAGGACGAATATTATTATGATGAGGAAGAGCCTGAGGAAGAACCTGTCGCATCTAAGCCTAAGACTGAACAGGTAACAATGGACCGCAGAAAAGAAAAAGAGCCCTCCAAAGTTACTTCAATGGGCAGAACGAAATCCAAATCCTCTTCAAGTACTGATATATTGAAAGTATGTGTTATCAATCCTACCAGCTTTGAAGAAGCAAGAGAAGTAACGGAAACTTTACTTGAAATGAGACCCGTAATACTTAATTTAACAGGTCTTGATACAATCGTTGCACAGCGTATTATTGATTTCTCCTGTGGTTCCTGTTATGCAATTGATGGTAATCTTCAGCAGATTTCCAATAACATCTTTATCCTTACACCTAAGGGGGTTGAAATTGCGGGAGATTTCCCGGAAGAGAATCCCGGTCAGTTGGATGTAATTGGTTTCAATTAACAAAAGTAGTATACATACAGCTTCCTGCTTTTGTGGGAAGCTGTTTTTATCTAATAATATTAAGCAGGTGAATTATGAATCAGTATTTTCTTAAGTATAATGGTAGAGAGATTAAGTATGTTGTTGCAGAACATACAAACGAATTAAAGAATGTCCTCAGTGAAGGAACCAAAATTTATTATAAGAAAGATGCATATCCTGTGCATTCTGGAACCTTCATTGAAACCTTAAAGATGAGCTTAAGCGACAGCGATTATGAAGTTTTAAGTCTGCCGGATGCTATGGAGAGCCTTGAATTAACGACTTCCGTATTCATTCCCAGAAGCATCAGCGAAATGACAGACGGTGATTTGCTTAAGGAATTCGGCGTTGTTTTTTGCACCATGGATGTATTTAATGATATGAATCCTAGGTTCTATTATTCCCAGATTACGTCCCTTATGCGTGTTGCATGCATGAAGGATGCAGCTTATTATGAATGGATTATCGACCATTCTTACGACTTCCTTGACAAGGATCTTGGCTTCCTCTTTGAAGCTATCGATGAATGCGGTAAGTACCTGAGCTTTTTCTTTGAGAAGTATCCAAAGGATGAGTGGCACAAATACCTTGATTATTCAAATCTGCTTGAAGAGATACTGAAGGATGTTGTAACGGATTCCGAAGTGGAAGAATATGAAATGCGGGCTTTGGCGCTTGTGGCCAATGCACACTTATCCTATCAGCACAACAGAATTTCCTTAGAAGAATACCTTGAAATTCGAGATATGATGGTACCGTTCCATCAGCCCATTACGATTGAGTCATTGTCTTTGGCAACGCTTGATAAATACTTCTCAAATGACGAAGGAATGAAGATTTCCGTGATGCGTCATTTGGGCAAGTTATGCTTTAATGACATCATTACAAGAAGCGAAATGGAAAATGCAATAAACGAATTGTATTTTGAAGAAACCAATGACTAAGTTTTTAAGTAAATATAAAAATTACATAACAAACAGTATCCTTTTCATCTTTATCATAGTAATCGATCAGGTACTGAAACGGTTATCCATTAATCACTTAAAGGACAGCGATGATTTTGTTCTAATCAAGGATGTTTTGGAATTTCATTATCTTGAGAATAACGGCGCTGCATTTGGAATGCTGAAAGACCAAAAAGCATTTTTCATAATTATTACATCGTTTTTCTTTTTGATTATCCTTTACGTGATTATCCGAATGCCTTTGGAACGCAAGTATACATCATTACGATTGTCCATTGTCGTCATTTCCGGAGGTGCTATCGGAAATTTCGTGGATCGGGTTCGCCTTGATCACGTTGTTGATTTTATTTATTTAAAGGCCTTACATTTCCCGATATTCAATTTTGCCGATATTTGTGTTACGGTCGGTTCCGTTTGGCTGTTATATAATATTATATTTAAGTATAAAGACAATGATTTAAAATTTTTAAGCTTTAATACCGTTAAATACAGGACTTTAAAATAGGGGAAGTTATGCCGGATATTAGATATACAGTAACTGAAGAAAGTGCGGATATTCGAATTGATGTTTATTTAAAAGATCAATTGGAAACCATGTCGCGGACATATATTCAAAAACTCATCAAAGAAGAATCTTTACTGGTAAACAACGCACCTGTGAAGTCAAGTTATGTGGTTAAGGCAGGCGACGATGTCTTTTTTCAAATACCGGAAAGTATGGAACCCAATATTGAAGCGGAAGATATTCCTCTCGATATCCTGTATGAGGATGATGACCTGCTTGTTGTCAATAAGCCCAAGAATATGGTTGTACATCCTGCTGCAGGACATTATTCCGGAACACTTGTCAATGCCATAATGTATCACTGTAAAGGTAACTTAAGCGGTATTAACGGGGTATTAAGACCCGGAATTGTGCATCGTATCGACAAAAACACTACCGGTTCCCTGATCATTTGCAAAAATGATTTTGCTCATAATAATATTGCGGAACAGTTATTTTATCATTCCATTACAAGAAAGTATCGTGCGATTGTGCACGGCGTAATAAACGATGATATCGGAACAATCGATGCACCTTTGGGCCGCGATCCCGTAGATAAAGTAAAAATGGCCATCGTAGAGGGTGGTAAGAGAGCGGTTACACATTATGCCGTTATTGAAAGATTTAAGGACTATACCTATATAGAGTGTCAATTAGAGACAGGAAGAACACATCAGATTCGTGTACACATGAATTCCATCGGACACCCGATTATGGGGGATCCCCTATACGGCGTTCGTAAAAATGAATTCCATACGGAAGGCCAGACCTTACACGCCAAAACCATAGGATTTATTCATCCCCGTAACAAAGAATACATTGAAATCGACGCTCCTTTACCGGATTACTTTGAAGACATTTTATTGAAATTGAGACTTTCAAAAGATATAATGAATCTATAAAGTTCATTAAAAGGAGGGGATTTTTATGAATACCGTAATTACAATTGGTCGTCAATATGGTTCCTTGGGACATGAAATAGGAGAGCGTGTAGCGGAATTGTTTGGCATTAAGTACTATGACAAGGCTATTCTTACGGAAGCAGCCAAGCATTCGGGAATCTGTGAAGAGATGCTTAAGATTCATGACGAAACAGCTACCAATTCCTTCCTATACAACCTGGTTATGGACAATTATTCGTTTGGAATCAGTACATTACCCAACATGGATATGCCCATTAGTCAGAAAGTCTTTATGGCGCAATACAATACCATTCAGAAGCTGGCTCAGGAATCTCCTTGTGTTATTGTAGGCCGTTGTGCAGATTATGTACTTCAGGATAATAAGAATACAGTTCGTATATTTATTTACTGCGATTTTGAAGAACGTGTAAAAAGAGTTATGGAGCAGAATAATCTGTCCGATTCCAAAGCTCGTGAGTTAATCCGAAGTAAAGATAAACAGCGCTCCAGCTACTACAATTATTATTCTTCCAAGAAATGGGGCAAGGCTGAATCCTACGATTTATGTATTGATTCATCCCTTCTGGGTATCGAAGGAACTGCCATTTTCATTAAAGACTTCGTAGAACGGGTTGAGCAAAACAGAAAGTAAAATTATATTTAATGATTAAAATAATACCGACCTTAATTGCTTCATTAATTTGAGGCATTAGGGCCGGTATTTTATTGCAAATTATTGCAAAAGTGAATCGATAGCAGTATTATTTTTCTATAGACATCTATTCGCAAAAGACAACTTTAACGAATACTATACTCGGAAGAATCCAATAAAATCGTGAATGGTCCATCGTTTAAAAGGCTTACTTTCATTTCAGCTCCAAATTCACCGTGTGCGACTTTTCCGGGCAAAAGCTCTGTTAGTTGCTTTAATACATATTCGTATAATTCCAAAGCATGCCCGGGATCCCCTGCATTAATATAGGATGGCCTGTTTCCATGTGAAGTATCTGCATATAAAGTAAATTGCGAAATTAATAATATTTCTCCACCTACATCCAGTAAGGACAGATTTGACTTACCGTTAGAATCTTCGAATATTCTAAGATTTAATAGCTTTGAAACCATTTTATCGGCTACTTTCATGGTATCTTCATTGCAGATGCCTATAAATACCACATAGCCGCTTTGAATCTGTCCGTTGATACGGCCATTAATTTCAACTTTTGCATTTAATGATCTTTGAACTAAAAATTTCATAATTTACTCAGCTTTATTCTTTTTCTTTGACTTTTTTTCTTTTTTGATGAGTTGCGGTTCGGGCTCATATACAAAATTATCTACATCTATATACAAAAGATGCAGGTATTTGCCGGTTCCAAACGGCAATCCACGCTTTGTTAATTTTTTCTCAATCCATGATTTGAACGCTGCGAACAGTACTGCGAACAAAGGAACACCGATTATCATGCCCAGGAGCCCCATAGTGCCTCCGAAAAAGACAATTGCGAATAATACCCAGAAGCTGGACAAACCGGTCTTATCGCCCAAAATTTTGGGTCCTATGAGGTTTCCGTCAAATTGCTGCAGTACAATGATAAATATTACAAAGTACAGAGCTTTCAAAGGATTTACCATCAAAATTATAAGCGTTGAAGGGATTGCACCAATAATCGGTCCGAAACAGGGAATAATATTTGTAACACCTATGATTACTGCGATCAATGCGCAATATGGATCGTTCATGAATACGCATCCTATGTAACATATACAGCCGACTATAAAAGAATCCACGATTTTACCGGCCAAATAGCCGCCAAAGGTCGAATGAACAAAGCGAACGTTCGAACTGAAACGATTGGCATTCTCAAGTTTCATATTGGCATAGATTATTTTTCTGAATTGAGCAAAGAATTTTTCTTTACTTCCAAGAAGATAAATTGAAATAATCAGTCCGAAAATGAAGTTCCAAAGTGCCTTAATTGTACCAAAAAGTCCTTCGTATAACTTGGTTCCTACGCCTGTAACGCTGGGAAGTACGTTCTTTTTAACAAATTCATTGATAGAATCGGAATAATTGTCTACAGCCTTCGTAATGACGCCTTTAAGCTGGACATTATTCTCAAGGAATCCGTTCACCCAGGTTGTAAGGTTGTTTACATAAATATCGGATTTATCGATAATATCGGATATACTGCTGGCAAGCGAATTGACAACCAATACTCCAAAACCGAATACTGCAGCGACAAAAACGATGTAAGTCAAAATTATGGAATAAATGCGCATACGTTTCTTGCGACGATCATTCAGGCCACGTTTGGTCTTTAAATACATGGGAACAAACATTTTTCCTTCAAAGAAATTGAGTATCGGGCACAAAATATATGCTAGAATAAAGCCGTCGATTACCGGCATTAATATGCTTATAATCTTGCCTAATGAGGTTTTCACCTGATCTAAGTGAAAAATCATATAATATAGAATAAAGGCTGCAGCAATGACACAAACTGCTGTAATTCCCCAATATAAGTATTTTTTATCTTTCATGTATTGAATCCTCCGAAAACAATATGATTTATTATATAATAAATTTCAAATATGTAAAAGCAGAAAGGCAATTTACATGACATTACAAAGACTAATGAGCTATGTTAGAAGAGCCGTAGATGATTACGGTATGATTGAAGAAGGCGACAAAATTGCAGTTGGCATTTCCGGAGGAAAGGACTCTCTCACTCTCTTGAATGCTCTTGCAGGGATGCGTAGATTCTATCCCAAAAAGTATGAACTGGTTGCCGTTACAATAGATTTAGGCTTTAAGAATTTGAATTTTGACAAAATTCAGGAGATGTGCGATAACCTTTCGGTTCCGTATCATATTGTACATACGGATATCGCTGATATTGTATTTAACAGTCGGAAGGAAAGCTCTCCCTGCAGCCTGTGTGCCAAAATGCGTAAGGGCGCACTAAATGATGCAATGAAGGAAATAGGCTGTAACAAAATCGCATATGCACATCATAAAGATGATGTGGTAGAGACGATGCTTATGTCCCTGATTTATGAAGGCAGGTTTCATACTTTCTCACCGGTTACATATCTGGACCGGATGGACCTTAAGGTAATACGGCCACTTATGTACGTGGATGAAATGGATGTAATCGGTTTTGTAAATAAGTACGATATTCCGGTCGTAAAAAGTGCATGTCCTGTAGATGGATTCACGAAACGCGAGTATGTAAAGAATCTGTTACGACAGCTGACAAGTGAGAACCCCGGCGTAAAGGAACGCATGTTTACGGCAATTATTGAAGGAAATATGAAAGGCTGGCCTGATAAAATTGAAAAATAACACACTCTCCTATCATGAACAGGTTAATCGTGAAAATGTAACCAAACTTAGGAATATAATTTCAAAGCTTCCTAAATTCGCCGCACGATTCTTTCGCGGTATTGAAGAATATACTTCCTCAAGGACCAGAATTGCTTATGCGTACGATTTAAGGGTGTTCTTTGAATTCATAAAAACGAACACGAATTATTACGACTGCGAAATCATAGATTATCCAATAGATATCCTAAACTGTATTACCAGGGATGATATTGAAGAATTTCTTCAATACCTTTCTTTATATGACAAAGACGATCAAACTCATTCGAACGAAGAACGTGGTAAAATGCGTAAACTTGCAACAATCCGTTCATTCTATAAGTACTATTTCCAAAACGAAGAGATTGAAAAAAATACCGCAGAATTAATTCCCATGCCAAAGCTTCATGAAAAAGCTATTATTCGACTCGATGCAGATGAAGTAGCCGATCTTCTGGACCTTGTTGAAAATGGAGAAGGTGCAAGCAAAAGCGAGAATCGCTATCTTAAAAAAACAAGAATCCGAGACCTGGCAATACTCACACTCCTTCTGGGAACCGGAATCCGTGTATCGGAATGCGTGGGACTTAATCTTCAGGATATTGATGAAAAGAACCAAGCCATTAAGGTATACAGAAAAGGCGGTTACGAAGCATTTGTATATTATGGCGACGAAGTGGCCGAAGCCCTTTCCGATTATTTAGAAAAAAGAGCTATGATAATGCCCCAAGAAGGACATGAAGATGCACTCTTCCTTTCACTGCAAAACAGAAGAATTACGGTAAGAGCGGTAGAAAATATGGTCAAGAAATATGCTTCCAGAATCACTACGCTTAAGCATATTACTCCGCATAAACTACGAAGTACTTACGGTACAGCACTTTACCGGGAAACAGGGGACATATATCTGGTCGCAGATGTGCTGGGACATAAAGATGTTAATACTACCAGAAAGCATTATGCTGCTCAAGATGAGGATCGCCGACGCAGAGCCGCCAGCGCTGTTACATTAAGAGGTTCAGATGATAAATAATTACAGTAATTCGGTTGAATAATACGGAATATATAAATAAGTACCGGAATAGATGGTATCGTTGCTCATTGCGTTCATGTATTTGACTTCATTAATATAATCCTTCAAAGTGCCGGGATAATATTCCATATGTTCCTGTGCAATTTTGGTTAAAGTATCGCCGCTTTGAATCTCAATGCTGGTATAGTACTTATATGTCTGTACTTCGGTGGAAGCACTGGATCTTGATTTGAAACCGTTACCGAATAATGCAATTACAACGGTTAATACTATTGTAAAGGCAGCCAACCCCAATAATTGATGTATATACTTTCTCCTATTTCTTACGTTGCGAGTTCTCATACTTCCTCCATACGAAACAATGTTCTTGTTATGCTTATATAATACAGAACATCTGTTCGCATGTCAATGCATTTTAACAAATTTCTGAATAAATGTTTGTATTTCTTTTCGTAGTGTGATATATTTATTACTATAAAAGAAAGGAGTTTTGTATGAAGTACGTAAAGAATCCAAATCCTACCCCGAAACAGCAGGAAATCTTAGATTTCATTAAAAAGACGATTCTGGAGAAAGGATTACCTCCCACAATCAGAGAAATTTGTGATGGTTGTAATTTAAAATCCACTTCTTCCGTATTTACACACTTAAATGCATTAGAGGAGAAAGGATGCATTCGTAAGGATCCTTATAATCATCGTTGCATTGAGATTGCTGATGAGAATTTCCAGAGTATGATGCGGCATAATATGACTTCTATTCCCATCATTGGTACTGTTGCTGCCGGACAACCTATCCTTGCAGAACAGAATATTGAAGGCTACTTCCCTATTCCTTCAGAAATGCTTCCCAGTGGTGAATCTTTTATCCTTAAAGTTAAAGGTGACAGTATGATTAATGCCGGTATCTTTAGCGGTGACAAGATTTTCGTGAAGGTTTGCAATACTGCAGATAATGGTGATATGGTAGTTGCTCTTATTGATGATTCCGCTACCGTCAAAACTTACTATAAAGAGAAAGATCATTACCGTCTGCAGCCTGAGAATGATACAATGGATCCCATTATTGTCGATGACCTCCAAATTCTTGGCAAGGTATACGGAGTATTCAGATTATTCAATTAAATCTGCCAGGCTTCGCCCGACAGATGATTAGCAGTCGCCAAATGTCCACCTGCGCAAGCGCGGTGTCCACTTGGCTCGTTGCCATAACAAAATCGCTCCCCACTAGTCGCCCAATTTGCCCCATCGCACGAGTGCGCTGTGACAAAACAGTCGAATTGCACACTTGCATAAATGCAGTGTCCAATTCTTCTG
>JAZLJD010000046.1:0-13455 GCA_045617725.1 Lachnospiraceae bacterium
GATTTAAGTTCTCTCTCAAGTCGTTCAAGAACTATATCCGGCAAATCCGGTCCATATATCTCATGCGCTTTGTTATAACAAATCTCTGTAAGAATGTTTTCGGAATTTTCAATTACGGGAGGACACTTATCCGGTCTTACGGGGGATATGTGCTCGCACATATCCGCTATCATGTTCGTATTGGTAATGACGATTTCTTCTGCCTTCTCGGAGCCCAGATAGTTAAACTCCGCGAGCATTTCCTCCGTGGTACGGAGATACAGGGGAGCCTGCTCATCCGCATCGTCATATCCGTTGCCGGCCATAATGATGCGTCTGTATATTTCATCCTCAGGGTCCATAAAGTGCACGT
The DNA here is from genome assembly GCA_045617725.1 of Lachnospiraceae bacterium. Lineage (GTDB taxonomy): Bacteria > Bacillota > Clostridia > Lachnospirales > Lachnospiraceae > JAZLJD01. The sequence continues at coordinate 353 of JAZLJD010000046.1, forward strand.
CACAGGTTGCAACCACAGGCTTATGGAAATCGTCTCCGAGTTTGATAATCTCTTTATTTAATCGAATCAGATCCTCATCCGAATTGATATCCTCATACTTGTCGGAGCGAATCATGAAGCGGTTATTTCCAAGAGGCTGTACCTCAAGGTAGTCATAGAATTCCACGATCTGCGCAATACGTTCCGGACTCTGTCCTTCCAAAACGGCCTGGAACAGCTCGCCCGCCTCACAGGCGGAACCTACCAGAAGACCTTCCCGGTACTGATTCAAAAGGCTCTTCGGGATTTTGGGGAATCTCTTAAAATAAGTAAGGTGCGAAGCGGAAATCAAGCGGTACAGATTCACTCTTCCGGTATTGTTTCGGGCCAGAATAATAACGTGATACGGCTTTAAAGAACGAACCGATTCCACATCCTTCTCCATGGCTTCCAAAAGACCCGAAAGAGACGTGATATCCCGCTGCTCCAGATTCTCCACAAACTTAAGGAAAATCTGTGCGGTTGCTTCGGCATCATCCACTGCACGGTGATGATGAGGAAGACTTATGGACAAAAGCTTAACGAGGGCATCCAGGTTATGCTTGGCATGGTTCGGATACAAAAAGCGCGCAACTGCCAGGGTATCCACAAAGCATAACTTACGACTGTCTCCCTGTCGCTTCATATTCTCATGAATAAAGCTCATATCAAACTGTGCATTATGAGCTACCATGGTGCAGCCTTCACAGAACTTAAGGAATTCGGGCAGAACCTGCTCGATGGAAGGCGAATCCACTACCATGCTGTCCTTAATGCTTGTGAGCTGCTCGATTCGATAAGGAATCGGTCGATGCGGATTCACAAAGGTGGAATACCGATCAACAATCTGACCGGCCTGAATCTTCACGGCGCCGATTTCAATGATACAGTCATTGACGGGCGAAAATCCGGTTGTTTCGATATCAAATACCACAAAATCAGAATGAAACGACCGATCCTCCCCCAGGTTCTCAACGGACTTTACAAGGTCATCTACCAGATATCCTTCCACGCCATAGATTACCTTAAAGAAATCATTGGGATCCGGATGTTCATCTCCGGCTGCCTTGCGTTTCTCTTTCTCGGGCTTCCAAAAATCATCCCAGGTGTGATTGGCATCGGGGAACGCCTGTACGACACCATGGTCCGTAATGGCAAGGGCACGATGTCCCCAGCTGTAAGCACGTTTCACAAGGTCCGTAACATCCGTGATACCGTCCATATCGCTCATCTTCGTATGGCAATGCAGTTCGACACGCTTTCGAACCGCGGTGTCTTCACGCATCACACGGAAATCTTTTATCTTCATAATGCCCTTGACGGAGCCGATTATATGGTCTTTGTCGTACGCATCGTACTGTAACATACCTTCGAAAAGGAAGAACTTCTTCTCAACCAGCACATCCTTGAGTTCGTCATACTGCTCGGGATGTAAAAACAGTTTGACCGTCATGGTATCCGTAAAATCGGTTACTTCCATCTTGTAGATATGGCGATCGTCCTTGATTGTACGGTCCTCGACCATGCGGATCTGACCTCTTATGATGACATTCGTATCCTCAGGTTTAATGGACGAAATGGGAACCGACTCGCCCATGATATCGTAGCCGAATACCGTATTGGGGTCCTCGCTCTTCTTTCTTGAATAGGAGGAATACTCCCTGCGGGGCCGCTCGTTCTCCGTGCCCTTTTGCACCTTCTGGGGAGCTTCCTTCGTGGGCTTCGAAGCCTTATTCTCGGAGGCCTTTCCGAGATCACCCTGAGGCTTTCCTTTCTCTTTCTCCTTGGGAACCGCGCCGATTACATCCTGCGAATTGTCCTTCTCCTCGGGGGTGTTTCGTTTACGGATGGCTTCCACCATCTGCTCCACCTTCAGGGCATTCTCTTCCGCGAAGCGGCTGTGCTTCTCCTCGTGGCTGATTTCTACGGCAATGCGGGTCTCCACATGGCATCTGGCATTGAAAACCTCACTCAGAAAATTCTCCAGTTCCTCCTGCTTCATAACGGCCAGGGTCGACTGCTCAAGCGTAAATACCGTCATGCCGTCCTCAAAAGCGACCTGCGCGGTTTTTAAAAGGGAGGCCATAACGTGATCCTGCTGTTGCAATTCAAAAACCAGCGAATCCTTATATGCTTCGTATAAATTCTCGGGAGTATACAGTTTTGACAAAGAAAAATCGGGCAGAATATAGACTTTCATCTGCCCATTAAAACAAACCTCACTGATGGCATCCTGCATGCGGAATATCGCCTCGGCAGGAATCAGGTGATTTGAAGAAATGTAAACGCGAATAGCATCTCCCAAATGATTTCGTGCAATACGAAGAATGTGTACATCGTTAAATTCTTCCCGGTACACGGAAGGGAGAGACTGCTGATTTACTTTAAAAACATCTAAAAAACTATCTGTCATATCGTACCACTGTTCCAATTATCCAATTCATATTTCAAGGCGGAAAGGAGTTCCGATTCCGGCATCTTCCGAAGAATCTGTCCCTTCTTAAACAAAAGTCCTTCCCCGTCGCCACCTGCAATACCGAGGTCCGCTTCTCTGGCTTCACCGGGTCCGTTCACAATACAACCCATGACGGCTACCTTAATATTCAAAGGATAGTCCTCCACAAGCTTCTCTACCTTGGTGGCAAGCTCAATCAGGTTAATCCTGGTACGTCCGCAGGTCGGGCAGGATACCACTTCGATTCCTTCCTTCCTAAGTCCCAGGGTGCGGAGAATCAGTCTGGCGGAGTAGATTTCCTCTACGGGGTCCGCCGTCAGGGATACACGAATCGTATCGCCGATTCCGCTGCCCAAAATCATGGCAAGACCGATGGATGACTTGATGTTACCGCTTGTAATCGTTCCTGCTTCCGTAATACCCACATGCAGGGGATAAGGAGTCTTCCCTGCAATCAGTTCATGCGCTCTTGCACACATCAGAACATTGCTGGTCTTTATGGAAATAACAAGATTGTCGTAGTTCATGGATTCAATGAGATGCACCTGATTCAGGGCACTCTCCACGATGCCTTCCGCCGTAACGCCTCCGTTTTGTTCCACGATTTCCTTCTCAAGTGAGCCGGAATTCACGCCGATACGAATCGGGATATTATGCTCTCTTGCGGCATCCACTACGGCTCTGACACGGTCGTTGCTTCCGATATTGCCGGGATTTATGCGGATTTTATCTGCTCCGTTCTCGATGGCCATAATCGCCATTTTGTAATCAAAATGGATATCCGCAACCAGCGGAATGCTGATTTCTTTCTTGATTTCTGCTATGGCACGGGCTGCTTCCTCGTTCGGAACCGTACAGCGGATAATCTCACATCCGGCCTTCTCAAGGCGATGAATCTGCTCGACGGTAGCCTTCACGTCCTGCGTTTTGGTATTCGTCATGGACTGAATCAGAATCGGATTACCACCACCGATTACACGATTCCCGATATGAATAACTTTTGTCTCGTCTCTATACATAGCATACCTCAAAATTATTATTTCTATGTCCCATTAACGGAACAGTCGCGCAATATCGTTATAAAATACAAAAATCATAATGATGATTAAGAGGATGAAACCAATGAGCTGTACGATAGCTTCTTTTTGGCGCTCCACCGGCTTTCCTCTCACAATCTCGATGAAATTGAACAACAGCTTGCCACCGTCCAGGCCCGGAATGGGCAAAAGATTAATGACGCCCAGGTTCACGCTGACCAGCGTCGCGAAATTAAGGAGCGAGAGGATGGTCGTGGAAATGCCATAGGGCTCTGCCTCCTCAATCACGTCACCCACCATGGTAACCATACCGACGGGGCCCGAAATCTCGTCCCGCGTCAGCTGTCCCGCAAACAGCATCACAAGGCTCTTCACGGAATAATGGAGCCAATAACGAACCTCGTAAAACCCGTACTGAATCGCCGTTTTGAAACTCGGTTCCACGAGCGAGCCCGAAAAGCCCATCAGGTACCTGCCCGTTTCGGCATCGTAATACGGTGTAATCTCCGTCTTAAACTTCTGACCGTCCCTTTTGTACACTACATCCATGGGATGGTCCTTGTTCAGATAATTGATAAGCGTAATCTCCGGAAGAATGAAAACCCGCTCGCCGTCAATTCGAATAATCCGGTCACCCTCCATAAGGCCTGCCTGTGCAGCCGGGCTGTTCTCCTCCACAGAGCTTACAAGCGGAATCACTTCCTGCGAGAATCCGACGATAATAATTGCCATGATGAGGCCCAAAATAAAGTTGAACAGGGGGCCTGCAAAGGTAGTTGCGATACGCTTCCAAACCGGCGCATCGAGGAACAGCAGCTTCTCCTCCTTGAAATCTTCCTTCATCTTGAGTTGCTTAAGGTCCGTTTCCTTTTTAGGTGCCTCGCCCTCTCCCTTCGTATCAAGAAGCAGATCCGCTTTTTCCTTGATGGATGTATTCATGGGGTCGGTTTCTTCGCCCTCAAAGATGCAGGCGCCGCCCAGCGGCAAAAGACGAAGCACATAGTACGTGCCTCCCTTATGAAAACCGCACAGCTTCGGGCCGAAGCCAATCGTGAATTCCTGCACGGAAATTCCGTTAAGTTTGGCAATCAGGAAGTGCCCAAACTCATGTGCAATTACTACCATGCAAAAAAGAATAAAAAATACCAAAATACTTACTATTGTTTTCATAAGCTCCTCTAAATCCGTTAAACAGCTTTCCGTCTGACTATATCGCGTGCTTCCTGCTCCATAGCCAGTATTTCTTCAAGATTCGGCTCGGCTATGCAGTGATGATCCGCCATTGCTTCCCCAATCAGGCGGGGAATATCCAAAAATCCTATCTTGCGGCTTAAGAACAGGGCCACGGCCTCTTCATTGGCCGCATTGAATACGGTAGGCATGCTTCCGCCGGCTTCAATGGCCTTATAAGCAAAACGTAAGCCTTCAAATCGCTCAAAATCCGGTTTCTCAAATGTCAGTTGCGAGATTGTGAATAAATCCGCTTTCGGTCCCGGCATGAAACGTCTCTCAGGATAAAAAAGAGCATACTGAATCGGAAGCTTCATATCGGGAAGTCCCATCTGCCCGATAATGGCACCGTCTTCAAACATAACGGCGGAGTGCAGAATACTCTGTGGATGTACAACCACCTGAATCGCATCTGCGGAAACTCCGAATAGCCATTTGGCTTCCATGACTTCCAATCCCTTATTGACCATGGTAGCACTGTCTATGGTAATTTTATTTCCCATGTTCCAGTTGGGATGACGAAGTGCATCCTCTACCTTTATGTTCTTCATATCCTCAAGCGGCGTCTTGCGGAACGGTCCGCCGGATGCCGTTAAAAGAATCTTGGAAAGACGGCCCCTATCCTCTCCGTTTAAGGACTGGAAGATGGCACTGTGCTCGCTGTCAATGGGAAGAATGGAAACGCCCTCCTGCGCTGCAGCCTTCATGACAAGATGGCCTGCCGTTACGAGGGTTTCTTTATTGGCAAGACATACCTTTTTATGGGCCTTAATCGCCGCAAGCGTGGGCCTTATGCCTATCATGCCGACCACTGCCGTAACCACACAGGTTGCGGAAGGAAGCGTTGCCGCCTCAATCATTCCATCCATACCGGATTCCACGCGGATATCGGTATCCTTAAGAGCAATACGCAGCTTACTTGCGGCACTTTCATCGCTCAAGACCACGAGCTCCGGATGAAATTCACGCGCCTGCTTCTCGAGCAGTTCCGCGTTACGACCCGCTACCAGCGCTACTACCTGAAGGTCCTTGCTATAGCATCTCACTATATCCAGGGTCTGGGTTCCGATGGAACCCGTCGATCCCAAAATCGTCAATCGTTGCATGACTCACACCTCTTTAGAAGAATAATACTGCCAAAAAGTACACGATGGGTGCCGTCACGATTACCGAATCGAAACGGTCCATAATGCCTCCGTGTCCCGGAATCAGATGTCCGAAATCCTTAATTCCGTGATTCCGTTTGATACCGGAAGCTGCCAGATCCCCAATCTGGGAAATAATGCTTCCCAGCGCCGAAATGACCGCAAATACCCAGATGCAGTCTGCACCCTTGTCCGCAATATGGTGAAACACGGAAAGTCCGAACAACGCCCCCGCGAAAGCGGCTCCGCATACCCCTCCGATGCAACCGGCCAGTGACTTTTTCGGGCTCAAAAGGGGGAATACTTTTCTTTTGCCAAAAAGCATTCCGATGATATAGGCAAAAATATCGCAGGCCCAGGAGGAACACAGCACGAGCCATACGAAGATCTGACCGTGTTCCAGGCAGCGAATCTGGTAAATGAAACTAAGCATGACCGGGCCGTAAATCACGGAAAAGAAAGCCTCCGCAACCTTCGACGATTCATACTTGGGAAATCGAATGACAAAAATAACCAAAAATGCCGTCAGTACCATTACAATCGACAGAATGAAGTACACCGGCTCATGCTTAAATAAAAGCAAAAGATACATAAAGACCACGAAACCGTCTCCGATTACTTCCAAAGAGCAATAGCTCTCCCCCTCGGGCCTTATATGAAAAGCTTTTACAAGCTCATGATACGCAATAATGGAAATGGCCATCAGACCAAAGTTCATAACAATCCCGCCGAAATAAAACAGGATTGCCATAATGGATGCAATAATGAATCCCCCATAGGTTCGCTTAAGCATTCTTGACTCCTCCGAATCTTCTGTCACGTTTATTATAAGCATCGATAGCTTTATCAAGCTCCGCCTCATTAAAGTCCGGCCAATGTACATCGGTAATGTAGAATTCCGCATAAGCCAGCTGCCAAAGGAGGAAATTGGATAGTCTTAGTTCCCCGCTCGTGCGAATCAAAAGATCCGGATCCGGGATGCCCTCCGTGTCCAAAAAGGATGCTACCGTATCCTGCGTTATATCACAGGGGTTCATTTCTCCGTTTTGTACCTTGGAAGCGATGCTCCGACAGGCTCTCGTGATTTCATCCCGTCCGCCGTAGTTTAATGCAATCGTCAGCGTAAGTCCCGTGTAATCCTTTGTAGCCTCTTCCAGCGTATTTATGCTTTCCACGATATCTTCAGCCAGGCCGGAACGGTCGCCGATGACCCGCACACGCATGTTATTCTCTTTGGCCTTCTTAAGGGAAGACTTCATATAATTCCGAAGAAGCTTCATAAGCGTATCCACTTCATCCTTCGGGCGCTTCCAGTTCTCCGTCGAAAAGGCATATGCCGTAATATACTTAACACCACGCTCGCTGGCGGCTCTCGTTATAACCTCAACATTGTCCGAGCCCTTCATATGTCCGTAGGAACGCGGCATTCCCTGGGCCTTGGCCCAACGTCCGTTTCCATCCAGAATTATTGCAATATGCTGTGGTATATGTCTTTCTTCCATGTGCATCTCCTTGTAAATCGAGTAGGCTGACTCCTACTCGATGATTAGCAGTCGCCAAATGTCCTCCTGCGCAAGCGCGGTGTCCACTTGGCTCGTTGCCATAACAAAGAAAGGGGCCCCCGCACCGGGGCAGCCCCTTTTACCTTCTATACGGTCATAATTTCTTTGGATTTTTCATCAATGAGGGCATCAACATCTTTGATGTATTTGTCGGTCAGCTTCTGAAGTTCATCTTCCAGTGCCTTTACCTCATCCTCGGATACATCCTCGCCTTTTAACTTTTTGAAAGCATCATTGCCATCACGGCGGATGTTACGAATTGCAACCTTGCAATCCTCACCCTTTTTCTTAACTTCCTTGACGAGGTCCTTACGTCTCTCCTCGGTAAGTTCGGGGAATACCAGACGAATTACGGTACCATCGTTCTGTGGATTGATTCCGATATCGGAGGTTAAGATTGCTTTCTCGATTTCCTTTAATAAGGACTTCTCCCAGGGAGCAATCTGAATCATACGTGCTTCGGGAACCGTAATATTTCCTACCTGCTGAAGCGGTGTGGGAGTTCCGTAGTAATCTACACGAAGCTTATCAAGTACATGGGGATTCGCTCTGCCGGCACGGATGGACTGGAAATCCACGCGCAGGAACTCGATTGCCTTCTCCATTTTTTCGTTATAAACTTTAACTCTTTCGTTCATACACTATCCTCTTTCTATACTATACAGTAACCTTTGTACCACGGAATGTTCCGCTGACTGCATTCACAATACTGTTCTCTTCATTTAAGAAGAATACCCACATGGGCATTTTATTGTCTCTGGCAAGAATGGAAGCCGTCATATCCACAACCTGAAGATTCTGCCTTATAACCTCGTCAATGGTAACCTCATCAAACTTAACCGCTGCGGGATTTACTCTCGGATCCGAATCATAAACGCCGTCGATGTTCTTGGCCAAAAGGATAACCTCTGCCTCCACCTCAATGGCACGCAGTACAACGCCGGTATCCGTTGAGAAATAGGGATGTCCGGTACCTCCTGCGAAAAAGACAATCTTGCCTGCCTTCAGTGCCGAAACGGCATCATCCTTTGAGAAAAGACGGGCGAAGCTGCCACATACGAACGGAGTAAAAATCTCCGTCTCCATACCGGTTGCCCGGAAGATCTCCGATACGTAAATACAGTTCATGACCGTAGCCAGCATACCGATCTGATCGGCTTTGGTTCTGTCGATATTCTCGCTGGTACGACCTCTCCAGAAATTACCGCCACCGATTACAATGCCGATCTCATATCCCTTTTTAGAAAGGGTAAGTACCTGCTCCGCAACCTTACGGACGGTAGGTTCATCGAAACCGGTCTTTTTGTCTCCGGCTAAGGCTTCACCGCTTAATTTCAGTAAAATTCTCTTCATTCTGCCTCCATGATACTCTGTCTTTATGACGATATCTTACTTATATTCATCAAAGAAATTGATGGGATTCACATCCGCATAGCACTGAGAGCACAGACCTTCGATTACGGCACCGTTATTGATCTGTACGGACTTACTCTTGATATTACCCATAACAATGGCGGAAGTATCCAGGATAACGGGTCCCTTAACATCGATATCACCCTTAACCGCACCTGCGATGACTGCGCTGGTTGCAGTGATGTTGCCGATGATGATGGAGCTCTGTCCGATCTTGACGGTACCCTTGGAAAGAATCTCGCCGTTTACATGTGCTGCATCCGCAAATACCTCAGCAGCCTCGGAGTTACCGGTAATCTCGCCGGTGATGCACAGCTTGCCGAGTGCGTTGATATTACCTTTTACGCTGCCGACTACATCGATATTGCCGTTACTTGCAATATTACCTGTGATAACCATACCTTTCGTGATGACCGCAGTCTCGTCTACTACTTCTTCCATTACCTTCGTATCTTCCATGATCGTCTCCTTACGTGAATCATTATTGTCTACTCTGGTCTCCTGCACGGGTGCAGGAACCTCTTCTGTTACTTCAGGTACTTCTTCCATCGCAGCGGTTTCCTCAATAACCTCTGCTACGGACTGAGCAAGAATTGCATCCAGTTCGGATACATTCTCGGGATTGGTCGTATCAAACTGTTCTTCCTGCGGTTTCTCTTCAGGAAGCATTTCGTTCACAGCCTGATTCAAATCCTCTTTTAGATCTGAAAAAAAGCCCATAATCTCCTCCATATATTAGTTAAAAGTTTCATGTTGCACAGGCTCTGTCTGAGAGGTGATGGGGAAGAATTCCACATCGTCATACTCCATAAGAGCCTCAATGATCAACGGTAGTGCCTCTACCGTAGTATCCTTATGGGATGCGTCATGCATCAGGATGACACAGTCCCCGCTTTCGGGGAGTGTTTCAAGGACATTGTCCTTAAGCTGTTCGGCCGTATACCGATAGTTCGTCGCATCCCCGCTCATGCAGTTCCAGTCGAAGTAACGGATGTTCCGTGCTTCCAATATGGAAACAAGCTCCGAAACCGGAGTCCGGCTGACCCTGTTACTCGAACCGCCGGGGAAGCGGTACAACTCACTGTAAACGCCTGTTAAGTCAAATATATACTTGCGAATCGTATCAAGGTCATAAGCAAACGCTTCCTTCGAGGCATACACGGAATCATAATCGTGCGTCGCCGAATGCATGCCTATCGTGTGACCCTCATCCACGATACGTTTGTAACAATATTCATATTGTTCTTCCCGAATATTAACAAAAAACGTTCCCTTAATCTGATACTGATCGAGAATATCGAGTATGCGGTCGGTATTGGCCGAAGGACCATCATCAAAGGTAAGGTACACTCTCCGGGTCACCGCGTTCTCCATCGCAAGCAGCGATTCCTCCAAAAGGCGTCCCGGCTCAGCCTGGTGCAGTTCCACACCCCCGCCGCGTTCCTCAAAAGAGACAGGCTCGGGAGTAACCTTCATAACATCATCATCCGCAAGTACCGTCACCACAGTCGGTGGCATAGCCGCGATATATTCCCGTAATTCCTTAATCTCCCTCTTAAGTGAGCCGATACGGAAGAGACAAAGAATACACAGTATAACCGGTATTACTATTAATAAAATAACGGTTGTTATAATAATCTTTTTAAGGCGATTAATGCGCCGTCTTCGGGAGTTCATGACATCATCATTTCCTGCCATAAATTCACTCCTTTTCCAGTCACTTCCTTATTGTATCACACTGGAAATTATTATGGAATGCAAAAAATAGCGAATTTATTCACTCAAAGTGATGCCAAAAACGACCTCCGATTCATTTTCTTTTTCGCCAAAAAGGGTATCCCCTTCCACTCTCACGGACGCAGCTCCCACTTTCTCGATGCGAAGTGCCTCCATACCGGGATTCAGCTTAAGGGCAAAGCTTCGTCCGCTCCTTGAAAGAAGCGTTACACTGTATACCCTGCCTTCTTTAAAGGAGAAGTTTACAAGGATATTTCCCCTGGCCACAAGGCCTCTGACCTCACCTTCCTTCCAGCTCTTTGGAACGGCGGGAAGCAGAACGATTCTGCTTTCGTGGCTCTGCATCAGCATCTCCGCGATACCGGCACAGCCGCCGAAGTTTCCGTCAATCTGGAAAGGCGGATGCATATCAAACATATTTGAAGAAGTGGATTTCTCCAGAAGCAGTCTCACATTCTCGCCTGCTTTTTCGCCATCCAAAAGGCGGGCCCACATATTGATAATCCAGGCTCTTGACCAGCCCGTGTGACCGCCGCCCTGAGACAGACGACGCTCCAGTGTAACTCTGGCTGCCTTAAAGAGCTCGGGTTCCGTTTCTTCGTTAAACAGGCTGTACGGATAAAGGCCATACAGATGGGAAATGTGGCGATGTCCGGGCTCCGTTTCCTCGTAATCCTCCGGCCATTCCATAACCTGCCCGTGACGACCGATGGACGGCTTCGGTAATCTTTCGCGGATAAAGCGGATTTGTTCGTCAATCGGATCGCTCTCTCCCAAAATCTCGGAAGCCTTCATGTAATCGTCAAACAAATTCATAAGAATCTGCGAATCCATGGACGGCCCGATGCACATGGTACCCATCTCTCCGCTTGTATGAATATACGTATTCTCCGGCGAGCAGGAAGGTCCCGTTACGTATCGTCCCCGGTCATCCAAAAACATATACTGCGTAAAGAACCGGCAGGCTTCACGAATCAAAGGAAAATTCTTCTCAAGGAACGCACGGTCGCAGGTGTATTCATAATGGGTCATGATATGCGTGCACAACCAGGCAGCACCCATGGGCCAGATGGTAGCCGGCATATAAGTATCCTGCGGTGCACAGTCTCCGAAAATATCGGTATTGTGATGTGCCACAAAACCGGAAAGGCCGTACATGTCTTCGGCTACCTTGACACCGTTTGGATACATGTGCCAAAGAAGATCGAACAGCGGCTCATGGCACTCGCTTAAGTTACAAACCTCGGCCGGCCAGTAGTTCATCTCCGTATTGATGTTGATGGTGTACTTACTGCCCCAGGGCGGATGCTCGTCCGTATTCCAGATTCCCTGAAGATTGGCACACTGGGAACCGGGTCTTGAACAGGACAAAAGAAGATATCTTCCGAACTGAAAATACAGGGAAACAAGCTCCGTATCCTTACTTCCCTCTTTTAAAGCATTCAAACGGTAAGCGATTGACTTATCCCTGATATCTCCGGCTTCATCGCCCTTAAGCGAAAGGGAAACGCGGTTAAATAACACCTGATATTCTTTGATATGGTCCTCTCTTACGGCATCTATGCCTTTTTCGGAAGCCTTATTGATTCGGTCAAGGCATACGGAATAAATGTCTTCGCCGTAGAAGGTGGAACGAATGGTAATGTAGATGACGGCATCCGAGCAATCCGTAAAGCAGATTCGGTCGCCATGGATGGAAACCGTTCCGTCCTTCGCTGTTACGCGAGCCATAATGCCGTAGGTGCAGCCCCCGCGGCCACCTGCCTCCGTTTCCACATACATGGTGTTAGCGTCCGTTTTTACAAGTTCCTCGATTCCGTCACGGCTTCCCATATCAAGGTCGCAGTGCATCGAAGGCACACTGACTCCATCCTTATAAGAAGTCAGATGAATCACCATAACACCGTCCTTATAGGACGCAAAATGCTCACGACGATAGAAAATACCGTCCTTGATGTATTCAACCACAGCGGTTGCGGTATTCATATCAAGATATCGCTGGTATCCTTCCGTCTCCCCGTTTCCATGGCAGGAAAGCTTCAGATACTGCGCGGTCGAATAATTTCTTTCATTGTTCGGGACCGGCATAAGGGTCTTAAAGGTCAAATCCTGTGCCTCCCGAAGTCTGCCCTCTACAAGTAATTGCCGTACCTTGAGGTAATTGTCTTTGGCCTCCGGATTCACACGATTTCGACCGGCACCGCCGTACCAGATGGTGTCCTCATTCAGTCCGTAACGGTCCGTACCCACAAGGCCAAAAACCATCATTCCCATATTGCCGTTTCCGATGGGCATGGCTTCGTTCCAGCCGCTTGCATTGTCCCAGGGATTCCCCTTCGGACGAATCGGCTCGTCATACCACAAGACATTCGGTTCCTTGGGCTTAATTATCTCACTGTTGCTCATAACCTTCTCCTTTATAAATCCCCGCATTTCGCAATCCGGTATATTTAGCCCTTCACTGCATTGCAGCGAAGCTGCTACGGATTGCGACACAAAGTGTCGC
>JAZLJD010000047.1:0-80564 GCA_045617725.1 Lachnospiraceae bacterium
ACTAATCCCCGCATTTCGCAATCCGGTATATTTAGCCCTTCACTGCATTGCAGCGAAGCTGCTACGGATTGCGACACAAAGTGTCGCGTGAAAAATGCCTGCATTTTTCACACTAGCTCCTGTTCGTAAATAGAATCATAATCGTAGTTCAAATAAGTATTCCGAAGGAACTCCTCATACGCATCGACATTGTCCTTTGTGATACGACCGTAATCCTCTGAAATCCATTTGAGAATCTGCGAATTGTATGCGGGAGAATGATGCTCCTTATCCTTATACTGCGACAAATCGGTAATGTAATCAAGTTCCGTAAAATAAGAATACAATTTTATGTTCGGTTGTGTCAAAAGGGCCCTTGTGACAATCTCTTCTGCCTCAAGCTGCGCCGTCAGTTTTCCGTCGCATGCGGTCAGATCGAAATACAGAATGGAAAACGGCGGATAGTAAATATCAAACTCCGTATTCGGGAATTCTTCCGCTACCCTCAGGATGTTTTCCTTTATATTCTCATAAACCATGTCCCGTTCTTCTTCCGTAAGGCCACTATCCGAGGAAGCCACGTGTTCCGCTCTGTACTTAATAAACTCCGTAAGCGTAAGAGGCTCATGAAAACTCCAGGAGGAATATTCGTCAAAGCTCGTGGTCGGCTCGTTTTTGAATGTCATCGTAAGGTTCTTCAAAAGCCCGTGTACCCAGATGGACTTGTTGAAAATATAGGACACATCGTTAAACGGATTCGAATCATACAAATACTCAGGGTACTCCGAATATGCCTTGTAATCCGCCTTTCGAAGCATACCGTTATAATCCACTGCCCAGATGACCCGCTTCGTTTCGGGATGTTCGGAAAGTGCAGCCTCCAGATTGTCCGAAAGCTCCTTATAGCCTGCGCCCGAAAAGCTCATCTTAATAAACCGGCCGCCAAAGAGTTCATCGGCCTCGCTCGCCTTAAAGTTCTGCGTCATACTGGTACCCGTAATGATACCGTCGTAATCGAAGTGCCGTCCGATTCCGTCATTCGTGTAGCGTTCCTCGTAAAGCCGGTAGGAAAGCCCCTGAAGCGGTCCGTGATAATGAAAATACGGATCCAGAATCACCATGGCTGCTACAATCGCAAGTAAAATAACACCCGTAATCAATATGAAGTTTTTGAGCCACTTCTGTGGTGTCATTGTTTTTTTCATAGGCTAAAAATTAAAATACAAAAATTCCGATATCTCGGTAAGTGACATAAGGCTCCAGATAAGAAGCACAATGGAGGAAATCAAAGCACGTTTTGATAAAGCGTACGCTTTCACCTTCTGCTGGGTATTCTTACAGCCCCAGACGAGGAACTGTCCAAAAGCAAGCAGAAGGACGAGCGGCAGGAAAGGGTAAGATGCAAGCACACCGGACAAGCCCAGGTTACTTAAGATACTTACCTCCGCGAGCGAATTTATGGTCTCCGTAAACGCTGCATTCACAGGGCCGAAGGAAAGCTTTCCGAAGTTATGGAACATCGTCATCGCATCTCCCATGGTGGGCGCCCTAAAGACAATCAGGGTAAAGATGAAATACGCATAGGTCAGAAACGTTCCGAGCGGTTTCCAAATGCGGTGCAGGTACTTCTGCAGCAGCTTGTCAAACACGACGCTGCCTCCGCACAGCACACCCCAGACGATATAGGTCCAGCCGGCGCCGTGCCAGATGGCACTGACAAAGAATACAAGGAACAGATTGATGTAGCCGCGCACCTTTCCTTTACGGTTTCCGCCGAGCGGATAATAAATGTAGCGGGTGAAGAACCGGGAAAGCGTAATATGCCAGCGTTTCCAAAAATCCGACAGATTCGAAGCCTTGTACGGGGAATCGAAGTTCTGCGGAATTTCTATATTGAACATATAGCCGATACCGAAGGCCATATCACAATAGCCGGAGAAATCAAAGTACAGCTGCAGCGTATAGCTGAGCATGACCACAAAGGCATTGGTCGTATCAAGCGAAGCAATGTCCGCATAGCCTAACATCACTACCTTCGAAAATACATCCGCAAGAAGTACTTTTTTGCCAAGGCCCAGGGAAAAGGCATAGATGCCTCGCACGAAGTTCTCGGGATTAATACGTCTCCTTGATTCATCCCGAAACTGTGGGATGAGTTCCTCGTGAAGCACAATGGGGCCCGCAATCAGTTGTGGGAAAAAGGTAACATAGACCGCGTAATCAAGCAGCGGATAAAGCGGTGCTTCCTTCTTGTAAAGGTCAATCACGTACGAAAGCTGCTGGAAGGTATAGAAGCTGATTCCCAGCGGCAGGATCAAATGATGCAGGACAAAGTCGGTGCCCAGGGCATCGTTTATGACAGAAGCCGTAAAGCTGTAGTACTTGAAGAAAAACAGGGTTCCGATGTTCACCAAAATGCCGCCCCAAAGAAGAAGCTTTCGCCCGGACTGCTTTTGGGCATGGCTAAGGCCGTAAGACACCAGGTAATTGAGCCCGATACTTCCGATTAAAAGCGGAAGGTACCATACATTATTGTATCCGTAAAACCATAATGACATGCCAACAAGCAGTACCGTTGCAAGACGATACTGCTTGTAATGATTTAGCAGATAATACCCAAGTAAGGTCAGGGGTAAAAACAGCAATATGAAGATGTAGGAGTTAAACAGCATCTATTGTTTTTCCTTTTTCGTTTTCTTTATGCAATAAATACCGGTTCCGCAAAGTGCCATAAAGGTAAGAAGGGATATCACCTCGGCAACCCGCCAGGAAACAGGCTCCTTATATTGTACCATAACACTGCCCACATAATCTGCAGGTAACACAACACTTATAAGCTGATTATCACCGGGCAGAACCGTAAGGCTTTCGCCGGTATCGGGATTCTGAGCCACATACTCGGCATAATAGGTCATCGGAAGCAGCACGGAGCCCTCGTCGCCCTCATTCATGACACTGAGACGGGCGGTTGTGCCGGATTGTTCAAATTCAACTACCGTAACACCTTCCGTTCCCTTCGGAGGAAAACGATATAACTGTTCCTGGTCAAAGCCGGGATAGGTATTGGCAGACATAAAGTAGTTGGAACGCTCCAGTCTTGCTTCATCATAACAGGACCGCGTGGAAAGCTCATTTAAGTATGTGTCCATATTGAAATATCCCGCTATTAAGCCCAGGAAAACAACCAAAGCAATCGCATAAACCCTGATTCCGGTCTTCTCGGTTTTTAGAATTCTGTCACAGGCAATCAGAAACACAAACACGAATACGACAATCGCAAGGACTGAAAATCTCCAGGGCATCTGGATATTCGTTACAAGACCGGTCAGTACACTGACACGCGAGCTGATAAGGTCCCAGGGGAAATAACAGGTCGTCATGAATAAAAGCAGAACGCCGACCGCGGTAAGATACTTACCGATCGCAAGCTGCTTTTTGGCCTCCCCGTCCGTAACGCCCCTTTCGGAAATCAAAACAGACAGGAACAAAACGCAGCCCAGTACCAGCGGAAGTCCGATTGACACGGCATCTTCGCCCGCAGCACCGCTTCTTGCATCAAGAAGCTCTCCCCAGGCCGGATACACAAGGGTAAATATCTGCGAGATATTGATGCCGGTCCCCTGAATACGACCCGCTGCCAGATTCTCCGACTGTGTAAGGGCGGTTTTAGAAATCATGGAAAAGCAGGGAAGAAGGAACCAGGCGGTCAAAAGCGCGGTATACGCCACCGTTTTGAGAAGTACCGTCAGTGTTTTTAAGCGCAGCGTTTTTCGAATAAAGACAACGCAGGTCAAAAGCACGAAGATGGAAACCGTAAGCGGCGTCGTAATATGGCAACTCAAAAGTCCGAAATAACCAAGTGTCAAATAAACCCAATTGTATTTGTATCGGGCATCTCCGACATCATCCGTATAGACCTTGTAAAGTCCTAAAACGATGAGCGGCAGGAAGGCCATGGCCGTTCCTTCTCCAATGTCGCCGCGCGGATATATTTCCATAAGGCGCATCGGCGCAAAAGAGTACATAATCGTGCCGATGACAGCAACCGGAAGGGATCGGAACATCGTTTTGGCACTATGGAACATAATGAAGGCCGTAGCGAAATTAAGGCAGAAAATATAAGTCTTCCAGCAGGTCTGAAGGGAATATCCGATCAAACGCATAATACCCGGAATGTATAAAAAACAGTCGTTATATATCGTAGAGGCGGAATACCCGTAGCCCTCGGCCCAGTTAGGATTCAGGCGTACCGGGAACTGCCCGTCCAAAAGACCGGTGGCCACACCCTTGATACGCAGCATGTGATAGCTCATATCATCCATGACCTTAAGACCTGTCGTCATCATGGGGATGGAAGACAAAAGTCCTACAATTCCCACGCACAGGATTCCGTACCAGGTCTCCTTCGAAAACTTCTTAAATACGTGTAGCATGGCAAGGGCATAAAGCAAATCCACTACAAAGGACAAAAACAAAGTACTTACAAGCGAGGTGCGGAAATACTTATTATTCTGATGGAACGCAACCGAACGGATGACAAGCGATCCGCTGCCGCCGAAATTGCAATTCAAAACTACGTTTTCCGCATCACTTCTCGTAATGACATCAAATGTACGCGAGTTTGTGATTTCATCCAGCACGATTTTGTCCATTCGGAATGCATTGTATCGCTCGGTATCTGCGGTCGCGGTCAGCGTATTATTATGCGTATCGGTACTGTATTCCACGGTTACGCTGTAGCTTCCGCGCGGAAGTGAGAACGGATTACTGTACGTAAAAAGACCGCTGTATCCGGGAACCGTCTGGCTGTCGATGTAACAGCCGTTTTGGTCCACGAAAGGAACCGTCAGATTCCATTCGTTGTACGGCAGCACGTAGGAATACAAATCCGCTTCGTTTACATGTGTCCTTGCGGCGCCTATCAAAAGCACGATTTCCACAGCCAGAAGGCAAATACCCAATATGTACTTTTTAAGGAATGAAATCACCTTGTTCATACCAATCCCCGCATTTCGCAATCCGGTATATTTAGCCCTTCACTGCATTGCAGCGAAGCTGCTACGGATTGCGACACAAAGTGTCGCGTGAAAATGCCTGCATTTTCACACTAATCTCCGTTTAGGAATTATCCCGATCCACTGTAATTTTGCCGCCTTCGACGCGGTATACGATATCGCACTTCTCAATGGTATTTAAGCGATGTGCGATGATAATCATGGTTTTCTTGCCATGGAACCCGTTGATGGCTTCCATAAGAGCCGCTTCCGTCTCGTTATCAAGAGCACTGGTGGCCTCGTCGAACACGAGAATCTCGGGGTTATGATAGAGTGCTCTGGCTATGCCGAGACGTTGTCTTTGGCCTCCCGAAATGCGTACGCCGTTCTCGCCGATTTCCGTATCAAGGCCGTCCGGAAGGGAGCGGATGAAATCTGCGAGCTGGGCATCCTCAAGGACCTGCCAGATTCGTTCATCATCAATTTCCGAGGGCTCGATGCCAAAAGCAATATTGACGCGTATCGGTTCATCCACAAGATAGATGGACTGCGGAATGTAGCCGATTCGGTGGAGCCAGGACGGATAGTTCTCATTTATGTTTCTGCCGTCGGCGGTAATTTCACCCTTTTCAGGAGAAAGGAGGCCCAGAAGAATATCCACGATGGTCGACTTCCCGGCACCGCTGGTTCCGATGATTCCGACGGATTTACCGCGGGGCACGGTCATCTGTGCATCCTCAAAAATGTATTTCTCCGTATTCGGATACTTGTAGGTAATGTGGTTTAAGCAAATGCATTCATTCACTGCAATCTCGGGAACATCGCTGTAGTCCCGGGGCTTTTCGCAGCGTGCAATCTTCTCCATATCCATATTCTCACACAGGAAATCCAGGCACGGTTCCAAATATGCAATCTGGTTTATATAATTGGTGATACGATTCATGCAGGGCATCAGCCGGACGCCTGCCACCGCAAATACACCGAGCTCGATGATGAGCTCATTCATATTGTTACCACCGAGATACTGAAGTAACAAAAGGGCCAGAATACCGATGATAAAAATGGTCTCGATTACGAGCTTCGGAAGCGAATTGACCACGGCGTAACGGCAGGCAATATCCGCACCGACGATGCCGCTTGTTTCATAGTTATGTGCGAAGAACTCCTCGCGGTTTAAAACCTTCACGTCCTTAATGCCGTAAATGGCCTGAATACGCCAGCGAGCGATTCTGGACTGAAGATTCAGATTCTTCTCTCCGAGTTTCTTAAGGCCGGGCTTCATAAAGACAATCAAAAGACCGGACAGGCCTCCGAGTACCACAAGTAAAAACAAGGTAGGCCAAAAATACGTGATAAACAGAAACAATCCGATGCCGACTGCCACCACAAACTCCGTAAGCAGCTGCACAAGGCACAGAAGCAGGGCAAAAACCTGCGGAATATCCGAATCCGTCATACGGAACACCGTCGGGATATCCGCATCCAGGTAGAACTCGTAGGGACGGTTCAAAAACTCGCGAAGCACGCGGGTAATCATATCGTTACGATTATAGGCAATGTATTTATTCTGCTGATAGGTCTGGAACAAAAGGAACAGGTTCTTAACGACAAAAACCAATATAGTCGCAATGACAAAAGCAACAATGACCGTCGTATAGTCCGTCGTAAGCAGCCACTCACTGAAGGAAGCCGGAAGGCCGAATTCCTCTATCTTTTGGGCAACCAGATTCACATCGACGATGACACCGGCTACCGGTATGATGGCGGACACACTGAGGCACTCAAACAAGCCGGCAATCAAAATCAGAATTCCCAGCCAAATCATTCCTCTTTTTTGTTTGCGATCCAGAATGGACCAAACCTTCTTAATCAGTTTCATGAAAGATTAATCCCTTTTTCCTTTATTTTCGAGCCACAACTGGAACATAAGGATATACCAGAGCTGAATGCGCCATACGCCGCGTTCGATATATTCCTTCCAGTACCGGCTGACCAAATCCGCGTTCAGATAGCCTTCGCGGCGGATGCGTTCGGGGTTTAGCAGTTCCTCTGCCCAGGGGCGCAGCTCAGGTCCCTTCAGCCATTCCTTAATCGGAATGGAGAATCCGGTCTTGGGACGGTCCATCATGGCTTTCGGTACATAGCGATAAAGAACATCCCGAAGTACCGTTTTGCCGGTCTCTCCGTCTCTTAAATACTCAATCGGAAGCGTCCAGGCGAATTCCACGACGTCACGATCGAGGAGTGGAATACGGGTTTCCAGGGAAACAGCCATTCCGCAGCGGTCTACCTTCGTCAGAATATCGTCCGGATGATACATAAGCATATCCATGAGCTGAATCTTATGAATATCCTCTTTTACAAGGCCTCGCGGAAGTTCCGAATAGGTGTATCCGACGCGTTTAAAGCCCTTCCCATGTAAGGTAAGCTTCTCGTACTCCCGGCTATGACCCACAACACGCATGTAAAGGTCCTCGATACTCTTAGAAGCAAGCAGGTAACCTCTCAAACGCGTACCGTTTGTGAGATTCATTTTCTCCAAAACATACCCGCCGGGCACACGTACAAATTGCGGAATCTTTCGGCACTTGTTCCATACTCTCGGAACGCTTGTATACGTATTGTACCCTGCAAAAAGCTCATCGCCGCCGTCTCCGGAAAGGGAAACGGTTACGTGCTCACGGGTCATCTTACTAACCAGATAGGTCGGAATCTGAGACGAATCCGCAAAGGGCTCCCGAAACATTTTGCCCAAAAGCGGGATTACATCGAGTGCGTCCTTGTCGCGAATATAGAGTTCCGTATGCTCCGTTCCGAGGTGTGCCGCGATTTCCTTGGCGGCAACTGCCTCATTGTATTTGTCATTTCCTTCGATTCCTATGGTAAAGGAACGAACCTTCTGTGAACCGGACAAATCCTGCATCAGGGAAACGGTCGTGGAGGAATCGATTCCGGCGGAAAGGAAGGCTCCGACCGGCACATCCGCAACCATCTGATCCTTTATGGCAGCACGGATACGGGACTCAAGCTCCTCGGATGCTTCCTGAAAGCTTCCCTTAAACAGGTTATTCTGACCGTTCACCGCGGTCTCAATCATGGACCAGTACGGCTTAATGCTAAAGTTCTCAAACGGCGCGGGAATCGTCAGAATGGTTCCGGGCGGCAGTTTGTAAATATCCTCATAAATGCTGTAAGGCTGGGGAATATAACCGTGCTCGAAATATACATCCAAAATGTCCGTGCAGACCTCGTTGTGAAAACCCTCTAACACCTCTATACTGGCAATATCCGAGGCAAAAACGAATCCACCGCAGGCAAAGCCGTAGTATAAGGGTTTTTCGCCGACGCGGTCCCTCGACAAAAACAAAGTCTGCGTCTTTACATCGTAAAGGGCAAAGCCCCACATACCCTTGCAAAACTGCAACGTCTTTTCGATTCCGTACGCTTCGAACGCTTCCAGAAGGACTTCCGTATCACTGGTTCCGCGGAATTCGTTTTCTGCGACAAAGCCCTCATCAATAAGGCGTTTTCTAAGGTCACGGTGATTATAAATCTCGCCGTTATATACGATAACAAAACGCCCTGAATGCGAAGTCATCGGCTGGCTGCCGGCCTCGGACAAATCCACAATCGACAGTCTTCGATGGCCCAAAACAACCTTGTGATTCGGAGTGGCCGTATAAGCACCGGCATCCGGTCCGCGATGAAACATGGCTTCGTTCATGCGCTTAATATTCTCTTCCCAGTGTTCTTCAATATTACAAAAACCTGCTATTCCGCACACAATACTTCCCTCCACATTGCCGTTACCACGGCAGGGTCACAAGTCTTTTGAATCTCGCTTGCCTTAAGACCCATGGCTTTCCCTGCATCCTCTGAGGAGAGTACCAAAGCCATGACTTCCGAAAGGCGCTCCGTATCCCGAACGGGAACGAGACGGCCGTTCTCTCCGTCCTTAATGAGCGTAGCCGGTCCGCCACAGGGGCAGTCCGTCGAAATAACGGGAAGGCCCAGTGCCATTGCCTCCATCAGGGAGTTCGGCATACCCTCCGTATCCGAAGAAAGGATATAAAGAGAAGCCTTTTCAATCGCAGCCGGCACATCCGTAATGAGGCCGGGGAAAGAAATACTTCCCTCCTTAAGACCTTCGTTTTCTTTTATAAGTGTACTGCGAAGCTCTCCGTCTCCGTAAATTACAAGACGGTACTCCTTAAGCTCGGGATGCATTGAAAGCATCCTCTTATATGCCTCCACAATCATTCTGTGGTTCTTGTTTTCATCAATTCTTCCAACCGCAACAATTTCTTTTTCCCTCTCGCCTTCGTAAACGGGACGAAGGAATTGCGTGTTCAGAGGATTCGGAAGGACACTGACCTTCTTTTGTATCCTCTTGTTAAAATAGCTGATGGAAGGCTCCGTCTGCAGAATTACACCATCTGCCATACAGAAACAGGTCTGTGCCATAAAGGCAAGAAGCTTCGTGTTGTATTCCTCCGACGGGGTCGCACGAACCGACACAAAGAACTTCCCGGGCAAAAAACGACTTGCCAGAAGCAGCATCAGGTTTGTTTTGCCCATAAACGATACGGTGGAATCGGGTTTCCCCTTCTTGAGTGCCTTCCGAATCAGATGAATACGCAGGAAAAAGTTCCCAATCCGGCCTAAAAGATCCTCTCGGCCCAGTCGTTTATCGGGCACTTCCGTATAGACTCTTTGAATACCTTCCGGCAGCTCGTACTCCCGCTTGCCCTTTCTGGTGGTAATCAGAAGTACTTCGTCGCCACGTCGCAAAAAGTCTTTCATAAGGTTCACAACGACACGCTGTGCACCGCCTTTATCCATATCACTTATATAAAATGCAATCTTCATTTAACAATCTGATTCCTTTATCATTCGGAATATGCGGCTTTCATAGGAGGCAGCCAGTGCCTTGATGTCATACCCATGAGAAGCAATTTGTTCTTTGGAACCCATCCGGTCTGTTTCCTTCGCTGCCCGTTCCATCGCAGCCTCTGCCCAGCTTTCGGCCGTCTCCGACAAGGACTTCATTGATACGATTCCGTCCGTCACAATCACGGAATCCGTAATGGAATCGCTCATGAGAATGGGAAGTCCTGCTGCCTGTGCTTCAATTAAAGTAAGCGGAAGTCCCTCAAAAAAGGAAGGGAATAAGAGCACATCCAGCATACTCATAAGGTCCGGTACATCCCGACGGATTCCCGTCAGAATCAGTCGCTTTGTAAGCCCCGCTTTGTCCCGCGCCGCTTCAATCTCCGGTCTTAAGTCCCCTTCGCCGATGCAGAAGAAATAACTGTCCGGATCCCGTTTCAAAATCTCTTTATATACCTCAATCTGAAAGGGATGATTTTTGGACGCAATGAAATTACTGATGTTGCCGTACACGTGTGCGTTTTCGGGAATTCCGAATTCTGCACGAAGAGCCGTCCTGCGCTCCCTGTTAAAGCGGAATGCATCGATATCAATCGCATTGTGGACTTCCTCAAAGGGTTCCTCCCCAAACATCCACTCTCCGGCCTTCTGCGAGCAGGCCATTTTGACATCCGCCGCCTTTTTAAGGAACGGACGGCACAGTTTGTGAAGGAATTTCTTTGGGTCCGTCTCGTTGTGGGAATGACAAATGGTAAGGGCTCCGCCCCTGTGTGCTGCTACGAGTTGCATGAGAATCATGGCATTGGCGGTATGACGCACCACAACCTTGTAGCCGTTTGTGCGTACCAGCTCTTTCAGTGCACGATAGTTTTGAATCGGATGCCGGGACATCCTGGGAAGATCGTATATATGGCCTCCCATAGATTCCACAAGGTCACAGTAATCATTCTCCTTACGGGAATGTACCGCAATGTCAAACTGCAGCCGGCTGCGATCCACATTCCGATATAGATTCAATATGAAATTTTCCATTCCACCCGGGTACATGGCACCCACGATATGAAGAATTCGTATCGGTTTATCCATTCCGTATTACCTGTAAGTTAATTCGCTCAAATCCGTATTGCCCAGATAGAAATCCATCATAATCCGGCTCTGCTCGTTTACATCAAAACCGGCCGCACGGACTTCCTCCTGATAGCTTCTTCTGGGGGCTGCATTCCTGTGTTTCAAAATACGGGAAGACCAGTCCTCATGCGGAAGATCGATGGACATAAATTCACAATGTTCCGTCACCTTGCATTCTCCGGTAACCCTGTCGGACACAAAGCAGGGAAGACCGGTCGTTTGTGCTTCCACCACCGTTCCGGGAAGGCCCTCGTAAACGGACGGGAATACAAAAATATCCATCGCCTGGTAGTATTTCTCAATCGCGCGTTGCCTTCCGGCAAAAATAACATGTTCGGTAAACACGCCGCCTTCCAAAAAGCGGATCTGATCCAGTTCGCGGACCTGACGCTCCACTTCATTCCGAAGCTCCCCGTCTCCCACAAGCAGGAGGTAGGCGTCTTTTCTTTTTTCATAAATATCCGCAAAAATCTCCACGAGATATTCATGATTCTTCATCGCGGAAAACCGTCCCACGTGGCCCACAACAAATGCATTCTCGGGGATATGGTACAGCTCGCGGATTTCATCGCGAACCATCGGATTATACACAAACCGTTCGGTTTCGATGGCATTCTTAATCGAGCGGACTTGGCCGGCTTCGACCAGCTTCGTTCCGAACACGGATATTCCGGCTTCCTTCGAGCAGGCAAAAAAGTAATCCGCCCTCTTCCGCAAATTCCTGCGCACAAACAGTGTCATCAGACCGCGAAGGTCCTTGGAAACCCCCGCACTTCGTGCATGTGCAATCGTCGTAAGCGGATGATCCTGCGCGTTGTATTCCTCTTTGGCAATCGGGAGATAAATGGACGCCGTCGAGGTCATATGGCCCTGAATCATCGTGAATTCCTGATGGGACTGAAAGAACGCATGTGCCGCTTTCCGGTACGCTTTCTCGTTGTAAACGCGGTATCTCGGAAGCGAATAAATCCGACCGCCCAGGCTTCTTACGAGTTCGGAAAAGCTGCCCGGCGTATCGTCCGTAATCGCCTCGTTATGAAACTCACTTAAGTGAATCAGAAAATCAAATTGAACCTTTGTCCTGTCAATTTTACGATAAAGGTCCATGATTCGGCTTTCTGCGCCTCCAATATTCAATTGTCCGAATACATGCAGTATTCTGATTGGTTCTGACATATCTTTTACCTGATTCGAACAAGTATATACTTAAAAATTGCTAAAAACCATTCTGCCCCGGCCCCAAAGAAGCCTCTGTGGACGGGAGGTGCGTTAAGGAGCTCCGAATAGGAAATGAGCTGCTCCTTATGTGCCTTAAACAGGCTCTCATAATATGTAAAGTCGCTCTCCTTCATGGTCGAAACATGCACCACAAAGGTAGTTACGCCCTTTTTCTGCTTAAGGCTTAAGCTCTGCATAAAAGAAATCGGGAGAAAGGTAAGGCCGTATCGTTCATAAGGTTTTCTGCCAAACCCGTCCGTAACATACGCAAATCCCAATTCCTTTAAGGCCTTCAGAGTGGCCCGGTCGTAGGAATGCGAGGGCGCCATGTAGATGTCCGTATCAATGCCCTGTTCCAAAAGGTTTTTCCTGCCCTGTGCCAAAAGAGCATACTGCTCCCTGTACGGAAGTCCGGCCGTTTCGGAATTCCTGTTAAGGGGGAACATTCCGGCCTTTTTGGTTCGGTACTCATGGGTGCATCCGTGTTGCGCAAGTGTATATCCCTGTGCTTTAAGCTCGTGCATCCGGTTCCAAAAGGCAGCATCCGGTGCATTGTAAGCAAGCTTTGGGTCCTTACAGTTCGGAACAATTCCCAAAAGCGGTTTCACGCCAAAGGACTCGCACAACGCGATAAATGCATTGAATTTGCCGGCATCCATATCCGGGGTAATATCATCCATTCGGATTGCTATCTTCATGAAAGATACTCCTTATACCAGTCAATTGCGAGTGCAATACCCTTGGCAAAATCGTAGTCCGGATCATATCCGAGAAGCTTTCTGGCCTTGGAAATATCTGCATTACTGTGCTTAATATCCCCGGGACGATCGGGTCCGAAGTTCGGCTCCACATTCTTGTTAAGGGCCTTGCACAGATCGTAGTAAATATCGATGAGGTACTCACGACCGCCATACGCTACGTTAAAGGCATTGCCGGCAGCCTCATGCGGTGCGAGGCAGGCCTTCAGATTCGCTTCCACAACATTCTCTACAAAGGTAAAATCACGCGATTGACGGCCGTCTCCGTTAATGGTCGGAGTTTCTCCGTCAAGAAGCTGCTTGATAAACTTGGGAATAACTGCCGCATAGGCACCGTTCGGGTCCTGACGACGGCCAAACACGTTGAAATAACGAAGGCCGTACGTATCAAGGCCGTACAGCTTAAAGTACAGCTTTCCATACTCCTCATCCACGCGCTTTGTAAGTGCGTAGGGCGAAAGAAGATTTCCTTCCTGTCCCTCTGTTTTGGGAAGTACGGGATGGTCGCCGTATACGGAAGAAGAGGATGCATAAACGAATTTCTTAACACCCTTCACTCTTGCGGCTTCCATCATATTCAAAGTGCCGCGGATGTTTATTTCTTCATAAAGGAGCGGCATTTCAATGGAACGGGGAACACTGCCCCAGGCTGCCTCATTCAAGACATAATCCACACCCTCGCAGGCTTTCATACAGGTATCAAGGTCGCGGATATCCCCTTCAATGAAGGTATATTTCGGATTACCGAGAAACAGTTCCACATTCTCGTACTTACCGGTGGAAAGGTTATCAAGGCACCGCACCTCATAGCCCATCTCAAGGATTGCTTCGCACAGATTGGAGCCAATGAAACCGGCACCACCCGTTACCAAAAAGACGCTTCCTAAAGGAAACTTAAGATTCTTATATCCCATTCGGTCCTCCTTACTACAGTCTCCAGTAAATATACTCGGGAGCTGCATATTCGGATCTTGAAAGAAGACCCTTTATATCGGACAGCACCTTAACGGCGTTGTCTTTCTTGTACATGGCATCGAAATCGTTTTTGGCAAGAGACTTATATTCATCATGTGCAACAGCCAGAATGACCGCATCCATGTCACGAATCTCACTGCGTTTTACAAAGCGAACCCCGTACAGACGGAAGGCTTCATCGGAATCGGCGCTGTCATCGGTAATAATGGCATCGATGCCGTACTCCTTAAGTTCCTTCACGATATCGATAATCTTGGTGTTACGGGTATCCGGGCAGTTCTCCTTGAAGGTAAAGCCCAGGATGGCTACACGGGCGCCACGTACGGGAATATCCGCCTTAATCAGGTTCTTAACGAGGCACTCTGCCACATACTTGCCCATATCATCGTTGATACGACGGCCGGAAAGAATAATCTGGCTGTGATATCCGAGTTCTTCGGCCTTATAGGTGAGGTAGTAAGGATCGACACCGATGCAATGGCCACCCACGAGACCGGGATAGAATTTAAGGAAATTCCACTTCGTTCCGGCTGCTTCCAATACGGATTTTGTATCAATACCCATCTTGTTAAAGATGATGGAAAGTTCATTCATGAAGGCAATGTTGATATCACGCTGGGAGTTCTCGATGACCTTGGCTGCCTCAGCTACCTTGATGGATTCCGCACGATGTACGCCGGCTTCCACAACCAGCTCGTATACATGCGCTACTTCGTCGAGCGTTTCCGCATCCATACCGGAAACGATTTTGGTAATGGTTTCGAGACGATGTACCTTGTCACCCGGGTTGATACGCTCGGGAGAATAACCAATCTTGAAATCTACGCCGCACTTAAGGCCGGATTCCTTCTCAAGGATAGGAACGCAGATATCCTCGGTAACACCGGGATAAACCGTGGATTCGAACACTACGATGGAACCCTTTGTAAGATTCTGTCCCAGTATTCTGCTGGCTCCCTCAACCGGGGTAAGGTCCGGGGTATGATCGTCATTTACGGGCGTCGGAACCGCTACGATGTGGAATTTGGCCTCCCGAAGGCGGGCGGGATCTGCCGTGAATGCAACCTTTGTATTCTTAATCACCTCATCGCCGACTTCCTTGGTAGGGTCAACGCCGCTCTTGTAAAGATTGATTTTGGCTTCGTTTAAATCAAAGCCCACTACATCAATCTTACGTGCGAAGGCAACCGCAATGGGCATTCCCACATAGCCGAGTCCCACAAGGGACAGCTTCGTTTCTTTGTTTAGTAACTGTTCGTAAATCATTTACTTACCTTCTTTCGTTTCCAATTCTTCAATGTATTTTTGAACGACTGTCTGTCTGTCAAAATGCTGTGCCACAAAGGCATGGCCCTTCCGTCCCATTTCCGCACGGGCTTCATTCGTAAGTGCCAAAAACGAATTCAGTGCCTCCGTAAGGGATTCGGCATCTCCGGGTGTAAAGAGCATGCCGCTCTCTCCGTCTATGAGCGTTTCCCTGCAGCCGTGCACATCGGATGCCAGTATGGGTCTGGCCGAAGCTGCTGCCTCCAAAAGGACATTGGAAAGTCCTTCATGATACGAGGGAGATACAATGACATGTGCCTTTTTCATAAATTCATGCACACATTTCGAGGTTCCGTGATACCTTAGAACCCCTTCCTCCTGCAGCTTTTCTATGAGCGGCCGGTACGACAAATCGTCATAACTTCCGACCAGATCAAAGAATACTTCGGGATGGTTCTTATGTATGGCGGGCGCCGCACAAAGCAGCTCGCCGATGCCCTTGTCCCGCATGATTCGGCCGACAAACAAAACGTGAATGCCCTGTTCATCGGAAGGATAGTCTTCCGCGGGATTCTTTTGAAGATTCACGCCGGAACCGGGAAGCAATACCACCTTGGAGTCACCCGAAACAACACCTTTTTCCTTAAAAAACGCAAGGTTTGATTCATTTTGGAAAAAGACCGTGCGTGCTTTTCTTAAACCGCGCTTATAAAGGAACAGCGTAAGCCGGCTCAAAAGGCCTCCGTTCTCAATGGAGGTTCCAAGGCCCGTGACATTGGCCACATAGGGAATGTGCAGTGCCGCACACTGCATCCCCGCATACGCATTGGGCTTAATGTTGTTGGTAAAAACCATCTGCGGCCTTAGGGATTTCAAAATACGGCGGTACCGATGCATAAGCCGTAAGTCCCGAAACGGATTCGTTCCTCTTCGGCCTGTTTTTACGAAAATCACGGGAATGGAAAGCTCCGACCACTCCGTAAGGTACCCTTCCGGTTCACAAACGATGGATACCTCATGTCCCTGCTCCTTCATTGCCACAATCATCTCGCGCCGCATATTGTACATATATGTGGAATCGTTGGCTATGAAGAGAATTCTCATTTCTCTTCCTCCCGGGATTCTTGCGCCGTGGTGTCTCCTGTCCTGCCGTCCCCCGGCGCCTCGGCCTGTCCGATTTTGTCCCGAAGGCGACTGCTTTCCTCCTTCGTAAATCCTTCCGTACTCTCCTTCTGGAAGATGGTCTTAAACGTCAGGAGCATAATCTTTATATCCAAAAGCACCGACTGGTTCTCAATGTACATAAGATCCAGTCTGAGCTTGTCATAAGCAGAGGTATTGTACTTACCATAGATTTGTGCATAGCCCGTAAGGCCGCCTTTCACACGCAGACGATACGCGAATTCCGGCATCTCCTCGGTGTAAGCCTTCACGTTCTCAACACGTTCCGGTCTCGGCCCCACGAAGCTCATATCCCCTTTCAGGATATTGATAAACTGCGGAATCTCATCGAGGCGGGTGGCACGAATAATGCGTCCCACCTTTGTAATCCGGGGATCGCCGTCCGCACAGGGGGTAGCACCGTACTTTTCGGCATCCGTAACCATGCTTCGGAACTTAATCATCTCAAAAATACGCTCGTTCTTTGTATATCGCTTCTGGCGATAAAAAACAGGTCCGCCGTCGTCTAACTTAATGCTGATGGCGATAATCAAAAACAGCGGTGAAGTCAGCAAAAGGAACAGAATCGAGAACACCACGTCGAGTATTCTTTTGCCGACGGTCGAATGCATCGCCTCGTACTGATACTCGTACTTCATAAGCGGCGTATCTAAAAGGCTCTTCGATACGGCTCCCTGACAAAGAATATCCTCAATCTTGGGAGTGAAGTAGAAGACCTTTTTTTCTTCCGTGCAAAGCTTTATAAGATCCCCGCGGCGGTCCGCCGAGCCTTCATACAAAAGCACGATGGAATTCTCGCGGATGAGGTCGTAAATCATGGCGGAATCCTCCCGGTCAAACCGGATGTCCGCGATTTCAAACAGATGTCCGTAATGCTGCGTAAGACGCTTTGAAAAAGCGAGTGCCTCCTCGGGTGTCGTGGTGGAACCGTAGAGAAGCAGGGTCTTCTGCGGCTTAAACACCCTAAGCATGTGTTGCTTCACCTTGGTGACGATGAGCAGGGTTCCGAGAATCTGCAGCACCGCAATGATAAGGCCGGGCAGAATGCTTACGATGTTGTTATTGATAAGACAGCATTCCATGTAGAGCAAAAGATCCGCAACGCCAAACGACACGGTCTGCGAAAAAGCCGTGTCCTGAATGGATGTGGAAGCAATACGGAATGCGTGATACAAGTTACAGAACGCATAGTAAATCAGGGCATAAACAAGGGTTGAAGCGATGATACCGATCACCTTGTAACGGTCAAAGGTGTAGTCGTTATAGTAAAATGCCCAGACCGCCGCAAACCAGCCCACATTCCACACATACAATATGAACTTAGCAAGTTTAGTTATTTTCTTGTCTTCCATAAGCTCCATTCTTCAGTGCCAAAAGACACATAATGGCAAAGAAACTCATTGTAATTCCGGTCATGGGTAAGGCCGTCAGTTCAAAAACTCCGGTGATTCCGAATGCACAGACTACGGAAAGCGGAACGATAAACAGAGGATCCACACTTCCTTTGATGCCCTTTAGGAAAAAGATTACTGACCTAAGGAAGGTAACAAAGCAAAATACCAGGTACAAAAGACCGATTAAAAGTCCGTAATCGTACAGGGCCTGTAAATATGCATTGTGGCAATGATAAGCCGTAGATCCGTCCGGCATCTCTACCGACATGTATTCATGTCCATGAAGGGAAAGCTCCTTTAAGGTCTGCTTCCAAATGTCAAAGCGTCCGTTGGAAAGATCGACGTCCCGGGCTGCATCCTGTACAACCTCAGAAGGTGCCGCATTAGTCTCCGTAGAAGGAGTTTCGGTAACTGCTGCAGCTTCCTTACCAAACACGGCCTCCTTAAGACTTACATTCTCAATATCATCCACACCGCTGTCCGTCGTTCCGTTGAAGATACGGATACCGATAAACTTCACAAACATGCTCGCATCCATGTACCACTCGGAATCCTTGGGCTCCCCGGCATCGATTAAGTACCAGTCCTGCTCGAAAGGAATAAGCGGGAATCGGAACGGATCGTTCACCATGGCAGGTACGATACGCGTTGCCGAAAATACAAGCGGCAGGCACAGTATACTGCCGGCTACCGTGCAAAGTGACGCACGAAGAAGCTTTCGGAATGCCTTTTTGTCTGCAAAAAGGTACAGTACCAGCGTCAGAAGCATCAAAATCGCCATGGTCAGGATGCCGGTTCTGGAAATAGCCAGAACAAGGTACCCGGCGGCGATGGAGAATTCAAAAATGCGGAAATGGGCACGCTTAAAGATGCCCTTAAGCCCGCCTTCCGAAACGGCCTTCAGAATATGACCCCAGGAATTGGCGGCGGTCAACGTGATTTGAGCCGCACCCGCGGTAACCGTGTGGAACCACATGGGATACCGGGACAGGCCCCACTTGTTGTAAGGTCTGCGTGCCAGCGAGAAGGCCAGAAGTATCAAAAACGAAATCGAAATGCCGTTGCTTAAGTTCTTAAAAATCCTCCGGCAGTCCTCCGTAACCGCAACGTAGAAAAGCAGCAGCGTAAAAGCAATACCGGCATAAATCATCCAGGTTCTGTAGCCCCTAAAGCAGGCTGCAAGAATGTTGTAAAGCACCAGCGTGGCAGCGATGGGAAGATACAGCCCGGAAAGCGTGCTCTTCTTAAAGTGCCTTACAATGTAGATGAGCACGAGGCCGCCAAAAAGCAGGGCTCCGCACTTATAGACGGTACGGTTTTGAATGAAGCAGCAGGCTGCACCGCCCAAAAGAATCCATACGGCATTCGGAATATTGAGAAAATCCTTTTGGGCAAAAAGGGAAAGCATCGAAAGTCCCAGATAAAAGCCGATTTGGGAAAGTGCCAGGTACTGGTCCGCAAGGCAGGCTGCATTCACATACATGCAACAGTAATACAGGGTAATGCCAAAGAATACGGACTGCAGGTAGTTCTGAAGCATCTGCGCGGGCGGCAGCTTCAAAAACGCGGGTGTCCCGTTCCGGCCGATTCCGTAAATAAGATATGCAAGATACGCCGTCAGGACAGCGATACCGATTGCATAAATACTGCGGTCGAGGGTTTCCGAAGAGAAGGTGGGCATGAATACGCAGTACACAAGCGCTGCGATACTGCCGCATGCAAGGAGTGCATAAAGTGCGATGCGAAGCGGTTTCTGAATCTGTACGGGGCGTGCAAAAAACCACAAAAGGCCCAGTGCAAGGACTGCCGTAAAGCCGATGACCGCATCGTAAAGAAGCGTCTTCTTAAGGCCCATATGTGCCCGGTAGGTATAATCACCGCACACGCAGAAGCCGGTCTGTTCGCTGCCCTCATACACTACAGTGCCGGACTCGGAAATGCCGGTTGCCACGGCCTCCGCAACATAAACCGTCACCAAAGCTTCGTTCTCATCGCCCGAATAAATCTCGTAATAAACGGGTTGCCAGGCCTCCGCATATACATCCATGGGAAAACGAACACAGGCATCGCCCTCGGACACATCCAAAGAAGCGCTGCCTTCGTGCAAAAGTTCCGAAGAAGCGTTATAGAGTTTCAGAGTAACCAGGTCGGATTCCGCTCCGCCGTAGGAATGCACGTAGAAAGCGATTTCTTTCAGGATACCGAACTGCGGTGCAAAATTCTGGCGTACCGGCTCGGTGCTGCTGAGCATAAGTTCCGCGCAGTCCGTATGAACCAGGGACTCTGATTTGTAATTCGTTTTGATTAGTTTGAACGGCTTTGCAAGAGCCATAAGAAGCAGCGCAATCGTCAATACAAGAATGCAGAGGAACATGCGCTCCGATTTATTGAATTTCATAGATTTCTCCGTCAATTGTCCTTCCTTACGATGTCGCGGATTACATACTGCGGTGAATTATTCATGCAGATATAAATGCGACCCAGGTACTCACCCACAAGGCCCAGCATCAGCATAATCATGCCGCCGATAAAAAGAAGCGCACTGATCAGGGATGCGTAGCCGATGGGAGCGGCATGGTCCACGAAATGCCTGATAATCGTATACAGCATATACACAAAACCGCCGATGGCACACAAGCAGCCGATGCCGGTGGAAATACGAAGAGGCTTAATGGAAAAGGCCGTAAATCCGTTCATCCAAAGTGCAATCAGCTTGCGAAGCGTGTAACCGCTCTTGCCGTTCATGCGTTCTCTGTGGTCCACATCCACATTCACGATGTCCTTCGTGGTTCGAAGTACCAGACCGATTACGTAGGGGTAAGCATTCCGGTAATTGAGTATCTCATCCACGATAAACCGTCTGATTGCAAAGTAGCTGGTCACATGGAGGTCCTTGGGTTTATTCAGCATGGAACGCAGCATCAGGTCATTCACACGGGAACCGAAATTCCGAAAGCCCGAATGCATCTTGTGCTCATAGCGTGCATAAACCGCATCGTGCCCTTCCCCGATGGCCGCAAGAAGCCTGCCCACCTGGGAAGCCGGAGTTTGTCCGTCATCATCAAGGCAAACAACAATATCTCCGGTCACCTGTGCAAAGCCTGCCATTAAGGCCGCATGCTGACCGAAGTTTCTGGCAAGATTGACTCCGGTCACATGATCGTGCGAAAGAGCCAGCTTCCGAATCACGGAATAGGTGTCATCCGGCGATGAATCATTGACCAAAACAATCTCATATTCGTATTGAGTTAAACTGGCCATCGCGGCATCAATTTCCGCTACAACAGCGGGTAATGTAAGAGCACTTCGATAGCAGGGAATTACAAAGGATACTTTTTCCATTTTTCTTCCTGTCTTCAACACATAGTTGATAATATTTTACGACTTTTTGTCTACTTTGTATACTGTAAAATCACCCGTAACACGCTGTGCGGACAGGGTAATTTCGTCTCCGGAAAGCCGGTATAATTCCGAAAGCCACTCTGCCTCATCCTCCGTATTTACCACAAACCGCACCCGGTCTGAATCCCTCAGTGCACTGTATGCATCCCGGAACCCGTAATTCTCATGTTTTTCATACATAAGGGGCGAAAAAACAGCCCAACCACCGGCAATTTCGTTGTTTCTTCCGTTTCCTCCGCCACCGGCCATCTCGGAGAGCCTGTGAAGATGTGCCTCGTCAAAAATGCGTTCCGAATACTTCACGGAGGAATACACATCGATGATGTAGAAATCCTCCCCCGTGGTCCGCATAAGGTCTTCCTGCAGCTTCATCCATTCCGCCGCATTCTCTTCATACGTCGCCGCACTCTCTTTCACCTTGGGAACCGAAGTAATTCCGGCAAAAACAAGCAGAAGGGAAACAACAAGCAGCATCGGAACCCGTACGTTCCATTTCTTTTGCAAAAGAACATACAAAATGAGTGCCGTAAGAATCATCATCTCGCAAAGCAGCAGGGGCTCCGTGATACGGTCCGTCATTCTTCCGCGGAACAAAAGGTAGCAAAACAGTACGCTCCGCGTAACGCCCAAAAGAATGAGCGGAAGCAGGGTGCGTCCCCGCCTTGCGGCCAAAAGCAAACCGGCAGCCAGCACATACAGAGCTATTACTATGTAGTTATACGGGGCATCCTCCGTTCCCAAAACGCGGTGCACGTATTCATAGGCCGTCTGCTTAAGACGTGCGGTAAGGGAAGCCCGCCGGCTGTCATTATAGGCATTAATCTTCTCAATGAGTGTGGAATCGATGGATTCATCCAGTTCGTAATTGTAGTTTTTAAGCAGGGTAACCTGCATTTTTGTGATTCCGGCTTCCTCGTAGAAGCTTTGATTCTGCGCATAATCCGGAATGGAATTGTAATCGTAAAGCTCCGTCCGAATTCCGTTAAACTCCTTAAACTCTCTCCACTCCGTATCGCCGTAAGAAAGCCGGTCCGTAAGGAATCCGGCGCCCATAATGAATGCGGCAATCAGGAACACAGGCAGATATCGCTTCATAAAGGAGCAGCCGTATTTCTCGCTTTGCCGGTCAAGGGAATAACGGAGCAGGCCGCTCACTGCCAGCATGGGAAGCAAGAAAAGTCCGATCTGCGGGCGGATAAAGAACGAAATGCACGAAAGTATAATTGGGATTATATTTCCTTTAATGAAATCCCGGTTGTTTTTGGCACTCGGGCCTGTTAAAAACAAAAAGCAGGCTGTCATCATAAGAAGGCCGCCTGTAACCGTATAGTGCAAAAATGTAACCTGCTTCAGTATAAACGCCGCATAGAACAGGGCGGACGATAAAATAGCAAGTGTTTTTTGAAGTTTTGTTTCCTGGAAGGACAGAATCCGTAAGGTAATCAGATACACGCATAGTGCCACAAGGGCAAGCATCAGGATACCGTACCAGGGAACAAACGGCAGGATTCTGTAAAGTCCCGCAATCAGTGCTCCCAGGGGATACAGCATATAAACGGTATGCCCCGACGGCGTCCCCGAATAAATGCCGGATATGTAATCCCGAATCAGGACGTCGTCGTTGAGTCTGTAGTACATCCCAAAGCAGAAATAGGTGGCGACAAAGAGAAGCAGGGTCAGGACAAAGGCCCCTATTCGGTCTGTGTAGTTTTTCTTATATCCGCTCTTCTTCATCGATAAAACTCGGTAACCTTTCCTGCGATGTATGTAACTTCATCCTCCGTAAGACTGTAGAACATGGGAAGACGAATCAGTCTGTCGCTCTCTTTTGTGGTATAAACATCCTCTCCGTGGAAGCGACCGAACTTAAGGCCGGCCGGTGCGGAATGAAGGGGAACATAATGGAATACGGAATGAATCTGATTCTCCTTCAGGTAGTCAATCATAGCGGTTCTTTCGTCAAGGTCGCGAACCTTAATGTAGAACATGTGGGCATTGTGTACGCAGCCCTCAGGAATCACGGGGAGCTCAATAAGGCCGCGTTCCTTAAGCGGGCTTAAGAGTTCATAGTACTGATTCCATCTTGCAAGCCTGCGTCCGTTGATTTCGTCCGCCAGCTCGAGCTGTGCCCAAAGATATGCGGCATTCATGTCGGAAGGCAGGTAGGAGGAACCGGCATCGATCCAGGAGTACTTATCAATCTGGCCGCGGTAATACTTGCTGCGGTTCGTACCTTTTTCACGAATGATTTCGGCCTGTTCGATATAGGAAGGATCCTTGATAAGCAGTGCACCGCCCTCACCCATGGAGTAATTTTTGGTCTCGTGGAAGGAATAGCAGCCGAAATCGCCGATGGTACCGAGTGCCTTGCCCTTATAGGTACTCATGACGCCCTGGGCAGCATCCTCAATAACCAGAAGATTATGGCGACGGGCTATATCCATAATGGTATCCATTTCGCAGGAAACGCCTGCATAATGCACGGGAGCTATAGCTCTTGTTTTGGGCGTAATGGCTGCTTCTATCAGCTTCTCGTCAATATTCATGGTGTCGGGACGGATATCCGTAAATACCGGAACACCGCCACGCATAACGAAGGCATCTGCGGTAGATACGAAGGTAAACGACGGCATAATGACTTCATCGCCGGGCTGTATGTCGGCAAGAATGGCTGCCATCTCATTCGCATGCGTACAGGAAGTCGTAAGAAGGCATTTGGCCGTGCCGGTATGCTCTTCAATCCAGGCATTGCACTTTTTGGTAAAAGGACCGTCACCGCAGATTTTCTGGTTGCGTACAGCCTCCTCAATATACTTGATTTCGTTGCCCGTATAAGGCGGTACATTAAAATTAATCATAGCCAATCCTCGCATTCGCAATAGTATCTCATTCTATAACTAAATAAGCATCATTTTCACTGATAAAACGCACCTTAAAGTCGCCCTCCACCAGCATTTCATGAAGTTTTTCTTCCTTCACACCCTGCGGTGCCGTAAGCAGTCTCTTGCCGGCCTCCAGACTTGTAATAAACACGGGGCGCTTTGTAAGGAGCGACAAATCCGCAAGCAGAACCTCGTACTCGTAGGTATCAAGGTCCGGCCAGGTATGACTCAGTGCACAGGGCTTATTAAGCACGTAGGAAAGTCCCGGCACATTGCCGTAGAAAAGGAACCGCCTGTCTTCATAATCCTGCGATGCCACAAAGTCCGCAAGGTCCGTAAGGGACTCCGCACGTTCCTTCGTCGTATACATGCCCCTAAGCGGGCAATCCGCGGTGATGCGGGTGTCCATGGCTCCCTCGGTTCCGTCACGAAATACATAGGTGAGGCCAAAAAGAAAGGTCTGGTACATCATACAGAACAAAAAGAGTGCCAGCATCGCCTTAAGCGGGAAGGCCGATAAGCCGTGTGCCTTCATAAACCGTTCATGGGAAGGCAGTATCACGCCCTGCAGCATATGAAGGAGTAACGGTGCAATCAGGAACATACTGTTCAGGATCGGATAAATATTATTGTTGCTTCCGATGGGCAGAAGCAGTATCCACAAAAGAACCAGGCAGGCCCGCAGTTTTTCCTCTCGGGGCGCTGCTTTTTGAAGCATCGTAAAGATGCTTCCTGCGATTCCCAAAATAAGGAATATCGTAACGAACGCCATCATGGAGAAAACTTCTTCATAGGTGAAGCCGAACATGCCTCTTCCGTATGCAAAGCGGAGCCAGAGAAGCAGCACCGCGATGTAAACAATACCCTTTAGAACCTTAAAACGACCCCGGAAGATTCGAAACAGGACGATTCCGCCCAAAATCACCAAAAGTGCCGTCAGAATCCACGGCCACTCGATGGTGTATGCTTTAACGGTACGAAGCAGCGCATATCCGGCCGTGTAATCGGTTGCGGATTCTGAGCTTCCCAGAACCGTTGAAAGCATGTTCGGAATACAGTCCATGCCATACTTTACGGACAGGGGAACGGCCGCGAGCAAAAATCCCGCGATATAACCGCCCACGCAGGTCAGAACGGTTTTAAAGAGACCGCGACTTTTTTTGTCCACGAAGTACGTATAAAACACAAGCAGAATAAAGCCCGCAAATACGACATTCGGAAGTCTTGCAAATATGGAAAGTCCCAATATGGCACCTGCTAAAAAGAGTCGCCACGCGGAGCGTTCATAA
This sequence comes from Lachnospiraceae bacterium, assembly GCA_045617725.1. Taxonomy (GTDB): domain Bacteria; phylum Bacillota; class Clostridia; order Lachnospirales; family Lachnospiraceae; genus JAZLJD01. The sequence continues at coordinate 25,358 of JAZLJD010000047.1, forward strand.
GAGCACACGGACGCCCTGTAAAGGAGCAGTATGGCGATGAGCAGCATAAAGTACGAAAGATAATTGTACAAAATTACGCTCGGACACCAGCACAGACTGATTGCAAGTATCTCACCGAAAAAAACAAGGTGCCTGCTCATCTCGCGCGACAAAACGAAATATGCAATCCATGCCATCGCGCTTATGAACAGAGCCGTGTAGCAGTTCATCATAAGGAGCGAGCCCTTGCCCGGGAGCTTCATTAAAAGCCGTGTCAAAAGGTCCGAAAGCTCATAAGCCACAGACCAGGGCGAGCCCGCGATATCCTCCATAAACAGGCTGCGCGCCAGGGAATATGTGGTGTCGGAAACATCGACGCCGCGATTCACCCCATAAAACGGCAGAAGCAGAAGGGCCAGCGGATATAAATAACACGTGATATTGTTATAAACTTTTATTGCTTTTTCTTTGGCCGACATAACCTTCCTATTCCGTCAAACAGGCACCGCCGCACGCTTTCCACGCAGATGCCCGCTGCAAACACCAGTAAAATCATAACAAAGCCGGGGACGTCAAGCCATTTGGGCCACTCGTAACGCCACACCACATGCTCATGAAGGAGATAAACTCCGAACACACTGCCCGCTATATAGCGGATGACACCCGCAAGACGGTTCTCCTTCATATCAAGGCCCAGGAAGAAGAGAAACAGGCCGAGGGACGCGATATAAACCGTAAGGCTGTTGTACTTATAGAACTGGAGCATGGCTTCATGCAGCATTCCGGTTCTGTCGCATATAAACCGTATTCCGACCGCACTCAGATAGGTCAGGGCGCCAAAAACAAAGTATAAAAGGAGGGCCGTGCCCTTCTTAATCTTAGAAACTCCGACCCTTCGAAGATAAGCACCGGTCAGATACAGGGTGAAAAACCATAAAACGCCGTACCCGCTGTCCGTAAGGGACAACCGTATGGGAATTACGGTGGGCACTACGGAAGTTACGATAATAAATGCAATCAGGATTTCAAAAAGTGCCTTATTGCTTAATTTCTCAAGACCTTTGGACAGAAGCGGCAACAAAAGCAGGAGCACGAAATAATTCGTTGCAAACCAGTAATGTCCCGTGGAAATCGGGCACAGGCAGAACAGGAAATCATTGATGTCAAAGGTCTTCATTCCGAGGAAAAGGCTGAGTACATAAATGCCGAGAGAATAAAATTCGACCATTCCGAAGAAGGACAAAAGCCTTCCTGCCTTAAAATCCGTATCCTTGGAATAATATCCCGTGATAAAAACAAACACATTCACGCTGACATAGCAAAAGGCCTCCAAAAGCCAGGCAAGCTGCAGGGAAGCGGGGCCTTCATCATAGAAATTCCCAAGGATTCCGCCCTTACTTAAGTAATGCAGAATGCAGATCATCAGCATGCTGACAATGCGAAGTAATTCAATTCCCGTATGTCTTTTGTTGTTCAAGTTTCTCTCCCTTTGGAACTATATTGCATAGTATTCCGCAATTTTGGTGACTGCCTTAATGACGCTCTCCACGTCCGCATCGCTCATGGCGTAGTAAAGCGGCAGGCTCATCATCTCGTTGTATAAGCTTTCGGCCTCGGGGCACAAGCCTCTTTGGTAACCGAGATGTTCATAGTAGGGATGCAGATATACCGGAATGTAATGTACATTGCAGATTATATTTTCTGCTTCCATCGCCTTAAAAAAGGCCGCTCTGTCAATGGAAATATGTGCGGGATTCAGGCGCAGGATGTAAAGATGTCTCGTTGTATCCGACTCCGGAATTTCCTTCTGAACGGTGATTCCGGGCAGTTTTGAAAAAGCTTCATCGTATCGTGCCACAATCTCCTTACGACGCTTCGAAAAAGCCGGAAGCTTGTCAAGCTGGGAATTAAGCAGCGCAGCCTGAATATCCGTCATTCGATAGTTCGTGGAAAGAGCTACCTGCTCATAATACCAGGGGCCGTCCGGCTCTCTCTCCATCATGGAAGGATTCTTGGTAATACCGTGCGTACGGTAAATTAGAAGCTTTTTATAAAGTTCCTCGCTATTTGTGAGCACCGCACCGCCTTCTCCTGCTGTTACGGTCTTCACGGGATGGAAGGAAAAGGTCGTCATATCGGCAATGGAGCCGACATACTGTCCGTTATATTTGGTCCCGATGGAATGTGCCGCATCTTCTATGAGAGTAATTCCCTTCTCATGGCACATGGACAAAAATTCCGAAAGCTCAACGGCCTGTCCCGTATAATCAACGGCTACAACAGCCTTCGTTTTGTCCGTGATCTTCCTGCGTACTTCCTCGGGATTCAGGTTATAGGTATCCCGGCGGATATCCGCAAAAACAGGACGGGCTCCGCAGTATAAAGCGCAGTTGGCACTGGCGGCAAAGGTAATCGGAGTCGTAATCACTTCATCGCCCTCCGTAACGCCTGCTGCCAGACATGCAATGTGTAGTGCGGCGGTGCCGTTGCTGCACAATACGGCATAGCGGGCTCCCGTCAGCTCGCACAATCGCTTCTCAAGACGGTCAATCATGGGACCGCAGGTAATTGCCTCGCTGCGCAGCACCTCGCCGACCGCCTCTATATCCGCCTCATCGATATACTGATGTCCATAATATATTTTACTGTCTCTTACGGGCTTGCCGCCCTCTATAGCAGGTTTCTCCATGATTTACATCCTAACCTTCAACACTCTTAAGTCTCTCTCTGATTTCATCGACGGACAGCCACCAGTCATTATTGCCGGAAGAATAGGAGAAGCCTTCCGGAACTTTCCGTCCTGTGGGCTTGGGACGACGGGATTCGGACCAAACCATCTGAGGATATACGATAAAGTGCTTGTCATACTCGTAGGTCGTCATGGAATCCTCCACGGTAATCATGATTTCGTGGAGTTTCTCGCCTTCACGGATACCGATTTCAGGCATCTTGCAGCCGGGAAGCATAGCCTCGGCAAGGTCCGTGATTTTGAAGGAAGGGATCTTGCTGATGAAAGTCTCACCGCCCACGGATTCCTCCAGTGCCTTGATTACAAGCTCAACGCCCTCGGTTAAGGAAATCCAAAAACGGGTCATGCGGTAATCGGTAATGGGAAGCTCGTTGCCACCCTTCTCGATGATATTGCGGAACACGGGAATGATACTGCCGCGGCTGCCTGCCACGTTGCCGTAGCGAACGATGGAGAAGCAGATGTCCTTGCTGCCCGCATAGGCATTGGCTGCAACGAACAGCTTGTCGGATACCATCTTGGTAGCTCCGTACAGGTTAACGGGATTAACGGCCTTGTCGGTGGAAAGAGCCACAACCTTTTTAACGCCCATGTCCAAAGCGGCTTCGATGACATTCTGTGCGCCGTGGATGTTCGTCTTAATGGCTTCATTCGGGTTGTATTCACAGGCCGGAACCTGCTTCATGGCTGCGGCGTGAATGATATAATCCACACCCTCCAGCGCTCTCTTGAATCGTTCGAGGTCTCTTACGTCACCAATGAAGAAACGGAGCTTGTCCTTATATTCCTTCATATCATTTGCCATGTTGAACTGCTTAAATTCGTCACGGGAGTAGATGATAATCTTTTTCGGATTGTAGTGTGTCAGCACGTACTTCGTGAAGCACTTGCCGAAGGATCCGGTTCCTCCTGTGATCAGTATGGTCTTGCCGTCAATTACATTGCTCATAATTAATCTCCTGTTTTTAGATTTCTAATTCCTTTAAAAGCGCCCGGGCCAGGTTCATGGTGGAACCGGGACCTATGAGGTCGCACATTGCGTTTTGGCACTGCCTGCGCCGCTTCGGGGATGCGGCCATTTCATCAAAAAGTTCCTCGATGCGGCCCTGCATTCCGTCACGTACATCTCCCGCATAAGGGATACAGCCCTTACGGTCAAAAGCCTCCACATTTCTGAGCTGATTATCTGCAAAAGAGAAGCTCACCGCCGGAGTCCGTGTCGCTGCCAGTTCGTAGAGCGTCGTACCGCCCGCCGTAACCGCCAGATCGCACTGTAGCATGTAACGCTCCAAATCAGATACGTTTAAAAGCACCTCCGTGTTGGGAAAATGATCTGCAATTTTCAAAAGTTCGTCATAATGTGTATTCAATGAGCCGGAAATAAAGATAAAATGTGTATCCGGATACCGTCCGGGCAGGGCATCGGCCAGATACAGGGAAACACCGTATCGATCGGTTCCGCCCGTCATAATCAGGGCCTTCTTAAGGCTCTCACCACCCGTATCACATCGCTTTCGTGCATCAAAGCCGTTCCCGCTTTCCGCAAAAAAGCAGGCTCGCAGCGGCGCGTAATCGCAGCCGAGCAGCAGCTTCGTGTGACGGTACTTACTGCGGTACGGAAACGTATCGCTGTACGCGGAATAGTTCACAAGTACGTCGCAGGGGATATGCCAGGGTTCGGTTATCATGGGCATATCGTCTATATAGGCTACCCTCACAAGCTTCTTAAGGGCCTTTAGGTATTTGGGCGTCGCCATGTAGCTGTCCACCAAAAGGCCGGTCACGCCTTCGTCCGAAAGCACTTTCCTTAAAACCGGAAGTTCGCTCTCCATATCATCCCACTTTGTGTGGAGGCAGATCCGCCGGTACTGACGTGCGTCAATCAGGGCGCCGCTGTCATCGTCTGCCGTAATGAACACTGTTTCTACCGAAAGTTTCCGAAGAGCATCTGCCAAAGCAAGACATCTCATAACATGGCCGGTTGCTATTGTTTTGTTCGCATCCGCGCGTATATACAGTGTCCTCATTCCTACCCCTCTCCGTGTTATTTTATGAAGCGCATACACTGCTAAATATACCACAACATAAACATAAGTACAATCAAAGCAACAAAAAGCACACAAAAAAAGCACTCAACCGAGTGCTTTTCGTGTTTCCTGTAGGATTTTGCCATTCTCTACGCGATAAACCATGTCGCATTTTTCAATGGTCTGCAGGCGATGTGCAATGATAATCAATGTTTTCCGTCCCATGAAATGGTTGATGGAATCCATGATGGCCTTCTCCGTATCATTATCGAGAGCACTGGTCGCTTCGTCCAGAATGAGAACCTCCGGGTCGTGATACAGGGCACGTGCAATGCCGATTCGTTGTCTTTGGCCCCCGCTTATACGGATACCGCGCTCGCCGATGGTTGAGAAGATGCCCTCGGGCTGGCTTTCCACGAACTCCGTAAGCTGTGCTTCCTTGAGGCACTCAAGGACGCGTGCGTCATCAATTTCCTCCTCCGGTACGCCAAAAGCAACGTTGTGCCTGATATCGGAGTCCAAAAGGAAAATCATCTGGGGAATGTAGCCGATATTTAGGAGCCATTCCCGGTAATGTTCCTTCGTATCCACGCCGTCTGCAAGGATGCTTCCTTTTTCCGGGGCAAGGAGGCCCAAAAGGATGTCGACCACCGTGGTTTTTCCGGCTCCGCTTTCGCCGACGATGCCCACGGAGGCACCCACGGGAATCCGCATTTCGGCATCACGGAAAATGTATTTTTCTGAGTTCGGATAGTGATAGGTAATGCCCGTAAGCAGAATCTCCTTCTGTACGGGAAGCTTCTCTTTGGCCACCAGGGCGTAGCTCATATCCGTATGCTGCGCATCGGTTTCGGTTACGAGATTGTCGGTTACGTTAAAGAAAAACGGTTCATTGAAGTTCATGCCCGTGAGCTGGTTGTTGATACGGCTCGCCGCCGGCAAAAGACGAACTGCCGCCACACCGAAGGCCGTAAGCATGGGAATCATATTCTCCACTTCGGCACCGCGACCCACAAGGACCATGAGATAGGCGCTCATTCCGATAATGCAGACCGTCTCAATTAATAGCTTGGGCGTCGTGGAAAAGAGCTGGTAACGCTCCATTGCCTTGGCGTAGCCCTTTCCCTGCATGCGGTACTCGTTTACGAAATATTCCTCCCGGCCGGCTACCTTGATTTCCTTGATTCCGCCGATTGCCTGGGCAATCTTCTGGTATACCGCTGCTCCAAAGTCCTGGTTCTCCTTGCCGGTTCTGCGCATAATCGGCTTGATTACGCTCTTAATAAGGAGCACGGTGGCAAGAAGTAAAACCGCCACGGTAATCGTCATCACGGGGTCCTGCAGGAAGAGGAATGCCACTAAAATAACAGATGTTATGCATTCGGTTGCTATCTGCAAAACCGCCAGAATCAGGGCGTACATATTGGCAACGTCCGCCGTAATGCTGCGCTGCAGCACACCGGTTTCGGCATTCAGATAGAATTCGTAATTGCGGCTTATGTAGTTTCGCATCAGCTTCTCGCTGGTGATGTACTGGTTTGTAAAAGTAAAGTGGAACAGGGATTTCTGCTGTATGAACAGGAAAATGTTCTTAAGGGCAAAAGCCAGCATCATAAGGCCCAGCATTTCCAGAGAGAAAACCTTGGTACTCGGGGCGTGCAGAATCTCATAAAGGATGCTCGCCCATTTGCTTTCCGAAATCGCCTCCGGGCTTAAGATTACCTCTACGACGGGAATCATGATTCCGACACTGGCAAGCTCTAAGGTAGCTCCGATAATCATCATGATCACCAGCCCGAACATCTGTCGTTTTTGGCGCCCGTCCATTATTTTATTAATCTTTTTCAGGATTTTGAGCATGTTGTGTCCCCCTTGTTTTTGATCATGAATGCATGCTTTTCGGGATTCTCGTAAGCATCCCAGAATGCAGGGCCCAGATTCAGTTTTTCATCGACAAAGCGGAGGGAATCCATCGCACTTGTGACAATGGAAACGGCAAGGTCCACGTGAAGGCCGTCAAAGAAATTCAGCACTTCAATCGGGAAACGGCCACGCAATACAATCGCATCCCCGCAAAGCTCCTTATAATCCACGTTGTCCGCGGGATGCGGCTTAATCACAAGAGCGTAATCACGGAAGTAACGTTCCTTAATGTCGAGGCACACCTGACGGCGTATATCCGGCGCATCGCCCGGCCAGTTCTCGCTTAAAAACATGCCCACCTTCTGTCCCTTTTGGAAGGACTTAAGTTGCACGGCAATCTGCTCCGCATCCGCAATAAAGATTCGGACGATTTCCTTCTTTTGATTCTCGGAAAGACCCGCTTCCAAATCGCTCTTTTTAACGACACGGTAAACGGGACCGTCGTGCAAAAGCGTGCTGTCATCATTCACTTCCATGTCCAATGCATATTTGGAATAGCCGTTTTGTATGAAAATCAAATTATGCTTAGACATCCATTTTTTGAGTGCGAAGTGTCCCTCGTTATCCGCATGGGCCGCATCAAACACCTTCAGGCAGTTAAAGCCGTCCTCCATCGCATGGTAGGGAATATGAGTGGCATTCAGCACATACCCCACCGGATCGCTGTCGCAAAAAACAAAGACTTCCCTTCCCCGAAGATCCGAAAGCGGGAAATTCTGCGCTTTTGCATAAACCTTCGTGAAGATGATCCGTTGCAGAAGGTTCAAAAGGATATTCGAGCGCATTTTGTGGTACTTTTCCGCCTTGGGAAGGTCCGTATGCCGGACCTCGTGGAGAATCTCTGCCCCTCCCACATACGGCGATTCGTTCAACCTTTCAAGGATTTCGGTGAGGTTTTGAGACATGTCACTTAAGTAAAAATGGCAGTTCCCACGATTTATGCTCTCCCGCTTCATTTCATGAAGCAGGGCGATATATACATGATAAAAAGTATGACAGATGTAAACATTCTGCGGTGCCGAAAAGCCTTCCCGGGCAAAGCGGCCGGACTGTCCCATGGTCGTCTTCGCAAGATGCTTCCTGCATGGCTTAATGACAGGCGCCTTCGACAGAGGACCATCCTCATAGGCAGGAGCCGGCTCGTCTTTTAGTAAGCTTTCGCAAAAAGCAACCAGCCTTCGGGCTGCCACTTCCTCGTTCCAGGTATCACGGATGGTCTCATAGGCTCTAAGTCCCATCTCTTTAAGGCGATTATAATCACCCGCGATGCTTTCAAGGAATGAAAGGGCCTTTTTTGGTTTATGGGAAGGATATGCATAGCCGTTCACATTCTGACGTATGAGGTACGGTGCGGCACCGATCATGGAATCCGCAACCGGTATGCAGGCGGAGTTCATGGCTTCGTTCAGAACAGCACCCCACCCCTCTTCCCGATTCGAGGTAACAAGCAGTATATGGGACGAAAGCATTGCCTTTCGTATGTCCTCAGGCTTCGTATATCCGTGGAACGTAACTTCCTCCGTCAGTCCGTCGTCTGCGGTCGCCTGTCTGAGAGGCTCTTCCAGCGGGCCGCTTCCATAATAATCTAATCTGAATTTAACTTTCGATTCCTGAAGCCTTTTTGCAAGCCATAACGCCCTTTCAGGCTGCTTCCAATCTATCATTCTTCCCACCCAGATGAGTCTTAAACAATCCTCCGGTTTAGAAGAAAAAAGTTCCTCTTTTGTATAGGTATAGGTCTTTGGGAAATAGCCGAAACGATAGCGGCGGTTCTTATATGCGGAAAGAAGCGCAAAATCGGACGCCACATACCCGCCGGCACACAAAAGGCAGGTCCGTCCGTCATCGTTTATTCGATACGCTTTGTTTTTGGCACGGAGCCCGCGCGGGCTTACGGCCTTCCACTGACCGGTTTTATAGATACGTTCCGTATAACGCAGAACGAGCTTGCCGCTTTTGCAGAAACGCTCCAAAAGGTCCTCGCGTTCGGCGCCGCCGTACAGAATGACATCGCTTTCCTCCAAAACGCGAAGTGCCTGTGCTTCGTCCTTAAGTAGGGAGCGCACATAGGGGCGTTCCTTATCTTCCCAACCCATGGCCACACGTTCGGCTTCCATTTCCTGTGTCGTAATGACATGATAGGAATCTCCGAGCATGCCAAAAAGACATTCCGACATGGGGAACTGGTGATGGTTCATGTAGTTGGTCACAAAGGTCAGTTTCATTCGCGTAACATTTCCTCGTAAATCTTCAATAGTGTTTCACGGTTTCCTGTGGTGTCGTGATTCTTAAGGCCACGCTTATATGCCCGTTCCGTAAGGGCATCACGCTCGCTATCCTGCATATTCAGGGCCTTCAAAACGGCATCCGATAAGGAAGCAATCGAAGCCTCATCCATGCTGAGCGGATCCAAAAGGATTCCTTCCTCCTCCGAAATCATGGACGGCACGCCTCCTACCCTGGAAGCTACCACCGGGCAACGAAGCAGCATGGCCTCGCCGATGGAATTTGGAGAATTCTCCACACTGGAGCAGAAAAGATACACGGAAGCCTTCTGATACTGCTCTCGCATCTCATCCGCACTAAGCATCCCCGTAAATACGACATGTCCCTTCAGATGGTTCCTGCGAATCAATTCCCGAAGGAAGGACGCATAGGAGCCACGCTTAATACGGTTCATAAGTCCGTCTGCTGTTTTTATGGGATCCCCACCGATATAGAGCACGGCGTCCGGGCGCTGCTTTATGATATGTTTCATGGCCGACAGGGCAAAATGAGCACCCTTTAAAGGATAATTGCCCTGGCACAAAAAGATTCTTCCTTCTTCCCGTTTCACACCGGCTTTCGGTTCATAAAAGACGGAACGGAGGCTTTCGTTTAACTTATGGTAGCTTAGTTTAGGATTAATCGCCAACGCGGTATTTTTGTCAAACTCGGTACGGCCGGTAACATGAACCGCCAGCGAAATCGCCTCGGCTTCATTCTCCGCACGGGCCATAATCTTTACCTTCTGCCAGGCAAGGTCGTCCATCTTGAGGCGGTCCCGAAAGGTTCGTCTTTTGATTACTCGCTTCGGAAGTCCCGCATAATAGTGTTCCGCAATCGGTCCCATCATTCCCTGGAACCCGATTAAAACCTTTTTGGGATCCGGGCAGGCACGCATCATGGCCAGCGTATGAGGAAACTCGGTTCCAAAGATATGAATAATATCCGGCTTAAAATCCGAAAGTATCCGCTGCATGATTGGTTCAAGTGCGGGATTATAAACCTCGGGTGCTGCCATATCCTCGTCAAAGGCATAGTACGTATACTTCCCGTCCTGTTTCTTTATGATTTCATCCTTCTTAAGGGAAAGAGGGAAAGCACATCCGATTTCAAGATTCTCCGTTTCCGATAAGGAAGAAAAGAGAGCGCCCACCCAGCCCTCTTTTGCAAATACCTCCTTGGAATAAAGCGGTGCTGCTTGCGGTAATATGAAATTCATCAGCCACAGTACTTTCATTCCGTCTCCTGTCACCGTTTGTATAATGCAGATTTGATTTTGTTATATAACGGCCCGAACGCCTTGCTTTTTGCAAGTTTTCTTCTAAGTGTAACAAGTGTTATGCAAAGGAAGAATCTATACTTAAAAAGCTCCCATTTGCTCATATACGTCTTTCTTGCGGCAATCTGCTCCTGCTTCATTTTTTCTTTATTCTCAGGAGTTTCCGAAAAACCGTTTCCTTCATATCGGTTTACGGTTCCGCCCACATAAACGAAATCCGCTTTCCGCACGTAGAAACTGTAGAGGAAGTGATCGTAATCCGCACAGATGCGATACTTCGTATCGTACTCGCGGCCTTCAAACGCATTCTTTGAATAGAAGCAGGCCTGATGATTCGGAACATGCCTAAAGCATGCAAACCCATTAATCTCAGGGTTACTCTTAACAACAAGCGAAAGCGTATCAAAATACGTATCGCCATAGAAGATTACGGTATTCGCCCCCGGAGACTTTTGCTCGTACGCCTCGACGGCCCGGGCAACCAAAGAGAGGGAATGCTCATCATAATACCGGTCGCCGCAATTTAAAAAATGCAGGTACTCGCCCGTAGCACGGGAAATGGCACGATTCATCCCATCATAGATACCCTTGTCTTTTTCAACGAAGACGTGGATGCGTTCGTCGGAGGGAAGAAGGTCAAGACATCCGTCACTCGACGCTCCGTCCTCTATAATAATCTCAAAGTCCTTATAATCCTGCATTAAGATGGATTCTACGGTACTTTTAAGTCTCTCTCCCGCGTTTAAACAGGTCACAAGAATACTGAATTTCATAATAATCCTTTCAAAATCTATTCATTCATATACAGCATCGGATAATTGAATTCGATACGATCATGTTCCATAAGCATGCTGCGGTAGGGAAGCAGCTTCATAAAATCTGCATCGCACTGCCACAAAAATACCAGGAAATAAAGCACAGCCGCCACCATGATTAGAATCCGGAGTTTTTTATAGTACGCTTCCTCCTTAAGCTTCACAATAAGTGTCGTCAGGAAGAGAATATGCGGAAATGTCATGTAATACCCGATTCGTGAGATGACAGGCACAAAGCTTCCGAACATGTAGAGCGCAATGGCCACCAGGTTCAATTGGAAGTAAAGAAGCATGGCCCGGTCGTCCTTTACAGCCTTTTTATAAAATACAAGGCCGATTCCCAGAATCAGAAGGCAACGGGCGAGCTGGATGTAGCTGGTTCCCGCTTCAAGCCACACCGTATCCTTGTAGGACGGGTACAGCACAAGGAGTATCTTCTGATAAAAATCTCCGAACCAGTAGCCGGTGGTTGCCAGTCCCATACCGACACCGATCATCCACTTCTTCCATTTAAAGGACGCCAAAAAGTAAAGCGGAATGCACAGAAGGACCGACTTGTGAAAGCAGGCTGCCACGGCAATTATAAGTACGAACCGCAAATACTGCTTTCTAAGCACATACCGAATGGAAAATACCGCCATCGAAAGAGCCATGTAATACCGAACCGTATTATAGGACTGGAAATACATTCCGAGCAGCATAAACAAAGAAAATGCCATGAAAAAGTCTGTCGTCTGCTCGTACAGAACCCGGATAAAGAAGTACACGGTAACCGCTGCGAAGACTGCAAAAACCAGCTCATAGCATTCAAACCCGCATAACGTATACAATAGTTTAATCAGGATTTTATTTCCGAACTCGAACTCCGTATATCCGTCTACCCACAGCTCATGAAAGCGGTTCACATAGGTATAATAATCGTTTCCGGTCTGATGTCGCAGTGCGGCAGTCAGAAACAGAATCATAAAAATAGAAACCAGGCAGATCTTGTTGATAAGCTCCTGCCTGGGCATTCTTCCCAGGGAAAGGACCGTATGATTTTGATTTGGTGCATTGTTCACATACCACGCCAGAAATATGACGGAACAGGTAATCAAAAAGTAGAAAATCATAAGCCCTTCTTTGCTTCCTTTATTCCTTTCAACATTAGCTTAAAAGCTCTAAACGGTTTCACTTCGGTGCACTGGCTTTTTCTGTGTTTAAGGACAAACCGCAGTGCAACCGGCATAGCGAGCCAACCGTACAGGCAATGGTACAGAACTCCCTTGTCCTTAAAATACTTCTCCGTATAGCCCGAAAACCAGGTGGAAGGTCGTACTTCCTCGCAGCCCAAAGTAACGGGGACACAGTATATTTCCATTCCGGCACGCAGGCAGTCCATGAGGAAGAGGGAATCCTCCCCGCATCCGTATTTGGCTCCACCTCCGAAATACGGCGAAAAGCCTATATCGGCAGCGTTTAAGCTATCCAACCTGCAGGCAAATGCGAAGGTGGGATAACGTCCGCTCTTACGCCAGGTAACACGCTCATAATCATAATTCTTATAGGTACGCCGCTCCTCGCATACATCCACATTGAAAATCAGCACATCCGCAAAATCCAGTTTCTCAAACTCATGCAGGATTTTGTCTTCGTAATTGTCATAGTAACGGATATCATCGTCTGCGAAAAGGACGATGGGCGCCGTTGCACCTGAAAGGCACAGGTTTCTTGAAAGGCCGACACCGCGTTCCTTCGACGAAATAACAAGGGCTTCGCCGGCTGCGGTTTTGATTGTCTCCGTGCCTTCATGGTCGCACTGGTTCACAAGAATTGCATCCCCGCTTAAATTCATTTTAGCCAAAAGAGCTGCAGGGTCTGCATTTAAGGCACTGATCAATACCTGAAGGTCACGTATCATAGCGGTTTCCTCCCCAGGTATCTTTTGAGGAATCTTGTATCCGCTTTCGTGATGATCACGCCTCTTATGTCACAGCCGTTTACGGACAAATGGTTCAATATATCCAAAAGGGACTGCAGCGTAGTCTTTTTATACGTTGCCATCACAATGCAGGTGCAATTCTTTAAATCCGCATAATCATCCTCGCTTGCATAAACCACGTCCGCATATTTTCCAACCGGAGAATCATTGTATCCAAGGAACGGATAAGCAGCTTCGGGGCATAAATCCGATGCAACGCGGATGTGTGAATCATTCGCATAGTACAGAAGTACGGAGGTGCAGGCCAAAAGCAATCCCGCAAGGCCTCCGATTATGGCGGCATTTACAAGGTTTGTAGGCTCCTCCACAAGTGTAGCCGGAATCGTATCGATTACTTCAATGGAGTTAAATTCCTTTCTATCGCTTCCAAAGCGGCTGACAGCCTCACCGATTTCCTTTATGGCAGCATCTGCCTTCTCCGCCGTATCCAGTACTTCCGTAATAATCATGACGCGGATATCGGAAGGGGTATGTGCATCAAGGCCTGCCACGATTTCGTCCTTGCCAAAGGCGCCGACGGAGCTCACTACATCGTCCATGATTTCATCCGTGCCGATGATGGTTTTCCAGGTGTAGTCATTGAAGTACTGATAGGCTTCGTCCCGCTCGTCCGTCGCATAATCAATGTACATCGTAATCTCAGCTTTGTACTTGGGGCCTCCCTCGTTAACTGCTCTATATAAGCAGTTAAGGCCGCTGCCCACAAGGGCACCGGCCAATGTAATCACTAATATAATCCACCACTTCGACAGAAAACACAGCCAAAGCCTTTTTGTATCTGCCGTCCGGGAGGCATATGCTTTCGGTTCCATTTCATCTACCTCACTTCTCTGTAAGTTCTATCTCTTCCTTTTTGACCTTTAGTGCAGTCGTTTGGGACGCGTCAATGCCTTCGGTGCTCTCCGGCTTCAAAAGAATCTTAAGCGTAAGCAGCATAAGGCGTATATCCAGCCATACGGAATAGTTTTCTATATAAAACAAATCCAGCTTCAACTTATCAAGAGGCGTTGTATTATACTTGCCGTAAACCTGTGCGTATCCGGCAAGTCCGGCCTTCACCTTCGTACGGAATACGAATTCCGGCATCTGTTCCACATACTGTTTTATGATTTCCGGGCGTTCGGGTCGCGGACCGATGAAGGACATGTCGCCTGCCAGAATGTTAAATAACTGCGGCAGTTCGTCGATTCGAACCTTTCGAATAAAGCGGCCGATTGGAGTAATTCGCGGGTCGTTCTTGCCGGCCAGGACCGCTCCGGTATTTTTTTCGGCGTCCTTTTTCATACTGCGGAACTTGATAATCTCAAACTCCTTCATATTACGTGTGCAGCGAACCTGCTTATAGAAAATCGGGTCGCCGTCATAGCACTTAATCAGAATGGCCGTAACCAGCATAATCGGGCTCGTAAGGATCGTCAGAATCAGGGCGCAGACGATATCAATAATGCGCTTTACAAATCTCTGATCGAGACTTAAGTTGTACTCCCGAATCAACAGAAGCGGCGAATCAAACAGATGCAGCTGGTCGGAGCCGCGCACCAGAACATCGGGAATCTTAGGCATCATATAAACGCGCATGTTGCGTCCGTATAAGAATTTCAACAGCTTGTTCCGCATCGTAGTCGGGATATCCCAAAGCACCACGGCATCATAGTGGTTCGTACATTCCTCGCACACCCGCTCGAAGCCCTCCGAAATATTAACGGAAGCCTTGATACGATACTTGTCCTTACGGGACATAAACTTGGTAACAATATCCTCAATCGGATATTCACCGTACACAATCAGCATCTCACGCGGCTTAAAGATAGCCGCATAAATCTTGCTGGCAATCGCAATCCATAATGCGGAGGCCACACACTGCAGCAGCACCGCCTGCAAAAGAGGAACCACCGGCACAAGGTCCATCGACAGAAGACAGATGACGAAGTACATGATGAAATTCGCAGCAATCGTCGCAAAGCACTGCGAAAAAATAACCTCACCCAGCTTATAGTAGCCGATCTTCGTACCGCCATACATTCTTGAAACAAAAATCAGAAGCAGGATATACACAAACAGGGTCAGTATATGTCCCTTGTGGAAAAAGCCGTACTGAATGTAGCCGTCCATTTCCGCATATACCTTAATACGCTCCGCATAGAACGAAAACCAGGCATACGCAAAAACAACAACCTGCAAACCGATTGTCACAAGCGAAATTATAATCTTTATTGTTCTTTTCCAGGGTTCTCTAGATTTCATTTCTGCTCTTTCTTCACTCTTCGTTTGGTTGCATGGTACGCCCAAAACAACATGTGCCAGGCGGCCGAGAATACATTAAGGTGTGCCTGCGTCCGGTACAACAACCAGATACGCGCCACCATTCTGAGTTTATTGCTTGATTCCGAACCGGCGCTCTGCCTGTAAAGCACGAGATTCTCCGTAAGTCCGTACGCACAGGGAATCGTGCGAAGAATCGCCCACCAGGTCGCGGTATCCTCGGAATGCATATCCGGCATAATCGCAAGCTTGCGGTCGAATTTCCGAAAGTTTAGTAGCACCGTAGAGGTGAAAATCGTTGTATTTTTAAGGGCTTCCTTATAGGTGATGGTTTCGGGCACATGGACTACTCTTCCATCCGGATTTAGGTCGCTGTCCGCGAATTCATAATTGCAAAAAACAAACGCGGCGTCCTTTTCTTCCATGAAAGCCATCTCTTTTTCAAGCTTCTCCGGAGCCCACCAGTCATCATTGTCAAAGAATGCCAGGTAATCCGTCTGTGCCGCCAAAATTCCGATGTTTCTGGCCACTGCGGCGCTGTGGCGGTCGCTTTCGTTTACGAGGACCCGAAGCCTGTCATCCGTGGCCGCAAGTTCCTCCATAAGCTTTAAGGATCCGTCTGTGGATCCGTCCTCTATCATGTACAGAATAAAGTCCTGATACGTCTGGTTTTGTATGCACTCAACACTCCGGCGCAAGAATTTCTCGCCATTGTGCACCGGCATCACGATACTGACTGTACGCTCGCCCATCACAATTCCTCACGAACAATATAAATTGGTCTGTCTTTCACTTCTAGGTATATACGGCTCATATACTGGCCCAAAATGCCGATACAGAACAGCTGAATTCCACCCAGGAATATAATGATGCAGGCCGTGGAAGCCCAGCCGTCAACCGGGTCGCCAAAAAACAGCTTGCGAACCACGATAAACACAAGGGCAATGACCGACAAAATAAACAATACAAGCCCACACCAGGTCGAAATCATAAGAGGCATCGTCGAGAATCCGAAAATACCATCCATGGAATACAGAAACAGCTTCCAGAAATTCCACTTGGTCTCGCCCTTCCTGCGCTCCACATTCTCGAATTCCAGCCACTTGTTTTTGAAGCCGACCCAGCCGAAAATGCCCTTGGAAAAGCGATTATATTCTTTCATGGAAAGCACCGCATCCACAAACCTGCGGTTCATAAGGCGATAGTCTCTGGCACCGTCCACAATATCTGTCTTGGAAAGCTTCCGCATAATGCGATAGAACCATCTTGCAAAAAAGGACCGAATCGGAGGCTCGCCCTTACGCGATACACGGCGTGTGCCCACCGAGTCATACTCACCGCTTTCTACGTACCGAAGCATTTCGGGAAGCAGAGCGGGCGGATCCTGCAAATCCACATCCATAATCACGACGTAATCACCTTTCGATGCGGACATTCCTGCATAAATCGCAGCTTCCTTGCCGAAATTACGCGAAAAAGAAAGCATCCTAATGCGTTTGTCCTTCTGATACATCTTTTTGATTTCGCCTACTGTATCATCCTTAGAACCGTCATCCACGTAGATCAGTTCGAGATCGGCACCCAAAGCCTTCAGGGCAGGGGCCTGCTCCATCACGGCGGTGTAGAAATCAGCGATATTCTCCTGTTCGTTGTAGCAAGGTACTACAATACTCAAAAGTGCCATTTTTCATCCTCAAATCAGTGTTGCTTTCCTAACAGCAATACTTTATTTTACTCTGTTTTTCTTTTTTTGAAAAGGCTGGTATTTCATCCTTCCATTACCAGGACTGCTTAATTGGCAATGTGAACACTATAATTTTTCCAGATACATCAATATCGTCAAGGCTATCCTTTCAGCGAAACACAATCGGTCACTCGTTTGTCAAAGTATTTATTCATGTGCTCGACTAATTCATCTTTTGTTTGCCTCTGATTTCTCGTAATATTGGCAGGTCACTTTGCTGAAGACTTCACTCTGGTTCAACAATGAACCATGTCTTTCCAGAATATAGTCTCCTTTACCCCTAGTAAAAATTTATGCTGAAATCATCTAACCATAATGAATTGCTTGCGGCTGTAATCGTTCCTGTCAGAGAATCTCCGTCAAAACGGAGATTATTACTAGTCAAAGTAAATGCGGCATTACCGTTTGTCTTAAAAATAAGCGTATACTCAACATACACATTCACCGAAGGCGTACCGCTTATCGTAATATTACCTTCACCTGACAGAATACCAACTAGATTGAGCGGGACAGTTCCAACATATCCGGTGATATACACCAAATTGTTTGTATCAGCCTTGACGTTCAGAGAGGCTATGTCGGATGCATTCATATTGAGCGGAACGGTTGAGCCATGGCAAACCACGCTGTAAGGAGCCATGACATCCTTCTCAATTGCTTCAACTACCTTCACTGAACAGGTCTCGGAATTCAATGATGAAAAGCTAAGATTATGTTCGCCAAATGTGTCCAGAAAGCGCAAGGAAGCAGTATGCATATACACTATCTTGGCATTATCAGAATCAGACGAAATATAAGAAACTGAAACATCTACATAACCATTGTAAGCAATAGCCTTGTCCAATATCGTAATATCCCTTACATCACCATGGTTTTTGCAGTTCGCAGTAATTACACTCGGAAGCATGTCGGCAAGCAACTCATCGTTCGGAAGAATCTGCTTTTCGTCGTAATTCTGATATAAATCGCATGATTCCATCCTCCATTGACCCTGACGAAATACCATAACAAATTCATAATCGCAAATAAAGGAATAATGCGAATCGTTCCATACCGCAAAACCGTTCAAATTCGCACGGGTACGGAAATCATCATAATATATGTTAATAGTATCCAAATTTAGAAACTCTGTACCAACCCGAATGCCGTTATACGTCTCAATATACTCATCGGCAATCAACCTTTTAACCAAATCAACCGTAATTTCTTCGGGTTCATCGACAACCATGACCTCAATACTAACATCATCGTAACTTGACCACTTTCCATTACCCTGATAGGTATATCGTACGGGAACGGTCTGATTGGGCATTGATACAACACTGCCATCAAAAAAGCTTTGCTCATAAATGAGTGGCACTATCGCAATCTGACCATCAATTACAATATTCTCATAATCGATTCCGTCATAACTAGATGCGTCATATACCCTCACTGACTCATCTCCTAAGACAAGATCAACCATATCTGCCGCCTCGAACTCATCATTGGTATAATCAGTATGCGCAGGAAAATAGTTTGTCGTAACTTCTCTCACGGTCGACAGCTTATATTGAATATCATGCTTATTGTAATGTATCGACAAATTGCTTTGAATTCTGTCGCACTCGTTGATCACCTCGACATCAGCACTATACCAGAGATGGCCCGGTTCGGAAGTTATGGATTCGACATTAACAGAACATTTTTCCCCAAAATTCTCACGGCAGTATTTGGTGGCATCCCTTCGAGCACGTGCTTCAGAAGGCTTCCTGCTAAGAACGAACACCCCGACTCCGGCAATCAGTACAAGTCCTATAAGGGCGATTCCGCTAATAATAACAGCCTTCTTGGTCTTAGCTTTGTGCTCGGCTTTGTGCTTGACTTCGATATCCACTAGTTCGGATTCCTTAGTCTGCAACATATCCAGTATGGATTTGCATTCATTTTGCAAATCCTCGTGCTCATTCTTAAGTGTCAGTATGGTCAAAATCTTCTCAATACTTGTGCGAATGTCATTAATCTTACTTATTTTGTTACACGACGCTACCTGAGCCTTTTTATCGGCAATTCTTAAAGCAACACGCTCATATGCCTTATCAGGCCTGAGGCTGTCTTCTGGGGAGCGTCCGCACTGATAGCAATAATCTTTCTTGTTGATTGTCGAACAGGTACACTTCCAAAATCCATCTTCTAAAGACTGGTACGTGTATATCTCATCGTTATTTAGGTCAAGTACTGATGTAAGCTCACTGCCCAGCGCCGCCTCAATAGTAGTGGAAGCAGGCACTTGAACAGAATCCTTATCCTCGTACTTCGTAACTTCGAAGCTGGCGTTAACTGTCTGAAGAATAACTATTCCTGCTCTTCTGACCAGACTGTTGCCAATAGCAAACTCTTTGATAGAAATGATATCTCCGCTAGAAATATTCTGATCGAGAAGGTTGACCTCAAACTCACCTATCGGGTCACCGCCGATATCATAGCCAACAATCTTGTATTTTACAGCAATCAGCTTCTCCTCACCGAAGTATTTAAGATTGACGTCGCAACTGATGTTGCCGTATGAATCCTTGTACAGCTGAATATTCTTAACAGCCATGGAAGCCTTCGGGCAATAGCTCTCATAACAGGTTACATCAAGTAATTCTCTGATACCTTTGGGAGTGAATTTATCATCTGTAACACTTATTACTGCTCTCTTGGAAATCTTCCGCTGTTTCCCCGCAGTAGCTAGTTCTTTGTTTTTGTGATTCGGTCCGGTAGTCGTTCCCTGAACCATCAAACCTGTACCTGCAAGTATCATTCCTATAAATATTCCGACGAACGGCTCACCCTCAAACAGCGCTAATCCTAGAGCAATTCCGCTTACCAGACCGCCACTGACAGCCGTTAAAATAATAATAAAAACTCTATTGAGTACTATCGAAAGCACACCAGTAAATATTCCGATTACAAAAGCAATCGGCAGCATCTCCACGGCATCGACAACGATAAGAATGGCAGCACCCAACAGAGCGCCAAGAGTGAAATGGTGTATGAAAACACCGAGTAAGTACACCTTGAACGCTAAAAGACCGCCGACAAAAGCTATTGCTACTGCGGAAATAATGATTACGGCCAAGTTGCGTGTCAGCAATCCCAAGACAGCACCAAGTATGCCACCTGTCAGGACTCCGCTAATAGTAATCATCGCCTTTTGGAGCTTATATCCCCAAAGACAGATCATCAAAGAAGGAATAATGGCCACCGCTGCCAGATACTGCATCACACCTTGAATGCTATTGACAAGATCCGAAAAAGACAAATACTGCATTGAAGTACCTCCTCTGTGTATACCCATCAATATGTGAACATAATAATTCAAAAAAGAATCAAAACTACTAACAACACTCCACAAAACACAGACATATCCCATAGCATTGCGTTGCGATGCAGTGTAAGTCTAGATATACGGAATTGCAACATGTAAGGATTAATATGGTGTAGTTAACTTTACCTGATGTACTAGTGCAACAGGTAGACCACATAGTGCTTTGTTTTTAGCCATACACGCTCGTCAAGATATTCGGACACCACGGAATTCTCGGAAACCGGACTGCGCAGAATCAGGAGCTCTGCGGTTGTGTTTCTTATGTGGGTCAGGGCCGCATCCGTAAGTTCCCGGCAGGGTATCTCATGCGGCGCGCCGTACAAATCGGTATAGGCTACTGTCGCATCCGCCGCCACATCCTGTGACAGGCAGTCGAGCCCAATCATATAACCGCACAGGGAAATCATGTAATCGGAATACCTGTGCTCTCCCTCGTACGGGTATTCCCTGTTCACAACGGAATTCCACATGTCAGGGCCGTACAGCGGAAGAATCTGCCCGCTTTGGCGTCTTAATCGCGGCATCGTGTCCATGTCGGACAGAACCGTCTTTTGCTCTTCAAATTCCGCGGCAATCTGATTGCAGATATCGCGGATTTCTTTGTCTTTTTCAAAGTCCTCAAGGCTCATGAACGAGGCCTTCATATTGAAATTCGAGGAATAGGGGAGGATACTTCCGCACAAAATGATGACCAGGATGACGGCAATGGGATAACGGACGGCTCCCCTTTTTTGGGAGAATGCATACTCGCTTCCGGCCACAGCCGTCATGGCAATAAACGGCGTTACGGGAACGAGTCGTATGAACTGCGGAAGGCCGAAGGACCAGGAAATCTCCCTGCTGTAAAAAAGGACGGTAGCCGGGCAAAGGAAAATAAGTGTAATCATCGTGACCGCAAAATAGAACCTTCTGGCAGTTTCCAGGATGATATCGTCTTTGTCAAGAAGTGCAATGTAGAACATGGCAAAAAGGCACACGGCAAAGAGGCCGTAATACATGCCCGCACTGTTCACGCCTGCGAAATAGGAAGTAATACTGTGGAAAGCATCAACCATGGCGCCACCTCCACAAAAGCAGAATCACATACAAAAGGCCCGGAATCGTAGACAGTCCGATGCCCAGTGACACTCCGGCGGTCGCACAGGCAGCAATCACGGAAAGTGCCAAAAACAAAATCTCGCAGGCCGTGCTGCGTCTTCCGCCTGTTACGGCGATGTAAATCATGAACGGGAAAATCACGGCAAATGCAATGGTATCCCCCGCAAAACCGCGATGAAGAAGCTGATACGGCATCAGGGAATCCGAAAAGCAGCCAAAGATATTTAAAAGGGACAAAAGGACGAGAAAATAGGATCGTTTCCGGTCACTGTCAAAAAGTGCCCGGCTCAGAAGACCGTACACCGTATAGGACAAAAGCAGTACCAGCATCGGAACGATGCGGTACAAAAGAAAGCTTACATCCGCACCCGTAACATACGCAAGGCTTGCATAGAAAACAGGCAGTGCCGTAAGGGACGGCAGCGTGGACATGGGAAGCACGGGTTCAAGTCCCGTAACCGGATTCACTTCATTGACGGAATTTGTATAAAGAATGGTCTGAATTGTTTCAGCCGTCGTATCGTTCAAAACGTCCTTTTTGGCACAGAAGACAGCGACCAGCTGCACGAGAAGCAGGATGCCAAAAACAATGCTTCCGTCATTCATTCGCATGCGTTCCCGGCTCACATAGAACAGGCGGTCCCTGGCAAAAATCACCGTAAGAATACCGATTAAGCCCAAAAGAACCCAGCAGATTATGGAGACTCTTTCGAAATCCCACGAAAAAAAGCGCAACACAAGTGTCGCCACCTGCATAGCGCATAACATTACGAAACTTCCTGAAATATAGCGCATCGCAATTCCGGCATCGCGGTCGCTGCGAAGGCTGAGCCCCAAAAGAAGCGGCATGGCCAGCAGAACCACGGTCGGTAACAAAACGGCCAGAAGAGTATTCAAACGGGTTCTCCTTTAAGAAGCCAAAATTACCCTATTATTATAATAATTTCAGTCTTCTGCGTCAACCTGCTCAAGATACTTGGATAAACCGGCCTTTTTGATGCTTTCCCAAAGGGTTCCGACCTCCTGGGCATGATCGCGGTCAAACACCAAAACCGCATCCTCTGTTTCCACGACGCCGATGTGGGACAGGCCGATTGTCGCAATCAGGCGTCCCTGCGAATAGGTCATGGAATTTCGGGTTCCCATGTGAACATGGGGTCCCACCGAGATATTGTTCTGTTCGTCTTTTTCATAGAGGCTGTCTAAGCTGTCCCAGGTTCCGATGTCATTCCAGGTAAACGTAGCCGGAATCACGCGGACATTGCCCGCACGCTCCATGATGGCATAATCTACGCTGATCTTCGGGATGCTCTGATATACCTCGCTTAAAACTTCCTCATACGTGTCGGAATCCATCTGCGCCTCAAGCTGCATGAGAGATTCGTACACCGCCGGCATGAGTCGCCTGTACTGCTCTAAAATAACAGATGTCTTCCATACAAACATGCCGCTGTTCCAGAGATAACCGCCCTCTTTTAAGTACTTTTCGGCGGTCTCGCGAACCGGTTTCTCCACGAATTTGATCACCTCATCGCCCGAGTGCTTCATATAGCCGTACCCGGTTGCAGGGAACGTCGGCTCAATTCCGATCGTCACGATGCAGTTCTCGGAATCCGCCAGATCCATGGCACGACGAAGAACAGCTCTGAATTCCTCATCCTCACGGATATAGTGGTCAGCGGGAAGAATACACATGATGGCATCGCCGTGTCTGTGCTTAAGAACCGTCGCAGCCAGGCCGATGCAGGCTGTCGTATTTCTCGCAAACGGTTCAATCAGCACATTGTCGGGCCGGATCCGGCCCTCCGTGGTTTGTCTCAATATATCTTCCTGCGATGCCCCCGTCACGGCCATAATCTGGTCCAGTGGGAACAGGTGGTTCAGTCTGTCTATGGTTTCATTAATGAGAAGCTCGTTGCCCGTCAGATTTAAGTACTGCTTCGGGCGGCCGATACGACTCAGGGGCCAAAAACGAGTTCCGCTTCCCCCGGCCATAATCACGGCGTATTCTCTCATTATCTGCGTGCCTCCTCACAGTGCTCAAGATACCAGTTGTAAGCCATTCTGATACCCTCATCCAGTTCAACCTTGTGCTCCCAGCCGAGCTGATGCAGTCTCGTTACATCGGTAAGCTTCCTCGGAGTGCCGTCCGGCATTGCGGAGTTCCATACAATCTTGCCTTCAAAGCCCACTGCTTCTTTGACCTTGTAAGCGAGTTCCTTAATGGTAAGTTCCTTACCGGTTCCGACATTCACATGCGTTTCGCCGTGGTAATTCTCAAGAAGGAATACGCAGGCATCCGCCATATCATCCACATAAAGGAATTCACGAAGCGGTGAACCGGTTCCCCAAAGTTCAACCTGTGTCTGACCGGTTACCTTGGCTTCATGGAACTTACGAATCATAGCAGGAAGTACATGAGAGCCCTGCAGCTCATAATTGTCGTTCGGTCCGTAAAGGTTTGTGGGCATACAGCTGATAAAGTTGTCGCCATACTGACGTTTGAAAAAGCGGCACATCATAAGGCCGGAAATTTTGGCAAGTGCATACGCCTCATTGGTGGGCTCCAAGGGGCCCGTAAGCAGGGATTCCTCAACAATCGGCTGCGGTGCCATCTTGGGATAAATGCAGGTGCTTCCCAAAAACAAAAGCTTCTTGACATGATACTCATGTGCACATCCGATTACGTTGTTCTGGATGGCCAGATTCTGATAAATGAAGTCTGCCGGTGCCGTGTTATTGGCGTTGATTCCGCCCACCTTTGCGGCTGCAAGCACAACCACGTCGGGTTTTTCTTTTTCCCAGAATTCCTTAACGGCCGCCTGGTTGGTAAGGTCCAGCTCCTTGTGGGTTCTTAAGACCAGATTGGTGTATCCCTTGCTTTCAAGGTTTCTGACGATTGCACTTCCGACCAGTCCTCTGTGACCTGCTACGAATATTTTGTCAGTTTTTAAGATCTCCATTTTTCAATACCTTCTCCCGTAATTTCTTTCAAATCCGAATCAAGCATTCTGTGAACCAGCTCCGCAAAAGAGCATTTCCGCTTCCAGCCGAGCTTCGTTACGGCCTTCTCGGGGTTGCCCCACAGGAATTCCACCTCGGCGGGACGATAGAATTCCGGATTGACGCGAACGAGAAGCTTGCCCGTAGCGGCGTCATAGCCCTTCTCTTCGGCTCCGCTTCCTTCAAATCTGAGCTTGATACCAAGCTCACCGAAGGCTGCCTCCGTAAATTCACGAACGGTATGGGTCTCACCGGTTGCAAGAACGAAATCGTCCGGCTCATCCTGCTGGAGTATCATCCACATTCCTTCCACATAGTCGCCTGCGAAGCCCCAGTCACGTACGGAATCCATGTTACCGAGTTCCAGAACGTCCTGCTTGCCTGCCATAATGGAAGCCACTGCAAGCGTAATCTTTCTGGTAACGAAATTCTCACCGCGGCGAGGGGATTCATGGTTAAACAAAATGCCGTTGCAGGCAAACATTCCATAGGACTCGCGGTAGTTCACCGTAATCCAGTAGGAGTAAAGCTTGGCTACGCCGTAAGGGCTCTTGGGATAAAAAGGAGTCTTCTCGGACTGCGGTGCTGTTTCCTTAAGGCCGCCGAACAGTTC
This sequence comes from Lachnospiraceae bacterium, assembly GCA_045617725.1. GTDB lineage: Bacteria > Bacillota > Clostridia > Lachnospirales > Lachnospiraceae > JAZLJD01. Next base: position 50,448 of record JAZLJD010000047.1, read on the forward strand.
CGAGGTGGATGCCTGATAGAATTTTATTTTCTTGCCCGTGAGGCGAATCGCCTCCAAAAGTTTCAATGTGCCTACGCCGGTTGCTTCCGCCGTATACTCGGGTACCTCGAAGGATACGCCGACATGGGACTGTGCCGCGAGATTGTATACCTCGTCCGGCATAATCTCCTGCATGAGGCGAATCATTCCGGAAGCATCACTCAGATCCCCGTAGTGCAGCTTGAATCTGGTTTTGTATTCGGGATTATTTAAGATATGGTCGATTCTGGCCGTATTGGAAATGCTGTGCCGGCGAATAAGGCCGTGCACCTCATAGCCCTTCTCGAGCAAAAAATCTGCCAGGTAAGAACCATCCTGGCCTGTAACACCTGTTATTAAAGCTACTTTAAGCATAATTTTCTTCCTTCCTAATTCTGATTCAAATGAAGTATAGCGAATAACACTCCTTTTCTCAATTGAATATCTTGCGGCGAAATGGTAAAATCTTGCTATCGAAGTTTTCTACTATTTGGAGGTTTCTATGCCGGACAAATCAAGACTGATTGGCCCGCCGCCTTCCCCTGTTGCCAAAGAGCATTACCTCTACGTGCAGGAAGTCGGATCGCTTGAAAGCACCGGGCAGCATACCAGTACCCGTAAGAATCTGAACTCTTTTCTTTTTGTCATCGTAACGAAGGGAAGCGGAATTTTCCGCATTGATGGAGAGTCACTCCCGGTTACGCAGGGCAACTGCATCTGGATTGACTGCAGGAAGCCCTATTCCCACACCAGTGACGATAGGGACCGCTGGTCCCTCTCCTGGGTGCATTTTTCCGGGAAGCAGGCGGAAAGCCTCTACCGCTCCTTCCTTGAGATGGGAAAGGGGCCCTGTTTCCGTCCCGACAATATACAGGTATTCACGGAATGCATTCGGGATATCTACGCAGAACTTCAGGAAAGTAGTGCTCTTTGCGAGCTCAATTGTAATTATTTGCTCACGAAACTCGCATACCTTGTCTGCGACTGTGTCAGCCGTGAAGCCACCGTATTGCCCTCAAGCACCGACCGGCTTTGGGCAGTTCGCGACTATCTTGAGGAGCATCTTAATGAGGACCTTTCCCTTAAGGAAATCGCGGAAGAATTCCACTTCAGTCAGTTCCATCTGGTTCGTAAATATCGCGAGCGGTTCGGCATCACCATCATTGCCGATTTGAACAACAAGCGCATCACCAAGGCCAAGGAGCTGCTTAGAACCACAGACCTTAGTATCGAAACAATCGCTCTTACCTGCGGTTTCAAGGAAGCCGGTTACTTCATTAAGGTATTCAAAAAGACCGAAGACACCACGCCGCTCGCTTTTCGCAAGAGTTGGAGTACAAAGACCCGCTGACCACACAAGTTGCCTTTTTCCCATCAAAAAAGCCCGCCACACGGCAGGCTTTCATTTCCAATCGTTTCATTCCATTCTTTAAAACAAGGTGCAAAATCCAATCGCTACGGCGATGCCCACGATACACCCGCAGATTACCTGCATGGGAGAATGACCGATCAGCTCCTTCAGGCGTTCCTGATGGAACACGATTTTTTTGTCCTCCTGGGTAAAAAGCTGCATCATCTCATTGATGATGACGGCCTGATTGCCCGTTTCGCGACGTACTCCCATGGCATCATGCATAACAATAATGGCAATAATCAGGGCAAGGGCAAATTCCGTGCTTCCCACCCCGTAAGTAATGCCGGTGCTGACTGCCATAGCCGTAACCGTGGCGGAATGGCAGCTGGGCATTCCGCCGTCTCCAAACAGACGTTCCAGACGGAATTCCCGATTGTTGCAGGCGTAAATTAATGTCTTTAACACCTGTGCAACCAGCCAACTGCTTAAGGAACAGATCAGAATTCTGTTTCCAAAGAAGTCTATTAAAAACTGTTTCATGTATTTACTCCTTACTACTCCTCATATCCGTTCGGATTGTGAGACTGCCAGTTCCAGGAATCACGGCACATCTCATAAATCCCGCGTTCTGCAACGAAGCCGAGTTCCTTCGAAGCGAGCGACGCATCCGCATAACAGGTTGCTATATCGCCGGGGCGCCTTGGTGCAATCTTATAAGGGATGGCAACGCCGGTCGCCTTCTCAAAATTATTCACGATATCAAGAACACTGTATCCCTTGCCGGTTCCCAGATTATAAATCTTAAGTCCCGGATTCTCCTTAATCTTCTCAATCGCCTTGACATGGCCGACAGCCAGATCCACAACGTGAATATAGTCGCGTACTCCGGTACCGTCCGGCGTATCGTAGTCATTGCCGAACACGGAAAGCATTTCTCTTTTGCCTACAGCCACCTGCGTAATATACGGCATAAGGTTATTGGGGATTCCGTTCGGATTCTCCCCGATTAAGCCACTCTCATGCGCACCGATTGGGTTGAAATAACGAAGCAGGATTATGTTCCAGGAAGGATCTGCCTTCTGCATATCCATCATAATGTCTTCCAGCATGGACTTCGTCTTGCCGTACGGATTGGTGCACTGTCCCTTGGGGCATTCTTCCGTAATGGGCACGAACGCAGGGTCGCCGTAAACCGTTGCCGAAGACGAGAATACAATACTCTTGCAGCCGTTCTTACGCATCACATCAAGGAGCGTCAGAGTACCCGTAATGTTATTGTCGTAGTATTCCCACGGCCGGGCCACCGACTCGCCCACTGCCTTCAGTCCGGCAAAATGAATGCATGCATCAAACCGGTTCTGCGAAAAAACAGCCTCCAGTGCCGCACGATCCCGTATGTCGGCCTCATAGAATTCCGGCTTCTGTCCCGTGATGCTCTCAATACGCTTTAAGACACCGCGGCAGGAATTGCACAAATTGTCCAAAATTGCGACCTCATAGCCGCTGTTTAACAGTTCAACGACTGTATGACTTCCAATATAACCGGTTCCACCCGTCACTAAAATCTTCACTTAAGTACCCATCCTTACTTTAGTTGTTCCAGCCGAATTGTCTTGGTCTTCAGCCGGCTGCCCCGCTCCGCGGGATAAATATACGAAATATCCAGAGAATCCTTACGCTGCAGATACAGGCGGATTTTGATCGGTGCTTCCGGCCCGTCCAAAAAGACCTTCACATCACGGCCCATCATCTCACTGCGCGGAAGAACCGCCCGGCCCACACAATCGGCCGGCGAATTCTCAGCGAGCATCCCAACCGCGTAATCGCCGCCTTCAAGCGCCTCGATCTGCACTCTGTAGTGGGCGCCGTCTGCACCATGCAGCTCGTACACGCCCTCCCACTGCTCCCATGTCTTGTACACATACAGGCACCACAGTGCCAAAAACAATACACAGAATACGATGACGATAAGCACCGTCCGTTTCCGCGTATCCCGGGGACGCAAATCAGGATATTCTTCCAGTGATACAATCTCACCTTCACTGTTTGTAACAAATTCTTCCATACATCAAATCCTTTGAAAACTATGATGACATCTCTTCCATCGCCCTACGCAGGCTCAAACACTTCCCTGAAAGCCTGCCGAATTCGGAAGGGGTCAGTGCCTGCCGTCCGTCGCTCATTGCCATTTTTGGATGGTTATGTACCTCTATCATAAGTCCGTCGGCACCTGCTGCCACGGCTGCCAGTGCCATGCTCTCCACGAATTCGGCACGTCCGGTCGCATGGGAAGGATCTACCAGAACCGGAAGGTGCGAAAGTGCATGTAAGGCCGGAATTGCTGACAAATCCAGCGTATTGCGAGTCTCCGTTTCAAAGGTGCGAATTCCTCTTTCGCACAGGATAACCCGCTCGTTGCCATGCGACATAATATATTCGGCACTTAATAAAAGCTCGCGAATGGTATTGGAAAAACCGCGCTTCAAAAGAATCGGCTTGTCGGTCTTTCCAAGCTCAAGAAGGAGCTCAAAGTTCTGCATGTTACGGGCTCCCACCTGCAAGATGTCCACATCCTCATAAAGAGGCAGGTACTTAGGGTCCGTAATCTCACTGACAACGGGAAGCTGTACACTCCGTCCTGCTTCGTTCAGGAGCTGTAAGCCCTCCTTATGCAGTCCTTGGAAATCATAGGGGGACGTCCGTGCCTTAAAGGCTCCGCCGCGCAGAAACGTGGCTCCCTGCATGGCTACCTCGCCTGCGATTTCAAACAACTGCTCCCTGCTTTCTACGGAGCAGGGACCTGCAATTATCACAAAATGGCCGGCACCTATGGAAACGCCGCCGGCCTCAATTACGCTTGTCTCCGGATGATGTGTCCTTCCGGAATGTACTATATATGGTTCAATTTCTTCAGTTTCATTATTCCACGGTGTCATCCACAAGCCCCCGCATCATAGCCTCTACGATTTCGGGATAAATCCAGGTAACTTCAGAACGTTTCAAAAGTCCGAAATTCTCGCCGTCCCCGGTAAATGCGTTATTGTCCCACCAGTTGCAGACCATACCATACTCGGTTGCTTTTCTTATGTAGTATTCCGCATAAGCAACACGGTCCTCGAGATTGTCTTTGTCCCGCGCTCCGAACTCGCCGATGATAACGGGCACGCCCTGCGAAACATACTTGTCATAAAGTTTCTCTATGAAATCATCGATATCCCGCGCGTTCTTCTCGTTAAAGGTGCTGGTATTGCCGTCAGCCTGTGCAAAAAGGTACGGTCTGTACGCATGCACGGACAGAATAATACGATTCTCATAGCCGGACGGATCTTTCGGCATAATAAAGTAATTGTTTAAAACGCCTTCCGGAGCGGCATCATACCCGGGCGTAAGCAAATATCGGGAAGCATTGTTACCGCCCGTTTTACGCACCGTATCCACAAACGTCTGATTCAGGGAGTTAATGCACACCTGGGACTCACGCATGGACGGCTTCGTAAAATCCGTACTCCACTCGTGCGCCGTTCCGACGCAACGCGGCTCATTGATGCTTTCGAACAGAAGATGCTCATCATAATCAATGAAACGGGTTGCAATCTGGTTCCAGATACACTCCACATAGTGGGTGGAATTCTCAAGATGGTCTTTGTCCGGATAGTAATATGCTTCATTGTCATCGTGATGAATATTCACAATCGCGTACATGCCGGCATTCATGGCATAATCCACAATCTCCTGCACACGGTCCATCCACTTTACGTTGATGTTAAAATCCTCACCGGCACAATGCTTGCTCCAGGTAACCGGAATACGAATCGTATTGAAACCGGCCTCATGCACCGCATCAATAATCTCCTGACTGGTTCTTGTATCCTGCCAGGATATCTCATAGGTATAATCCAGCATGGAACCGGTCGTACTGTCCATCGTATTACCGAGATTCCAGCCTATCTTCAGATCCTTCATAAGATCAATCTCCGGCAGCTCCGCCGGGGCCTTAATCTCAACAATTTCATACACGGAAGCCTCCGGACTTGCAGAAGGCTCTACGCTCTCCAAAGGCGCAGGGCTTACAGCCGCATCCGGCTTCGATTTATCGCAACCCGCTATTCCGACTACCCCCAGCAGGAAAACGAGTGCTACTAAATTAATCTTTGTCCTCATCGGTACCCTCCTCCAAACATACGCAGTATTATATCAGAAAAAAAGTGAGGCGACAATGCATCGCCCCACCAAAAAGACTGTTATAAATTGCTTAAATACTTAAATGTCATGCTCTTTATGATAATTCTGTTTCACCACATACATCTTCTCGTCGGCCTTCTTAATATACTCGGCGAGTGACATATCGAGTGACGCCTCAACCATCTGATACCCCTGGCTCACACTCAGTTCATACGGTACGCTCATTCGAAGCAGGCGTTTCTTAAGCTGTACGTCCACCTCATCCATGATATCCCGAACGACCTGTTCGCCTTCGCAGGTGCCAAAAAGCAGGAATTCGTCGCCGCCGTACCGAAGTGCAATCCAGTGAAGCGGAATTGCATCCGTAATGGCATCGGCCACCGTACGGATTGCGAAATCGCCCTGAAGGTGTCCGTACACGTCGTTGACAACCTTCATATTGTTAATGTCGACAAAAACAATCGCGCCCAGCTGGTCGTACTGCATCATATCCCGATACATGGGTACCATGATACGTTCCTGGCCAAACCGGTTGTAAAGTCCGGTCAGCGAATCCCTTGTGTAAAGTTCAAGGAGCTGACGGTTCATGACGTCTACCTTCAGCGTCTGTCTGGAATGCTCAAGGACATTCATCAGTCGATTGTTCCACTGATAGATGATACGGTCCTCCAGAAGAATCATGGAATCCTTATATACGGTGTAACCATACGTCAAATCCTTATGGTAAATGGGCATGAACAAAAACGAATGGCTTTCCGGATCATCGGGATCGTAGTTCGGAATCAAATCCGCTGTCTTCATGGGCTTCTTATAAGCAATCGGAACGCCCTTTTCTACTGCCGCTACCACATTCAGTGTCTCCGAATATCCCATTTTCTTGAAGGTTACTTCATTATTGTATACGGACTTAATGAAGGTATCCTCCAGCATAAGATAAAAATCAGAGCCTACATACTGCTGGTACTTGGCGAAATACTCGCTCAACTTACCGTTCTCAAAATGTGCACTCTCCGAATTGTACATCAGCTCCGAAATATCATTGATGAACCACTCGAATACGACATTCTCATTTTCCTTGCATAAGCCTTCACGGCAATAATCCATTCTGGCATGCATGTTTTCCATTTTATAACCGCAACCACAGCTTTCCTCTTCGGCAAAGGAAGTGGGAAGCATTACCTTGTGTGGCGGATTCTCTCCGTCCAGCATGGCAAAAAGGTGATTGCCGCCTTCATAACCGATGGTATCCCAGGAACGCTCCACGGAGGAAATCGCCGGGAAGAAAATACGACCCATACCAATGTGATCGTAACCGGTTACCTTCACTTCTTCAGGAACTTTGATACCCAGTTCCTTCAGCTTGGCACAGGTTCCGACTGCCATATTGTCATTGGCACATATAATAGCTTCGGGCCACTTAACATCTGCTTCCTGTGCAACCTCTTCGATATGGGAAAACGCCTGCTGGTAAGACCAGTCGCAGTTAAATACTCTCTCAACGCAACCGCCGACGGACTGAAGTACCTCCTCGGTAACCGCAAGTCTGTCTATGGCATCCTGTACCTTGGCAGGACCGTTCATAAACCAAACCCTGCGGACATTGTGTACATGGGCCATATGCTCCACGAGGGCACGCATACCGGAAAGATTGTCCGTTCCGATATAATCCACGTCCGGAAGTTCCATCTCCAGGCTGACCGTCGGAATTCCGAGGCGGACAGCCTCCGTACGGATTCGTTCTACCTCCTCCGCACAATTAATGATATTGGAATAGATAATCAGACCGTCGAACTTACTCAAATCCGGCAGTCTGAAAATATTAAACGGTCCCGGGTCGGATTCCGTATGTTCCGTGTAGCTCGCAAGATTAATGAACGCAAAAAAATCTGCGTTGTGCTCACGACAGCTTTGGCTTAAGCCCCGAAACGAAAGCTTTAAATATTCGTCACACCATCCATTGCCAAATACGGCAATTCTTCTCTTCATTTCAACCACTCCATATAGTCCTAAAGTACTATTAAAGGATTATACCCTTTTTACCCTATTTACACAAGCCGTTACACCCTACCTTTTTTACCAAAAACATGCTATACTTTTACTGCACTTTTTACAGAAACTGTATGAGTGACTACTATTCCAAAGAGGAGATAAAGAAGAATATGGACATAATCATTTCCATCGTAATCGGTGCCGTTTGCGGATGGCTCGGTTCCAAAATCATGAAATCAAAGGGCGGACTGCTCCGCAACATTATCATAGGTATCATAGGCGGTGCCCTGGGCGGCTGGCTTTTGGGCTTCGTTCCGGTATTAGGCAATTTAGGACTCGTTTCTACCCTTCTGGGCGGAATCTTAGGTTCCTGCATCTTAATCTGGATCGGCAGACTGATTTTCAAGTAAGAAAGTGGGCTGTAACATGACCAAAGTAAAATATTTGCTCGCAATCCTGCTGGCTGCCTGCCTGAGTTTTGTTTTTGGCACAACCGCGGCTGCCGCAGATGAATTTGAATTATACCCCGTCTCGGAGCTTGACTATGTGGTCTATTCCTCGGAAGAAGACTTCGCATTCGAGGTAGGATATCGTAACAATGAAGGCGATGTTACCTTTAACTGGGTGCAGGTGGATGCCTTTGGCATGCCGCTTACGCATGAATCCTTAGGGAACGGCCAGGCTTTCCTGATTTACGGCATTCCCGAAGAGAAGATGATGGAGACCTTCTACTATGACTGTATCGCCTCCGATGCGGCCGGCCATGCTGCGCATCTGACCTTCTCCTGCGTCCTGTATCCCATGGGCGTGGAGGGCGACGACCCTCTGGCGGACGACATGAACGAGGAGGATGACACGGTTTATTCCCTTGTAATCACAAGAGAGCCCGATACGAAAGAATTTGAGCTTGGAACGGCACCGGATCTTACGGGCATTCAGCTCAGAGCGTACACCGGTCTCGGATACATGGACATTGACGGAGTTGCCTACGAAGGCATCGAAGTTTACCCTAAAATTTTTACGGCGACCGGTTCGCAGGTGGTCAGCATCTGCTATGGCGGTTGTTTCGTAAATCTCACGGTTGAAGTAAAGGAAGCTGCTGCCGCACCGACTCCGGAACCCACGCAGGAGCCCACCGTGGAACCGAGTGTGGAACCGGCGGCCGCAGAGCCTTCCATAGAGCCCCAAAAGGAACCGACCGCGACCCCGAAGTCTTCCATAGAACCCTCCGATGCACCGGAGCATGCGGAGCCTCTCGTTTCAAAGCTTACTTCCATCCTTATTGTAGGCGTCATTGTGGCGGTAGTCCTCATTGTATTCATGGTAACCGTCCTTATATTCACCGGTAAGAAAAAATAACCCGGCACCCCCGGGCACAATAAAAACTCCCATGGTACATTGCTACGGGAGTTTTTTATTTCTGTTTCCGATATTAATATTAGTTCGGAAGCTCAGCCTCGCTCTCAAGTTCGGTTAAGAACTCAAGAATTCCATCCTCTTCCTTCTCAAGGGCTGCAATCTGCTCGCTGATTTCCGTGAGCTTCTGGTAATCCGACGCGATGGCCGGATCCACAAGCTGAAGCTTCAGTTCCGCAATCTTTTGATCCGCTTCCTCTAATTTCTGTTCATATTTGGCAATCTGCTGCTTTCTGCGGGCTTCGATTTTGCCGGGATTGTAGTATGTCTTTTTGTCAAAAACATCCGAAAGTGTGGGTGCCTCTGCAGCCCCCTGTTTCGGAGCCGCTTTCGGGGCCTGCTTCTGCGGGCTCTCGCTTCGTTTGGCGATTCCCGAATCAAAACGCTGCTTCTCTTCCAGATATGTTTCGTACGGGTAAGCGTAGTAGAAAACGCCGTCCCGGTCGAATTCCAGAATCGCAGTCGCGGTTTCCTTAATAAAGTAACGGTCGTGGGACACGTAAAGCACGGTACCTGCGAAATTCTTAAGCATCCATTCCAGTGCCTGCTTGCCCACAATGTCCATATGGTTCGTCGGCTCATCCAGAATCAGGAAATTCGGCTTCTTCTTAAACAGCTTGCAGAGTGCAAGACGTACTTTTTCGCCTCCGGAAAGCTGGCCGAGCTGCTTATAAACTTCATCTCCGCTAAAAAGGAAATTGCCGAGGGCCGTCCGGACTTCCTGATTATTCAGGTTCGGATATTCCTCCCAGAAATCATCGAGCACGGTCATGGTCGGCTTGTCCCGCTCTGCCAGGGCTGCCTGCTGGTCGAAATACACCCACTCAACATTGCCGCCGAAGGTATATGTGCCAGAGAAGGCAGGAATCTCACCAATCAGCGTACGAAGCAGGGTCGACTTGCCCTTGCCGTTCTCGCCGATAATCGCCAGGCGGTCGCCACGCTGCAGGGTAAAGCTGACCGTACTTAGTATCTCATCATATCCGATTGCCAGCTTGTTCACGCGAAGGACCTCGCGATGGCTTTCAAGACGGGGCGTAAAGGCCGCATGAAAGGCATTTAAGTCATACCGGCGGGGCTTCTCGACGCGGACCATGTGTTCGATCTGCATCTGCTTGGAATGTGCCGCACTAACCTTGGTAGGGGTATTCTTCCATTTCTCAATCCATTCCGTCAGGCGGGCAATTTCTTTCTGCTGTGCCTCGTATTCCTTTTCCTGGCGGGCGGTTTCCTCATCCTTCAGCTCTACAAACTTGCTGTAGGATCCGGCATACCGTTTCATGGCATGATATTCAATCTCGTAGGTAATCTCCGTAACATGGTCGAGGAACATACGGTCATGGCTGACGATTACCACTGCCTTGGGATAATCCTTTAAATAACCTTCCAGCCATTCAATGGTGGGCAGGTCTAAGTGGTTGGTCGGCTCATCAAGAAGCATGATGTCCGGCTTTGACAAAAGCAACTTAATAAAGGCGATACGGGTCTGCTGCCCTCCGGAAAACTGACCAATCGGACGCGTAATATCGGAAAGCGGAAACCCGAATTTCTGGAACATCATCTGCACTTCATTACGGCAGGTATAGCCGCCGCCCGCTTCAAAAGCGATCTGGGCATCGGCGTATTCCCGCATCTCACGCTTTGTATCCTCGGAAAGAGCCGTCTTGCGTTCCATTTCCTGCGAAAGAAAATGCATCCGCTCTTCCAAATCCAGAATGGGCTTAAAAACCTTTAAAATCTCTTCTTCGACCGAAATATCCGGGTCCTCAAAACTAATCTGTTTCAAATACCCGATGGTCTGGGTGCCGGCCATGGAAATTCCGCATTCTTCATCGCTGTCAAGATTCGCCATCTCAACCTCGCCGGCTATCAGTTTCAAAAAAGTTGTTTTACCGCAACCGTTACGACCAACGATTGCAATCTTCTCGTGATCGTGAATCTCAAAATTCACATCACTCAAAATCGTATCTGCGGCATACTTAACGATTGCATGCCTAATCTGATATCTCATATCTGTCACCACACTGCATTCCCAAAATGGGAACGCACTTATTCTGTTATAGCATTCGCCTTGAAATTATTGGAATAAATCAACTTGGCGAGATTCTCGGTTCCGAAATCCACAAAAATCCAGCCGTAACTGTATCCCTTGGCGAATTCCAGCTTCTCGAGTTTCGGATTCAGTTCCATACTGTGCAGGTACGGATGTCCGTAGGGCATGGAACCCTTGCTGCTCAAAAAGATCAGAGCAATTCTTTCATTCTGCACTTCCTTGGAGGAAGCCAGGACGCCGGTCTCCCGATTGACTGCCAGAAGATTCAGCGCATTGATAAAGTTGCGCCATTTTTCATCATTGTCCTGTTCGTAATAGTCCTCTGCCGCAACAAAATCCGAGCAGTTATAGTCATAGGTCTGAAGTACATACGGATCGCTTGCCTGTTTCTCCCGCCCCTGGCCGTCCCAGTCCACCGCAAGGCCCGCATTCTCCTTAAGACCCGCTTCATCTTCATAGCGGCGTATGAGGACAATCTTACCGCGTGCCTCCGAAAGTGTGGGCATGGTATCCGTAAGAAGCCATCTGTCGCGATTCTGATTCACGACGGAATCCAGCATCGTCTGAATTTCACTGAGGCTTTCATCGCCATCCTCATATTTAACGATAAAAAGTATGGTCTCCGTCGGATGTTTTGTGAGGAACGCATTGCAGTCATTCACAACGTCCTCAAGATATACGGAACCTGACCAGAGCCACGCATCATTCAGGCAGTTTGTGAAGCCGTGCTTAAGAATCAGCTTCCTGCTGCCGTCCTTTTGGGCCTTCACGCCAACGCGAATATCAAGAGCACGATATCCGAGATTCAACTGCTCGCTGATATCGTATGCCTGGCATTTCGAAAAAAGCGCAAGCTGCGCGCATCTTGCGGCACTGTTATGTGTGCCGGGAATCGTGATTAAGTTAAGCGGAGTCGCATCATCCACAGCCAGCATCCAGTCGGTCGGCTTGTAGCCCTCATCCGATTCCATATGAAGAACAGCCTGTTCCCCAATAACGCTCTCCGTCTTCTGAAGGCGTACTATCATCTCCTCGATGGGCGGAATCACCATCATCAGCGCCAGAAGCAACAGTAAAAGTACTCCCAGCGTATATCCGATGCTCAAGAGAATCTGTGCCCAGACCGGCTTTTTCTTCGGTTTCTCACCGGAAAAGCCTCTCGGGTCCACCACATAATTGGGCAACCTGTCTTCCAGTGAACTTTTGTAGCGTTTCACACGATAAGATACGTAATCATCCTGTTCCTGTGAGCGGGTCCCTTCCGGTACATCCTTTTTCTTCTTACTCATAACTAACCCCCGTATTTTGTAACTTTGTTTCATCAAAAGTTATTAACTGCGCATTTCGCGGGTGGTAAAGCTTGGCCATCTGCGAAAACGCGGTATCATTAATATAACTCAAAAGAGTTCGGATATTGGCGCTGTGGTTAATTACAATCGCCTCCGACTGCTCATGCTTCCTGCTGATTTCCAAAAGTGCAGGCAAAAGACGATCCAGGACATCCTGGTAGGACTCGCCGTTCGGCGTCGGTACATAGCGGCGATTCTTAATCCACTCTTCATACTGCTCCGGATAAAGAACCGGTACGCTGTTCCAGGACAAGCCCTCCCACCGGCCAAAATTCATTTCCTCTATCCCCGGGATTACCTTGGGAGTAATCCCTATTATGTTCCCTACAATACCGGCAGTTTCCTGCGCTCTCTTAAGGTAGCTGGTGTAAATCGCAACCGGATGAATCTGCCGCTTCCTGATTTCGTCAGCCAGGGCCTTCGCCTGCCGACGACCTTCTGCATTCAGCGAAGTATCCGTCTTTCCCTGGATGCAACTGCGTGCATTCCAATCTGTTTCGCCATGTCTTGCCAAATAGAGCATAAATATCCCCCGTTCAAGGTCATATAGAAAAATTATAGCATGATTATATAAAAATACGCTATAAATTTTAGCAATAATTGGTGCAAATAAGTATTTTTTTGCGCAAGACAAAAGCGAAAAAGTGCGTTAAAATGATAAGGTCCGCTGAAATGCGGAACAATTTCCTTAGGAGGATTTCCCCAGCATGAAAAAATCTTTCTGCCTGTTGCTTTCGGCAGCACTGATTCTCAGTGTTCTGTCCGGCTGCGACCAGTCGAAACCGGGAGCTCCCGATGCAGAGCTTTCCCCTACTCCCGTATTAACAGTTTCCCCAAAGCCTTCCGCAGAGCCTTCTGCAGAACCTTCCGCAGAGCCCTCCGCAGAGCCTTCCGTAGCTCCTTCAAAAGCTCCCGTGAAGCAGGAAGTACTTCTGTTCGAAACATCCTTTGATGAATTCACCGATGGTTTTGGCCCCAGAGGCGGCGAGACGGTTGAACTGGCTTCGGAGGATTCAAAGGACGGATCATCCTGCCTTTTTGTAACCAATCGTACCGAGAACTGGAACGGCGCCCAAAAGGACGTTACCGACCTGCTTGAATACGGCAAGACCTACAAGATTACCGCTGATGTTAAATGTGCTGAGGCTTCTTCAGTCAACTTTACGACCGAGAACCACTTGGGCGAGGCCGTTTCCTATAACGGTATCAAAACCTTAAGCGCCAAGGCCGGCGAGTGGATTACGTTTGACATCACCTACACCTTCTTCAGTGAAGTCGACACCATTGCCTTCTATTTTGAAACCGACAATAAATCCGATTTCTATGTGGACAATTTCAAGCTTTCCGTAATTGAAACCTCCAATGTAGAGGATCCTGCGTGCCGTCCTTCCCTGGCCGAGACCTATAAGGATCTCTTCAAAATCGGTGTTGCCATCAGTCCTGACGACCTCAAAAATCCCAAGAAAGCAGCTCTCGTCAAGTATCACTTCAATTCCATTACCACGGGTAATGAATTCAAGCCGGATTACCTTTTGGCACAGCAGGCTTCCAAGGATGGCGGCGATGAAGAGCATGCAGCCGTCAACTTCAAGAATATTGATACCTTCTGTACCTGGGCACGTGAGAACAACATTCAGGTTCGTTTCCATACCCTCGTATGGCACAACCAGACTCCCAAGTGGTTCTTCCGCGAGGGCTTCGACAATAACGCCGATTACGTAAGCAGCGATGTCATGGCCAAGCGTCTTGAGAACTACATCAAGGATGTCTGCACCTACATCAATGACAATTACGAGGATGTCATCTACTGCTACGACGTAGTAAATGAGGCTATGAGCGACGGCTACGGCGATGACGGTGTCCGCAACGAGGAGAATCCCTGGTACGATACTTTGGGCCGAGACTACATCCGCAAGGCCTTTGAATACGCCCGCAAGTATGCTTCCCCGAATCACAAGCTGTTCTACAATGATTACGGTTGCTCTTCCTCAGCAAAACGTCAGCGTATTGTTGACTACTTAACCGATCTTGCTGCCGAAGGTCTTGTTGACGGCGTCGGCATGCAGAGCCATTACGGAATCAGCTTAAACGATCCTTCTTCGATTGATTATAAGATCTCCATCAAGGCCTTTTCCAACCTGGGCTTAGAGGTTCAGATTACCGAGCTCGATATCGGACTTGATGACAATTCCGAGCAGAAAATGAAGCAGCTGGCAACCCGTTATGTCGAGTTCTTCAAGCTGTACAAATCCCTCCAGGAGGATCCCGACAACGGCGTTAACATTACAGCCGTTACCGTTTGGGGCTTAACTGATGACGGTTCCTGGTTGAACGGCACCTCCGGCACGGACCAGTATCCTCTGCTCTTCAACTCGGATTACTCCGGCAAGTTATGCCTCGACAAGATCATCGAACTCATGCAATAGGAACTATGGGGACGGGGGTTTCTGACACATCAAAGTGCTAAAGCGGCATGTTTTGCACGAAAAAGGTTTCTCGATACCGGGAAACCTTTTTTTATGGGGACGGGGGTTTCTGACACATTAAAGCGCTAAAGCAGCATGGCGGTGTCTGACGGACCGGCGAGAAGCAATTCCATATAGAGGCGAATCGATTCACGGAGAGTTATAGGTTTTCTTAGTGTTTTGTGGGTACGAAGCAACGTCCGACCCGGATGGTCGGGCGAGGCCGATACGCGACACGGACGGCGCGTAGAGGCCGGTTGCGTCAGTACAGAAAAACTACTCAAAACACTTAGAAAACCATAACTCGGAGTGTGATTCGTCCTATATGAAATTGTTCTCGCTCGGTCGGTAAAGCCGTACGATTTACTAAATTACGCTTCCACAATTCAGTTCAAACACATAACTCGGAGTGTGATTCGTCTCTATCCGGAATTGTTCGAGCAAGTCCGGCATGGCACCGTCATGCTGCTTTAGTGCTTTAATGTGTCAGAAACCCCCGTCCCCATAAAACTAACCATAAATTAAAAATCCCTGTAATTATTGTCATTTTCACACAATTCATATAAATTGTAATCGTAGCGTTAGTGTTTTTGGGGAGTTAGTAATAATTTGTCTGATTCCCTCTTATGAGGAATGTCTATGAAACAATTCCAATTTGCTTACATTAATGAAATCAAACTGAAAAACGATATCGAAAAGGTACGTACGGTCTGCGCCGAATTACCTTATTCCAAGGTTTACTTCCAGATCTACTCCGAGATTATGGACACTACGGACGTAGAGCTGATTTGTGATGTGCTCGATGAGGAGATGCCGGATGCATTGTATGCAGGATGTTCCACAAACGGTAACATTCTGGATGGTGAATGGACGCTGGCACAGATTATTTTGATTGCTACAATCTTCGAGAATCCCAGTACGCAGATTGAGATTCAGGCTTTTGATATGAAACGTCTGAATACGGCCGCCATGTTTAACGAGGTTATTAACAAGAACCGTGGCAAGCAGTGGATTAAGGCCGTGCAGCTTAATATTACATTTGAAGGCCGTCATGAGGATTTCTTCCGAAACATCATTGATAACATGAACACGCCCTTCATGGTTTACGGCGGTGGTGCATATAACGCAGCGATGGACGGAGAGAAATCATACGTTTTTGCCAAGGGCAGCGGCTTCATCGAGAACGGTTTTACCACCATTTTCTTGGGCGGTACGAACTTCTTCGTAAAGGCCGGCTCGGTTGTGGGCTGGAAACCGCTCGGACGCAGCTTCAACATTACGCGCGCGGAAGACAATATGCTCTATGAGCTGGACAACGAGCCTGCCTACCTCGCTTACTCTAAATACCTGAACATAAAGAACGATGAGTATTTTTCTACGAACTCCATCGAGTTCCCTCTTCTTTGTCAGTCCGCTTCCGGACTTGAGATTTTACGTACCCCGGTTTCCTGTAATGCCGACGGTTCCATTTGTATGTTCTCCCATATCGACAATTACGAGAGTGTTCGACTGACCTACGGTGACCCGAACACAATCCTTGATAATGTGCATCTTTCCACGGAAGAAATCCGTCAGTTTGCTCCCGACGTGATTCAGACTTATTCCTGCGTTGCCCGTAAGGCATTCTGGGATCGAACCGTCAGCCGTGAAACCCTGCCATATCAGCAGATTGCTCCGACTTCCGGCTTCTACACTTCCGGCGAGCTGATGACTGAGGATTCCATTATTCATCTTTACAATGAAACCCTGGTCGTCGTTGCCTGGCGTGAAGGAACCCCACAGCAGCTTTCCGAGAGACCTGCCATTAATACTTCCATCGAGAATGGTCGTATTTCCTTAAACAGCCGTCTTGTTAACTTCATTACGGTAGCAACCCACGAGCTTGAGGAAGCCAACCACAACCTGGATGACCTTCTCTCCGAGGTGGAAGCCAAGCGTGAAGAAGCCGATGCCGCCAACCAGGCCAAGTCCGACTTCCTCGCCAATATGTCCCATGAAATCCGAACTCCTATTAATGCAATTTTAGGATTTGATACTATGATTCTTCGAGAGACCAAGGATGAATCCCTTACGAAATACGCAATGGATATCCAGTCCTCCGGCGAGAACCTTTTGTCCATCATCAACGATATTCTGGACCTCTCCAAGGTAGAATCCGGCCGTATGGAAATCGTTCCGGTCGAATACGACTTCAGTAGCGTCCTGAACGATATTATTAACATGACTACCGTTCGTGCCGACAAGAAAGGCCTCAAAGTTCTGCTTGATATTGATGAAAAGATTCCTACCTGGCTGTACGGTGACGATGTGCGCCTCAGACAGGTTATCATTAACCTGATGAACAACGCGGTTAAGTACACCGAAACCGGTCATGTAAAGCTTACCATTCACGGCGACTCCATCGGCGTTTATGAGGTTCTGCACGTATCCATTTCCGATACCGGTATCGGCATTAAGGAAGAGGATATGGCGGGTCTTTTCGAGAAATTCCGCCGTGTTGAAAGCAAGCGTAACCATTACGTGGAAGGTACCGGCCTGGGCATTACAATTACAGCCAGCCTTCTGAACCTGATGGATTCTTCCCTGAAGGTGGAAAGTGAAGTCGGCAAGGGCTCCAACTTCTTCTTCGATGTGCGTCAGGGTATCGTTCGAAACGAGCCGCTGGGCGATTTCAAGGCCCGTCTGGAAGCCCACAAGGTGCAGTACAGCTACTCTGCCCTCTTTACTGCTCCCGAAGCCAAGATTCTTCTTGTCGACGACAACGAAATCAACCGAAGCGTTATTGTGAACCTCCTTAAGGAAACGCAGGTTCAGATTGAGGAAGCTGCCGGCGGTTACGAATTCCTTGACAAGACCGCGGATACCAAGTACGACCTCGTCCTTTTGGACCACATGATGCCGGATCTCGACGGTGTTACCGCTTACCACACCATGAAGGCCACGCCCACGAACAAGAACCTGGACACTCCGGTCATCATTCTGACAGCGAACGCCATTACGGGCGCCAAAGAGGATTACCTCGAGGAAGGCTTTACGAACTACCTTTCAAAGCCCGTCAACCCGGAGAAACTGGAAGCCACCCTGCGTGACTACCTTCCTACCGACAAAATCATTACCTCGAGCTATTCCGATGCAGAGACGGACGCAACAGTCGCTCCGCAAAAAAATACAAGTACTCTTTTGCCTGAAATTGAAGGCCTCGATATGGACTACGCACTCCTTAAACTGCGCAAGCCGGATATCGTTATCAATGCCATCCAGATGTTTATGGGTGCCTATACGGCCGAAGCAAGCAAGCTGAGTGAGTTCTTTGAAATCATTAAGGCCCATGAAAGCGGGCCTGAACTGGATGCAGCACTGGCAGATTATCGAATCAAGGTCCATGCCATGAAATCCAATGCAGCCACCATCGGAAGCAACAATGTTTCCGGTCTCGCGCGATTCCTTGAGTACGCGGCGCGGGATGGAAAACGAACCGAAATCATCACCATCACACCGACCTTCTTAAGCGACTGGAAGGAACTGGGTGACCGAATCCGTGACTACTACACGTCGGAAGCGGATGGGGATGCACTTCCTCTGGATGCAGCTTACTTTAAGCAGAAGTTACCGGAACTGTCTGCACATCTTGCCGAAATGGACATCGATGCGGCCGATGCCATCCTAAGTGAGCTTAAAACGTACGATTTACCTCCGGAGATTTCCGAAAAAATGGAGCTTTTATCCGGTGCCGTATTAAATATTGATTTAGATGAAGTAGAGAAAATTGTGAATTGTCTCTGTGATATGTTATAATGTTAATAGATTGGAGGGTATATTATGTACCAGGTAGCCAAACCAAAACTTTTAATTGTTGACGACAGCGGCGTATTACTCCGTAATGTCAAGAGTCTTTTGGATGATAAATACGATGTAAGCATTGCCATATCAGGCAAGGTTGCACTAAAGCTCATCCCTGCCCTGCAACCGGACCTCGTTATTCTCGACTACGAAATGCCCGAGATGAATGGCAAGGAGACCTTTGACGAGATTCGTAAGTTACCCGCCGGCGCCCATGTTCCCATCATTTACTTAACCAGCGCCGATGACCGCGAGACCATCATGCAGCTCATGGCTCAAAAGCCATCCGGCTATGTACTGAAGCCCGTCGATATCAACAGGCTTCGTGAAAGCATTGCCAATGCTCTTGTAATATTAAGGTAAATTTAAAAGGTGAGTGAACACAAGTTTCACTCACCTTTTTCTTTTCATTTCTATGAACCTGTCTTTCTACTTGCGTCCTCTGAGCAGGAATAACGGCGATACTCCGTAGAAGACTCCTGCCAGGAAGATATTCGCCAACACCGTTAGGGTTGCGAAGAAAATAATCTTTTTCACAATGATACCGATAATCAGAATAATTCCGGGCGGTAACAGACCGAAGTAAATGAACAAAATCACAATCAGGGTCTTAAACGTCTGCGGGCATGATGTAGGCAGTGCCAGCGTTAAGAACATATTCGCACAGGTCGAATACAAGTCGATTGTTACTGCTATCAAGGTCCAAAGCAGCGCGTGAATCGGATTGCCCTGCAGTATGATGCAGCCGATAAGCATCGGGACGATTGTATCCATAAAGGAATCAAACGCACCACCCAGGAGGGAGAAGAATACCTTTTTGTAAGGATTCTCGGGAACCATCAAAAAGATGGGATTATCGCAATCGATCATCAGCGGGTCGCTCAAAGCCCGGAAGAACGCGATGACTACAAACATAAGTCCGATTACAAACAATTCCTCATAATGGAATGCCATCTTAAGGAGCAGTGCCAAAAGGACCGTTGCCGCAATATTGAATTCCATCGTCTTCGTAAAGAAGTGCAGGTGTGCAAAACGGAATCGGTTGTAGAAGGACTTCCAGAAGAACACATTGGCGCCGTTTCCCTTATTGAAGCCGTCACGCTCGAGCTTGTCGGATCTGTCTTTCTTACGCTTGGCAACCACTGCCGTGCCGCCCTCGGCTGCTGCTTTCTGGAGCTCAACCTTCTCAGCAACCTCGGAAGACTTCTTCAGTGCATCCTCATAGAAATCTGCCTTGAACTGCCAGATGGACCAGGTAATCACGATTGCTCCGATGAGAAGTGCCAAAGAGGACCAGATAATTCCAATCGTATTCTGCTCGTATACATACATGGGAAGTGCTTTCATCCAGCCCCAAATCGGGATGTATCTTGTAAACGGCTTGTTGAAATACTCAATCAGTGCATCCGAAAGACTCAGGCTTCCGGACTTATAGAACAGCAAAAAGCCGCCTGCAATCAGGAAAATAAGCACATAGCAAACCGGACGGATATACTGTTTCAGCTTTTCTTTGGTCGAACAAATGGTGTAAACAAGTACCTGCATAATCTTGCCGTAAAACAGCATCAGGATGTAGATAACCAAAAGCATAATGGCCAGTGCCAGAGGAACATGTGCATTCAGCACCAGGTTCGGTATCTGGAAAATCATATACAATCCGGCAAAAAGAGAAATTCCAAGCTGTGTAAGCAGCTTAAACATCAATATGGACTGTGGCACCATGGGCGAAGGGAACAGGATGTTTACATCCGCCATCGTAAATATGGACGCACCGTTCTTGTCACCGCTCATGATTTCAAAGAAGAACACTGCCAAAAGCACCAGGCCCATAACCATCTCGACCATACCGGTAACCTTGTTAAGGTCCACAAGCTCATCCAAATCAAGGTCGGTCACTTCTTCCAGCGTCTCCAGTGCATCCTCCTGCATCTCGGCGGTAATCTCCGTTTTCTCGTTCTGATCATCATTGAGGTTGGAAAGGGCTGCAGCCACACCGCCTATGATGGCGCCAAAAGCAACGCATAAGATGATGACGATTGCAAGTACCTTGGTCTTAAATATCTTTTTAATCGTATTCCATACAGTATGTACTGCATAGTATCCAAATAGTCTCAGCATCCCTTATTCCTCCGGCTTAACAGCTTCTTCCGTAGGAGCGTCGTCCTCTTCGGCACTGCCTTCGCCTTCTGTTATTTCAAAGAAAAGGTCCTCCAAGGATTCCCCTGTGGTTTCCAGGGAAGCTTTCGTAACATCCGCCTTAATCTCACCCTTCTGCATGATGATGGTACGATCCCAGAGGGTATCTACGGAGTCAATCATATGGGTTGAAACAAGTACGGTACAACCGGCATCACGAAGCTCTGCCATCAAAAGCTTCAGCTCCTTAATTGCATGCGGGTCAAGACCGATCATGGGCTCATCAAGAAGAACAACCTGCGGTCTCGGTAGAAGGCCCAGGCAGATGGACAGCTTCTGCTGCATACCTTTGGAAAGCTCATCGCCGAACTTCTTTTTTTTGTCATCCAGTTCAAAACGGGTAAGCAGCTCCTCTGCATAAGCCTTGTAATCTTTTAATTTGTAAGCACGTGCAACGAATTCCAGGTGCTCACTTACGGTAAGGTTGGGATATAATGCAGGCATCTCGGGGATGTATCCAAGAAGACGTCTTGCCTCGGAAGACTTTCCCGGGAAGTTGTTTATGGTAATGGTTCCTGTATATTTTAAGAAACCGATGATGGATTTCATGATGGTACTCTTTCCGGCACCGTTCGGTCCCAAAAGAACCGTAATACTTCCGGGCTCCAACTGAAAAGAAAGATCGTTGCAGGCCTTTACCTTGCCATAAGTCTTGGTTACATGAGATACATTTAACATTTTTGTCTCCTTATTTTTGGGCTAATATAAATTTATAGTTCATCGTACAATCCCCGGCCGCGCCAAAGTGTTCATACGGAAGCTCCGTCACTTCAAGATCCGGATAAACGTACCCCCGCTCCTGCATCCACTGCACGGCCTCTTCCTCCGTAAGAAGATGAGCAAACCGCACTACATACTGACCGGGCTCATACTCGCGCGGAAGAAGCGTGACCCTCGCAAGTCCGCCCGTAAACCAGTCGATGCAGGTTCCGTCCGGTTTCTCAATGGCTACACCGGTTACAAATCCGGGCATTTCATTGTCGTAATAATCTACATAAACAATGTATTCTCCCGCCTCCTCTATGGTCAGCGGTATTTCATAATCCTTAATCTCCGTTCCAGCCTCCGAAATCGGAATGACTTCCGTAAAGCTTATTTCCGTTACGATTTTTTCAGGGTTAATGGACGCATTTGTAACCCGCGCGTTCCAAATAGTATAAAGGAAAAGCACACCGGCCGCAATATACATAATCCACAAACCCCAATTGGTGAAAAGTTCCTTGAAGATTTTTCCGCCCCGGACCTCCGAGCCCTCTTCATTCAGCTTGAAGCGGCGGCAAAAAACAATCAACAGCACGAAGCCGACAAAGGCCATAAAATAGATAACGGCAATCATGGCAAAATACGGAAGATTCTCCATAAAGCCCTTCGTCAGATCTGTCTTCATCGCAAGCGGAGTTATGAGGATCGTCTGGGACAGGTTAATAAATATATGGTACCCCATGGAGTAAAAGACATTGCCGGTTTTGGCATACACATAACCCCAAAACAATCCCAAAAACAATGCATAGAAGAACTGTGCGAAATTGCCGTGATAAAATGCAAAAATCAAAGCCGATACAACAATGGCGAACCATTTGCCAATGCGGCTTAAGCGGTCAATCAGGAACTTGCGGAAGATGAATTCCTCCACAATCGGGGCATTGATTCCTATCACCAGAGCCTGCATCCAAATATTGGAAGAAGACATCATGTTGCTAAGTGCCGTATTCATCGTGCCGGTAGCAATTGTATTGAAAATGATACCGAGAATATTCCCGGCAATCAGCAAAAACACACAAACAAACAGGCCCAGCAGATACTGGAAAAACGGGATTTTGTTTTTCTCCGTCTCTCCCTTTGCTATCTTGCGAACCGCCAAAAAGCAAAGAGGGAGCATAACTGCATCGACCGTAAGAAATATAATAATCAAAGATGCATTCATACTCGCGGACGCATCCATGTCGGGCCACAACCGGGCAGTCAGGGTCTGAAGCAGTATTTCCACAATCAGAACCAATGCCACAACTCCACCGTATTTCCAACCGATTGCATTTAGATTTTTTTTATTTTCTGCTTTCATGCAATTACCTAACCTTTTATATTATCTTCATCCTCTTCCCAGAACAGATCATCGAGCGTTTTGTTTAGTGACCTGCATATGGTCCTGCACAGCTTGATGGTAGGATTGTAATCCCCTTTTTCTATGGAATTGATTGTCTGCCGTGAAACACCGCAGATTTTGGCAAGATCTTCCTGGGACATGTCGAGGGCCGCCCGGGCGGACTTAAGCTTCAAATTCTTCATCCGAACGCCTCCTTTTATCCATACAAGACTTAATCCATATAATAATGCCAACATATGTCAGGAAGCCGACCACCACGAGATTCAGGGAGGTATAAGCAAGCTTTCCGTCGACAATAAGTAATTTCTCCCTGATTTCCTTCACAGACACGGCTACATTTAAGAGATAGATCAAAACATAACTGATGGCCAGGGAAGTTTTTTTCTCATTCAGGGAAAAATACGCATCGTGGAACAGGCAATAGGTAATCTGTACCGATAATGCTATGATGATACTGCAAAAGAATTCCATCTCCACCGAAACAGGGATTTCAATCTCCAGAAGGTGCAGCAGTGCAATCACCGCATCCAAAATAATCAGCGTTCCGAAGCTGTACTGGGAGGCTCTGCCACGTATTTCCTGCTGGCGTTCATCATATTCCGACTTGGCACTGTTGCCGCGCTTTGTAACCAGGGCGAAAATAGCAACAAGAATCATTCCCGCAACAAGTCCGACGCAGAGGCCGAGTTTGGCCGGCGAAAGGCGATGAGCCTGCTGAAAGCCGAATATAAATTGTCTTTCATACGTGCCGCTCTTTGCGAAATCGTATTTTTCAATGGATATATCCGAGTATTCAAGCGCATAGTCTTCCATAAAAGCCTCCGCTTCTTCCTTGGAAGTAATGAAATAGAGCGTCGCCTTATACTCGCCTTCCGCAAGTTCCAAATCGGCTGACCTGCAGTCCGTTTTGTCCGCGGCCACCGCAAACAAAGTATCACCCGCCATATTCTCAAGAACCAGCCCTGTAATAAAGCCGGCTTCCTCTTCCGGCATCCAGCATACCTCCATATAATAGGTGCCGTCTTTTGAGATCTTTAGGATACTTGGAATAGGAGAATTTCCATTTTTGTCATCCGGACAGATTGTTGTCACAATCTTGGTATACTCCATATGCCCTGCCCATAACTCTATCATCGGCAACATGGCGAATACCAAAATAAGCAGCACTACCAGTATGACAACCTTCTGCGTTTTAGTAAGTCTTTCTCTACCCTTTCCTTGTTTGCTCATCCGATTGATCTCCATCCGTTCTATTCCGTAACCGTTTTGTTTTTCTTTTTCAAATAATTCTTTAAAGCGCCTTCTCCACGGAAGAAAAGCTGATTTTTGTAAACCTTACCGACAAGGAACACAAGTCCTACCGTAAAGGCGCACAGAAGAAGCAGGAATAAGCTGCCTGTTAAAATGGTGACATTACCAATCAGGAAATCCGCAGGGAGCATAAATCCGCTCGTCACGGGAATAAATCTGCACACCTGCATGAGCGTCTGATTGCCGTTTAAGGGCAACAGATAACCTGCAAAGAATCCAAGCATTACCAGTAACTGGAAATAACTCATATATTGGGCAACCTCTTCGGTCTTTGAAGCCATGGAGCCAAAGGTAGCAGCCAGGAGACTGAAGAACAGGATGCTTACGATTATGGTCAGGCCAAAAAGTACGATGGCCGGTACGGAAAATGCATCGCCGGCGCCGGACTCCTTAAGTACCTTGAATACTTCAAGAATTACATTGTTAAAGTCCTCGTAGATATAGTTTTTGGCAACGTAATCTCCAAGGAAAAATCCGGCAACGATACTGCCCAGCAATACGAACACCTGTATCAAAGCAGCGGCAACCATGGCCAAAATCTTGCCGAGTACAAGGCCGTAGGGACGTGTCATGGTAAGAATCATTTCCATGAGTTTGGAAGTCTTCTCAACGCTTACGGCATTGCCCATCTGCAGGCCGTAAATCAGGATGATAAAGAACAGGAAGAAGGACACAAGCATGGGCATAATCATGGCTACGACTTCCTCGCCTTCCGACTTCTGTGTAGCACCGGCTTCGACCGTTTCGATCATGCTTCCGCTCATTACAAGGACCAGCTTATCCATGGAAATGCCGGAGGAAACCATCTTGGAAACCTCTGCGACATTTACAAAGGAGTTCAAAAAGTCGTATGCATCATCTTCTGACAGCTCACTTGCCTCCGGGATTATGCCCTTTAACAGAATGCCGTCCTCTGTATCGGAAATAACAAGTACAAGGTCGTTCGGCTTCTCGGAAAGCCGGGCAACGGTCGCTTCTGCCGCATCCGTTTCGAGGGCAAACTCCACGTCAGGAAAACCTTCCGGGTTCATGACAGCAAATTGCTCCGTTGCAATTTCCGAAAGAGAGCTTTCATTGATTACATGCACCGTCTGAACCGGTGAGATTTTTGTCGCTTTATCTTTTTGCGAAAAGCCCATAATTACGGGGATTGCCACTCCGGCGAGCAGCATAACGATGGCAATAAGGACGGTTGCTCTCTTGTATTTATGATTTGCACATTCTCTGAAGGTAAAAGCAAACACATCACGCCATCCGGAAAATATACTTTTTTTCATGATTACTCTACCTCCTTCTTCGCAGCTTTACGATTTCTGGCAATTCCGATGATATCTCTCAGTTTCAAAACATTGCCGTTATAGAAAATCATGGATTCATATACCTGCGAGGTAAACTTAAGCATTAAAAGTGTGGCCAAAAGCAAAACAACCACGGATGCAATTCCCACATAAATGCTTACCTGTCCCGCAATCAGGTTCGCCGGCAGCACGAAAGGAGCCGTTACGGGAATGATACTGAATATATCGATAATGACAGGATTCAGTCCGGAGGAAAGCTGTGCGATGCACAGACCGATTCCGACATAGGATCCGCAAATCAAAGTGAGCTGGTAGGTTTTCATACCCTCTGCAAGTTCTTCCAGCTTGCTTACGGATGCACCTGCAAGTCCCGCAATGATACTGAAGAACAGGACGCCAAAAACAATTACCAAAAGCACAACCATCAGCTCGGGAAGCTGAATCCGGCCAAGCAAATTGAGTAATCCCAGCCACATATTGGAGGAATCCTCTTCCACCACGAGTGCGCCAAACAAACTCTCGGAAATCTTCGAACCGACCACATAAGCAAGTACAAGACTGCTCATCTGAATTACAACCTGGAGTAAGCTGGCAAGAATCTTACCGATAATGAGAGCCATCGGGCGAACATTAATCATAAGATACTCGATTACTCTGGTCGTTTTTTCCGTAACAATACTGCTGGCAATGCTTGAACCTGAAATATTGATAATCAGCATTACCACAATGATGAGAGCAAGGAATGCCATATAATCGTTTAATGCGATTCCTTCTTCCTTCTCCTTGGGAGTAATTAAAAGCTCGCCGGCTTCCGAAAAACTCGTGTATTCCACCGTTGTTTCGATGGCCTTGTCAAGGAACGCGGCCTGCTCCGGCGTAACCTCAATCGCCTTAAGCTTGGCATCATCAAAGAATGCTTTGAAATCCGCCGTAAATTCGTTAAAATCTTCCGACGAAAAAT
Source organism: Lachnospiraceae bacterium (assembly GCA_045617725.1). GTDB lineage: Bacteria > Bacillota > Clostridia > Lachnospirales > Lachnospiraceae > JAZLJD01. Next base: position 76,984 of record JAZLJD010000047.1, read on the forward strand.
CCGCTTTTGCGGCCTTTATAAATTTCAGCTTGAAATAGGAATTCCCTTCAAAGGTAATCAAAAGGGCAACATCCGCTGACTTCTCGTCCGTTTCCAGTGCCTTTACCTGCTCCTCAAAGCTTCCGGTTCCGGTAGTCACGGTAACATTTTTGTATCTTTCATCGGAAAGGCTCTTGCCGTAATCCATGTTCATGCCTGTCTCATCATAGATGTACAGGGTCCGGATCTCACTGTCTCCGACGACGCCTTCCTTACGGTTTTGAAAAAATGCAGACAACGGAAGGCCGACCAAAATGGCCAGTACCAGGATAATAAGCATTACGTAAAATGACTTAGACTTAACGCCTTGCATAAAAGAGAAGCGGAAGACGTCTTGCCAGCCTGTATAATCGCTTTTCTTTAAATTATTGCTCATTGCCTTCTCCTTTTTGCGTTTCAGATTCCTGTGCAGCACCTGCTACTTCAATAAAGATTTCATGCAGGGAAGGCTCGCGAAGTTCGAACTTAACAACACCGCGACCATTTGCAAGAAGATCCGCAAGAAAATTCTGTGCACACGCATCGCCGGTAACCTTAATCTGTGTTCCGTCCGGGGTATCATTGATAACGGTAAGGCCATGCTTTGCAATGATATCGTCAAAGGGATTATCACACTTAACGAACATGTTTACACGTCCATAGCCCTTCTTGATTTCATTCAGATTGCCCTGTACAACGGCCTTGCCTCGGTTAAGGATGGTAATGTCCTCACAAAACTCTTCTACAACCTCCATCTGATGGGAGGAAAGAATAAGGTACTTACCCTTAGAAATCTCTTCACGAATAATGCTCTTGAAAAGATCCGTATTTACGGGATCCAGACCACTTAACGGCTCATCCAGAATAAGAAGGTCGGGGTCGGAAAGAAGTGCAGCCATGAGCTGAACCTTCTGCTGATTTCCTTTGGAAAGCTGATCTGCTGTTTTGGGTTTAGACTTCTTGGCTTTTGCTTTTTGCGTAGCGTTCTTATCGGGATACAGGTACTCATCCAGTTCCAGACGACCTGACCAGTACTTGATACGCTTTTTGGCGGTTTCCTTGGAAACACCCTTCAGCTTTGCAAAATAGAGAAGCTGATCCATCAGCGCGTATTTCGGATAAAGTCCTCTCTCTTCTGCGAGATATCCTACATTCACCTTCATGGGGTCAAGCGGTTCGTCATTCCAGAGAACCTCACCGCCGTTTTTGGCCAGCATTCCGAGAATCATACGAATGGAAGTGGTCTTGCCGGCACCGTTTGTACCGAGCAATGCATAAACACCGGGGTGTTCAAGACAAAAGGAAAGATCTTCAACTACTGTTTTTTCACCATACTTCTTATTAAGATTTTTTACTGTCAGTGACATATGGCTAAGCCTCCTTGAAATAATTTACTACTCACTGCAGGTGATATTAGCATGTCCCCGACAAAATGTCAATTATATTTTACAATATGTATTCTTTTTTTGCTTATGGGCCTCTTTACTGCTGTTTTGTCCGATATTCCGGCTTTCGGGCTTTCGTTCATTATCACCTTGAAAGCCCGATTTTCTAAGGTTTTTTTGTTGCTTTTTGGCGTTGTATGTAGGAAAGCTCTATGCTAAACTCACGATTTGTTGAAATCTATCATATATATAGTGAGGCACCCCATGAATGAATTAAGACCCAAGGTACTTGACGCCTTCAAAGGCTATACCGCCAAACAACTGATTCGTGATATCATTTCCGGTATCATCGTAGCAATTATCGCTCTGCCGCTTTCGATTGCACTCGCCATTGCGTCCGGCGTAGGTCCCGAGCAGGGCCTTTATACGGCAATCATCGCCGGCTTCTTCATCTCCGTATTCGGCGGAAGCCGCGTACAGATTGGTGGACCGACCGCTGCCTTCGTCGTAATCATCTACGGCATCGTGGCAGATTACGGCCGCGACGGCTTAATCATCGCTTCCATCATGGCCGGCATCATGCTGGTAATCATGGGTCTCTGCCACTTCGGCACTCTCATAAAATACATTCCTTACACCATCACAACCGGCTTCACCTGCGGTATCGCCGTAACGCTGTTTGCAGGTCAGCTCAAGGATTTCTTCGGACTTTCGATTGAGTCCGTTCCTTCCGAGTTTCTTCCCAAGGTGATTTCCTATGTGCAGAACATCAAAACCACCAATGTGACTGCTCTTTTGCTGGGTCTCGGAGCCGTTGTCATTATGCTTATCTGGCCCAAAATTACGGACAAAATTCCGGGTTCCCTGATTGCCATTGTAATTACAACACTGGTAGCCAAATTTGCGCATCTCGATGTTGCAACCATCGGAAGCGTCTTTGGTGAACTGGATTCTTCTTTTCCGAAGGCACAGCTGCCGACGGTTGACTTTGCTACCGTAAAAAGTTTGATTTCTCCGGCCATGACCATTGCCATTCTGGCCGGCATCGAATCCCTGCTCTCGGCCGTAGTTGCCGACGGTATGATCAACGACCGCCACAATTCCAACGCTGAGCTCGTAGGTCAGGGCCTCGGTAACATCTTTTCCGCGCTCTTTGGCGGTATCCCCGCTACCGGCGCAATTGCAAGAACTGCCGCCAATGTGCGTAACGGCGGCCGGACTCCTTTGGCCGGTGTCGTTCACTGCATCACACTGACCGTAATCTTACTCGTTCTCATGCCGCTTGCAGCTCTCATCCCCATGACGACGCTTGCAGCCGTTCTGCTCGTGGTTGCTGCCAACATGGCCGATTGGAAGAGCTTTGCACACCTTTGCAAAACCGCTCCCAAGAGCGACATTCTTGTATTGGTTGCAACCTTCCTTCTGACCGTCTTCTTCGACCTCGTTGTTGCCATCGAAGTCGGCGTCATCCTGGCTGCCTTCCTCTTCATGAAGCGCATGAGCGACACGGCTGATATCAAGAGCTGGAAATACATCGAACAGCCTGAAGTTACGCCCGGCGAAAGAGAAAAACTGCTCTCCATTCCGAAGAGCATCCGCGTATACGAAATCAGTGGTCCTTTGTTTTTTGCGGCAGCGGACCGTTTATTAAAGATTCAGGGCAAGCAGTACACCAAGGTGATCGTCATCCGTATGCGTGCCGTTCCTGCGATTGACATCAGTGCCATGAGACGACTTCGCGAGCTCGTGCTGCAGGCCAATCGCCACGACATCGAGGTCGTATTCTCGCACGTAAACGAGCAGCCCATGAGCGTCATGCAGAAGGACGGCTTCATCGAATTCGTCGGTGCGGACCACTTCCAGCCCAACATCATGGCAGCGCTGGAATTCGCAGAGTCCCGCCTGTAGGGACGTTCCTTTTGTCACGCGGAGCGCCCTTTGTCACGAGGAGTGTCCCCTGTCACGGCACATCAAAAAGCGGCTCAACTGGGCCGGGCGAGGACAATTCCATATAGAGACGAATCACGCTCCGAGTTATGCGTTTGTGCAGAATTGCGGAAGCGAAATTAAGTAAATCGTACGGCTCCTCCGGGCCTGGCGAGAACAATTTCATATAATAGAGAATCACGCTCCGAGTTATGCGTTTGAGCAGAATTGTGGAAGCGTAATTAAGTAAAT
>JAZLJD010000048.1:0-6364 GCA_045617725.1 Lachnospiraceae bacterium
AGTGAAACGGAATTTCGCTGTGCTCTCCAAAGCACTGCGAAATAGAAAGCGACATGTTTGAAGAGCTCGCATCGGCGAGCGATGAGTTCGCTTTCGTTCCGTGGAGCGTAAAGACAGAACCGTTAAATCTGCCTGCGGAGCACTCATGAGCGGCAGAGAATGCAACGGGGCTGCCGCCGGAAGACGCCATGTCAAGGAACACTCTCCGTGCAGAAGTACGCATCCTTTTGTCCCCAAAACAAAAAGGAGCCTGTTAAGGCTCCCCGAACGTCCTCGACTGGAATCGAACCAGCGGCCTTTCGCTTAGGAGGCGAACGCTCTATCCTACTGAGCTACGAAGACTGACTCTATGGAGTTACCATATAACCCTGAAGCCATATGGTACCCTTAAACCGGCGACCCTTTGCAGGCTCGCCGTTTAAGTCGTTTTTATCAATCAGTATTGAAAATACCATAGTATTATAAACAACCGTAAGGTAGTATAACTCTTTCTTTGATAAGGGAGCAACCAGCTCTTCCACCTGAAGAATCTCGACCAACACCGAATATTGGTCGCTCTCCAGCCCGGACGGCATAAACGATTCATCTACAAAGGAATAAATATCTTCCTTGTACATGCGTCTGGCTACATCAGACATCGTATCCATATCTTCCAGGTTGAGAGCCTGTCTGGCTTCCATATCCCCGTCTTTGGCTGCCATAATCTGCTCATTACGCTTCTTTGATTTCTGAGAAATCAGTTCCCGGGCCTGCTTGCTCTTCTGAAGCGGCAACAAAATGCTTCCTTCGGCGGCTAGTCCGACAAGCATAAGCGAATTCCCGGTAATTTGGTATGCATTCTGTTCAATCAGCTTTCGATATTCTAACGAATTCTGAAGGAAAAAGATAAGTGACACTCCGACACGCGGATCCTCGCACAATCCTAAATAAGTGTTCTTGTCAGCAAGCATCCTCAAGCTGATATCTGCCGTCGAACTCACATAAGTCGGTTCAATATAAGGAAAATAATAATCCACATGAAAATCATCGTCTTCAACAAATTCGCCGCAGACCGTGATTCCTGCTTTTTCGCCATAGGTATATCGGTATTCAGCCAAATTCGTTTTGGAAAAAGCTGAATAATAGGTAGTCCGCTGTCCATTCTCAATGGCTATTGCAATTACGGGCATCATTTCCTTTTTATTTTTTAACGATCCGAGTCCTATTGCACATAAAAACTGGTGCATACCATACCTCTAACCTAAAATTACTTCTTTTCGCGAATCTCAGTCATTCCACCCATGTAAGGACGAAGAACTTCCGGAATACGAACGGATCCGTCGGCCTGAAGGTTGTTCTCGAGAAAAGCAATCAGCATTCTGGGAGGAGCAACAACGGTATTGTTCAAGGTATGTGCAAAATACTTCACATCCTTACCATTTTCATCCTTGCCGTTAACGCGAATCTTAAGTCTTCTTGCCTGTGCATCGCCCAGATTGGAACAACTTCCTACTTCAAAGTACTTCTGCTGACGAGGAGACCATGCTTCAACGTCAATGGATTTAACCTTCAAATCTGCAAGATCGCCGGAGCAGCACTCCAGGGTTCTTACGGGAATATCCATGGAACGGAACAGGTCTACGGTGTTCTGCCAAAGCTTATCAAACCACATCTTGGAATCTTCCGGCTTGCAAACAACAATCATTTCCTGCTTTTCGAACTGGTGAATACGATAAACACCACGCTCTTCAATACCATGAGCGCCCTTTTCCTTACGGAAGCAGGGAGAATAACTGGTAAGAGTACGAGGTAATGTATCTTCCGGAAGAATGGTATCGATAAACTTACCAATCATGGAATGCTCGGAAGTACCGATCAGGTATAAATCCTCGCCCTCAATCTTGTACATCATGGCATCCATCTCGGCAAAGCTCATAACGCCGGTAACAACATTGGAACGAATCATGAAAGGCGGAACACAATAGGTAAATCCACGATCAATCATGAAATCACGTGCATAGCTGATAACAGCGGAATGTAATCTGGCGATGTCGCCCATCAGATAGTAGAAGCCATTGCCGGCAACTTTTCCGGCAGCATCCAAATCAATACCGTTGAAACGTTCCATAATATCCGTATGATAAGGAACTTCAAACTCGGGAACAACGGGCTCGCCATATCTTGTAATCTCAACATTTTCGGAATCATCGCGTCCAATCGGAACGGAAGGATCGATGATGTTGGGAATTTTCATCATAATTTCGGTAACTTTTGCCTGAAGCTCAGTCTCCGTATTTCCAAGAGCATCCAATTTCGCGGAAATCTCGGCTACCTGTGCTTTTGCAGCCTCGGCTTCTTCTTTTTTGCCCTGGCCCATCAGCTGTCCAATCATCTTGGAAACGCGATTCTTCTCGGCACGGAGTGTATCTCCTTCCTGCTGTGCTTTACGGCTTTCTGCATCAAGGCGAATCACCTCGTCTACCAAAGGAAGCTTCTCATCCTGAAACTTGTTACGAATATTCTGCTTAACAACTTCCGGATTTTCTCTTAAAAATTTGATATCAATCATGGTAATTTATCTCCATTCTTTTATTTTACAGGCATACCCTGCTGGATTCATTCACTTAATACTTTCTCAATGACCAGATAAGGATGGTCCATCAAGTTCAAAAGCTCCTTATCAATCATAATGACCGGTCGCTCCGGGAATTTCAGATTTTGATGATCGACAACCGCAATCCGTCCATCGCTCAAAAGAACCTTGCTTCCGGCCGGGTAAACCGCGGTGAAATTCAGGAAGGTATCCACGAAACGCTCATTATATCTGTCAATTTTGAACGCACGGAGGTACTCAACCGCTTCATACACCTTCATCTGATTACAACCAATACCGCAAATCATCTCATCAAACGCATCGCATATGGTCAAAACCTGCGATTCAGGGAGAAGATTGGTGGCACGGAGCGGATATCCGCTTCCGTTTAAGCACTCATGATGCTGCAAAATAATGGTTTTGCTACGTTCGCTGATCCATTTCTCATTCTGAAGGACCGTATATGCGTAAATCGGATGCTTTATATACTCTTGCACCTCCGCATCACTCAACGAGAATACATCAACGTTCTCGTAAGGAACCGTCAGATAGCGGAGTCCCAAATCGTGCAAAAGAGAACTGACACCTATGTCATGTACGGATGCTTTGTTGAATCCCTCGCGAAGTGCTACAATCGTTGAAAGTGCACAAACACTGACGCAATGCTCATACAAATCCGCACTACGCTGCTTGATTTCAAGTACACGGTTCAAAACCTCTTCTTCATTCAGAATATCGGTAATAATGGCATCGGCCGTCTTGCTTAAGACGGAAAGTCCCTGATTATTGTTGTATAAATGATGTTCCAAAACACTGCGTACTTTATTTTTGACGCAACGTTCTGTTTCTTCTCGCAAAATAGTAGTGTCTTCGCGTTTTGTATCCTCTTGATCGTCCTCAATATAGACGAATGCAACCTCCAGCTCCTTCAACTTATCAATATAATAAGCTTTCAGGACCGTTCCTTCCGGCATAAGGATGGTGTAATCGTTAATAAGGACAGTTCTTGCGATTATTTGATTTTCCTGTAAGTCTTCTACCGCTACGAGTTTCAAGGCAATTACCTCATTTTACTTCAAATTGTAATGTAAAGCATCCTGTAAAGCCTTATTTTCTTCATCCCCTAATTCAACATCCGCCTTACCATTGGTAATTACCTTGGTATAGGAATAACTTCCATCCGTTGAATGTACCGAATTCATAATGAATCCGTCGTCTTTTTCATTCAAAAGGCACAGTACAAAACTCAGCTGACCGCCCATCTCATGAAAAGCATCATACTTCACAATTCCGTACTTTTGAAATGCATATGCATTTTTTCGGAAGAGAACCTGAATTTCTTTACGGTTATTCTCAGATTTTTCTTTTAATCTTTCATTATCTTCGAAAAGGCTGAGGATAGATTCCTCCAAACTGCCTGCATTTTTGCCCTTCATGAATACGGAATACCGCTCATTAAGCTTCGACAACTTCTTATTTAACAAAATAATCCAGACAAAACAAGCAATTATCAGCACCAGGAGGCCAATAATAATATATGTGATATCCAAATTTCCAAGGCCCATGGCCTGTAACAAATCATTTCTCAATTTCTGCTACCTTCTTAGGACAGTTTTTCGATGATTCTTTCCAAATCGTCGTTGCTGTAAAACTCAATTTCCAACTTACCGGAGCCGTTCTCCTTGGGAGAAATGGCTACTTTCATGCCCAAAGCGTTCTTCAGCTTGTCTTCTATGGAGGCATATACGGCTTTCATCTGTGCATCCGGTTCTGCCTTCGGCTTCTTCTCGTGATTCTTGCCTAAGGACTTAATCAGTTTTTCTACATCACGGACATTCAGCTCTTCCTTAACAATACGCTCGGCAAGCTTCTGCTGCTCTGCTTCATCCTCTACGGGAATGAGCGCACGTGCATGACCATAGGTAAGTATTCCTTCGATAACCATCTGCTGAACACCGGGTGCCAGCTTTAAAAGACGGAGCGAGTTTGTAACAGCACTACGGCTCTTTCCAACCTTCTCAGCCACTTGATCTTGTGTCATCTCGAACTTAGTCATCAACTGCTTGTATGCCTGAGCTTCTTCAATCGGATTCAAATCCTCTCGCTGAAGGTTCTCGATCAACGCAATCATGGCAATCTGCTGCTCGGAAAAGTCCTTGATTACAACCGGGATTTCCTTAATTCCGGCTATCTTGGCTGCACGCCAACGACGCTCTCCGGCTACAATCATATAGTAATCATCCATCTTCTTAACAACTATAGGCTCAATCAGGCCTACCTGTTTGATGGAGTCCGCAAGTTCGATTAATTTGTCTTCATCAAAGCTTTTACGAGGCTGCTCTCTGTTTGGCTCAATCTCAGAAATCTTAAGAAGAGTACTGGGCTGTTCCGCCTGCGTAGAAGTTTCTGAAGTCTTCTTTTTCTGTTCGTTTCCTATGGTAATGTTAGAAGGAATCAGGCTGTCCAAGCCCTTTCCAAGTCCACGTGCTGCCATATTAGCGTTCCTTTCTCTTAATAACTTCCTGTGCTAGTTGTCTGTAACTCTCTGCTCCGGCTGACTTCGGATCATAAATCGTGATGGGCTGTCCATAACTGGGAGCCTCGGCCAAACGGATATTTCTGGGAATAATTCCCATGTAAACATCTAACTGAATGTTATTTTTAACATTCTCTACTACCTGGGCGGACAGATTCGTTCTGGAATCGTACATGGTAAAGACAATTCCTTCAATAATTAAGCTGGGATTTAGTCTCTCTCTGACCAGATTGATTGTATGAATCAACTGGCTCAAGCCCTCCAAGGCATAAAATTCACACTGAATCGGGACTACAACGCTGTCGGCTGTGGTCAATGCATTTACGGTAAGCATACTCAGGGACGGCGGGCAATCGATTATGATAAAGTCGTAAGAATCCTTAATCCACTCTATTTCCTGCTTTAGAATGAATTCCTTTTTGTCGACGCCTATTAATTCGATCTCGGCTGCTGCAAGATTTACATTCGAAGGAAGTAAATCTACATTCGCAACTACACCCTTGATGATACAATTCTGAATGGCACTGTCTCCCAGGAACATCTCGTAGACTGTGTTATCCAATTCGTTTTTGTCTATTCCAAATCCACTGGTGGTATTGCCCTGCGGATCAATGTCTACTACTAAAACTCTCTTTCCGGCCTCAGCCAGACAAGCAGAAAGGTTAATTGTGGTAGTTGTTTTTCCAACGCCACCTTTCTGATTTGTAATTGCTATAATTTTTCCCATATGATTCCTTTCAATTTCCAAAAGTGACTCAGAGACGAGTCACGTACGTGATTATATCATGTTACAGGCCACTTTTCTACAAAATCATCGTGTATGAAACATAAAAATGTTTCACAGCCTGTCATAATTGCACATTTCAATGTTTCACAGGCAATTTTCACAACATTTAGGTTTTCGTAAATTTCCCCAAAACTAAATCTTGTGAGTCTGAATACGTAATTTCGCAATGTTTCACGTGAAACAAGCAGTTCTGGGGACAGTCCTTTTTGCACAAGGATGTGTACTTCTGCACGGCAATTCGCCCTATTAGCTCGAGGGTCGCTACATGCCCGGGCGGAAGCGGCATGGCATTCTCTGTAGCGACATTAAAGCGAGCAGCTGCAGATTACGAGTTATGGCTTAAGTGAAACGGAATTTCGCTGTGCTCTCCAAAGCACTGCGAAATAGAAAGCGACATGTTTGAAGAGCTCGCATCGGCGAGCGATGAGTTCGCTTTCGTTCCGTGGAGCGTAAAGACAGAACCGTTAAA
>JAZLJD010000049.1:0-20970 GCA_045617725.1 Lachnospiraceae bacterium
AGGCTGCGAATATGTCGGTTTGACGTCGCGGGGCGCTGCGCAGACAGTTTCTATGGCCGCTAAATCACCTTCCGCGCACCGAAGCCCAACTCACTCGCTCACTGATGTGAGCTCGTTCAAACAAGTGGGCTTCTCAAATCGACGTGTTGGAACACCGCCGATTTGTGCGCTCCATGCGCTTTATCGGCCATGAAACTGTAACTGCTCGCTTTACGCGGCCGCAAACCGACACACTCGCAGCCTGCCGGGTTCCCCACGACGTCTTTCGTGCATTCATGAGACAAAAGGAACGTCCCGCGATAAGCAACCGTGCCACGCTTAGCTACGCTTCATGCGCTTTATCGGCCATGAAACTGAGCCTGCTCGCTTTACGCGACCGCAAACCGACACATTCGCAGCTGCCGGGTTCCCCACGACGCTGCTTTAGCACTTTAATGTGCCAGAAACCCCCGTCCCCATTGGACGAAAAAATAAAGTAAGGAGATTATCTAGTATGGGACAGATTAAGGTTGAAACCTGTGAAATTGAGGGACTTAAGATTATTACCCCCGCAGTGCACGGCGATGCACGCGGTTATTTCATGGAGAGCTATAACTACAATGATTTCAAGGAGGCCGGAATTGACAGCGTTTTCGTGCAGGACAATCAGTCGGCTTCCACAAAGGGCGTTATCAGAGGCCTGCATTTCCAGATTCGTTACCCGCAGGACAAGCTGGTGCGTGTCATTAAGGGCGAGGTGTTCGATGTTGCGGTAGACCTGCGCGTCGGAAGCCCGACTTACGGACAGTGGCATGGAGAAATCCTCAGCGAGGAGAATAAGAAGCAGTTCTTCGTTCCGAAGAATTTTGCACACGGCTTCCTTGTTTTGTCCGACTATGCCGAATTCTGCTATAAGGTAACCGATTTCTATCATCCCGGCGACGAGGGCGGCCTTCCCTATGACGACCCGTCTATCGGAATCAAGTGGCCCATCACTCCGGATATGAAATTAATCTTCTCAGAGCGAGATACCAAGTGGAGACCGTTAAATGCCTGAAGTCAGTCGTAAAAAAAGAATAATTGCATATTCGATTGCCACTGTTTTGGCATCAGCACTTGCGCTCGTGGTGATTTTTCATCAGAATCCCCTGGCGGATCCGCAGGAAGAAGTAATCAAAAAGTGTATCGCGGCGGTTCTCATCGTTTTGGCCTATGTTGCCTTTTTGCTTCTTTACGCACGAATGCGGTATTTGCCCATTGAGCTGTGGCAGAACCGTAAGCTTATCTGGAAGCTGGCACGCAATGACTTTAAGACGCGATATGCCGGCTCCTACATGGGAAAGATTTGGGCCTTTATCCAGCCCGTCGTTACGGTCCTTTTGTACTACTTTGTGTTCGACGTCATCTTCCAGAACCGAAGCCAGCTTGTGGCGAGCGGAATCGAAGCACCTTACGTTATGTGGCTGACCGCGGGCCTGGTTCCCTGGTTCTACTTCACGGAAGCCCTTACGAACGGTACGAACGCATTAATCGGTTACAGCTACCTTGTTAAAAAGGTAGTGTTCAAAATCAGTATTCTTCCAATTATTAAGCTGATTGCAGCAACCTTTATCCATGCCTTCTTTGTGCTGGTTATGCTGCTTATGCACCTTCTTGTGTACGGTGCGACCCCGACGCTTTATCTTTTGCAGATTCTGTATTATTCGTTCTGCATGTTTATCTTTACGCTGGCGATTTCTTATACGACCTGCGCCATCGTGATTTTCTTTAGGGACTTAAACCAGATTATCGGCATCGTGCTTCAGATTGGAATGTGGGCGACTCCGATTCTGTGGGACCTTGGATTTTTATCCGGCGACAAAGAGAAATACCGCATCCTGTTCAAACTGAACCCCGTGTACTACATCGTAAACGGCTATCGTATCAGCCTGTTCGGTAACACCTGGTTCTGGCAGGATTTCTATTCCACGGTATATTTCTGGATTGTCACGGTGGTTATTTTTGGCATCGGATGCTTGGTATTTAAGAAACTGAAGCCGCATTTCGCGGATATTTTGTAATTTCCCATAACGGAGTGTTTATGAGTACAGAACAGAAGGCTGTCGCTATCAGCGTACAGAACCTAAGCAAAAAATATAAATTGTACGAGAAGAATTCGGACCGGCTTAAAGAGACGTTTTCGCTTACGCGGAAATGCCTGCATAAGGAGCATTTTGCCCTTTCGGATGTGAGCCTCGATATTTACAAGGGCGAGACAGTGGGCATTATTGGTACCAACGGTTCCGGAAAATCAACGATTCTCAAGATGATTACCGGCGTGCTTTCCCCTTCCTCGGGAACGATTACGGTGGACGGCCGTATTTCGGCCCTGCTCGAGCTCGGCGCGGGCTTTAACATGGAGTACACGGGCCTTGAGAATATCTACTTAAACGGTACGATGATCGGCTTTACGGATCGGGAGATTGATGAGAAGCTTCCCGCCATTTTGGAGTTCGCCGATATCGGGGACTTTGTACATCAGCCTGTAAAGACCTATTCTTCCGGTATGTTTGTCCGTCTGGCTTTCGCGGTTGCCATCAACATTGAGCCCGAAATCCTGATTGTCGATGAGGCTCTGAGCGTCGGCGACGTTTTCTTCCAGGCCAAGTGCTATCGTAAGTTCGAAGAATTCAAGCGTATGGGCAAGACGATTCTTTTTGTCTCCCATGATTTGTCCAGCATTCAGAAATACTGTGACCGTGTTGTGCTGCTTAACAAGGGACACAAGCTGGGCGAGGGTACGCCCAAAGAGATGATTGATTTGTATAAGCAGGTTCTGACCGGCACCTATGCATCGGAGGAACTGCCCGAACATAAGAGCCTTGAAATCATGCAGCTTACGGGTGCGGAGGATACGGCATCCCCGCTTGTATACGGCAACGGCAAGGCAGAGATTACCTCACTTTCCATTTTGGATGAGGGAGGTCGCGAGAATGAAGTGATTGAGAAGGGAACCCGTTTCACCATTTCGGAGAAGGTTCTGTTCCATGAACGCGTGGAAGCGCCCATCTTTGCTTTTTCCTTTAAGGATGTGAAGGGAACTGAAATCACCGGAACCAATACGATGCTGGAGAAGGCATTTTTGCAGCCCGTGGAGAAGGGCGAGACGGTCTTGGTTACCTTTACGCAGGAGATGAGCCTGCAGGGCGGCGAATACTTTTTGTCCATGGGTGTTACGGGCTTTGAGAAGGAGCAGTTTGTAGTTTACAAGAGATTATATGATGTAGCCAAAATAACCGTGGTTTCCGACAAGGATACGGTCGGTTTTTATGATATGAATTCAACCATTTCGGTAACGAAGGAAGGATAGCAGTACCGCATGCATTGTGATGAGGCTTCAAAGAAAGAAATATTGAAAGCGGTAAAAAAGAGCGGCAACAACAATTACGATGCCGCGATTTTTGCAAGACCCACCCCTGCGGGACTGTATCATCTGGCCGGAATCCGAGGCAACCTGGTGGAATGGCTTGCTCCGCCTCAGGGCGCCGGAATTCTGGAAATCGGCGCCGAAGCCGGTGGACTTACGAGCCCTCTTTTGAAGGCTTCCGGGAAAGTGACGGCTGTGGAACAGGACCGTCTGTATGCCGATATTCTTTCCGCAAGATTTCGCACGGAGCGGGATTTTAAACTCCTTAACATGGATGTAGGTCGCGCGCTGACCGTTCTGGCCGATGCGCAGATGTACTTTTCGCTCATCGTGGTGAATCTCGACAGTGCCATGTTTTCGGCCTATAACCTTGAGATGGTCAAGGGGCTGATCGAAGCCTGCTATGACCTTCTGGATGCCCGCGGCGTGCTTCTTTTTTTGCCCAGCAGCGAGCGGAAGACGCTCCTTCATAAGGATGCTTTTAAGAATGCGACGTTTTATGCGGCGTATCCGTCCTGCGCGTTTCCGGAGATTATCCGGTCCGCTCGGGAATATAAAAATGCCGGGGGAGAGCAGTTTGCCCTGTTTTCAAAGACCAGGCAGAACTATCCGATTTCCATTCACTACAACACGCAGCGCCGTGACTGTTTTGCCATAAGGACGGATGTTGTAAAGGATTCTCTCATGCCGGGCGGCCTTAAGATTGTGCATCATCCGATGACCTCGGAGGCCAAAAACCATATCGCGAATATGTACCGTGCGTACCTGCTTCTTTCCGAACGATACTGCCGCGACGACGGAATGATGGTACCGGATTGTCGTAAGGATGAGGATATCCTGATTCGACCGCTGATTCATTCGAAGTCGCTTACCACCCTTTTGGATGAACGGCTTTCGGAGAATGACTACGAGGGCTTCCGGGATTTGTTTGACCGATTTTGCGAGGAACTGCGGTATGGCAGGAAGATGGCCATCAGCATCCTGAATCTGCGGTTTTCCTCGGTCCGGATTTCGGATGACGGAACCTGGTTTTTGGACGATTGCGAGTTTTGCGTGGAGGAGAGCATTCCCCCCGAGGAGATGCTGTTCCCGGCCATTTACGAGTATGAGAGTGCCGGCGTTCCTTTAAGGGAGCAGGTCGATTTTGCCGGCCTGTACACGGCCATCGGAGTGCACGCGGAGGATATGGACCGCTATATTCGCAAGTATCGCGAGTTTGCCACCTCCATAAGCGGCAATAAGTACAGCATCGCAGAGCTTCTTGAAACCGTCAAAAATGTCAGGGAGAATGCTTCGGAAGTCACCGTACCGATCGTGGAGACACAAAACGGTAAGCCGGAGAATTCCGTAAGCAGTGCGATTCAGAAATCCGAGGATTATGTGCTGACGGCACCGCGACTTCTGTATCAGGAGCTTCACTGCCGCAGCATGCTTTTTTCCTATAAGAGGGAGCTTCATAAGAAGTGCAATGCGTACGAGGCCTTCCTTGCGGAGCACAGGAAAGAGCGGCCGCCGTATGACGGAATGCTGCTTCCGAACGTCGAAGTCATCCGCATGGACCACTTATGCGGCAATTTTACGCCCGGTCGAAGGGGTGCCCCGTATGTGGTTTTTGTATCGGGCAACGGTAAGATGACCGAGGACGCCAAAAAGGAAATCGCGTACTATTTCGAAACGCATCCGAAGGCCATGCTGGTATATGCGGATGAGGATCATGTAAACGGCGCAGGTGGGTTCTATGCTCCCATCTTTAAGCCGGAATGGTCTCCGCACACCTTATCGGCCTTTAACTACATCGGAAATATCTGGGCCGTAAGGCGTAGCCTCCTGCCCGATTATTACTGGTTTGAATCGACCTCTTACAGAGTGAATGTATATGAATATCTTCTGTACCTTTTGGGACCCTTCACGGGAATCTCACCGGATGCCCGAAAGGAAGGCGAAGTGGGACACATTCCCAAGGTACTGTTCCACATAAGAGAGGAAGAAGAATTCCTTTTAGGCTCCGGCAGGCAATACGATGCCATGCGACTTCGCATAAGCCGGTTGCAGTCGAGACCTGCAGTAATCCATGAGGCGGATGGTTTTTCGCACCTAAGGTACGAGACGACGCTGGAGCCGACGATTTCCATCATCATTCCCTCCAAGGACAATCCCGAGATGCTGGAGAAATGTCTTGCAAGTATTCGGGAGTACACGGAGTACGAAGACCTTGAGATTCTCGTCACGGATAACGGGAGCTCGGCGCGGAATAAGGCACGGATTGAAAAGCTTGCGGTGAAGTATGATTTCCGATATCATTATGAACCGGCAGAATTCAATTTTGCCGCCATCTGCAATAAAGCCGCACTGCTTGCAACCGGGGAATACCTGCTCTTTATGAACGACGATACCCGCGTAACTACGAAGGGATGGCTAAAAAGCATGTTGGGAGAGGCCATGCTTCCGGAAGTGGGTGCCGTGTCGGTCAGAATGCGATATCCGGACATGCACCGCCTGCAGCACGTGGGCATCGGTAATTTTTCCGGCTTCAGCGGAAACCTCCTGTGCGGGCGTGACGACGGACCCGTTTACTATATGGGCAATAACCGTCTGACCTATGATGTACTGGCAGTATCGGCAGCCTGTATGCTGATTGCGGCCGGGAAATTTAAGGAGGTCGGGGCCTTTGACGAGCGATTGGCGCGTTCCCAAAACGATGTGGAACTGTGCTTCCGCCTCTTTAAGGCAGGGTATTACAATGTAGTAAGGAACGATGTCGTCCTTATTCACCACGAATCCTATTCGCGGGGTTCGGATTTACGCGATGATGCCAAAAGAAAACGTCACGAGGCGGATCTTTTGTACGTCTATGAAAAGCATCCGGACATGATCGGCTATGACCCCTTCCGGTCACCGAACCTGTGCGATTCGGGAGATTCCTTCTCCTGCCGGTATCCGTATAACTATGAGGAATGCAGTCACATAAAGGCAGCAGACCTTTCGAATGCGGACGGAAACCAGGAAGGCCTGGTGGTTACGGTCGAGGAAGCCATGACATGTGTGGGCAGTGAGAAAGTCAGAATTACGGGCTGGCAGTTCGTGCCGGGCATGGACAATGCATGCTTTCGTTTTTCGCTCTGCTTAAAGGGCCGTAATACCAATTATGAAATTCCCGTGGTACGCGTCTTACGCCGTGATGTGGCTGCACTGCTTCGGGGACAGCAGCACATCGGACTTTCCGGCTTCGACTGTCGGTTTGACCGAAGGCTTCTTGAGAGCGGCGAGTACGAAATCTGGGGACACGCCGTGGGCGGCAGCAGGGCCTGCGAATTTTACAGAAACAGTGGAATTAAATTATTAATATAGAAACAGAAAGAGAGGAAATAAACATGAGCTATATGGATGAATATCGTTTTTGGCTGGAGGATTCCTACTTTGATGAGGATACCAAAGCAGAACTTAAGGCCATTGAACAGAATGAAAAGGAGATTGAGGATCGTTTTTACAAGAACCTGGCCTTCGGCACCGGCGGACTTCGCGGTGTAATCGGAGCCGGAAGCAACCGTATGAACGTCTATACGGTTCGCAAGGCATCCCAGGGTCTTGCCAACTACATTCTCGAGCAGGGGGCACAGGACAAGGGCGTTGCAATCGCTTACGATTCCCGCTTTATGAGCCCCGAATTTGCGGATGAAGCAGCTCTTTGTTTAAATGCGAACGGAATCAAGGCGTACGTATTTAAGGAACTGCGTCCCACACCGGAATTGTCTTTTGCCTTAAGATACTTAAAATGTACCGCCGGCATTGTTGTAACGGCCAGCCATAATCCCCCCGAGTACAACGGTTACAAGGTTTACTGGGAGGACGGTGCGCAGATCACCGCACCCAGAGATCAGGAGGTTATTGCCCGTGTGAATGCGGTTACGGATTTCCACAAGGTTAAGACCATGGCCAAAGAGGAGGCCGTTGCACAGGGACTTTATATTCCTGTTTTGGAAGAAATCGATGATGCTTACATGGTTGAACTCAAAAAGCAGATCATCCATCCCGAAATCATCGCGGAAGTAGCCGGCGACATTAAGATTGTTTACACCCCGTTCCACGGAACCGGTAATAAGCCCGTTCGCCGCGTGCTTTCAGAACTGGGCTTTAAGAATGTGTATGTGGTTCCCGAGCAGGAACTTCCCGATCCGAAGTTTACAACGCTTGACTACCCGAATCCCGAGGATCCCAAGGCCTTCACGCTGGCACTGAAGCTGGCTCGTGAGGTAGGTGCCGACATCGTTATGGCTACCGACCCCGATGCGGATCGCCTGGGCGTATATGCCCTCGACAAAAAGAGCGGTGAGTATGTTTCCTTTACCGGAAATATGTCCGGCATGCTGATTGCAGAGTACCTTCTTCGCGAAAAGAGAAAGACCGGTACCATGCCTGTAAATCCCGCACTTGTAAAGACCATCGTTACCACGAATATGGCCGATGTTCTTACCAAAGCGTACGATGTTCATATGGTGGAAGTTCTGACCGGATTTAAGTATATCGGCGAGCAGATTAAGTGGTTCCTTGAGCAGAATACCTACAACTACGTATTCGGTCTTGAGGAGAGCTACGGCTGCCTGGCAGGTACCCACGCCAGAGATAAGGATGCCATTGTTGCCGTTATGTGCCTCTGCGAGGTTGCTTCCTATTGTAAGAAGCAGGGAATCACGCTTTGGGACATGATGCTTGATATGTACGAGAAGTACGGTTACTTCAAGGAAGACCTCTACACCATTACCTTAAAGGGCATTGACGGTGCAGAGCAGATTTCCGCCATCATGAGCAAGCTTCGTGCGAACCCTCCCAAGGAAATCGGCGATTACAAGGTGCTTAAGATGCGTGATTACAAGCTGGATAAGGTAATCGATCTTGCAACCGGCGAGGTAAGCTCCACCGGCCTTCCGAATTCCGATGTACTCTATTTTGATTTGAACGATGATGCATGGTGCTGTGCACGTCCTTCCGGAACCGAGCCCAAGATTAAGTTCTACATGGGTGTTAAGGGCACTTCCTTAGAGGACGCCCGTGCCCGCGTAACGGCTCTTACGGAAGCATTGAAGGCACTCATCTAAAGGGGACAGCTTGAGCGTAGTTAATAAAAACAACTTAAAGAAAACTTTATATTACATACAGCGAAACGGCATTAAGAAGACCTGGTTTGCGGTATGGGAACGCCTTTTCGAGGCCAAAAAGCAGCACTACACCTATAGGGAACCGGACGAGGCATTACTTTGTGGCCTTCGGGAATCCTGCCTGTCCGCCGGGAAGATTTCCGTTTTGGTGCCGGCCTATGAGACAAAGCCCGAGTACCTTGCGGCTCTTATAGAAAGCGTGCTTGCCCAGACCTATTCGAACTGGGAACTGGTGATTGCCGATGCCAGCAGGGATTACTCCGTGCAGAATGATTTCTCGTCGGGCCCTCAGAGCATTCGCCCGCGTACCATCGTGAGCGAGGTCGTCAGGAAGTACGACGACGAGCGTATTTCCTACCATCATCTTGCCAAAAACTATGGAATCGCCGGCAACACGAATGCAGGCCTTGCCTTTGTAACCGGAGACTATACGGCTCTTTTGGACCATGACGATCTGCTTACAAAGGATGCTCTTTCCAGAATGGCTTCCGCCATTGAAACGTATCCCGAAGGAATTCTTTTTTACTCCGACGAGGACAAGTGCAACGGCGATGCGAGTGAGTTCTTCGAGCCGAACTACAAGCGTGACTTTGACAAGGAACAGCTTCTTACGAACAATTATCTTTGTCATCTTTCCGTATTTAAGACGGATGTCCTTAAGCAGCTTCGTTTGAGTGAGGCGTATGAAGGCTCTCAGGATTTCAAACTGGTACTGGATGTACTTTCCTATGTGGAAGAAAAAGGCCAAAAGCCCGAGAATTATATCATCCATGTCCCGTATGTTCTTTATCACTGGAGATGGCATACCGGTTCGACCGCGGCCAATCCAAAAAGCAAGCAGTATGCGTATGAGATGGGCCGTAAGGCAATCCAGGATTACTGCGATGCTAAAGGATATCATGCGCGTGTTACGCAACAGGAGCATGTCGGACACTATTATGTGGAATATGAACAGGACGAATTCACCGCAAGGGAGGAATTCGGCGCTGTTTGCAACTATCAATACAAGCGGGGCCGCATCGCAGGCGGACCGCTCCTTAAGGACGGCAGCGTGGAGTTTTTAAGAATGCGCCGCGGCTATCTCGGTTATATGTGCCTGGCTGCGAGCCAGCATACGGTAGCGGCCGCCACGTTCAGTTCCATGACGATTCGCCCGTCGCTTGAGGCGGAAGTGCTTGCGGCACTTGCGGAAAGCGGACTTACGGACGATATCGGCAAAGGACAGTTTGTGTGTACTTTTTTGCAGTCGAAAGGATATAAGATTGTATGCGACCCGAGATGGCACAAAACACAACCATCGTAATTCCGAATTATAACGGCCTCCGTTTTTTAAAGGACTGCCTCGACAGCGTGGTGGGAACAGCGGCGGCTGTTATTTTGGTGGACAATGCATCTACGGACGGCAGCGTATCCTTCGTAAAAAACAATTACCCCACGGTTTCGGTCGTGGAACTTCCCGAGAACTACGGATTCTCAAGAGCCGTGAACGAAGGCATCAAACGGACGGAAACGGAGTTTGTGCTTCTCCTAAACAGCGACATTAAGGCATATCCGGGCTTTACAAAGGCACTGGAAGAGCGCATTGCGGGCGATACGCGGGTATTCTCCGTGAATCCTCTGATGCTTTCCATGCAGAATGAGGAGCTTATCGACGGAGCGGGCGATGTGAACACGATTGTCGGCTGGCCCTTAAATATCGGCCGTGGCCAAAGAGCAAGTTCGCGAACGAAGGAATACGATATCTTTTCCTCCTGCGCCGGAGCTTCGATTTACAGAACGAAGGTCCTTTCGGAAATCGGAATGTTTGATGAGAAGCATTTTCTGTATTTCGAGGATGTTGATGTGGGCTGGCGTGCTCTGCTTTTGGGGTATAGGAATGTCTTTACGCCGAAGGCACGCGTGCTTCACTTCGGAAGTGCCGCCACGGGCGGTGGCCGAAGCGAAATGAAGACCTTTTACGCAGCCCGTAACAGTGTGTACATTTTATATAAGAATCTTTCGGTTTTGCAGAATATTCTGCATATGCCGTTCTTACTTTTTGGATTCCTTGTGAAGATACTTTTCTTCCTAAAGAAAGGGTTCATAAAAACCTATCTGAAGGGGCTTTCTGCAGGCTTTAAGCTGTCGTTTTCAACGGGGCGGAAATGCCGCGTACCCGCGAAAAACCGCACTTTTAAGGGACGGATGCATGCGGAGTGGATGCTTATTTATGGCCTCTTCGCCGCGGTGGGCACAAGATAGGTGGGTTGTGCTTTTCACAACTTTGTAGTAAAATGTCAAAGTGCATGAAATGAGCAGGTGGATATCTTGATTAAAGATAATCAGAAATTTCTTAATCAGTTGCATATTATTCTGGACGCGATTGTTACTACCATTGCCTATGTGCTTGCGTGGTATGTACGTTTCAGAACAGGCTTGATACCGCTGGAAACAGGAGTCGGAGTACTTCCGGCACAGACCTACATGATGGCTCTGCTGTTCCTGATTCCCGGCTATCTGTTACTTTATTCGGTATTTAACCTGTATGCTTCGAAACGTATTTCGAAGCACACCGACGAGTTTATTCATATTATTGAAGCCAATATCGTCGGTCTTTTATTGTTTCTTGCAATTCTTTACGTGTTGGATTTTAAAGATTTTTCACGTAAGATGTTAGGCTTGTTTATCGGCTTTAATATCGTGCTCGATGGCCTCTATCGGTTCTGCGTCAAACTGTTTTTGCAGAACGTACGCAAGCGTGGGTACAACATGAAGTACATACTTTTGGTTGGTTACTCGAAGGCTGCACTGGAGTTCATCGACCGTATCTGCATGAATCCCGAATGGGGATATGTGGTACGAGGTATTTTGGACGATCATGCCGAACGCGGTATTGATTATCGTGGGGTTAAGGTCTTGGGAACGGTTGATAATCTGTCTATCATCCTTCCCGAAAGTAAGCTGGATGAGATTGCAATTACGCTTTCTCTGAAGGATTACGGCAGGCTGGAGAGTATCGTCGCTTTGTGCGAGAAATCCGGTGTTCATACGAAGTTCATTCCCGATTACAACAGTGTTATTCCCAGTAAGCCCTATACAGAAGATCTTTTGGGACTTCCCGTTATCAACATTCGCCATGTTCCCTTATCAAGCGGAATCAATCAGGCGATTAAGCGTTGTGTCGATATTCTGGGATCGCTGTTTTGTCTTCTTATTTTTTCGCCTGTTATGCTCTTTGAAGTAATAGCAGTGAAGTGTTCGGGACCCGGTCCTATTATTTTTAAGCAGGAACGTGTCGGACTTCATAACAAACCTTTCATGATGTATAAATTCCGCACGATGGTTCAACAGACGGAAGAGGATGAACGTGGCGGCTGGACGACAAAGGGGGATCCGCGCGTTACCAAAATCGGTCATTTTCTTCGCAATACCAGTCTGGATGAATTGCCTCAATTAGTGAATGTACTCAAGGGTGATATGTCTCTGGTTGGTCCAAGACCGGAGAGACCGCAGTATGTTGAGAAGTTTAAGGAAGAAATTCCGCGTTACATGGTGAAGCATCAGGTTCGCCCCGGAATGACCGGATGGGCACAGGTCAACGGATATCGCGGAGACACTTCCATACGCGGTCGTATCGATTGTGATATTTATTACATCGAGAATTGGACGCTTGGGTTTGACCTAAAGATTCTTGTGATGACCATTTTTACGGGGTTCGTCAACAAAAACGCCTGCTAGAATCGTATCCTTTACAAAGCAGGTCATTTCGAAAGGGTTTTTACTATGGGTAAGAAACGTAATCGTGTAATTCTTATTGTCGTTGAGATTCTTATGCTTATTGCAGCAGCGGCAATTCTGATTGTTGTTATCAATGGTACCGGTGATCGCGGTGTCAACAAAATCGTCATTAAGCCGGTCGATGTTATGGTATCGGATCCTGCCGGCAACACCCCGGGCACATCAGGGAATATCTCAGATGATGTAAGCTCTACAAGTACTCCCGCTATGGACAAATATTGGAATATTGCTCTGTTTGGTGTTGACTCTACGGAGGGCAAGCTTTCCAACGGCACGCGTACCGACTGTATCATCATCGCTTCCATCAATCGCGAGACCAAGGAAGTGAAGCTGTGCAGCGTATATCGTGACACGTATCTTTACATTGCTCAGGCCAATAGCGATGGCCAGCTGAAGGATTACAAGGCTTCCAACGCATACCAGAAGTGTAACGCAGCATATGCCTTTGGCGGCGCCAAAGAGGCACTTCGTATGCTCAACATGAACTTAGGCCTCAACATTACGGATTTCGTAACGGTAGGTTTTGACGGATTGACCGATGCCATTGACGCTTTGGGCGGCGTCGATATCGATGTGAAGCAGGAAGAAATCATCCACTTAAACAACTACCAGATCAGTATCGTAGGCGAGACGGATGACAAAAAGAATTACTACGCAACCGAGGGCGTTGACTATACCGCTGTGACCGAACCCGGTCTTCAGACTCTGAACGGACTTCAGGCAACCGCTTATTGCCGTATCCGTTATGTCGGCAACGATTTTGTTCGTACCGAGCGTCAGCGTAACGTAATCAAGTTAATTGCAGATAAGGCACAGACCTGTTCTGTTACCAAGCTTACCGAGATTGCCAATGCAGTTATGCCGAAGGTATATACCTCCTTTAGCATTGAGGATGTAGTTGCACTGCTGGGAGATGTAAGCGATTATAAGATTGTAGACTCTACCGGATTCCCGTTTGAGAAGGAAATCGTAAGTATCAGCGGCCCCGGAGACTGTGTAGTTGCTACAGACCTTGAAAGCAACGTAAAAGAGCTTCATAAGTATCTGTTCGATGATACGGAATATGAAGTAGGAACGACCATTTCCGAAATCAACGAGACGATAGAAAACACTGTAAAGGAGTTCCGTCAATAGTATGACAGTAGATGCAGTCATTCTGACCTACAAGCCGACAGAAAAGCTGATTGCCTGCCTTGAAAAACTTCTTTGTCAAACCGTTCGTATTGACAAGATTTATGTTGTAAATACCGAAGAACAATACTTCCACGCCTTTATGTACGGGCGTGGATTTATTGAAAAGCACAAAAATATTCAGGTATCCCATCTGTCCCGCAAGGAATTCAATCACGGCAAGACCCGTGATGTGGCAATGCGCCATTCCGATGCGGATTTCGTCCTTATGATGACGGATGATGCCATCCCCGAGGATGAATTTTTGGTGGAGCGCCTTGTGAAAGCCGCAGCGCCTTCCGATGTGGCGGCTTCCTACGCGCGTCAGAAGCCGAACGAGGATGCAAGCGAAATAGAAGGCTTTACGCGTAACTTCAACTATCCCGCAGAATCCTGTGTGAAGACCTTAAAGGACCTTGACCGACTCGGAATCAAGACGTACTTTTTTTCCAATGTATGTGCGATGTATAAGAAAAAGGTTTATGAGGAACTGGGTGGTTTCATTAAGTGCACGATTTTGAATGAAGACATGATTTACGCGTATACCGCCATGCAAAAGGGCTACGGTATCGCTTATGCGGCGGATGCTTGCGTGTTCCATTCCCACAATTATACGAATCGTGAGCAGATGCGTCGGAACTTCGACATCGCGGTGTCCCATGCGGATCATCCCGAGATATTTGAAGGAATCCCTCCCCTCGGCGAGGGCCGGAAGCTTGTAAGCATGACCGCAGAGTACCTTCGCAAGATTGGAAAGGGCTCTAAGGTAATCGGACTTTACATCACTTCCGCTTACAAATATCTGGGTTACCGTCGCGGTCTCCGCTACAAAAAGTATTCCCAAAAGAAAATATATAAATATACCATGAATCGCGAGTACTGGCCGCAGAACGCACGCCGCCGCGCCGTGGAAGGCATCGATGCCACCAAGGGCTACGGCAGAAGCGCCGAAGAGGACGGTATGCGCAGAGCAGGGTTGTAAATGGGGACGTTCCTTTTGTCATGAGGATGTGCACTTTGTCATGAGGATGTGTACTTTGTCATGAGGATGTGTACTTTGTCACAGGGATGTGTATTTTGCCATAGCGGTTTACATAACATGGCGTATTGCTACTTTATCGGGCGTGTAAACCGGGCATTCCGAAAAAATACATCGATGTTTCTTGATATACTTGGCCGCGATGTAGGATTTGTTGGATTTCGAGACCATTTTTCATCGGGAAATGTGCCTCATTCGATTTCTCGATGTCTGGAGGACTATTTTTAAGAGAAAAATGACATCGGGAATTGCTACCGCGGATTATCCCGATGCCGGGGAGCCAAAAAGTAACTGAGGAGCACAAGAAGCACCCGGAAAAATGCGAATGCGGAAAAGACAGACCCACGGGATTTAAAATATGTCCTAATTGCGGTTCTAAAGAAAATGGTTCGCATACGCAGTGTTACAGCTGCGGAGCATCCCTTCAGGATGTCCCGGTTGAGTTTGCGTAATCGACTATATTGCTTTTGAAAGAGCGCTTCGGCGCTCTTTTTTCTTGCATTAGGTCCTTTTTGCACCAGCATGTGTACTTTTGCACATTCGCATTTTCCCGGGTGCTTCTTGTGCTCCTCGGTTACTTCTTGGCTTCCCGGGTTATTTTTTGGCTACCCGGCATCGGGAAATCGCATGAGGCACATTTCCCGATGAAAATGGTCCTATCTTCCGATTCCTGCATCGAGCAGGAGCATATCTAGAAAAATCGATGTATTTCTTCAGAATGCCCAGAGCAGCAACCAGTAAAACAGCAATGTCTCATATTATGCAAACTACCGTGACAAAGTGCACATCCTTGTGACAAAGTACACATACTCGTGACAAAGTACACATCCTCATGACAAAGTGCACATCCTCGTGACAAAGTACACATCCTCGTGACAAAAGGAACGTCCCTAAAAACTTCACAAAAACAACACAAATTGACTGTAGACTGAACATGTTAAAGAGGACGGAGTGCAGTTCTCTATGGAGGTATTGAATGTTTACAGATGATGAAATTAACAGCACGGAGATAAATCAGCAACCGCAGGCAGGCCCGCAACCGGATGCAGTGGAGCAGGAGGCTGCTCCTTCCATACAGGAGTCTACGCCGGTACAGCCTGCACCGCAGCCGGTACAGCCCGCACCGCAGCCTGTACAGCAGCCGCAGTATGGCACATATTCCTATCGAGGATATCAGCCGGTTCAACCGATGGCCCAGCCTGTACAGCCGCAGCCGGTACAACCTGTATTTACACAGGGCACCCCGATTCAGCCCATGCAGCAGCCCATGCAGCAGGTACAGCAACCCATGCAACCGGCCCAGCCTGTGCCGCAGCCCGTACAGCAGCCTGTGCAGCAGCCCATGCAACAGGCACAGCCTCAGTACTATGCAGCTGCCGCAGGCAGCAAGCAAGCCTTTGGTGGCGAGAACGGAAGCAATCAGGGAGCCGGTCAGCCGTATACGGGTGCTTATTATCAGGTACCTACGGGATATTCTGAAATCGCGTATCGTACCCCGGAACCTGAGACAGGGAAACGTGGCCATAAGAAAAAGAAGAGCAACTTCTGGGGCATTACAATTGCAGCCGTTTTGCTCACCGCATTCTTTGGCTTATTTATCGGAGCCGGCATTTACGGTATGAAGCAATTAATTAGCAGATATGAGGATCGCGTGGTTGCAAGGCAGCCGGTACAGTTGCAACAGGAACAACAAACTTCCAGGTCCGGCAATGAACTCTCTGAATACATAGAACAGCAGACCGAATTGAATACAACCGCTTCTCTTCTTAAGTCGAGTGATGACAGACAGGTAACGGCAACCGTTTTGGATGTATCGGATGTAGCCGGTGCCGTTATGCCGGCAGTAGTAGCAATTAAGAGTTACTACACGGTTACTTACAACGACCTGTTTTACGGACCGCAGACACAGTCGGGAGGCACTACCGGTTCCGGTATCATCGTAGCACAGAACAACAATGAGCTTCTTATCGTTACGAATTACCATGTTATTGAGAAAACGGAGCAACTCGAAGTTCAGTTTATTGATGAAACCATAGGAAGCGCCCATGTTAAGGGCACTGCGGCCGAAAAGGATCTTGCAGTCATTGCAGTAAATCTTGACGATCTTTCGGAAGAAACAAAGGAAGCCATTGCCATAGCAACGATGGGATCCAGCGATGACCTGAAGGTAGGCGAGCCTGCAATCGCTATCGGTAATGCCCTCGGATATGGACAGAGCGTTACCACCGGTTGCATTTCTGCTCTGCATCGTGAACTGGCCAATGAAGAAGGACGTTATTACATCCAGACCGACGCTGCAATTAATCCCGGCAACTCCGGTGGAGCCTTACTTAACATCCATGGTGAAGTAATCGGCATTAATGCGGCCAAGACCGGAGGTACCATTGTGGAAGGTATGGGATATGCAATCCCTATCAGTGATGCCATTCCCATTATCGAGGAACTTATGAATACGATTCCTCGTACCTTCCTGGGAATTAAGGGATTCTCCCTTACAGAGGATGTTGCCGAACAGGCCGAATTACCCGATGAACTGCACAGCGGTGTAGTCATCAATACAATCTATGAGAATGGAGCCGCTTATAATGCAGGCCTGCAGCGTGGCGATATTATCGTAGCCATCGGCGGTCAATCGGTTGCAACCATTGAGGAATTGCAACAATTTATTAAGGAATATCCTGCAGGAACGCAGGTTACGGTCAAGTTCGCAAGAATGAACAGCCGTTCCGGTAATTATGTATATTCCGAGACTACGGTAACTTTAGGTACCACTTATGAAATAGAAGAATAACATTTTCTCCTCTTCCGGGGGCCGCGACACAATCGTGCCGCGGCCCCTGCTTAACTACTTTTCATTCATTCCGGCTTATGGTAAAATAACTTAATTGCGAGTTGAGAGGATAGTGAAATGTTTCGATTAAAACGCAAAGTACAATACTATGAGACGGATGCCATGCAGGTAGTTCATCATTCGAATTACATTCGCTGGTTTGAGGAGATTCGGCTTCAGGCGATGGAGGAGATGGGAACGCCCTATCCCATGCTTGAAGAGATGGGCTTTATCTGCCCTGTATTGACCGTCAATTGTGAATATCATAAATCGGCACGGTTTGGCTGTACGGTGGAAATTCGTGCGGCCCTTACAGAGAATCGTGCGGTTCGTTCTTCATGGGTGTACGCGATTGTAGACGCGGATACGAACGAGCTTTATGCCTGCGGAACTTCTACACATTGTTTTTTGCAGAAGGGGGCTGTGGTTTCTCTTAAGAAGGAATGCCCGGAGGTTTATGAAACCATGAACCGATTCGTTTCGAACGAGACGGTGAAGGATTTGAAGGCTGCGATGCAGTGAAGAACTAAATTACGGATTGAGAGGATAGAATGAACGATCAGGAATATATGGATTTTAAAGAAGTAGATGAACAGGAGACCGGTACCACGGAACCTGTGAATCAGGATACGGACGACCAGGATGAATACGAGGATGTGTGCTTTGTCTGCCATCGCCCGACGTCCAAGGCAGGCAAGATGATGCATTTGCCGAATCATGTCTGCGTGTGTCAGGACTGCATGCAGCGTACGCTGGACATGATGAATGCTTTTGACGGAGGCGGTTTCATGCCCGGAGCGGAGCATTTCCCGACACCGGACGAAATTAATGCGACCATGAAGAATGCGGTGCGTGAGGATGGCACACTGGACATGAATGCTTTTTCGCAGTCATTCCCCGGTATTGTGTTTGACATGTCCGGTTTTCCGGGCGAGGGAAGCGTACCGAACCGCCAGCGCCTTAAAAAGCGCAAGGAGAATCCGGAGCCGGCCATCGACCTTAAGAATATACCGGTGCCCCATAAGATTCGCGAGCAGCTGGATGAATATGTAATCGGTCAGGAGCATGCCAAAAAGGTCATTTCGGTAGCCGTTTACAATCACTATAAACGAGTAGCGACCGATACGATGGATTCCATCGAGATTGAGAAGTCGAACATCATGCTTTTGGGCCCCACGGGCTGCGGCAAGACTTACCTTGTCAAGACGCTGGCTCGCCTTCTGGATGTGCCTCTTGCGATTGCGGATGCGACCAGTCTTACGGAAGCGGGCTACATCGGCGATGATATCGAGTCGGTGCTCAGCAAGCTCCTCGCGGCAGCGGATAACGATGTCGACAAGGCAGAGCGCGGTATCGTCTTCATTGATGAGATTGATAAGATTGCCAAAAAGCATAATACCAACTCCCGCGATGTCAGCGGCGAGTCGGTTCAGCAGGGCATGTTGAAGCTCTTAGAGGGCGCTGAGGTGGAAGTGCCGGTCGGTGCTAACAGCAAGAATGCAATGGTTCCTCTGACGACCATCAACACACGAAATATTCTTTTTATCGTGGGTGGTGCGTTCCCGGATATGGAAGAAATAATCAAGCAGCGTCTCAATAAGCAGACGGCGATCGGCTTTAACGCAGACCTTAAGGATAAGTACGACAAAGAGAAAAATATCCTTCGGTACGTGACGACGGAGGACATTCGGAAGTTTGGAATGATTCCCGAATTTTTGGGCCGTTTTCCTATTATTTGTACGCTGGAGGGTCTTGATAAGGACGCAATGATTAAGATTCTGAAGGAGCCCAAGAATGCGATTTTGAAGCAGTATCAGAAGCTCCTGGAACTTGATGAAGTGGAACTTATTTTTGACGACAGTGCCTTATCGGCGATTGCGGAGAAGGCTATGAATCGGGATACCGGCGCGAGAGCACTTCGGGCCATCATCGAGGAATTCATGCTGGATATTATGTACGAGATTCCGAAGGATTCCAATATCGGCCGCGTTACGATTACAGGCGATTATATTAACGGCACGGGCGGCCCGATTATCGCGCTGCGCGGTCAGGAATAGAATACAACAACCGCATAACAGGATTGAGAAATTAAAAAGGCTTAGGCACCTCAGCTGATGAGGAACCTAAGCCTTTGTTGTTACTATGATGGAAAGCCGGGGAGCTTACTGAGCTTCCTTTTTGGCCTTATTGTTGAGCTTGGGAATCATCGTGCAGCAGATAATGAGAGCGATGATGTAGAGCACAACGGTGAAGTAAAGTACGTTCTGATAACCTACAGGATTGTCCTTGGGAGTCTTGGTACCGGTGTGGGTAACGATGAAATTGGCTACCTGGTTACCGGTCAGACCTGCGAAGGCCCATGCGGACAAGCACATACCGTGAACGGAAGAAATCTTGCCCATTCCGAAGTGATCGGAAAGAAGGGTGGGAACGTTGGAGAAGCCACCGCCGTAGCCTGCATTTACCATAATCAGAAGGCCGCAGCAAAGAACAATCAAGATCATGTTGCCGTTGCCGTTCTCAATACCACGGGTAAGAATGGTTGCAGCTGTGAAAGCGATGGAAAGGATGAAGATCAATTTGTAAATGGTGTTACGATCTTTAAGACCGTCAGCCCATGCGGAGAAACCGAGACGACCTGCTGCATTGGCAATGGCGGTTACGGTACCGAGGGTAGCACATACGGCGGTAGAAAGACCGATTACGGTGAAAATCTGCTTCTCCTGGGAGATAAGCGCAAGACCGCAGGTAATGTTGATGTAGAACATAAGCCAGATACCGATGAAGGTCTTGTTGGTGAAGCTGGTTTTGAAGTTTGAGTAAAGTGTCTTGAAGAATGCCTTGAGGCCGCCTTCAGCGTGCTGCTCAACCCAATCGGAAGGTTTCTTAAGAAGTAAGTGGCCGATGAACATCATTACGAAGTATACAGCACCCATAATCCAGAACATGGGAGCGGGGTCACCATCGAACTTATTTAAGATGGACTGCATGATCGGGGTTGCAATTGCTTTGGCAGCGCCGAAGCCTGCTACGGCAAGACCGGTTGCAAGACCCTTTTTGTCCTTGAACCAGAGCATTAAGGTCTTTACGGGAGAAAGATAACCGGTTCCAAGACCGATACCCATGATGACACCGTAGAATAAGAAGATTAAGGGAAGGCTCTTAAGCTTGATAGCAAAGCCTGTACCAACCATACCAATCGTGAAGCAGATGGTTGCAATCAGGGAAGATTTGTGAATGTTCTTCTCTACAACATCGCCCAGGAATGCTGCGGACATACCAAGGAAGAAGATCGCAAGAGAGAAAGCCCAACCTACCGCACCGGTCGTAGCACCGATGGTTTCGGCAATCTCACCGGAAAAGGTTGACCAGCAGTATACGGTACCGATACTGCAGTGAAGAAGCAATGCGGGAATCGCACCGCGAATCCATTTGTTATTCATGTTTGTTACCTCCAAAAAAATAAATGCAAAGAATGCAAAAACAAAAGTTATTATACCCCGAAACCTGTCCATTTACAATACAATCGTTGCGTTTGAAATGAAGATAAACTATAATGTAAAAGTAGTTGCGGAGCAACTACTTTTAACGAGCAACAAGCGAAGCGGTTGCGAGT
>JAZLJD010000050.1:0-9198 GCA_045617725.1 Lachnospiraceae bacterium
GCCTCTACGCGCCGTCCGTGTCGCGTATCGGCCTCGCCCGACCATCCGGGCCGGGCGTTGCTGCGTGCCTACAAAACACTAAGAAAACCTATCCCTCTCCGCGAATCGATTCGCCCTATATGAATTGCTTCTCGCCAGTGCCGGCAGGAGCCGCTTTTTCATGCAGAACGGAGCGGCCCCGATGCAACGCCCGGCAGTGCTCTAACGCTTTAATGTGCTAAAAACCCCCGTCCCTAATTACACTTCGGCTACGCCGCTGCATTTCGGGATGGTGTTGATGGATCCATCCTCGTTGTATTCAAACTCTGCTACGCACACGGAACGATGGAACGCACCGCCGTCGGGTAGCTCTCCGGTATGGTAAAAGAGGTAAGAATGGCCTTTGAAATCCGCAATTCCGGGATGGTTCGTGAAGGTACCGCCTTCCGTTGTCATAAGAACACCGCCATATACCCAGGGTCCAGTCGGGTTTTTAGAGGTAGAATATGCAAGATGCTCGTTGCACTTAGGGCCTTCGAAGGCTGCATAAACCATGTAGTAAAGTCCGTTTCTCTTGTAGAACCAGGGTCCCTCCGCATAAGTGGTTCCGGTCATGTGACCACCCTCTTTGAAGGATTCCTTCGTCATGGGAATCTTCTGTATGCCAATCTCCTCGTTGTAGGAAATCATATCCTCATTCAAAAGCACATAACGAAGCTCAGGATTGCCGAAGTAAAGGTAAGCCTGTCCGTCATCGTCGATAAATACGGTAGGGTCGATATCGTTCCAGTCTCCCTCATCAATAAGAGGATATCCCAAATCCTTGAAGGGGCCAAAGGGGCTATTCGAAACGCCTACAGAGATAGCCATACCACCGTCCTTCTTGTGAACCGGGCAATAAAGATAGAACTTGCCGTTTCTTTCGATGCACTGGGGAGCCCAGGCACGGTCGTCTGCCCACTCAATATCATTTAATGAGAATACTGCACCATGGTTCTCCCAATTCACCATATCTTTCGTGGAAAAACAATACCAGTCATACATGGTGTAAAAGTTATTTACCAGATTGTCTTCATCATGGGTGGTGTAAAGATACATGGTATCTCCGTACACCATGGGTGCAGGGTCCGCCGTATACATGGTGGAAATAATAGGATTCTTACTGAATTTTGCCATAAAAGCCTCCATATGTTGTAATCTGTTTTATTTATGAATAAGCACATAACCGTTTCTGGTAAGGGTATCATAAGCCCCTTCCATTACGATTCGGTCATTCTTTATTACGTCCGCCGTCTCATAAGAGCTTCCGTCACGTTCCATTTTAATATGTGCAAAAGCCTCAAGGCCTGCCATGGTTGTGATGTTCGGATGAATACAGTGTGCTTCATCGCGACCATTTGTGGGCCGTCCGTTATCATCCCTTGCATTTATAATACTATCAATCGTAGCCGGAATGTAACCGTTCGTAATATGGAAGGCCATCCACCTGAAGTGCTCCATCACGGTCAGATTGTAGACATTCCCGGCATTATAAATGCGGAAGTACTCTTCCCTCGTGATAGCCTGATTTAAGGTATCCTCTTCCTTCTTGATAAAGTCGAGACCGATCATGTTCAGCTTAAACTTAAGCCCTATAACACTGTAATAATTCGACTTACGTTTAAATGCGGAAAGTTCCACAAACCAGTTGTATTCCGCCTGCTTCATGACCTCTTCCATATGAGCCGGTGACTTATCTTCTGCATTGTTTAGGAGATAATCCCGATGAAGCATATAACCATGTTCCACAATCTCATTCTGCTCAATGGACTTAATGTTATAAATCAAGGCTTTCTCATCACCGAACGCAAAGCAATTCTCATTCTTAAACAAATCATACATCTCCGCATTCTCATTCACGCGGACAAAAATGTAATAATTCTTTATTCGGTAACGTTTCACAATGTTAAGGAGGTTCTGGGCAAGCGATACATTGTCCATATCCTCCCCGTAGGAAATAATCGCGTAGGTGTACTCTTTGGCGCCCTTATGGATATCGCTCATCTTATCAAACAGGAAGCTTGAATCGATATCCAGCTTATAGAAGAACTCATCTGCCGGGAGCTCCGGAAGCTCCAGATAATCGGAAGGCTTCACATTCGGATTGTTCAGGATTTCATTTCTGTAGCGATAATAATTGACTCCTAGATCGCGACTTGCATTTACTTCCTCGCGGTCGAAAATGTGATAACGCACCTTCTTTGGAACAATCGCTCCGTCACGCATCGTTATAAACTGGTTCGATGCAACGCTCGTTAAGAAAATTTCACGGTTCACACCACCAAAGCCGTATAATTCAACGTTGATGTTGTATGAATCGTCTATGAGGCCAGTTGCGGAGTCAATGATACTTGAATCCATAAACTGTGTGAGCGGATAGTTTTGCACAAAATCAATCGCCATCTCGGAAAATTTATCAATAATACGAACACAGCCGTAAGACTTCTTCTCGATTTCCTCATAAAGGGCGGAATAATTCTTGCCTCGAATCAGGTAAACATTGGTCTTCTTAAATCGCTTAATGGTATCATCGATTTTGGAAGCAGCCTCATCCCGGGCATCCTGCTGATAAAGCCTGTTAATAATGTCCGTGAGCTTTCCGGCATATTCGAAATTCTTTTGGTCATCCTCGGTATTAACTATAATCGTGACATCAATCGGGCGCTTCCGACAAATAAGGTGAGCGGCCAGGGCTTCAAAATGAGACTTCTTGGAGCTTCCTATAATGTAGTTGTAACGTTCCTCGTATAAATCGTTGATATCATCCTTTGTAAGTTCATCATAGATATAAACAAGTGCGTCCTGTACGGAATCCGCAATCTCACGGTTGGTCGTCGTGTTTCCCACAAGCAGGATATGCTTCTTTTTTGACAATCTCCAACGAAGCAGGCTCAATCCGTAATAAATGTACTGATATACCAGGGAAATGAACAGCAGTGCGGAATTCGCTGCGCCGATAATAAAGCACATCAGCATCGTAATTTCAAACAGCGGGTTCGCCTCCATCAGAGTTTCCACTTCGCTGATATTGAAGTCCAAAACTACCATCTTGGCACTGTATTCAAGCGCCTTAAAGAAGGAGAAAAACCAATGCCGGCCTGCATAAACCTGTCCCATGTAAAAGAGCGGGATTGCAAAAAAGTAAACAAATGCACAGTCACCGGTTTTGAAACCGCGAATATACTTGGTTCTGTCGCTTCCGTGCTTCCGTAATATGTTAAAAAGCACATATAGTACTACTGCAACCAGCATAACCAGTATGATTGCCGAAATAATGTAATAAGTCATATCGATCTCCTATGAATGGGAAATTTTGATATCCAACTTAATTATATTAGCATTTATTGCAGTATTTTTCATCTATTTATTGCTTCGTATTGCTTCCGAAACTGCCATGCACGTTCAGGAAGATTTCACGATCTTCCTTGTGCTTTGAAGTAGCACGCTTTTCGTTCAGAAGTTCAAGAAATTTTTCTTCATCCAAAGGAAGTTCCACACACGATTGGGTCCAGGAAGATAAATACATGGCATTTGAAATGGTAAGGCCGTTGATTCCTTCCCTTCCGTCCGCGACGAGCGGAGTTCCGCATAAAATATGGTCATGAAACGCATTCAGAACCCCAACATGCTGTTCGTTCCGTCCATCCGTTTCTACCGTTATTTCTTCCATTTCCGGTATGGCGAATCCAATCTGAGCGGTCTTACACCACTGCCTTTCATCGGCCTTAAGCTGATAGAAGGTCAGTTTATCCTTCTCACATACCAGTTTTCCCCGTGTACCGGTGACTTCCAGGCGATTCGTACCGGGTGCATCCCCCGTAGACGTAACAAAAACACCGGTTGCACCGTTTTCAAATTCCATATACGCCGTTACATCATCTTCCACTTCGATATCGTGCCATTTTGCCTCATGGCAGAATGCCTGAATTCTTTTGGGCATACCAAACATCCATTGCAAAAGATCAAGCTGGTGCGGGTCCTGATTTAGGAGAACACCACCGCCTTCCCCTGCCCAGGTTGCTCTCCAGTCGCCGGAATCGTAATAATACTGCGTACGATACCAGTCCGTAATAATCCAGTTCACACGCTTAAGCTCGCCGAACTCCCCGTTTTGTACCATCTCACGAATCTTACGATATACGCAGTTCGTTCTCTGATTGAACATCATGCCAAAAGTAAGTTCGGGATGCCGGTCTGCTTCGGCAATCATTTCACGTACCTTTAAGGTATAGACACCGGCCGGTTTCTCACACATGACATGCAGGTTATTCTGAAGTGCAAGTATGGTAAGCTCAGGGTGCTGATAATGCGGTACTGCAATCAAAACGGCATCACACAACCCGCTCTTAATAAGGTCTGCTCCTTCTTCCATAACAACCGCATTCGGTAATTTCTCACGAATATACTCACGCCTTGATGCCTTTCGGTCGGCTGCGGCGACAATCTCGATGTCCGGACACTTTCCCGACAGAATATTCTCAATATGATGGCTTGCAATACCGCCAACTCCTACGATACCCAACTTAAGCATAGCCTAATCCTCCATTATTTCTAATACATTTTTGACAGCGGTTACTGCGGCATGAAATGCCGTCTTTGAATCCGGATAACACTCTTTGTGCTTAAGTTTTTCTTCCTGAAGGTTACTTAAGCCACTGAAAATATGAAGATGCGGTTCCACCGTAAGTATTACGGAATCGGCTTTCGTTTTGTTTACGGCTCGCAGAATTTCTTCCACGGAGCCGTTCCCGTTTCCAACCGATACCACGGAGCCGTCCTCCTTTAATGCATCCTTCATATGGAAATATGTGATTGTACTATTTTGCTTTTTATAAGCTTCCAGGGGATCCACACCGCATTGTATGTAATTGGCAGGGTCAAATGCGATTCCCAATCTTCCTGAAAAGGCATTATAAAGGTCCATACAGCGGTCATCCGTATCGCCGTAGATTCCCTTCTCATTCTCGTGAACTAACAAAATGCCTTTTTCCTCTGCCAAAAGAAGCATCTGCTCAAGTCTTGCAAGTACAGCATCCCGATATTTTAAAGGATCTTCGTCCTTCGGAATATAGAAGCTGAACATACGAATCCGGCTGCAGTCAAGCACCTTGCAAACCTCCAGGGAATTGATAAACTTCTCAAGATGCTCTTCAAAAGAATCCGTGATGGAAATCTTTCCATACGGTGACCCGAGTGCGGAAAGCTTTATTCCGCTTTCGGTAAGCTGTTGATGAATCCGCTCTGCATCCTTTATGGAAAGGTCTGAACAGTTCACTCCGTCAACACCTCTTAATTCAATATGTGAAATCCCTTCCTCCTTTAATATCTTAATCTGTTCCGTAAGACTGCCGGCTGCTTCATCGGCAAATGCAGATAAAATAAACTGTGCCATAATTTAGTTCTCCTTTCCTGTATATCTATTAGTTTATCTGCGTCTTTTACATATATCTATGCATTTTATGCTTGCAAATATGCATATGTTGCAATATGATACAAAGGAAAAAAGTGAGTAAGCAGCGATTTTTCGAAAAAAATAGCAAATTTTTAATGTTTTTAGCATTACGCGAGCATAAAATGCGGAGCAATGCGTGTATCATAAGGTGAATTTTTCACGGAGGTCTCTATGGATTATTTTGCACATTATGAAAAATCCCCGAGAATGTGGTCTCAGGGACTTCATGCACATGATTATTATGAAATATACGTCCATTTGGAAGGCGGTCGTTTATATTGCATCGATGATATCGTATATGAGCTTAAGCCCAATCAGCTCATCGTGGTTCCTCCGTATCACATGCACGGCCTCGTATGTGACCGTGACCTTGTTAATTACGAAAGATGCTACCTCTATCTCTCCACGGATATGCTCGAACGACTCGGAATGGGTCGTATTGACATTACACAGTATCTCTCCATTGCCGGCAATAACGAGCACATCGTTACCGATATAAGTGCAGAGGATGCACAGTTCTTTAAGCAATCCATGCGTTCCATTGAGGAATTCAACTTAATTTTAGAAAAGCAGCTCGAAATCTACGCCAAAATTCTGCGTATTCTCCAGCTTGTAAGCGATAATATTTCCCATAAAACGGACTCTCACAAGCTGAAAGATACGGACAGTCAGATCATTGAAATCCTCCATTACATTAACGAACACTATACGCAGGACATCAGCATTCAGTCCATCAGCAGCACCTTCCATATTTCCGAGTCTTCTCTTTCGCACAGATTCAGAGAATATGTCAACAAAGGTGTATATGAATACATCCTGTATAAACGCATCATCCGTGCGGAGGAACTTATGAATGTGAACGACTCTCTCACCGATATTGCATACCAGTGCGGTTTCTCGGATTATTCGAATTTCCTGCGCGTATTTAAGAAGATTACCGGTCTGTCCCCCAAAGACTATCGCACTCAAAACAAGTCGTAGTTCCGTACCTTGGCCCGAAATTCTGACGGCGTCATTTTTACTCTGTTTTTAAAGCATCGCATGAAACAGGTATCGCTTTCGTAACCGCACAGACTCGCAATCTCTCTGACTGACATATCACTTTGCCTTAAGAATTCCTTGGCACCTGCCAGTCTCGCATTTATAAGATCTTCATAGCAGCTCACATGGAAGTATTCACTGTACAGTGCCTGAAAGTGCGAAAGAGACAGGTTTACCGCCTCAGCCATTTCCCGAATGCTCCGATAGCTTCCCGGCGTTGAATAAATCTCAGACCGCAGGTTTTTCAGTTCCTCAAGATGCTTTTTGTCACCTTCCAAAGGCTTCTCTTCCATCTTGTTTTCCGCCACTTTTCTAAGCATCAGCTGCAAAAAAAGACTTTCATTGTCCTTTCTCAACTCCGAAACGGAAATCTGCTCGCGGCTTAGCAGTTTTAGCAGCGTTTCCACCTCATCCAAATTTTCAAGATATAACGGCGTATCGCAGGGAAGGTCTATCTTCCCGGTGAAGTTCGCTTCCATACCGTCGAAATGCACATAATGGTTGCGATATTCTTTTTGGCACGCCCGGTATCGCTGTGGGCTGCCTTTTTTATACAGAATGCAGCAGCCGGGCTTAACACGAACTACGGCTTCGCCAAAAAGAATATCAGCCTCCGTCTTAAAAATAAGAAACAGATTGTCTCCGGAACCGGACGGTCTGTCTATCTGAAAATTCTCATCATGTCTTAGGTTAATACCCATGGAATGTAAAATCATTGCAGTCTCCAATCAGACGATTTGTCAGTTTAAGCATAGGATATGTCATTGAGTCTTTTTTGTCAAAGAATATAATGAAATCAATAAGGAGGTTACAAAAATGGCTACAAAGAAAGTTACTATGTTAGTGAATACCAAGGATGTCATCGGTCATATTAACCCTGAAATCTACGGTCATTTTTCGGAGCATCTGGGACGATGCATTTATGAAGGTATTTATGTTGGAGAGGATTCGGATATTCCCAATATCGAAGGAATGCGTAAGGATATTATTGAAGCATTCCGCCAGATTAAGGTTCCCGTTTTAAGATGGCCGGGCGGTTGCTTTGCCGATGAATATCATTGGAAGGACGGAATCGGCCCCAAGTCCGAGCGTAAATCCATTATCAACACCAACTGGGGCGGCGTTACGGAGAATAACTCGTTCGGTACCCATGAATTTTTGAAATTCTGCGAGCTCGTTGGTTGCGAGCCTTATATTACCGGTAATGTCGGAAGCGGTACCGTGCAGGAAATGAGCGAGTGGGTGGAATATATCACTTCCGATGCATCCTCTCCCATGACGGAGCTTCGTAAGAAGAACGGTCAGGAGAAGCCCTGGAAGCTTAAATACTTAGGTGTAGGCAATGAAAGCTGGGGCTGTGGCGGCCTTATGAAAGCATCCAAATATGTGGATGAATACAGACAGTATCAGGGCTTTTGCAAGAATCATTCCGGCAACCAATTATTTAAGATTGCCAGCGGTCCCAATGCCATGGAGTATGAATGGACAGAGGAACTTATGAAGAATCTTCCGCCCTGGACCTGTCAGGGAATTGATTTCCACTACTATACCATTCCCGACTGGAGAAACAAGGGACGTGCACTCGAATTTGACGATGAAGGATATTACAGAGTTCTGGAATCAGCCAATAATATCGATTCCGTAATCACAAGACATACGGAAATCATGAACCGTTACGATCCCGATAATCGGATTGGTCTTGTAATCGGCGAGTGGGGAACCTGGTTTGATGTAGAGGAAGGAACCAATCCCGGCTTCTTATACCAGCAGAATTCCATGCGTGACGCAATGGTTGCAGGTATGGAACTGAATATCTTCAACCGTCATTCCAAGCGCGTAGTGATGGCGAATCTTGCCCAGGCCGTTAATGTTCTTCAGTCCCTGATTCTTACAGAGGGTGCTGCCATGGTTAAGACACCTACCTACCATGTATTTGACCTCTATAAGGAACATCAGAACGGGGATGCCGTTTACTGCTATAACGATTTTGTTTCAGAGTATAAGGAAGTTCCCTTCGTCACCTCTTCCGCGTCCATAAAGGAAGGCAAGCTGACGCTCACCATTACAAATGCTTCCTTAAAGGACAAGGTGAGCCTCGATACAACCGTTTCAGGAAGTACCTATACTACCGCATCCGCTCGAATCCTTACGGACGAAGTGCATGCCTATAACGATTTTGAGAATCCCGATCGTGTTACCTTGAAGGATTTTGAAGTAAAGCTTAAGAACAACAAGCTCACACTTACGCTTCCTCCCTGCTCGATTGTTTCCATCACCCTG
This sequence comes from Lachnospiraceae bacterium, assembly GCA_045617725.1. GTDB lineage: Bacteria > Bacillota > Clostridia > Lachnospirales > Lachnospiraceae > JAZLJD01. The sequence continues at coordinate 8,792 of JAZLJD010000050.1, forward strand.
GAGTAGCCTTATGGCAGAGGGAAATATATGCAAGCGTTGTCTTCTTCGCGACATGACGGAGGCTGACAAGGCCAATATTCAAAAGTATAAAGATGCCATCACGGAACGGGTCTCGGAAGCGATCTACGAAAGCAGGCTTTCAAAATGCAAGGAATGTGACCTTCTAAACAGCGGAACCTGTAATGCCTGCGGCTGTTATGTAGAGCTCCGTGCACTGGCTGAGCAATCACACTGTCCTCATAAGAAATGGTAATAAGGCAATTTAAAAAGGGGCTGTGAAAAAACGCAGCCCATAAAAAAAGAAGGACCGATGGTTCAGAAGTGAGCCACTGGTCCTTCTCTTTGTGTTATAATTAACTTGCACATGATTAATAATAACAAGCTTAATTCTAATTCAAAACAAGGAT
>JAZLJD010000051.1:0-10208 GCA_045617725.1 Lachnospiraceae bacterium
AAAAATGCTTTGCATTTTTCACACTAATCCCCGCATTTCGCAATCCGGTATATTTAGCCCTTCACTGTATTACAGCGAAACTGCTACGGATTGCGACACAAAGTGTCGCATGAAAAATGCTTTGCATTTTTCACACTAATCCTCCCACAATCTGTCAGTATATAATAAAAAACTCCAATTCAAAGTATACTTCAAATTGGAGTCTTTGTCATTTAATTTGAACCGACGGTTCCCTGCGGAATAATCACGGTAAATACCGAACCTTTTCCGATTGCACTATCGATATGAAGCTTTCCGTTCATGCTTTCGATAATCTGCTTAGTAATCTTAACCCGGAAGTTTCCACCCTCGAACAGACCCTTCTTCCAGTCACGACTCTTTGTGTTAAACTGCAGAAGACTCTTAATCATGTCACGTTTCATACCGCGTCCGGAATCCTCTACCGCCAGCACAAGGTTGACACTGTCGTTTCCGAGTCGCCGTGCACTCACCGTAAGGGAAATATGCCCGCCTCGCGTATACTGTATCGCATCGCTTAATAAGTTGAGCAGAACCTGCTTAATTCTTCTTTCTTCGCCCAAAAGTACGTCCGGGATGTCCGTGCTGATCTCAACTTCCAGCGTATCGGAATTGTCCTTGACAGCCGGCATCATAATGTTGCAGGTATCTTCCACCATGCGTCTTACGGAGTATTCCCGGGGCGGTTCTTCGTCCCTTGGCTCTTCCATCATAACAAATTCCATGACGTTATTGATATTGGCCCGTATCTGCTTTCCATAGCCTTCCACATACTCATGAAGCTCCGGGGAGTCTTCTTCGTTTTTGGCAAGCAGCTTGCCGACCGGCCCGCATACTTCATAAGCCATCTGCTCAATGAATACTCGATTGAAGCTCTCCTGTCGATCCCGTTCCGTTCGAACCGTCTCCAGTAATTCCGTAGTTTTTAAGAGCTCCCTGTAATCCGGCGTCTCCATATTCAAAATGATAATGAGCAACGCGATGGCAAATCCAAAGGGGATAGTCATAACGTCCTGCAGAATTACCTGCACAACCATGGAAGTAAACACAATTACGACAAAGGAAATAACCGAAATATGCTGCTTCAGATTCGCTACCTTTCGATTACGGAAGAGAGCAATAATCGTAAGCAGGAAATAATATATCGGATACAAATAAACTACGATAAACATGGCTCCATAGGAAAAGTGTCCGTATTTTCCGCCGGAAAAGAGAATATTGGCAAACTGATTTGCAATAAGGCACTCAATGATAAAAACAAACGGGAAATAGGTTCGGACCATATAGGCCACCGTTTTGTTTTTGACGCCGCCAAGATATACCACTATGTACCGATAAAAAACCAGAATACAAAACGCATCCGTGAAATAATACAATCCGGTCGTGAAACGGATGATGGGGGACGGCACCACCGTTACATACGTGGTGAGCATGAGCGAACTGGCGATATCCGAAAGGGCAAAAAGGAGGGTCGAATGTAACAGCATAATAAACAATCGGTTCCTGTATTTGTCATGCGCGTATTGAATTCTGACATAGGTCATTTCTACGACGAGCAGTAGAACTGCTGCCATATCCAGGGTCAGGTTAAATGAAGTGTTCATTGCTTATCTCCCAAATTCGGATTAACGTCTTCTTCTTTCGTGCCGCTTATCCTTGTAATACTCTTCCTTATCACGATACATGGCTTTGTCGGCCAGCTCCATAAGTTCATCGATGGTCATGGACGGGTGATCCTCGCCGCGTGCAACGCCGATGGATACGGAAAGAGTATCGGAAAATTCAAGCTTGCATTTATTCATACGCGTACGAATCTGCTTAATCAGCTCATCCACGTCATCCAAAGGCTCCGTAAGAATAATGGCGAATTCGTCACCGCCGACACGAAAGGTTCTGCCGTGATTATCGTATAACTCTTTAATACATTCAGCCGTTTTGGTAATCAGCTCATCGCCTGCAAGATGGCCTTTTTCATCATTTACTTTCTTTAAGCCGTTGATATCAATCACGACTGCGGAGAAATCACGTATCTTGCCATCGGTCCTTATGCTCGCCAGCATGTTGTTATAGGCACGTCGGTTCAAAAGTCCCGTAAGCATATCCGTTTCCGAATCGGCCTTGAATACCATGGTTTCGTTCTCCTGATATCGCATTGCAACACTGATAATGACTACCATGATAACCAGCGAAGCCAATGCAGCAAGCAGGTTGAAAAGAATGATACGGGTCATTTCACTCAGCTTCTCGGGGCCTTCAATGCACAGATACCAGTCATATTCCGGAATATACTTCACCAGAATATATCCGCCCGTACCAACTTCATCATAATCATATTCCTCTTTGAGATCATAATTCTCGACATAATCCAGGAGATACTGCTCCATCCTGGTACCCGGTAGGGAATCATCTCCGGCTACCTTGATGATACCGGTAGCATCTACCAGCATGATTTTCACTTCGTAATCCTTCTCCATTTCATCAATGGAACTGTTAAGGCTCGTAAGAGTATGTCCGACACCACACACTCCGATGAACTCGCCATTCGCATCCAGCATGCGGATATTATCATAAACCGTGATACGGTTCTCATTGGCCTGGTCATTATCGACATTCAGCTCCATCTGCTTATCGGTATTCTTGAAATTCGTATACCAGATATCATCCTCTCCACGCATATCGAGGACCTTCATACGACCATACTCCGTAAAATACTCCTTCGTACTCTCAAGTACGAGGAAGGCTGTATCATACGCAAAGCTCTGCTTAATTCCATTTAAATAATCCCCAATAAGCCTGGAAGCTTCGTCATTGGTATAGCTGTTTCGATTCTTTATGAATTCTTGTATAAAGGAATTGTTTATGGTTTCCGAAACGAAAACGGAATCATCAAAGGAATCTACGATATCCCCCTGAATCTTGCCAAGAAAAAGCTCAGCTTCCTTTTTGCTGGTATCCTCCATGAGTGTACTCAGCGATATCAGGGAGCTGAACGTAGATATGCCAAAACTGATAAATATGACTGCTGTAACGATAATGACTACGAATCGTGTTTTCATACTAATCCCCTCGTATTAACCAATGTTTCGTACTCATTATCCCATACAGCAAGACAACTTGTAAAGGTTGTTAACTTTCGATTAATTTCTGTAACTTTCGGGTATTTTCCCTTCGCTAAACATCTCGTCCAGTATCTCCGCTGCGCTGCGTACCATCTCAGGGCAAGTCGTTCTAAACAAATTCCGGCTTCGGATTTCCTTCATATCCTCTTCCTTCGTCAGATCGTATCCCAGCAAATCCCGGCATACCACGCTTCCGTTCTTTCGAATAAAGCGATTCATGAAATCCTCCGACACACTGTACGCTCTTGCCTTTCCTTCCGAATCCTCGCTTTCACAGTGTCCGCAGGTAAGTCCCAGCACCATGAGTGCTCCTGCTACGGCTCCGCACAATTCGCCCTTTCGTGCTCCGCCGCCAAAGTTCGTCCCCAGCCTGAGGGCCAGCTTCTCATCGATTCCCATTTCCTTTGCAAATGTCGTAAAAACAGCCTGTGCACAATTGAAATTATTGCCGTAGTATTCTACCGCAGTATCTGCATGACTCATAAGGTAACCTCTCTTCAATATTTCCTGATTTCATAGATAGTTTCTCTTTAGCATTCTACTTTATGCTATATCAAAGTCAATACATTATGATATAAGAAGACACCATTCAGCCCATGGCCAAATGGTGTCAAACGCTTGAAAATTCACTACTCATTCTTCATTCTTGTGCCTTTTGCCGGCGGAAATAGCAAAGTAAGCAGCCAGTCCCAACAAAATTATTCCTCCCAGTGAGAACAGACAAATCTTCAAAATATCCGGCGAAGATTTTTTATCTTCTACAGCAATCGGCTCCTCAATCAGAGGTGTGCTCTGAGGTTCTTTTGTCGGTTCGTTTCCTCCTATTTCAGGCAAAACGTCTTTCTCTTCCTGTTTGGTAAGCTCCTGCGGTTTTTCCTCGGACTTCTCTGTGGGGGTATCTGTGGCTTTTTCTTCAGGTTTCTCTTCGGGCTTTTCCGTAGTTTTTTCCTCCGGTTGTCCGGCAGGTTCTTTCGGCATTACCAAAATAGTTTTTTTATTTCCCGAAATGTTGCCATTGTTATTCACAGGAGTGTTATCCGGTGTATTGTCCGGTGTATTATCCGGTGTGTTTCCCGGATCGTTATCCGGTGTGTTTCCCGGATCATTGCCCGGTGTGTTTCCCGGATCGTTGCCCGGATTATTTCCGGGGTCATCATCCTTAGGTACTGTAAATTCTGCCGTTTTCCAGTCACCGCCGTCATAATCTGCCGCATACACATCGTAAGCAGTATCTGCAGTAAGGGAAAGGCCTGTAAGTGTTATTGAAAAAGCTCCGTTTGTAACACCTGTCGATTCCATTGTAAGCAGTGTGCCGGATTTATCTCTTACCTGAATTGCTACAGCAAAAATGTCATCCGAACTAACCGTTCCGCTAATTTCAACCGAATTCTTTGTTCCGACCGCAGAAACACTGTTCACATTTCCCGTCGCTGCCTCTACTTCCCGTGAGCAAAGCAGAACTGTAAAAATAGCCATGAAGAATACTAATAACCTTTTCATTTTCTGCTCCCCTCCTAGTTCTCAATATTATTATTCCAACAAACGCCCTTGCCGGAGCCAAGTTTCATTCCTGTAAATGCAGTAGTACTGTCAAATCCTGCAACAACCGCGCTTACACTTATCGAGGCCGGGGCATTTGCCTTACTTCCCTGATAAAGGATAAAGTCCGAAGACTGCACATCATCCCCGTGCTGTCTATATGCCAGATTCAGTTCTGCGCTGTTGGATATTACTTCACGCGTTACCGAACCATCCTTCCAGGTATACGTAGCATACAAATCTACCCAATCATCTGTTCCGCCTTCTTCCGGATAGTAGTACGTCGCATAAATCAAGGTTTCCGAACTGCTCTGAAGCGTAGTCGTAGGACCATCCTCGGTACCATGCATAAGAACTTTTGACTCACCGGCATTTCCGCCCGTGGTTGCCTGTATATCAATTCCCACTCTGTGAATCCAGATATACTCAGTCTTCGGTCCTGAGGCTGTTTCATAGGTAATGGCAAATTCTACCCTATCGTAGAAATTGGAATGAAAGCTGACGTGCCATGTGTCCGATTCCTGACGAATCTCAACAGCTCCCTCCGGAATAGTCGAATCTGCCAAAACCAGCTCGCTAATTTCGCTAATCGTGTCATTTACCTTAATCGGTTGTAAAGCTATATCTTCATTTCCAAAGTAAACGATTGCTTCCTTTTCCGTATCAGAGCTCTCATTACTTCCCCAAACCGGATCCGTTGCAAAGCTCCATGCCGGAGTATTTCCCGCTGCACCGCTGCCCTGTATCTTCATTCCGGTAAAGGAGGACTGATAGAATGAAAACTTGCCAAAAATAACAGAATCACTATGTCCCGTATCAACGGCAAACGCTTCATTTCTTCCCTGGAAAGTACACAATTCCAATTCATCCTCTTCCGTCATAAGGAAATCATCCAATGAAGCCCCATTACCAAACATACGAACACTTCTGCTATAAGCGTTCTTTTCGGCATCAAATACAACCTTATAGTCACCTACTGCGCAATAAGCGCCCTCCTGGCTCGGTTCTTTTGTAACCGGATTGATACAATCGACACTGTCACGCATACAGTTGCGTAAAAAGAAGGCTTTTTCGCCGCTCTCTTTTGTAAGCTCCATCACAACATCAAAAATCGAATCCATCGCGTAAGTGCTCTCGCCATCAAAGGCAAACAGCCACGCGATGCCCTCTGCATTTACATCCCGTTCGCTGTTTTCGGCATCCGTAAATGCAAATGTATACTTATAAGCCGGTATCGTATATTCCTGATTATCACCACCTACAGCGACAATATCATTTGCCGAATCTCTTTCGCCTATAGTAATCAAATTCATTAATACATCACAGTTGCTTATTTCAGGATATGCTGCTCGGAGCCTTCCATTAGGATTATTAAATTCAGGATAGAATATCTGTTGCGCTATACCCAGCTTAAGATCATCCGCAGTAACTGAGTCATTGCCATCCCAATCACCGTAAATATAGGTTTGCCCTTCTATAAACGCCTTCAGCTTCTCTTTAGCATTGTCATCCTCTCCACCCGGCCCCGGATTATTCCCGTTGCCAAAAAATACTTCTACACCCCAAATCTCATTTTCCTCTGAAAAATTGATGGTAAGTGTATCCGTTGATTCATCATAGGATGCAAAAGGACATCTTTCATTAATAAGGTCATCTAAAGAAAAGGTGCCTTCGTCTCTTCGCAATTCCATAAATTCGCGGTCTTCCACAGGTTCCAAGACAAAGGAAATACTTTCCTCCGCCGTTCTTACCTGAATGATTCCGTAATCTTCAAAACAGTCCTCGTCCTGTACTCCTTCGGGTCTACGAACCATTCCATCATTGTTGTAAAGGAGCTCAACAAAATTCGGGCACGTTTCCGAAGGTCCGAATCCGGGCCCTTCAAAGAACACGGTTACACCCCAAAACTGCATATCACCTTCAGATAGTGTAAAGGTTAGTTTTTTAGTTTCCGCATCATATGCAGCCCAGGAGCAGGCGCCATCGCCAACAAGGTCATCATATGAATATGAGTCATCACTATCCGGATCCACAAAATGTCGATTGATACCGGTCAGCTTGTGTTCCACCACAGGATCGTCATTCGTAAATACATCAACGGTTATTGTGGAATTTTCCGAACGAATCTGAAGCATATTTCCTTCCGTGAAATAATCCTCTTCAGGATATCCTTCCGGAACCTCTACATGTCCGATTCCTTCTGTAAACAATTCAATAAAGTAGGGGCACGTTTCCGAAGGTCCAAATCCACCCGGCCCCGGATTATTCCCGTTGCCAAAAAACACTTCTACACCCCAAATCTCATTTTCCTCTGAAAAATTGATGGTAAGTGTATCCGTTGATTCATCATAGGATGCAAAAGGACATCTTTCATTAATAAGGTCATCTAAAGGAAAGGTGCCTTCGTCTCTTCGTAATTCCATAAATTCGCGGTCTTCCACAGGTTCCAAGACAAAGGAAATACTTTCCTCCGCCGTTCTAACCTGAATGATTCCGTAATCTTCAAAACAGTCCTCGTCCTGTACTCCTTCGGGTCTACGAACCGTTCCATCATTGTTGTAAAGGAGCTCAACAAAATTCGGGCACGTTTCCGAAGGTCCGAATCCGGGTCCTTCAAAGAACACGGTTACGCCCCAAAACTGCATATCACCTTCAGATAATGTAAAGGTTAGTTTTTTAGTTTCTGCATCATATGCAGCCCATGAGCAGGCGCCATCGCCAATAAGGACAACATATGAATATGAGTCATCGGAATCCGGATCCACAAAATGTCGATTGATACCGGTCAGCCTGTGTTCCACCACAGGATCGTCATTCGTAAATACATCAACGGTTATTGTGGAATTTTCCGAACGAATCTGAAGCATATTTCCTTCCGCAAAATAATCCTCTTCAGGATATCCTTCCGGAACCTCTACATGTCCGATTCCTTCTGTAAACAATTCAATAAAGTAGGGCTTGTCCTCTGTGGGGCCAAAAGGGCCTTCTGCCATCACTTCCAGGACAATACAATTGTTGCACATCCCAAACAGCAAAATCACCGTCATCAGAGTAGCAAAAACACGCTTTAGGTTCATCACAAATTTTCTTTTTTTCATAGGTTGCCTCCAAACTAAAAATACCCTTACGCACTTAATCTATCGAGGCTCGAATAGCAATGCAATTCCTAACGTATTTTTATGCAATAAATCATGGATAGTTTTTGGATAGTACCACGAAAAATGGGCATTCTTGCGCCTTCGTCTTCCTTTATAAAGTATGACAAATCATATCGGATAATCTATACTACTTGTTAGAATCTTGATTTATGGAGTTGTTCAATGAAGAAAAAAAATTTATATCTGGCCCTGATTATTTTGTCATTCGCGTTGATTTATGCGCTGGCAACCGGCATCTACTTTACCGGTAGTTATCGAGCTGCAACTTATGATTTGAATGTTGATGCTTTTTCCGAAGGATACTTTTACCTTCTAAACACCATCGGAATATTAGCAATCTCCCTATACATGAAGAAAAACTACACCCGCTTCCGAATGATACTTGCTTATTCTGTATCTCTGTTAGTCGCTGTAGTTTCCGCTTTAATTCTGTTTTTACCGCTCTCCACATCTGCATTTATATGTGCCCTTATTTTTGTCTATATCGCAATCGGATGCACGCAGGGCGTATACGTATTTGTGCTTACCAAAACGGTGCCAAAATCAAAGCGGTGCTTTGTACTTGGAATCGGCGCTTCCATTGCAGTAATAGTCAATTCGCTTTTGTCACTTATTAAGGGCGGCTTATTCGTTCAATCAATAAGTGCTGTTATCGTGTATTTCGGAATAGCTGTTATGACTTGCTTTGGATTCGCTTTTGCACTTACAAAGCTTTCAGATAGCGAAGATACAAATGAAATGGTAGAATCAGCAGAATCTGCCACACCATCGATATGGAATACAAAGGTATTTCTTACCTCCTGCTTCTTTATTCTATTCAGCTGGCTCATCCAAAGCCTCGCCTTCTATTTTCCCTTCAACAGTTCCCTTGTGTTGGGCCTCAGCAATGAAGCTGTACGAATTACCAATGTGCTCGGCCTTCTCATCGGTGGTTATATAAACAGTCACGATAAAAAAACAGGATCCCTGTCCTGTTTGATTATTTTGGCTACACCTATGCTTTACATTATTCTTCAAAATCAGGCAGGGGCTACCCTCCTGGTATTTCTTCTCAGTTACTTCCTTACCGGGATTCTGTCAATTTATCGAATCGGCATCATTGCAGACATGTCGGATTCCGTTAATTCAAAGGGTGAATCTATGACTTATCTGTGCGCTTTTGGACTTCTTTTTGGCCGTTTGGGCGAAGGACTGGGCGGTCTGATGGGAATCCGCTTCAAAGACAACTTACTGCTCTTACTGACACTTACCTGCTTTGCTCTGACCATTGCAGTTGCTTTCTTCATCTCGCATTACATGAAGTTGTATACCCCCGTTCCTTTGATTGTCCAAAACCACGAGGACAAAATGAACGCATTTAAGATAAAGTATAATCTTTCAAATCGTGAAATGGATGTCCTTGAATACCTGCTGGATAACAATTCGAATGCCGAAATTGCCGATAAACTGTATGTTTCCGAGAATACGGTTCGTTTTCATGTCAGCAACATTCTCAAGAAAACCGGTTGTAAGAGCCGAAAAGAAATTTCATCGTTGTTTTACGGTTCGTAAGCCATACGCTACCGCTTAAATACCGCAGATGGTAAACACTTCCTGCTTCTCAAAGCACTTATTGACCCACGGAATGGCCTCTTCGATTACCGGCCTGCCCGGGCAGGCTTCATCCCGGCTATTCTCGACAATGGCTTCCCACTGCGCCTTTGTAATCACCGTCAGCCCGCAATAATCAAAGTCCGGGACAACCGTACGCACCAGCTGCGACATTTGGTGCTCGTCCCATATCTCATCCCGGATGCTTATGGAGCTGTACCGCCAGCACTGCCCGTTGTAGCGTCCTTTCTGAAATTCCAAATAACAGGTACTCTGAGAGGCTTTCCGCTCTCTTTCTTTTACAAAATATTGCATATAAATCCCCGCATTTTCACGTCAGCTACAAGCCGTGCGAGGATGCATCGAATTGGCCGACGGGAGCTTGCTCACAGGCAGACAATTTCGAATGCAGACTCATAGGGCGCCAGCCCGTGACCGAACGACCGCCAGGTCGTGAGGTTCGGCTTGTAGCGTTAATCGATTAACTTTGCTCCTGCATTTCTACTTTTCACTCGCATTATAATACCTTTCGAGCTCTTCTTTACAAGATAGAAATACCATCGCTAATTGATTGTCAAAATGTATTCCAGCATCCTTTTCTATTATTTCATAAGCTCTTTCATAAGAAAATGCATCTTTGTAGCATCTCTTTGAAACCAAAGCATCAAATACATCAGCCAATGCCATTATCCTTGCCTCTATAGGAATTTCTTCTCCCTTCAATCCTTCCGGATATCCTGTTCCATTGACTTTTTCATGATGATAATGCGCTACATTTTCTGCC
>JAZLJD010000052.1:0-7508 GCA_045617725.1 Lachnospiraceae bacterium
TCCTTGTTTTGAATTAGAATTAAGCTTGTTATTATTAATCATGTGCAAGTTAATTATAACACAAAGAGAAGGACCAGTGGCTCACTTCTGAACCATCGGTCCTTCTTTTTTTATGGGCTGCGTTTTTTCACAGCCCCTTTCAGTCTTTCTATATCCACAATATATTTTACTGCACTTCCGTCGCTTATCTTACGATCAGTTTCACACTTACATCGCGAAGTTCCGGTTTGATATCCTTCTCCTCCGTCATGTCCAGAGCGGGCTCACCGTCGATGTCGAAATGAACACGCCTTACGCCGGATGAGCGGGGTGCCTGTGTGCCCGGCCGTGCATGATAGGTATTCCATACAAGTCCGTCATCGTCAATCACATATGCATTATGGCCGGTACCGAATTCTCCCTCCACGCTACGGGAAGTCAGAATCGGGTAGCCCTTCTTGTACCAGGACTTCGGATCAAGAGGATCCAGCCCCTTCTTAAGCGAAAGCAGGCCCACAACATAGGAAGTGTCAACGGCTGCTGCCGAGAAGGTAATATACAAAACATCGCCGCGCTTCAGGGCAAAGGGTCCTTCCTCCACGAAGGTATGATTGTTACCCCAGCCGTAATCGGGCTTTGAAAGCACCACAATGTCGGAATCCAGCTTCCAGGGCTCGTCGGGATTCAGACGTGCAATATAGAGCCATGCCCCCAAATCCTTCGGAAGGAACTGACGCTGCGACCAGATTACATAGTGCGCACCTTCCCATTCAAACTCCGTCATGTCCAGCGTAATCTCATTGCCGGCCACGCAGATATCACTGCCGTCTTTATTCACAACGCGGCGGGGCTTCTCCCAATCGTCCTTGTTGCAGGGATTTCCCCCCTCCTTGAGTGCCAACACATGGCTTTCCTCATGGAAAAACGGTTCCGGCGTGCAGGCATGGAAGATATACATCCTGCCGTTAATAATGTGGAACTCCGGCGCCCAAAGCAGGCCACCTACTTCGGGATAGGTCACAGAATCCAGAATCAAATGCTCCTCTGCCGTTACAAGCTCGGGAATCGTATCCGCCTCACGAATATAGAGCGTATGGTTATTGTCCGCATCGTTCGTCGCAATGAAGTAATACTTTCCATTCCACTTGCCCATGCAGGGATCCGCGCGGTCATACGCAATCGGGAAATCATAATGATCCTGATGCACAAGACCTTTCACCATATATTCGCCGGGCTTCTCGTATTCCGACTTGTATTCCCAGTCCACTTTTCCCGCACGACTCGTTCCGTCCGAATAGGAAATCACTGCTTTTGTGCCAAAAAGTACGTCTCCGGCCCGGCCGCTCTCTGCTTCCACAGTTTCAGGAACCTCTACCGCCGTATTCACTGCCGGATTCAGTTTCTTAAGAAGTCTGTCCGCAACTTCATCCGGGATTTCCATCACATTACCGGGAATGCAGCCTTCGATTCCCGCATACTCGCCGGGAACCGCTTTCAGCTCGGAAGCTGCCGGAGGATTCTCCATGCAGATGCCTTCCTCGTAATCAAGGAAGTCCTTTGTATAGTAAACAAACCACCTGCCGGCTCCGGCCGGGTCTTCCTGACCCTCGCCGTCCGTACGGATTGCTGCAATTCCATAGCCCCGGTCATCCCGGAACAGATACGGCTTATCAAGGCATTTGGGCTCTAAGGAGCCGTCTTCGTTCTCATCCGCTTTGGCAAAAAGCACACCGCTGTTATGATTAAGAGGAACGAATCTGTCACCGTCTTCCAACGCAAGATGCGCGGAAAAAGCAAGTCGGGGATCATAATAAACATTGTCTATGGGCTGCCGCTGATACACAAAAAGTTTCTTCATAATGTATTATGTCCTATCTGGTACTGAGTACCTTGTCATAATCGTATCCACGATCCGAAGTAACCTCGGATTCCTTAATCTCAAACCAGATTACACCGTTCTTCTTGATTTCGAAGCTTACCTTGGAAGAGCGATTCTTCTCAATACGCTGCGTCTTTACAAGGGGATAAGCAGACTCTCTCAGAAGCTTATTCAGCTCTGCGGTGGGATGAGCGGGCTCTCCCAAGTCATGCCATACCTTCAGCGGATTACAGGTGTCTTCATCGACAATCTTCTGCATCAGGCTGTAGCCTTTCTTTTTGTCGAGCGGGAAGTTAAGCTCCAGTTCCACGCTCTTCTCGCCGTCCGTATTCCAGAGAACGCCCATGTAGCCCTTCTTCGTCTTGATGACAACCGCATTGTCGTCACGATAAAGACAGGTGTCACCGGCTTCTTCAAGCTTCTTGAAGAAAGCAAAGGTCCAGAAGGTCGGTTTCGGAATGCATCCGTCAGCCACAAGGCCGAAACCGCCGTGGAACGGAGTAAACTGAACGCCCTGTTCCTCAAATACGTCGCCGAAGGTCCAGTAAGAATAGGACTCGTTGATGTCGCCCAGTCTGGATAACTGCTGTGCGAGCAGAGCGGCATTTAGGTTGGTATCATGAATAATTCCACGCGGTGTGTAGGAAGTATTGAACTCCGTAATATGAATCGGAAGTCCCTTGTACTCCTTGTAACCGTCGATGATGGCACGGGTCGTTGCAAGGTTCGCAAATCCATCCTCGGGATTCATCAGCTTGTGATAATCATAGTGACCCTGACGCTCTGGGAATTCTACGGTGTAATGATGTCTCGTAATGAAATCCGGTTTCAGCTTCTCGTCGTGGCAGAATTTCATGAATGCGGAAATCCAAACCTCGTCCGAGCCGCCGCACACTGCAGGGCCGCCCACCTTAAAGCGCTTGTCAACGCCCTTGATGGTGTTAAATGTATTCTTAAACAATGTAAAGTAAGCCTGCTGATCGGCATGCTCCCAGAATCCGGGAAGGTTGGGCTCATTCCAAACTTCGATGGGCCATGCAAGAACCTCATCCTCGCCATAACGCTCCAAAAGATGCTTAAGGAGCTCGGCAATCAGATTGTTCCACTTCTCATATTCCTTCGGGGGAGTGGTGTTGCCCTTCCAATAGAAGATGGTCTGATTACCGCTTGCGATACGGGAAGGCATGAAGCCCAGCTCCAGGAAAGGACGGATGTTCAGGCTCAAATACATATCAAACACACGGTCCAGATAGGTGAAGCAATACTCGGTCTCACCCTCTGCATCGCCCCAGTGTTTCATAAACTCCTGATAAATCGCCATATCGTCACTCAGAAGGCCATGGCCACGGATATGCTTAAAGCCGATCTCCTCCTGAACAAACTTAAGCTGCTCATAGTATTCCTTGGTAAGTGCCAGGCCGATACGACCGGTACCTACGCAGAAATCCACATTATTGTGGAATTTTACGACGGATTCGTCGTTAATCTGAATTTTTCTCATATGTTTATACCTCCATATTGCTAAAAACTACATCTCTATTTAACTAAAATCAGCTTTTTGAGACAATGTGCTTTATGCAAAACTTGTTGTGCTATTTTGGCGTTCTGTTCGGGCATATTCCGTCACGTTCCGTCAAATATAGCTATTGCTAAATATCAAAGTGTGACGGCGTTCCGTCATTTACTCAAGATTCTCGGGATTCAGAATGAGCAGTTCGGGAACTACAAACCGACCGTCCTTACGAATCAGAACATCGTCAAAATATACCTCACCGCCGCCGTATTCAGGACGCATAATAAGTACCAAATCCCAATGAATGGCAGAATGATTGCCGTTGGGAGCCTCCTTGTAGCAGTTGCCGGGAGTGAAATGGATGGAGCCGGAAATCTTTTCGTCAAAGAGAATATCCTTCATGGGCTTCAAAATGTACGGATTGACACCGAGTGCGAATTCGCCGACATATCTTGCTCCTTCATCAGAGTCGAGCAGCTCATTGATCTTTTGATTGTTATTGGCGGTAGCCTTCACAATCTTACCATTCTCGAAGGTAAGAGATACATTCTCGTAGGTAAAGCCCTGGTACAGGGAGGGAGCGTTATAAGTAATCACGCCGTTTACGGAATCACGCACGGGCGCCGTATAAACCTCGCCGTCCGGGATGTTTCTGTCGCCAAAGCAGCCCACTGCCGGAATGTCCTTGATAGAGAATGTAAGGTCCGTGCCGGGTGCAACCAGGCGAACCTTGTCGGTATGATTCATGTAATCGATCAGATACTGCTCGGCACGCTTCATCTTGGCGTAGTCCATGCAGCATACGCGGAAGTAGAAGTCCTCAAAATCCTCCGTGGAAGTGCCGGAAAGCTGTGCCATCGCGTCATTCGGATAACGCAGAACAACCCAGCGGGTATCGGGAACGCGGATGCCGTGATGCACGGGTTCCGTATAGTATTTGTCATAAAGAGCCATCTTGTCGGAAGGAATGTCGGACAGCTCCGAAGCATTCTCCGAACCTCTCACGCCTATGTAGCAGTCCATCTGACGCATCTCGGCACTGTCGATTTCCGCCATAAGCATAAGCTGCTCCTTCGTGCAGTGAAGCAGCATCTGGCGCTGTACTTTTTGGCCTGTATAATGCGGAAAAGGAATACCGCCGGCCTCATACACCTCGCGAACCAGCTCCTTCGCCAAATCCTCCGTACTCTCCCCGATGTAATGAATGTAAACTTTGTCGCCGGCCTTCACCTCGCAGGAATAATTGACAAGATTGTGTGCCAGCTTTGTGATTCTTGGATCCATTTCAACATCCTCCTTAAATATTATTGTCTTGGTATATAGGATATAAATACATTTCCTTCTTTTTCAAAAACGGCTGCCATGTCCGACATACTCTTTTTCTCAAGAGTGCCGGAAACAGGGTCTAAAACAACGACCTGTGTCTTATTGAAGCCGGTGAGCAGAACGTAGTGGTTCTCCCCGTAAAGGGCAAGCACCGGAATATCGCGATTTAAGTAATACAGCATCTCCTCGAGGCTGCAACCCGTAAGGTCCAAACCGCGCACGGAAGGTACCTGCGACTCCAAAAGCTCCGTAATATGATAATTCTCAAAATCAAAGGTGCCCTCGTGCGAAACGCCCAGGCTTTCAAGCATGACTCGCATGCAGGCATCGAGGCTGGTCTCCGTCTCCGTAGCCGCGGTCGCCTTTATCTTCATAATCTGATTCTTGGCAAGCAGATTGGCGCGGACAAAGACATAATGTCCTTCCGAATCCACAGCCACTCCGGCCCTCGCATCGGCCAGCAGGACCGCCTCGGAAGGCTTCTGGAAGGTGCCGATAATGCCACCCTGTGCATATACATAATACCGGCTGCGCTCCTCCGTTTCGGGGAGTGTCATATCGCCGGCCTTCTCAATAAGCAGTTCCTTCGGGTTCAGAGTCTTGACGTTCTTTGTATCCACCGTCTTCTTAAGGTTGATACGCCAGATGGTCTCATACTTGTCAACCGCCACGCTGACCACCGTGTTCGTACCGCTCGCCTGCGCTTCGTGGTTCACAATCTGGTCGTTATAGGTCGCCTTGAACGTGCCGTTCTCTTCCTTCACGGCGCGATAAAGAGTAATCTGACTCTCCTCAAGACTGCTGCCGGTCACATAGATGCCTTCCTGCTCGTACGTCTTTAGGATACTTCCGTCATTGCCACGTATGTAGAGTATATACATGGGAAATGTCGCATTTCCGTTCCGATCGTATGTGATGTCCGTTTTACGCGCTTCTCCGTAAACAAGGTCCTCGCCCATAAAGCCGATCGGGGCAATGCAGTTTCCGTCGCCCGCCTTGATGTGGCGCTGCGCACTCGTCGCCAGGTTCAAAAGAATCAGCTCGCTGCAGTTATTCGTATCCTCGCCGTCCTGCCATACCAGCATTTCATTGTTCTCGGAAGTACGGAAGGTCTGTCCCGTCACATCCGTCTTCAAAATACTCGAAGTACCGTCAAACATATTGAGCACGTAGATGGTTCCGTCCAGGTACAGATAGAATGCACCGTCCTCATTGGCGTAGGAAAGCTCATTTACATTGCTCTCAAGCTGCGTAACACTGCGGTGGTAGGGCAAAAAGAAATTCTCCTCATTTCGGTTCAGTGCCGCATTGTAGGTATTCATCCAAAGTCCGGTTCTTCCTTCATAACGCCCGCGGTTCATGTAGCCGTACACGAGGTATGTCACATCGCCTTCGTCGCTTAAGGAAAGCAGCTTCACGTGATGCTCGTGGAAATCGCAGCGTATATCCCCGTCGCGGAAGCTGAAAATTCGGGCAAACTTGCCGGTCCCCACATTATAGGAGAACACTTCATCCGCCGTCACATACGCAAATATGGTTCCGTCGGAGGACTCCATATACTGTATCTCTTCATTCTGGATGCCGATATTCAGACGGTTCTCCGTAATCGGAATCTCCTCATCAGGCGGAAGTTCATCCATGGTTCTTACATATTCAAGAAGGTAGCAGCGCTCCGTTCCGTACTTGATTCGATAGAATTCGTTCACACGGTAATACACCGTTTCCTTATTCTCCACACTTCCCACCAAAAAGCTCACTTCAAAGGACGCGGTCTGCGGTTGCATTTCCCGAAGATAAACCTCCGGCTTTCCGACCTCCTTGACCGACAGATCCCCGTAGGAAAGCTGCTCCAGGGAAGAATGAATGTCCACATACGACAGGGAGGTATTGTCGCCCTTCTTATTGGACTCCATGTACAGCTTCAAATCCTCAATATGCTCTTTGTCAAAGGTCCCCCGATGGAAATCCATAACAAAATTCAGCTTGGAATATAAATGCAGGGATGTGCCAAAAATAATCCTGGTATAGTAGTAAACCTCCCGGCCGTCCTCAAGCGTAAGGACAACCACCAGGGTATACTCGCAATCCGTCTCAATCAGGTCCTTGATGTTAAGCGTCGCCGTCAGATACTCCTCGGACTGCTGGAAATCCTTGACCTCCGTATCCTCGATAAGGCGGGAAGAATCCAGGGAACGAACCTCATACCGAAGCGACGCAACATTCGTCCCGAATTTCTCTACACGCAAGTAAAGCTGCCGGTCATCCCCCAGCGGTGTGATGGTATCCCGAAGATACTCACTCTCCATCCGTTCCGGGCTGCCGTGCAGCGTATTCATGTAGTAACCGCCGCTCTCGAAGCTGACGAGCGGGAATGAGGCCGCCGCCATTTCGGCAGTCATTTCGGTACTGTTATTATCAATTCCAAAACTGAACAGGTAAACCGCTCCGAGGAACACGATTATACATGTCAGAACCTTCAAAATACTCTGTTTCATAACTCCACATTTTAAGGCAAAAAGCCAAAAATCTCAACACAAAGCGCCTTAGGCCCGAAAAAAATAAACCGATAATTATATTACTTAAAAAAGGCAAAAAAATCATTGCGCTAATTTGTTAAAGTTGCTACAATTAGTGCGGTTTATTTCCTATTATATATATGTGTTCCATATAAATCCCCGCATTTCGCAATCCGGTATATTTAGCCCTTCACTGCATTGCAGCGAAACTGCTACGGATTGCGACACAAAGTGTCGCATGAAAAATGCTTTGCATTTTTCATACTAATCCCCGCATTTCGCAATCCGGTATATT
>JAZLJD010000053.1:0-12582 GCA_045617725.1 Lachnospiraceae bacterium
TAGTGTGAAAAATGCAGGCATTTTTCACGCGACACTTTGTGTCGCAATCCGTAGCAGCTTCGCTGCAATGCAGTGAAGGGCTAAATATACCGGATTGCGAAATGCGGGGATTAGTATGAAACAGATTGTAAAGTGGTGGGACCGTATTTTCCGCCCCAAGAATAAAAACGTCAAAACGCCTGATGTTTCAAAGATTTTCATGTGGCTGGCTGTCTGCTATTTTGCCTTTACGACGGCCTGGATTTTGGTGGCCGGTCATTATGCCGTTCCGAATCAGGATGATTATTATACGGGTTATGAGGTTTATCAAAGCCTTCGGGAAGGCAACCGGGTCGGAGCAGTAGAGTTTGTTAAGCAGGCCGCCGACAGGACGATCGATGTGTATCGGACCTGGGGAGGCAACTATACTTCTCCTTTCTTCTGTGCCCTGCAGATTTTTGTTTTTAATGAAGATTATTACCGGTTCGAGGTTTTGTTTATCCTGGCAATTGTTGTTGCCGGCCTGTTCTTTTTCAACAATGTCCTTTTGAAAGGCTTTTCAGAGCTTTCCCGCGAAAGCCGTATCACGCTGAATATGCTTTTTATCACACTGGCGCTTCAATTCGTACCTTCACCGTATGAGGCATATTACTGGTTCGTGGGAAGCTTCTACAATACTTGCGGCCTTGCTTTTGGCGCAGCCGTAATCGGAATGCTTATTTCCTATAAGAGAAAGCCGGCGGTTTATAAGCTTATTATTGCTGTGGTGCTGGCCGTATTATCGGGTGGTTGCAATTATTCCTCCTTCCTTGTACAGCTTCTTGTGATGGCTTTGTACCTCCTTGATCTGTATGCGGATAAAGCCGTTTCGCTTAAGGTGAAGGTGCCGGTTACGCTGGTTTCGCTGTTCTGGCTTGCCTGCTCGCTGCTTTCGATTCTTGCACCCGGCAATGCGGAGCGCGGTCAGTATTCGGAGGGCTACGGCTTCGTGAAGGCCATTCTCTATTCGTTTGCGTATGCAGCGGATTTTGCAATTCAGAACTTCTCGGCGGCCATACTTATTTTCCTTGTATTGCTTGCCGTTTTGGTGACTCCGTCCCTTAAGAAGTCGGAGTTTCAATTTAAGAATCCGATTCTTGTGCTGCTTATAAGCTTTGGCATACTTGCGTCCTGCTTTACGCCCACGCTCTATGCCCAGGCCGAAAAGGGCCAGCCCAGAGTCTTTAATATTATCTTTTGGTACTATCTCTTTATGCTTTGCTTTATGACGGTTTATCTGTGCGGCTATCATGTAAAGAGAGCCGGCCATAAGGATTTCTTAAGAACGGAATCCGTGAAGAAGCTGATTCCGGCGCTTATCCTGCTTACGCTTGTGTCTACCGTATGCATTTCGAAGGAGCCAGTCTGGCTCAAGGCGGAGGAAGGCTTCTTTGATACAACGCTCATGAGCTTTAAGGGCCTTATGGACGAACGGGAAGATTTCTATAAGGCGCATGTCGGCGAGGATGTGGTGGTTTCCGAGATTCCGATTCCGACGGTGTTTGAAGGCCTTAAGGAGATAGAAGAGGAACCTTCCTATTGGATCAATGATTCCGTTTGTACCTATTACGGCGTAAAGAGTGTCCGCATGGATCGAAGTCTTCCGATTGGAGAATTAAGAGTACTGACAGAATAGCGAGGTGAAATCGTGGAAAAGAACAGTCGTAAGTCCCATATTTATGAATCCTATGGAGTCCTTCTTTTTGACCTCCTTGTGATTGTGGTGTCCTATATTCTTGCGATGCTGCTTCGGTTTAAGTCGCTTAAGTATTTCTATTTCGGCTCCCTGCACATGAACGTCTGTGCGATTGTTCTCCTGCTTACGCTGCTTTACTATGCGGTGGCGGCACCCGGCGAGAATTTCATAAAACGCGGTCTGTTTGTGGAATTCCTGGCAGTGTTTAAGCAGAGCGTTGTTCTGCTTGCCACGCTGGCTGTGATTCTGTTTGCTTTCCAAAAGGGCAATGACTATTCCCGTTTCGTCGGTGGTGCGTTTATTGTCATCAATGCGGTACTGACATATTTGGGGCATCTGCTTCTAAAGCGTGTGCTGCATCGGCATTTACGAAACGAAAGAAATATGACGCACATCCTTTTTGTCACCGAGAACCGGAACATAGCGGAAATGACTCGTACGATTTTGCAAAAGTCGGATGTTTCGGATTTTCTCGATGCGATTGCCGTTTATGATGGCGAAAAACTAAGCCCGGAAGAGCGGGAAAACCTTACGATGAGCGTGAAGGAAGCTATCGTATCCGTACGTGGCGGTTCCGTTGAGAAAATCGAGCTTACCATGCTGTTTGAACGGGAAGCCTGGGTGGAAACCCTTAGAAAGCTTGCGATGGATGAGGCGTTTATCCTGCTCCCGGATGTGGCACGCAAGGAAACAGAGCGGCTGATTGAGGACCTTGAACTCATGGGTATGGTGTGCCATTATGCCGTGGACTATGCCGATATGAACGCCAAAATCCGCCGAATCGGCGAGTATGCGGGCTATACCGTAGTCAGCTATGCACTGAGTGATTATGATTACAGGCGCAATGCGTTAAAGCGTGCGCTCGATATCGTGGGAGGCCTCGTGGGAACCCTGATTACGGGTATCCTGTTCATTTTCATTGCACCGGCCATCAAACTGGATTCCGAGGGCCCCGTTTTCTTTAAGCAGACCCGTATCGGCAAGAACGGACGTCGCTTTACCATCTACAAGTTCCGTTCCATGTGTAAGAATGCCGAAGAAATGAAGAAGGACCTTATGGACCAAAATGAAGCGGACGGCGGTACCTTTAAGATTAAAGATGACTGCCGCGTGACGAAGGTCGGCAAGTTCCTTCGCCGTACCAGTCTGGACGAATTTCCCCAGTTCTTTAATATCTTAAAGGGTGATATGAGCCTTGTGGGAACCCGTCCTCCGACAGAAGAAGAATTCCTCGACTACACGCCCTACCAGAAGCGCAGAATGTGCATGACACCGGGACTTACCGGATTATGGCAGGTTAGTGGTCGCAGTAATATTAAGAAATTTGCCGACATTGTGAAGCTGGATCTTATGTATATCGATAACTGGTCCTGGGGCCTTGATATCAAGATATTGCTAAAAACAATCGTCGTTGTAATTACCGGAAAAGGTGCATCATAAAGAATGGATGAGAAGAAATTACAGCTTAAGAATGTGACGCTGGCTGCAGCGACCAGTGTGCTGGTTCCCGAGACGATTCAGGCACTTTTATACAGCATGCGTGGAATTGATTTCGGCGAGGTCGTTTTGATTACCCACAAAAAGCCGCGAAACCTTCCTAAGGGCATTACTTACAAGCATATCGATGAGATGAAGGACATTGATTCCTTCAACTACAACATGGTTTACAACCTGGGCGATTATATCAACACGGATTTCGTTCTGCTTGTGCATTACGACGGCTTTGTTGTGCATCCCGAAATGTGGCAGGATGCCTTTCTCGATTATGATTACATCGGCTCACCCTGGCCGCTCCCGAAGGTAGAGGGAACCTTCCTCGACAAGAACGGGAATCTCTGCCGCGTCGGAAACTCGGTGTCGATTCGTTCCAAACGGCTTTTGGACTTCCCGAAGAAGGCCGGAATCCCCTGGGAAACCGATGACGGATGTATGCACGAAGACGGTTTTTTATGTATTTACATTAAGGATCAACTGGAGGCGGCAGGAATGCGTATTGCACCCCTTGAACTGGCCGCACAGTTCGGACATGAGCACATGCTTCCCGAAACAGAGGGCATCACGCCGTTTGTCTTCCATAAATGGTGGGGCACAAACGCACAGTATCCGAACTTTATCAAGAAACCCGGATTCTTCAAACGTGCTTTCCGGGTAGTAAAACGAAGGATAAAGAGATAATGGTTTACGATTGCTTTTTATTTTTTAACGAACTGGATATTTTGGATTTGCGACTTCATGTACTTTCGGAGGAAGTGGATTACTTTGTAATCGGTGAGGCGACCACGACCTTCTCGGGCGAAAAGAAACCCTTGTACTATCTCAAAAATCAAAAGCTGTTTAAAGAATTTGAAGATCGTATTATCCATGTGACGATTGACGATGATTGGGATGTAGATACCCATGAGAGGGATTCCAGACAGAAGGACCGCATCATAGAAGGAATTCGTGATCGTGTCCGGGATGAGGATATCATTCTGTTTTCGGATGTGGATGAGATTCCGAATCCCATAAAGGTGCATGAAATCAAGGAAGCCTTTCGGGATGACTGCATCTATTCTTTTGCGCAGCGTATGTACTATGTTTATATGAACATGGAAGAGGTTTCCGGAAAGCTTCTTGCATACTCCGGTGACTGGGATGATGTTCCGAGGAAACAGTGGCTTGGAAGTAAAGCCTGCACCTACGGATATTTTAGGAGAAACAATCTGGTACTTACGGACCTTCGGTGTCCGGAGAGCCGGCAGGGAGGTGTCCGCGTTTCGGATGGCGGATGGCATTTCGGATATATGGGCGGCCATAATACCCCTGTGTATAAGCGAATTATCCATAAGATTAAGAGTGCGGCACATCAGGAATATAATAACTGGCGTATTTTTATCCGCCTTCCCAAGCGCCTTCGGAATCTACAGGATTTATTCGGACGCGATGCGGAATTTGTAATCTCCGAGATTGATGAAAGCTATCCCGTATACCTCAGGGAACATCTTAAGAAGTACAGGCACTATATACGCAAAAAGTAAGACAAGGAGTAGTCAGAATGCTTGCAACCGAAATCTACGAGGGCTCAGGCCTTGGTAATCAGTTGTTTTTCTATGTTGCAACCCGTGCAATCGCCATGGACCGCGGGCTTTCTTTCGGTACCGTAACTCCGGAGTTCTTTGCCAATAATATGCATTCCGACTGTGGCATGTATTTCATGGACATCAATCCCGGCACCGAAGTAAGCGGAGAAGGAATGCCCACCTACGAGGAACGGGAAGTACGATACTATACAGGAAACTCTAATCATGATTTAACAAATGGAGCATATATAGCAGGCCCCGACCCGGGACTTTGGGATGTGCAGGACGGAACCTTAATAAGCGGCAACCTGCAGGATGAAAGTTACTTTATAAAACATAAAGAGGAGCTTAAGGAATGGCTTAAGGTAAAGCCCGAATATGACTGTATGGAGTATTCGGACCCGGATCTTTGTATCCTCCATATACGTTGCAGTGATTACATGAATAATCCCGAGCTGTATCTTCGCAAAAAATACTGGGTAAAGGGAATAAAACGTATGAAGGAACACAACCCTGACATGCGGTTCATGATTATCACGAATGACGTAACGGCGGCCGGACGGCTGCTTCCCGGTATACCGGCCTATAACTTTGACCTTGCCAAGGATTATTCCATAATAAAAAACGCCCGTAATTTATTGCTGTCGAATTCATCCTTTACCTTGTTCCCCGTATTTACCAGCGAGTTTGAGCAGTACATCATCGCACCGAAATATTGGGCAAGACATAATGTGAGTAACGGATATTGGGCAAGCGAGCAAAATATTTATTCAGGATTTAACTATATGGACCGAAAAGGACGCCTGTTTACCGCTGCGGAGTGCAGAACGGAGCTTGCCGCCTTTAAAACGACGAAAGAATACCAAAAGCACTTGAAACCTCTTCGGGGTATCCATCTTTTGACGGCGCGTTTGAAAGTGAAACGAATCCGTGCGGTATTCTGGTGCGAGAGAATCGTACGCTCCTTACGGAGAAGACTTCATCTTTAAGGGATTAATGCTATGAGTGAGAAACCACTAGTTTCCATATGTCTTTTAACCTATAACCATGCGCCCTATATAAGAAGGGCTCTGGATGGTTTTTTAATGCAGAAAACGGATTATCCTCTGGAAATCGTCATTCATGATGACTGTTCCACCGACGGAGCTCAGGATATTATCCGGGAATATGTGGCTCAAAATCCGTCTCTTTACAATGCGATTTTGCAAAAGGAGAACCAGTGGTCCAAGATTCGCGACGGTGTGACCGAGCTTCTGATCGGAGCTGCCAAGGGAAAGTACATTCTTTTTTGCGAAGGCGATGATTACTGGACCGATCCTTTAAAGCTTCAGAAGCAGGTCGACTATATGGAGGCACATCCGAATTGTTCCATGTGCATCCATGCCGTGAATGTAGTTAATCTTTCCGGGGATGGGAAAGGTGATGTAGTAAAGACCGGCGAGAAGCATGCCCACCGGGGAGACTATACTTTTTCGCCTGCGGAGATTATAGGAAGTCAGGCCGGAACCGCCTGCACCTGTTCCTACTGCATGCGACGGGAGCATCTTCTTTCCTGGCCGGCATTTTATAAGGCCGCCGATGTGGGCGATTATCCGCTCAGTGTGCTTCTTTCCTTAAAGGGCGACGTGTACTACATGGACGAGCTGATGGCCGACTATTTGGAGATGCATGAAGGCTCCTGGAGTGATATGATGTACAGGGATGATAAGAAGCTTCTTGCCCATGCCCGTTGCATGGAGCAGATGATGCTTCTTTTGGAGGAGTATTCCGGGCATCGTTACACGGAAGCCGTCGAAAAACAGCTCCTTTACGCGCAGTATCAGGTTGCGCTGTTATCCCATGATTATAAAAAATTAACTTCGGCGCGGCTTCGGCGTGTTGTCAGAGAGCATCACGGCCTTAAGGAACGTACGAAGTTTGTGCTTAAGAGATTTTTCCCGTTTTTGGAAGGAATCCGGGCAAGGAAAGGCAATGTATGAGTCGTAAGATTTTTGTAACCAGGTCTTCGATGCCTCCCTTTGAGGAGTATGTGGAGATGATTCGTCCGCTGTGGGACAGCCATATGCTGACGAATATGGGAGAACTTCATACGAAACTGGAGGAGGAACTGAAGGATTACCTGAATGTTCCTTACATCAGTCTGTTTACGAACGGACATCTGGCAATCGAGCTGAGCCTGCAGGCACTGCTTTCACCGAAGGCCGGAGAGGGACAGCAGGGCGAGATTATTACGACGCCCTTTACCTTTGCTTCCACGACCCATGCCATCGTGCGGAACGGATTTACCCCCGTGTTTTGCGATATCCGAATGGACGACTATACCATGGATACCTCGCTTCTTGAAAGCCTCATTACGGAGCGGACGGTTGCGATTCTGCCGGTTCATGTTTACGGAAATGTATGTAATGTGGAGGAGATTGAGCGTATTGCAGAAAAGCATCATCTCAAGGTGCTTTACGATGCCGCCCATGCTTTCTCCGTGACCTATAAGGGTGAGAGCGTACTTAAGTACGGCGACGCCAGTGCACTGAGCTTCCATGCGACGAAGGTGTTTAACACCGTGGAAGGCGGTGCCGTTGTATATAAGGACAGTGCGACCGGCGACAAGCTGTATCGTCTTAAGAACTTCGGAATCATGAGTGAGGAAGTCATCGATGATGTGGGCGCCAATGCCAAAATGGATGAGTTCCGGGCCGCCATGGGACTTTGCAACCTTCGTTATCTTGCGGAGCAGATTTCCTTACGGCGCGCCGTTTATGAACGCTACATGGAGGGCCTTTCGGGTCTTTCCGGTCTGGTTCTTCCAACCACGCAGCCATACGTTCAAAAGAACTACGCCTACTTCCCTATACGTATTGAAAAAGAGAAAGCGGGCTTTACCCGGGATGATGTATACGCCGCCCTTTTAAAAGAAGATATCGTGGCAAGAAAATACTTCTATCCGCTGACCTGCGACTTTGACTGCTATAAGGAGGCCTGCAGGGATCTTGCACTTTTGAATGCGAGAGAGGCTGCAGCTTCCGTGCTGACGCTGCCGCTTTATGCGGACCTTGCTCCTTCCGATGCCGATAGAATAATTAACGTAATTAAAGGACTATTCAAATGATCAGTAAGCTGTATGACCGATACACAAACTTAAAACCCGTGAAACTCGTAAAGAACCTCGCTTTTTTGGTTGCAATTCTCACGGAGCTTATGTGCATTATCATTGACAAAAGTGTCTTTGTGAATCCGATTGAAGGAACCATCTGGCGCATAACCTTTGTTCTTTGCTGCATCACCGTGATATGCACGCGGTATACCCTTAAGGAAATACTTTTTTTCCTTCTGTTTTGTGTCCTCGGGCTTCTGTCGTATAAAAGTACGGGTCGTAACGAAATGCTGCGCCTCATCGTTTTGATGATGGCCGGCAAGGATATGTTTTACGAGACGTACCTCAAAATCGTTTTTTATGTACTGACCGCCGGTTCGGCGCTCATTGCACTGCTTTCCGTCTGCGGTGTGCTCGGCAGCGTGTCCGTTTACGAGGACTACGGACGCCGCGGCTATGAAACCCGTTACTGCTTTGGCATGGGACATCCCAATTCCTTCCATTGCATGGTTTTCACGCTGATGATTCTGGGCATTGTTTTGTGGTTCCAAAAACTAAAGTGGTGGCATTACGTGATTCTTTTTGGCCTCCAGGGGATTGTGTATCTGTTTACGGATTCGAGATGCGGCATGCTTTGTGCGATGTTTGCCCTCGTCGTGTCCGTCCTTTTTACGTATTGCCGGAAATGGCGCGATCAGTCGTGGGTTTATATCCTGTGTGCGCTCCTCGTCGTTGCGGTCTTTGCGTTCTCGGTGTACGCTGCGGCCGTGAAGTCCGAAACCGCACTGACCCATTACTTTGATTTTCATACCAACCGCAGGATTCACGGAGCCGTGGAGCAGGTGGATGCGGGCCTTAACAGCTGGACCCTGTTCGGCCGCCCCGCTTACGTTGAGTTCTTTGATATGGGCATTATCCGTCTGTTTTATTGGTTCGGCTATGTTCCCGGTGTTTTGTACATGGGCGCAATGCTGTGGCTTTTGTACCGTGCTTACAAGGAAAAAGAGTACGGCCTCGCGATTATGACGGTTTCGTTTACGCTTTACTCTCTCGTGGAGGCACACTTCATCAGCGATTACCTTCTTCGAAATTATCTTTGGATTTACATGATGGGAGCCATGTGGCGACAGTTCTCTGAAAGAAAGAGAGGCGCATTATGCGAGAAATCAAAGTAGGGGATTTTTTTGAAAGAAAGTATATTCCGACACTGGAAGACGGAATCCATTTCGCGGATGTCTCCACAGACAAAAACCCGATTCATACGGATGAAGAGGCCGCAGCCCAGACCCGCTTTAAAAAGCCGATTGCGCACGGTATGCTGGCAGGCGGGTATATTTCGGCTATACTCGGGAATGATTTTCCGGGACCCGGCACGGTGTATTTGAGTCAGAATCTTCAGTTCCGTCGCCCCGTTTTTTACGATGAACCGATTTGGGTATATGTAGAGGTTGTGGAAATAATCCCCGAGAAGAATCGTGTGAAGCTGATTACCAACTGCTATGACAAAGATAGGAACATACTGGTGCTTGGGGAAGCTCTGGTATTGGTGGAACAGAATTTATGATTAATTCATTTATCGACGACAATTTCAGATATGTAAAAGCATATATCCTAAAAGATGCAGAAGGCCTTGCAGGTGATATTATTCGCGATAAAGACCGGCTGGATTACTATCTTGAGGATGGAGAGATGCTGGTAGGGTACAGCATTACGCGGAATGAACCGGTCAGCCGGCTTTACGGATTTGAGTGTAAGGTTGTGAGATTCTCTTTGGCACGGGTTTCAAATATTCATACGAAACGCCAGGAGGCCCTGTGTACCAAACTGCTGGAGCATCTTTACAATCGTATGAAGACCGAAAAAGCATATTACAATCTGCGTATTCCCACCCATGTTGTGGACCTTATGAGGGCATATAACGTATATTTTGCATCAGCCATCATGTGCGGTGGAACGGTGGAAGAGTACGTATACAATAAACCGGTTACCGGGCCGCAGAATCAGGATCTTAGAGTATTCATGCCGGGCGCGGAGTATTTGGATATTCATAAGCAGAAATTAATGGATATTACATATTCCTCCTTCCAAACGTATCAGGGACAGTATCATATTTCTCCGCTTACCGCCCAAAGAGCCGGTGAAATCTATGAGAACTGGATTCAGTCAAGTATCACGAATATATCGGATGACAAAGTAATTGTTGCCGAGTATGAGAATGAGCCTGTGGGCTTTGTAACCATAAAAGAGGATGATTTCGCGGTAGAAGGAATTCTTTCGGCGGTTACGACAGAGCACAGAGGCTTGCATGTATACAGATCCATGATCAGCTATGTGATCAATTATGCATACGATAGAAATAAGGCGTTTATTTCCAGTACGCAATTTGACAACTTTGTTGTTCAGGGAACCTGGAACTCTTTGGGATTGCGACCTTTTTATTCCATCTACAACGTACATATGGACTGTTTGAACAAATGAGAATCGTACATTATGCTTTGGGATTCCCTCCCTATCGAAGCGGAGGATTAACTCAATATGCGTATGACTTATCCCGCACACAGGCGGAGATGGGGCATGAGGTTACCATGCTGTGGCCCGGTGAAATAGGCGGCCAGCGGCACGGTATTGTGAGATTGCGCCTGAAAACCACGAAATGCGGCGTTCAAAGTGCCGAACTTGTGAATCCGATGCCGGTACCGCTTACGGAAGGGGTGCTGGAACCTTTCTACTTTATGCGCCCACGCAGTCGTGCGAGCGTTTCCGAAGTTCTTGACATTTTGAAGCCCGATGTGCTTCATATTCATACCTTGATGGGCCTTCCCAGGGAGCTTGTATTTGAAGCAAGCGCCCGCAATATCCCCATGATTTTTACTACCCACGATTATTATCCCTTCTGTGCGCATGTGAATCTGTTCTGCAACGGACGGATTTGCGAGACTTCGTCCAATGAAGCCTGCACCCTATGCTGCCGGAACGCGCTTTCCATGCAAAAAATAATCCTTTTGCAGACCCCGCTGTATCGGACTCTTAAGGATAGCACGCTTGTGAAAAAGCTGCGTGCCTCCTACAAGAGTGATAAAGCGGAACCTGTGTACGAGGACGAGAATCGCATTCTGCGTCCGACGGAGGATTACGAGGCACTCAGGGAGTATTATATGTCGATGCTTGAACGTATGAGGGTTCATGCCAATTCAAGCCTTGCTCTTTCCGTGTACCGAAAGTACCTTCCGCTTCCTTCGGCCTTTGTGCTTCCCATTACGCATGCGGGTATCACGGACAGGCGCGTTAAGAAAACCGTAAACGGGACTCTTCATGTTGCGTATCTTGCGGCCTGTGAATCCTATAAGGGCTTTGACATGCTCCTGGAGGCGGTGGATATGCTGCATCGTTGCAAGAATGCGGATATCGTCCTGCATGTTTATAAGCCTACCAAAGAGGAACGCCCGTACCTTGTAAAGCACGAGAGCTTCCAAAATGACTCTTTGGCGTCCGTCCTTTCGGACATCCATGTTGTGGTGGTGCCCTCAAAGTGGGACGAAACCTTCGGGTTTGTGGTGCCGGAGGCCCTGAGTCTCGGAATTGTTCCCATTGTTACCGATACGGTGGGCGCGCGGGACTTAATTACGGACGGCAGGACCGGATACATTGTAAGGCAGAACATGAATGAACTTGCGGACGCGCTCTCCATGCTGGAAACGTATCCGGAATTTTACGAGGAAGTGAACCGGAACATCTGTGAAATGGAGCTGAATTTTTCCATGCGAGAGCATGCAAAGGAGCTTGAGAGGTACTATTTGTGAAGATTTCCATGATTACCATAACCTTTAATTCCGAGCGCACCTTACGGGAAACCATCGAGAGCGTGCTTAATCAGAATTACGAGGATCTTGAATATATTATTGTGGATGGAGGCAGTAAGGACGGCACTCTGGCTATCGCCAAAGAGTACGAAGGCCGCATCCAAAAGATTATCTCCGAGCCGGACCGCGGGATTTCGGACGCCTTTAACAAGGGCCTTAGGCTGGCGACCGGAGAGGTAATCGGCATCATCAATTCGGACGATCTGCTTTATGAGGGCGCACTTTCGAAGGTGGCGGAATGCTTTTTGGCACATCCCGGGGCGATGGTTGTCTACGGAAAGGGCAAGCGTCTTTACGAGGACGGTCATATGCGGGATTATCTGCCGCTGCCGCTTTCGGCCTTTGACTACAAGATGCCGCTTGTGCATCCCTCGACCTTCGTCAAAAAGGAAGCCTACGACCGGTTCGGCGGCTTCTCGGAGCAGTATAAGTACTGCATGGACCGCGCGGTGCTGCTTCCCATGTACAAGGGCGGTGCGGAATTTGTGTATCTGGATGCGTATCTGTCCTACTACCGGATGGGCGGCGTAAGTCATAAGCAGTACCTGAAGGGAACGCTCCCCGAGGGCGAAAAAATAAGCGTTGCCTTCGGAATGAATCCCGTAAAGGCCCGCCTGACCACGTATTACAAGGGGGCAAGGTACCTCCTCATACAGTTTATTCGGAAATTTAAGAAATAAGAGGATTAGTGTGAAAAATGCAGGCATTTTTCACGCAACACTTTGTGTCGCAATCCGTAGCAGTTTCGCTGTAATACAGTGAAGGGCTAAATATACCGGATTGCGAAATGCGGGGATTAGTATGAAAAATGCAAAGCATTTTTCATGCGACACTTTGTGTCGCAATCCGTAGCAGTTT
>JAZLJD010000054.1:0-85284 GCA_045617725.1 Lachnospiraceae bacterium
TTAACGAGCAACAAGCGAAGCGGTTGCGAGTCTATTCGGTAGTTGCGGAGCAACTACTTTTAACGAGCAACAAGCGAAGCGGTTGCGAGTCTATCCGGTAACTGCGGAGCAGTTACTTTTAACGAGCAACATATAATATCCTGTTAATGCTTCTGTGATATAAAGTTTATACGATGTTAGTGAAATCGTTTTTTGCAGGAGCTGATAGAATATGGAACCGGTAGTAATGCACAATCAAAAGAATTATGGAACGACCTGGTGGCAGCGCACCAAAGGCTGCATTGTGAAGTGGTGGTCGTATGTTTACACCCCGATATATCGGATCATTGTTCCTGTAGGAGAGACCCCTTTGGAAACAAAGGAGGAAACTATGCAGGATATGAGTATCGATACGCAGGCTCCGGTTATGGAGACCGAGGAAGAACGCCAGGCGAGATTACATGACAAGGCCATTTCGGAGCTTCAGGCCATTTCGGACGAGGACTGGGCGAGCCGCGAGGCAGAGGAGCAGCGTAAGGCTGCGGAGATTCTTGCAAGACTTCGCGAGGAAGCCGAGGAAGCGGAACGCAAGAAACAGGCTGAGGTACAGCGACTGCGTGAGGAAACGGAAGAGCAGGAACGTAAGAAGCAGGAAGAGGATGACCTTAAGCGTGCACAGGAGATTTATGAGCGTCTTTTGCGTGAAGCAGAGGATGATGAGCGTGTAAAGCAGGCCGAAATCGAGGCTGCCAAAGCAGCGGCTGCAGGCGAGCAATAACCGGCAGTACGATGTGCGATGCGCGT
Organism: Lachnospiraceae bacterium; assembly: GCA_045617725.1. Taxonomy (GTDB): domain Bacteria; phylum Bacillota; class Clostridia; order Lachnospirales; family Lachnospiraceae; genus JAZLJD01. Next base: position 784 of record JAZLJD010000054.1, read on the forward strand.
CGATACGTGGGCATTAGGTCTTTTGGGGGTTTCATGAGACAACTGAATCAGGGACTGATTTTTACAAACGAGAATTGTATTGGTTGCAACCGCTGTATCAGTGGTTGTCCCGTTTTAGGTGCCAATGTATCCGTAGTTATTAATAAAGAAAACAGAATATTGGTAGACGGCAGCAAGTGTATTCATTGCGGACATTGTATCGATACCTGTAAACACAATGCGAGAGATTACAGGGACGATACGAATGACTTTTTGCTTGATTTGGCAAAGGGGTATCGCATTTCCATGATCATTGCTCCGTCTTTTTTCATTGAATATAAAGAAACTGCCGGCGAAATCCTGCAGCACCTTAAGGAAATGGGCGTCGGTCATTTTTATCATGGTGGTTTTGGCGCCGATATCCATACTTACGAGGCGATTAACTATCTGTCGATTGCGGAGCAGGAGGGCTGCTTATCTTCCGCCTGCCCGGCCATTGTACATTATGCCGAAAAGTACGCGCCGGAGCTACTCGATCGTTTTTTGCCTGTGCTGTCTCCGATGGAATGTACGGCGGTTTATGTGCGTAAGTACTTAAAGGATGAATGCCCGATTGCGTTCCTTTCGCCCTGCATCGCCAAAAAGGATGAGCTCGAGGACCCTTCACTGCAGGGAATCGTGAGCTACAATGTCACTTTTGCGAAGCTCATGGAGCAGATGGACAGCATGCATTTCGAGGAAGCAGAGGAACCTTTGCAACCCGAGCTGACGGCGGAAGGGGATCCGGGACTGACTGAGTGCCTGGCCGTTCATGACGAGGGCTTTTGGGAGGCCAAAGAGAAAGCCGTAGTGGAGCTTGCGGATTGCGGGCTTGGAAAGCTTTATCCCGTGGATGGCGGCCTTTCCGAGAATATAAGGCATTACATGAATTCGGATACCATTATCCGTAAAATAGAAGGTGTGGAGACGGTTTACCCGTACCTTAAGACCTATGAGGAGCGACTTTCCAAGAACCAGCGGACTCCGCTTATGGTGGATGCACTGAACTGTCAGCAGGGATGCATCACGGGAACCGGACTTGCGGATCGTCGTTACTATGATGATGAGGCCCTGTTTACCCTGCAGGATATCCGTTCACAAAGTGGTGTGACGAAGCAGGACGCCGAAACGAATTTCGCGGCACTTACGGAGCGCTTTAAGGAACTGCGCAGCTCCGATTTCGTGCGTAATTTCCGAAGAAATCTTAAGGTGGACGAGGTCGTTTCGGATGCCGAGATGGACGAGATTTATCGCAGTATGTATAAGTTTACGCCCGAGGATCGTTGTGTGGACTGCCATTCCTGCGGTTATGATTCCTGCCGGGATATGGTTCGTGCGATTGCAACGAATGTCAATCACAAGGAGAATTGCGTGCATTACATGCGGGATGAGAATCTGCGCCTGTATCTGACGGATCCGATGACCGGAATTCCGAACTCCAACGCATTCAACAGACACCTGAACAAAATTCTTGAGGAGCATAACGGGCTTGGTTATTCCGCTATCTTCTTTAACGTAAGAAACTTCAAGCTGGTTAATAAAAAGTACGGTTCCAAGACCGGTGACAAAATTCTGATTGAGTATTCCAAGAAGGTTGCGTCCCTGGCCGGCGAGGGCGAGCTGATTGCACGCTGGGGCGGTGACAACTACATCGGTCTCTTCAAAACCGTGAGATTACAGTATATTCTGCATCAGCTTGAGGATATCATGATTCTGATTAATCGCGGTGAGTCCCTGGAGGAGTGCCATCTTTCCATTCGCGCCGCAATCTATACGCTGACCGGCAAGGAAACCATAGCCGGACAGATTATGGGCCGTATCACAACGACTTATGCGACCATGAACAAGGACGGTCGTACGAATATCCTGTATTTCAACGAGGAACTGGGCAAGAAGATTCTGCATGATACCCGTATCGAGGAAATGCTGGAGCCCGCTCTTTTAAATAAGGAATTTGTTGTTTACTATCAGCCCAAGGTCAATATGAAGACGCATCAGTTGATTGGCGCCGAGGCACTGGTTCGCTGGAATCGTGCCGGCAAGCTGATTCCTCCCATGGAATTCATTCCAATCTGTGAGAGCAACGGTTTTGTTAAGCGGATTGACTACTATGTTTTGAATCAGGTTTGCAGCGATATCCATCGGTGGCTTGAGCAGGGAATTCAGCCCGTTCGCGTTTCCTTCAACTTCAGCAAGCAGCACCTTGACGATCCGCAGCTTGCAGACCATATTCATGATGTGGCCGAAAAATACCAGATTCCGCGCGGTATTCTGGAAGTTGAGTTTACCGAGATGGCTTATGTGGATGATTATGAGCGTCTCGTTACGACGATTGCGAAGCTGAACGATTACGGAATTATGACCTCCATCGATGATTTCGGTACCGGTTATTCTTCCCTGAATCTTTTGCAGAATGTTAAGTTCAATACACTGAAGCTGGACAAGTCCTTCGTGCAGACTCCCTCCACCGACAAGCGGAACCGTGCGGTGATTACCAACATCATCCGCATGGCCAAGGAACTGGAGATGGAAATCATTGCCGAGGGTGTAGAAACCGAGGAGGAGCTTTCCTTCTTAAGCGGTCTGTCCTGCGATGTCGCACAGGGCTATCTTTTTGACAAACCGCTTTCGCCGGAGGCTTTCTGCGAAAGATTACAGCAGAAGCAGTACACCCTTTCGGATATGCAGCAGCTGAAGAGCGCGCCGGATACCGGGCTTAAGCCCACCGAACCTGTCATTTCCGAGGCGGAGACGCTTCCTCCGCAGGTAGAGACGCCTGTCATGGAAGAGCAGACGACCCTCGACATGTTTGAGGATGTAATGCGACGCCGCGGCGAGGATCCGAAGGAGGAACCGATTCCACGCAGGGCACTGTGGATGGAAGAAGAGTTCCGAAAAAAGTAACAAAAATTTATATGCCGATTATTGGGCACATACAGAAGATTTTCCGGGAATCCGTCGGGGGATTCCCGGATTTTTTTGGCACATTTGGTGAATGGATTTGTGCCAAAAAGTATGCTACCATCACTTCACAAGTCGACTTATCTGAAACATATCTGTGGTTTCGGCCCGAATCGGGCTATGAATTCTTTTGAACGTAGGAGTAAAGGAGTATCGATGAGATTTAGAAAGACAGGATTTGTTTTGGCACTGTTATTTTTGTGCCTGTTTTTAGGGATGGAGTCCCAAAATGTGTGGGCGGAGTCTGTGTGCCATACGCACACGGGGGATGCGGTTCACGGTGGCGGATGCTATACGAAGGATGTGCTGTGCGGGGGCAGTCCGGAAGCCTATAAAGTCCCGCATGACTGTGGAACCAGGGCCTTGGCGACGTATGCGTATGATGAGAATACCTATGAGGGCAATACACCCGGGACGGCACCCGTGGGTGTGTGCCCTTCCTGCGGCAGCCATTATTACAGGCGCTGGTATTACGGCTACAGCCACGTTTGCGATGCACAGCGGGGACAGGTTAGTGTAGGGGCATACTATGCCTGCAAGGACTGCGGGTATTCGACGCTTTCGGGTGGTACCTATGCGGGCGGTACGATCAATCCGCTCTACTATACCTGTAGCAATCGCTACTATACGGAGGCGTATCGCTGCTCTAAGTGCCATAAGGAGTGCACACAGGCGGATTATAAGGCCGGAAGGAAATGCGGGGAGCATGTGGAATATGCCGTGAACTGTGGGTACTCGGATGGAGAATTGCTGGTTGACATAACTATAAATGAGGCTCCGACTGAGCCTGTTAATCACGACGTGGAACTGAAGGTTTTTATGAAGGGCAAGCCGGAGGTTATGAATACCGCGGCCATTAAGTGGCAGGACGGCAGTACGGCCGCGACCTTCAGCGCGCCAGAGAACGGGACGTATTCCTGCTCGGTTACGGTCAGCGACTGCGGGCAGCTCAAAACGGTTTCCTTAAGCACGACGGTCGGCTGCATTGACAAGGAACCGCCGGTTGTCACGCTTTTGACGGACGCGGATCTGAGCACCTGGTACGAGGGCAGCATCTGCCTTTACGGGGAGGCGCATGATACGGGCCTGGGCCTCCCCGAGGAGCCCTATTCGTTTGACGGTGGGGTGACCTTTGTAAGCGAGGGCAAGCTTTTGGTGGATAAAAGCGGTACGTATGAAGTGCTTGTGAAAGACCGGGCCGGCAATACCACGGCGGCATCCCTGACCGTGACGATGGCTGTGAAGCCGGCCCCGAAGACTCCGGACCCCCTGCCGTCCGAAATACCCACGGTGGCTCCGGCGCCTTCGACCGCTCCGGCACCTTCCGTGCAGGCGACTCCCACTCTATCCGGAGGGACTACGCCGCCGTCCTCGGGAACGCCCGGTTCCGTAGGACCGGCAGGGAACAGCTCCGTATCTCAAGGAGCAGCAGGGGGCGACTCCGGGGCGGCCCCGACCGTGCCCGCTTCCGCGGCACCGAAGAGTGAAGGAACGCCTGCTCCGACTGTCCCGTCCCCTAAGGCGGAACCGACCCCTAAGGCCGATACCTCCATAAAGAAGGTTACCAAACTGACTACGACCTCCGAGCTTCTCTCGGAAGCTTTGGACGACGGGTATAGGATTCCGTACTATCTTTCCGAGGAGAACACGGATGCATTGTTCCAAACCGTTCTGACGCAGAATGCGGAGCCGCCCCTTTCTCCGTCCGTATCTCCCTCAGCGAGTGCTTCCGTCCTTTACGAAGGAGTTTTTGATGCACAGGTAGTAGAAGTACAGGACGAGACCATTCTGGGACTTGGGTATAAACAGCGCATGATTCTTTTTGGCACCCTGGTACTGGTGATACTGGGAGGAATGATTTACGGCAAGCAGTACGTGGAGAGGCTGCTGGGCGTGCGGATGAAAGGCAATGACGGTGAGTACCACTACATCGCACACATTCCGGTGATGAAGCATCGGGGACGTCTGCAGGTATATCTGAGGCCGGCACTCATTGAGAAGATTGACAGGGCACAGGTCAGACTGCATTTTTCAGAGCGTTTTATGAAGAAGAACCAGGGGCATAAGTTGCTTGTTTTATGGCAGGAGGGACAGCTCAGTATGCAGGTGGAACAGGATGTAATCTTGCATCTTACTTAATTCTCTGCTATATTTTAGTGGTTATGAGGGCCGGACGGTTTTCGTAAACAAAGCAATATAGAAAGGAATGAGCATATGAGCTGGGAACAGAATGTCAGATGTGTGGAACCGTATGTACCGGGTGAGCAACCCAAGGTTTCCAACATGATTAAGCTGAACACAAACGAGTGTCCCTATCCGCCTGCTCCGAAAGTACAGGAAGTACTTTCTCAAACGGATGCAGAGCGTATGAGACTTTATCCGGATCCGAAGATTACGGATCTTACGGAGGCACTGGCGCATTATCATCAGGTTGACCCTGCACAGGTATTTGTCGGCATCGGATCGGATGATGTATTGTCAGTGGCGTTTCTGACATTTTTCCACTCAGGGAAGCCGGTCCTTTTTCCTGATATAACCTATTCGTTTTACCCTGTATGGGCCGATGTATACGGCATCCCCTATACGACGGTTCCTGTGGATGAGGCATTTCAGATTCATCCGGAGGATTACAAAAGAGAGAATGGCGGTATTGTGATTGCGAATCCGAATGCACCGACTACTCTCGAACTTTCGACGGAAGGAATTCGTGAAATCCTGAATGCCAATCCTGACTCTGTTGTGATTGTGGACGAGGCATATGTAGATTTTGGCGGAACCACCGTGTTACCGCTTGTTTCCGAATATGACAATCTTCTGGTGGTACGAACCTTCAGCAAGAGCCGTTCCATGGCCGGTATGCGTATCGGATATGCCATCGGTTCTGCCAAGCTGATTAAGTATATGAGTGATGTGAAGTTTTCGATTAACTCCTATACCTTAAATCGTATTTCCATTACGACGGGTACTGCCAGCGTGCAGGATGATGCTTACTTTAAGGAAATTGTCGCACGTGTCATGAAGACGCGTGATACGTATGCCACGGAGCTTCGGAAGCTGGGCTTTGTCCTTCCGGATTCCAAGACCAACTTTTACTTTGCAACGCACCCTAAATATTCGGCAGAGTTTCTTATGACGAAGCTTCGGGAGCGCAATATCTTCGTGCGTCACTTTAAAAAACCGGAGTGTATCAGCAATTACCTTCGTATTTCCATCGGTACGGACGAGGAGATGGAAGCACTTGTAAAAGCACTTAAGGAAATCATGGAGGGGTAGTCTATGTGGAACTTTATTAAGGATATTTTGAAGGGTATGGTGATTGGTATTGCCAATGTCATTCCCGGCGTAAGCGGCGGTACCATGGCTGTTTCCATGGGCATTTATGACAAGATGATTCATGCCATTACCCATGTATTCAAGGAATTTAAGAAGAGTTTTCTGATTCTTCTTCCTATAGTAATAGGTATGTTGATTTCCATAGTAGGTGCATCCAAGGGAATCGAGTGGATGTATGCCGTAATTCCCATTCAGACTACGGGACTCTTTATCGGCTTGATTGTCGGAGGTCTTCCGAGCGTATATAAGAGAGTGAAGGGACATAAGGTGAAGTTTGGTCATGTGCTTGCAGGTCTTTTGATGTTCGGCGTGGTTCTGGGTCTTGCCTTTGTGGGGGATCCTCAAAATTCTTCGGACGTAAGCTTTTCCTTTATGAATGTACTTAAACTCTTGGGAGCCGGTATTGTAGCATCCGCGACGATGGTTATTCCCGGAATCTCGGGTTCCATGATGATGATGCTCATGGGCTACTACTACAAGATTATCAATGCAGTCAGTGCTTTTGCCGACAGTGTTTTCGCACTGGACGGAAGCGGAATGCTGGCCGGTTGTGCGGTTTTGGTTCCTTTCGGAATCGGCGTTTTGGTTGGTATTGTTGTGATTGCCAAGTTAATTGAAATCATTTTCGATAAATGCCCGATGTACGCTTACAGCGCAATTATCGGTCTGATTGTGGCATCTCCTTTTGCCATTATTATTGTAGGAACCTTCCCGCCGGTTACGGCATTGGCTGTGATTACGGCAGTCCTTGCAGCGGCTGTCGGTTTCGTGATTGCTCTTTTCTTAGGACAGGAGTAAGGTATGGAAGCCTATACGGATTTCGCAAGTGTATATGACGAATTCATGGAGGAAACACCCTACGATGCCTGGTGTGCATTCATTGAAAGCAGGCTTAAGGAGGACGGAATTACGGAAGGTCTGATACTGGACCTGGGCTGCGGTACGGGAGCCATGACAGAGCGTCTTAAGGCTCTGTCCTATGATATGATCGGGGTGGATTCTTCGGAAGAGATGCTACGTATCGCGACGGAGAAAGGAGACCGGGATATTCTGTATCTGTTACAGGATATGCGCGAGTTTGAACTCTACGGAACCGTGCGTGCCATTGTCAGCGTTTGCGATTGTGTGAATTATATTACGGATCCAAAGGAACTGCTTTCGGTATTTCGCCTTGTGAACAATTATCTTGATCCGAAGGGCCTGTTTATCTTTGACTTCAATACACCCTACAAGTATGGCGAGGTAATCGGTGATACCGTAATCGCAGAGAACCGTGAGGACAAAAGCTTCATCTGGGAGAACTACTGGTATCCCGAGGAGCACATCAATGAATATGATGTAACTATTTACCAAAAGGAAGAAGACGGACGCTATCGGAGATTTACGGAAGAGCATTACCAGCGGGCTTATACACTTTCTGAGATTAAGAAGCTTGCTTCCAAGGCAGGCCTAAGCTTTGTAGCGGCTTATGATGATTATACGGAGCAACCTGTCACAAGAAAGTCAGAACGAATTGTGGCAGTATTTCGTGAACAAGGGAAATAATGTAAATATAAGAGGGTGGTTTGCCGCCCTCTTTTATACTAAAGAATGTGAGTGTGAAACATGAAAGATTATATTGCAACAGCGATTACCGGAAACGGCCAGATTCGTATTTTTGCCGCTACAACGCGGGAAATGGTGGAATATGCCAGAAAATGTCATGATATGAGCCCGGTTGCAACGGCGGCATTGGGACGCCTTATGACGGCAACGGTTATGATGGGCAGCATGATGAAGGGAGACGAGGATCTCATTACGCTTCGTGTACGTGGAGATGGTCCCATCGGAAGTATCCTGGCTACCGCCGATTCCCATGGTAAGGTAAAAGGATATGTAGGAAATCCGATGGTCGAACTTCCGCTCAATCCCGCCGGTAAGCTGGATGTGGGCGGCGCCGTAGGCAGGGGCTTCCTTACCGTAATTCGGGATATCGGCCTTAAAGATCCTTATGTTGGAGAGGTAGAACTGAAGACCGGAGAAATCGGAGATGACCTGACTTACTACTTCGCCTCCTCGGAGCAGGTTCCTTCTTCCGTCGGACTGGGAGTACTCGTGGACAAAGACTTAAGCGTTAAGCAGGCAGGTGGTTTTATCGTGCAGCTTCTTCCTTTTGCGGAGGATGAGACGATTGAACAGCTGGAAGCGAATCTTTCAAAAATAAACTCGGTTACGGCCTTGCTGAATGCGAACCTGAGCCCGGAAGAGATTATCGAAAAGGTGCTTGAAGGAATGGAGCCGGAGTTTACGGGAACCATGCCGGTGGAATTCTACTGTAACTGTAACAGACAGCGCGTAGAGAAAGCGTTAATCAGTTTGGGGGCAGAGGAACTGCAATCCCTCGTGGAAGACGGGAAGGAAGAGGAACTGAAATGTCAGTTCTGTAACAAAAGCTATCGTTTTTCGCCTCGCGATTTAGAAAAATTGTTAAAATTCGTAACAAATTAAAAAATAGCCACAAAAGAACATATCTCGTCCGTATCACTTATGCAGGGCGAGAGAAGGGAGAAGTTGTGACCGAAGAAGCTTTTCTTGCCGGCATCCGAAAGATGCAGAAGGAAGATCGGGATGGACTTAAGGAAATTTATGAGGCCTATTTCCCGTACATATTCAAAATAGTCAATGAAATACTGCAGAATCGGGAAGATGCCGAGGATGTTACGCAGGAGTTTTTCATACGCCTTTACCGTGTTGCTTCCATGTACAAGGAGGGAAGCGGGCATAAGGGCTGGATGGCGACGATTGCCAGAAACCTGGCGCTTGACCACATTCGAAAGTACAGTCGGGAAGAGGCTGTGGAGGAAATGGAAGACTACGCGACGGAAACCATAAACGGCCCGGAAAGTGAAGTGGTCGGCGATATGGTGATTGAGCAGGCGTTGAATCTTTTGCAGGATGTGGACCGACAGATTGTTGCGATGAAGGTTCTCGGTGATATGAAATTCCGCGAGATTGCGGATGTGCTTAAGATGCCGCTGGGCACGGTGACCTGGCGATATCAAAGCGCGATGAAACTGTTAAGGAGGTGCGGTTTTGAGTAAGGATTTACGAACAGAATTAGAAAACATGACTTATGAAGATACTCCGGATCTTTGGGACCGCATCAATAAGGGCATTGATGAAGGCCTTTATATGGAAGGAAACGAGCAGTATCTTCCGAAAGAATCCTTAAAGAGAAAGAAGCCGGTCATTGTAAAACTGCTTCCTTATGTGGGCGCGGTGGCAGCAGTCCTTTTTTGCATCGTGATTTTCCCGAAGGGAAGCAGCGTAAAAAAGAGCGCGGATATGGCAGCAGCGGAAAGCAATGTTATGATGGTAGCGGCACAAAGCGAGAATGTAGCAGATGTCGCCGAAACTTACGACGCATTCACCGATGATATACCGGTGCCCGCTCCGGAAGCACCGAAGGACGGAATTAACGGGAATGCGATATACATGAACGATAAGTCAGTTAATTCCACGGTGGATTTTTCTGCAAACCGTGGCGAATTCGCGGGGGTAACTGCATTTAAGGAGGAGGCGGAAGAAAAGAGTCTGTTATATCGGGATGTTCCCAAGGACTTTTCCGACAAGAGTAAGGTATGTACAGTCCTTGAAATGACTGTCACCGATCGTGGGGAAGTTATATATTCCCTTGCAGATCGAAACGAAGAGGTAACTTACACGGTGCACCTGTCCCATAATCTGGTTTCCGAGTATGAGGGAGACCTTACGGAGCTGATGAAGGTGGGTGAGATATACACGCTGCGACTCGGATATCTGGATGACGGAACCTGCATCATGAACTATGTTCCGTTGTGTGTTTCCGAATAAATGAAGTAACAAAAAAGAACTGTTCATTTTTATATAGTTATACACAATCTGTTATATGTTAAAAGACCGTAAAATCAAGGTTTTGCAGGCAATTCAACCATCGGTTGACAATCTATAAAACTGCTACAAAGAGTAGGAAAATACTTATATAAATAGTTTTTGTATAAGATTTTTCTTTTGAAGACACAAAAATTTCATAAATTTAGACATAAAAATAAAGTTGCCTACCGACTTCTCGATAGACAACTTTTTGATTTACTGAATAGAATATAAAACATCTGGGTCTATATCTATACAATTTGTTGGGTTGTATTCTCCAGATATATCCCAAGCTAAAGTATGATTAATTACAGTGCAACGATTTTTGTAAAAGTCCTTATCATTAAGCTTGGAAAAAATTCCTTTTTTTAATAGATGGTTTACATCATAATGTACAATTTTACCATCTTGAAATAGAACCTCTACTATATAATTTTCTTTAGGTATAACTTGTACTACTTCTGGTGTAAACATAAAACCTCCTTACCTTAATGGGTCAATTACGACTAATTCTCCAGATTCCTTACTAATCAGCCAATTTTTCATAAGTTCGTCATAATGAATCTCGCACCATGCAAGAACTAACTTAATTTGCTTTGTAGGAAGACTTCCTTTGAATACACATCCATTTTGGATATCAATAAGTGCCTTATGCTCATTGTATATCGCATGAAAATGTGGAGGATTATGGTCCTCATAATACATATAAATTGATATTCCAAAAAATTCTGATATTAATGGCACAATTTTTCTCCTTTTCTTTTATCATTTTTATCCAAGTAAAGAAGAAAATCCTTACGGATTCCCCTCAGTTTCTCCCAAAGGGAATCCTTCTTGGTAAGGATATTGTAGCATTTTTAACCGTAATACTCAACAGACTGTCTTGAAATATCCACCGTGATTCCGAGAATATCGAGATATTTTCTAAATACCTCTTCCATATCATCATCTTTCATACTCTTTACACGGTCAGACATTTCCCATGGCATTCTATCTTCGTAAAGAACAGAAGCTTCGTCAAAATATTCTCCGTTAGCATAAACTACATCAAAACCTTCTTCGTGTTCATTAATAGCATTTGCAAACATCGCAGCGAAGCACATATTGCAATATTCATCTTCATAATCATTTATCCACTCTTTACAGAAGTCTAAATAATCAGAAGTATTGTTAAGAGGTCAGCCAGACCGAAATCTGACTGATGTACTCTTAACTTAATGACATTGCCTCCAATCGTTAGATTATTTGTTAGATTATTTGGTCTAGCTTTTTGGGAGAGGCGGTACACCGACAGTTCTTTTTTTATGCGTATCTTACTTTTTCTTCTTAGGGCTACGGGTGCTACCGCTTTCCTTTCCGTGGTTCTTTTTGTCATTCTCCATAATCTTCCTGCAATAATCCTGCAGAATTTCATACTCATCCCGATCCTTGTCGGTCAGGATTTCGAGGAGATATGGGAAGGCAGTATCTTCAGAGCATAATTCCGTAAATTGCCGCGGATCGTACATGATGTCGACGCGACCTAAAAGATAATCGGTGCTGACATGGAAATAGTCAGCCAGAAGGCTTATGGTTTCAAGATTCGGTGCATACATATCCCGCTCATAGTTCGACAGCGTGGAAACAGATAAATTCAGTTTATCGGCGATTACTCGCTGTGTTATTTTTTGCGCGTTGCGTAACAATCGTAGTCTGGAACCTATTGGCATACCGTATCATCTCCGGTCCTTTTCAGTGATATGTTCATTTTACATGAATTGTGTAAGGAAAAAAGGAGACTTTAGGTATTGAGAAAAATAGAAGAAAAATACGCTCAAAATTTTAGTAAACCTAAAATTTACGGTATCAAATGCTCTGCGAATCATCATGAGGAGCCGGCATGGCGAGAGACCGGCCGGAAAAGAGTGAGAATCAAATTGACAGCGAGAATAAGTTGACATAAAATTGAAGTACTTCTGAAAGAAGAAGTGACAGAAAGGGAGAAGAAATGAAGAAGAAAATTTTATCTGTTGTATTGGCACTGTGTATGGTAGCCGGCCTGTTTAGCGGAATGGCTAAGGGAACAGAGGCAAAAGAGGTTTTAGATGTGCCTATTATATGGGCCGGCAATTTACAGGCCTTGCTTCCACCGGGTACAACTGGTGAGGAATGCCTGGAGTCATTACTTGGAACCGATTATCTGAAACCCGGAAGCGTTGTAAATTCCGGGGATCCTGTATATATGTCATACTTTCTGCTTGATGCGGGGGATGTGACCAAACTTCCTACAGATAGATGTATGTACACCGAGAGTTATTTTGCCGCTGCGGGAATGACATTCATGCAAGAGGCTATGAAGAAGAAGGGAAATGAAGCTTTAATTTATTTTATGACGAATGTATATGGCCTATCGTCGTTTGTTGATCCTGAAGTCTTAAAAAATCCGGAGTTCCTAGAGGAGATGGAACTGGTGCATAGAAGTGGAGTTATATTCGATACAGAGGGAAAGTGCATCCCTGCTGCTCCGGGATATACTTCATGGAAGCTTGCTTTTTATCTTCTTGAAGGGTCGGCGGCTATGGCTTTCTACGTTCCTTACGGTGTAGAAAACAAGGATTACACGCTTGTTAAGTCCGGTGACGGCAACACGAAGTGGTATGGTCCGCAGGGGCAGCTCCTTTGGGACATTGCGGAGGGCGAAACAGAAATCAACGCTGAATTAACGAACCAGAGCTGCATTCCCGACGCACTTATGCGTGATTGGGACGCCAAAGACAAAGATATCAAGGTAAGCTACCGGTACAAGGGCTACAACGTAACCGCTGTAATCCCGGCTGACAAGGTTATTGTAACCGGCGAAGAATGGTATGGAGCTGAGTATTTCGCAGACCTTTACAAGGAGTTTGTAACGGTTAAGGATTGGTTCGGCCAGGTTGTTCCCACCGATGTCCTGTTTAGTAAATAGGGTATATACAAAAATGATTCAAAGAGGGGGCTGCGAAAGCAGCCTCCTTTTCAGTCAGGCAACAAGCCCGGGAAAATCTGTTTACAGAGGTCGTAACATGCGTTACAATTCTATGAAGTAGTTAGAAATAAAGGAAATATTGACATAGAGGCAGTTATGAAGAAACAGTTGTTTGTTGTAATTTTGGCATGTGCGGTGTCGTTTTTGGCACTGGGCTGCGATAAAGAAAAAGAGGTGCAGAAGGTGGTTGTGGATCCCGGCGTGTTCGTGGATCAGCCGAGTACGGAGCCGGTAGTGTCGGAGGCGCCTGTGGCGTCCGAAGAACCCGGTCCGAGTGCGGAACCGTCCGAAACAATCGCTCCGACAGATCCGGTGGGGACTTCTGAAGAACCGAGCGGAGAGTCCGAACAAAAGGACCCGGAGGATGTTACAATGATACCGGAAGGCAAGAAGAGAGAGCCGGTAGAAGTAAAGGGAATCTATGTGACCGGCAATAAGGCAGGAACGAACGGATTTTACGATCTTGTTACGCTGGTGGATGAGACCGAGCTGAATGCGATGGTTATCGACATAAAGAATGAGGACGGTTACGTCACTTATGCGATGGACAGCCCCATGGTGAATGAAATGAGTTCTCAGAAGCGATTGATCGGGGACCTGCCCGGAGTACTTAACACCTGTAAGGAGCATGATATTTACACCATCGCCAGAATTGTTACTTTTTGCGACAATCATGCGGCTGAAACGCATCCGGAATGGGCAGTGCTTAACAAGGATGGCAGCGTTTATCATGACAATCGTAAGCTGGCATGGCTGAATCCGTATAAGAAGGATTGCTGGGAGTATATCAGCGAGATTGCCTGTCAGGCAGCACAGGCCGGATTTGATGAAATTCAGTTTGACTACATTCGACTGAATACGGACAAGAAGATGAAGGATTTGGATTACGGGCCGGATGCGGCGGATGTGACCAGTCAGGAAATCATCACGGAATTTGTTTCCTATATTATGGAGGAACTTGAGCCCTACGGCGTTTATGTGGCAGCGGATGTATACGGTACCATCATCGGCAGCGAAGTGGATCGTAAGAATGTGGGCCAGAATTATGTGGATATGTGTTCGAGACTCGATTATATCTGTCCGATGATTTATCCTTCTCATTATGCAGGTGGCAACTTTGGCATCGAAATTCCGGATACCGACCCTTATAAATGCATTAAGGGAGCGATGGATTTGTCTACGAAGGAGACCTCGGTCTTGGAAGGAACGCACTGCGCGGTAGCGAGACCGTGGTTGCAGGCGTTTACCGCGACCTGGGTGAAAGGACATATCAATTACGGAATCGAGGAAGTCAAGCTGCAGATTCAGGCCGTTCACGATGCCGGTTATAATGAGTATCTTCTTTGGAATTCCGGTAATGTATATGAGAAAGGCGTATTTGAATAAATGGCTTTACAATTTTATTTTGGACCCTCCGGTTCAGGCAAGAGTACTGCATTGTATGACAGAATTGTACGTGAGGCAGCTCAGCACGAGGACAGAGATTATCTGATTCTTGTGCCTGAGCAGTTTACAATGCAGACACAAAAGGACCTTGTTATCAGGCATTCGGATGGGGGCATCATGAACATTGATGTTCTCAGTTTCGGACGCCTTTTTTATCGTGTAGCGGAGGAAACGGGTGTGGGCATGAAGCCGGTCTTAAACGATATCGGCAAGGCTCTGATTCTGCGTAAGATAGCTTCCGACCAAAGCCTCCCTCTGACGGCACTGGCACGCAATATAAAGCGTATCGGATATATTAATGAAGTGAAGAGTGCCATATCCGAATTCATGCAGTATTCCGTATCTCCGATGGATTTGTTGAAACTGATAGAGACTCCGGATATATCGAATTCCCTGAAGGGGAAGCTTAAGGATTTGAGCCTTCTGTATGAGCGATTCCTGCAATATTTGGGCGACCACTATATTACTACGGAAGAATCCATGGACAGGCTTTCCGAGTATATCCCGGACAGCTCCCGTATTAAGCACAGTGTGGTTGTACTGGACGGATACACCGGATTTACCCCGGTACAGATGAAGGTAATAAGGGCACTGCTGAACCATGCACTCGATGTGATTGTGACGGTAGAAATGGACGGAGCCGTTTCAGACCCGCTCAAACCGCTTCCTGCGGAGCACCTTTTTGCATTGAGCTCCACTATGGTACAGAAACTCCTGAAGATCAGTGACGAGGATTCCATTGATAGAATATCGGATGTAATTCTTCCTTCCACTCCTGTTTACCGTTATCGCGAAGTGCCGGATATGGCATATTTGGAGCAGAACCTGTTCCGAAACGGAAACGCGGTTTTTGAGGGGGATACTTCTCACATAAAGATTCATGAAATGACGAGTATGCGGGAGGAAGTACGGGATATTTGTATTGAAATCCGGCGACTGGTCCGTGAGGGCGGGTATCGTTATCGGGATATTGCTGTGGTAACTGCAGATATGGAGTCCTATGCGCCTTTGTTTGAGGAGGCGATGGAACGCTACGAGATTCCTTACTTTTTGGATCAGACCAGAAAGCCCGGAGTGAATCCGCTGCCCGAGTATATACGTAGTACCCTTATGGTATTCTATCTGAATTTTTCCTACGACAGCATGATGCGTTACCTGCGTTGTGGCTTAAGCGGAATTACGGAGGCTGAAGCGGATGTCCTTGATTACTATTGTCTTTCGCAGGGGATAAGAGGAATTTCGAAGTGGAACAGGGCCTTTACGAAGCCCCTGCAGGATGGCGAGGACGGCCTTTTGGAGCTCGAACAAATAAATGCTCTGCGCAGTCGTGTCATGGAACGCCTTAAACCGATGAAGAGTATCTGCACGAAGCAGAATAGTACGGCAGCGGAACGCGTTCGTAAGCTCTATGATTTTTTGGAATCGGCCGGTGCAGCGGAGTATCTTGATAATCTGGCGACTTCCTTTGAAGACCGGGGCGATATGCATAAGGCAATTGAGTATCGCCAGATTTATAAAGCCGTCATGATGCTCCTTGAGCAGTTACACGATATCCTGGGGGAGGAAACTATCGACCTTAAGGAATTTTATGACTTACTCGAAGCCGGATTTCACGAAATTAAGATAGGAATTATTCCCCAGAATGCGGACCGTATTATGATCGGTGATATGCAACGGACCCGTCTTGATAGAATATCGCATGTTTTTTTATGCGGCGTGAATGACGGAAACATTCCAAAGAGCAGTAGCGGCGGGATTCTTTCCGTGTTTGACCGGGAGTTCTTTAAATCGCAGGAGGTGGAGATGGCTCCGCTTCCGCGCGAAGAGATGTATATTCAGAGGCTTTATCTGTATCTCCTTATGACGAAGCCTTTACTGTCCCTGCATCTTTCTTATTGTACGCAGTCCGCGTCTACCGATGAGAAGCTGCCTTCCTATATCATAGGAACGCTCCTTAAGATGTACCCGAAGCTTCAGGTTGTGAAACCGGAACGCAGCGAGACGGAATTATCCAGAATCGAATGCCGGGATGATGGTGTGCAATACTATATCGATTGTTGCAAGGAATCAAAGGACAAAGAGGAACTTGTATCCTTTGTTACAATGTCCGAAGGCCTTCCGCTTCTTCGGGAGGAGCTCCTTGCCGTGGAGGATAGTCTCTTTGTAACGCCTTCCGATCTCCCCCTGTCCGGGGAAGCAGCAGTTCTTCTGTACGGAACGCTTCTGTCTGCCTCCATTTCACGGCTTGAAACTTTCGCGACCTGTGCATTCCGTCATTTCCTGACGTATGGGCTGCAACTGGGTGAGAGACCGGAACTGATGGTCGACAATCGTTCCATCGGCAGCGTGATGCATCTTATCCTAAGTGAGCTTGGAAAGGTGTTTGATGAGGACGGAGTAAATTTCCAGAATTATGAAGAGGGTCTTTTGGACCAGTATTTAAGCCGTGCCATTGTACGGGCCGGTGCTGCGGATGCGACCATTATGAGTCCTTTCTCACAGAGCAAGGCTTCCTTGTATTGTCTTGAACAGATTAAGAATACCGTGCGGCATTGCGTTCTTGTCATTCGCTATCAGCTTAGTAAGGGAAGCTTTGTTCCTAAGAAGTTTGAGTATGATTTCTCTCATATCATCAAAGTGGATCCTGCTTCCGGCCTTGCTGTGACCGAGGATGGTCGTGAGATTCGTCTGGGCGGCATAATCGATCGCATGGATGTCTGCAACCAGGGTGACAAATGTTATATCAGGATTATAGATTATAAATCTTCCGCCAAAACACTGGATTTTCAGAAGGTTTACACCGGAGAACAGCTGCAATTGCTGGTATATTTGAACGGAGGCATGGAAACCTACCAAAAAGAGCTGGCTCATGACGGAATTAATGACATTAGTGTCATTCCAGCAGGCGTGCTTTATTTTAAACTTACGGATGAGTATCAGGAATACGCTTCTTTGCCGGAAAATGACGAGCAGATACAGAAAACGAATCTTGCAAAGAACTGTCATACCGGATTGGTTACGAGCGACATGGCCGTCATTGAGCTTATGGATGACAGCATAGAGAAGGAGAGTGATGTTATCCCTGTCAGTTTGAAGAAGGAAGGCCTTGCTGAGCGATCGATGGCATATTCCGAAACTGACATGAATGCCATGATGCAGTATGTGGACAAAAAGATTACAGAAATGGCCGGAGAAATAATGGCGGGTGTTATTAAAAAGAACCCGTTCAAGGACTCCTGTACATACTGCAATTTCCGGGATGTATGCAATTTCCGGTGCGGAATCACGGAGGATGAGGTCCGCGGGCATCTTAAGGCGAAGGACGCACTTAACAAAATTCTGGGAAGGGAGGACCGGTAATGGAGTTTTCACCAAAACAAAAAGAAATCATTGCGCATCGCGACGGTAATCTTCTTGTATCGGCAGCGGCCGGTTCCGGCAAGACTACCGTAATGGTAGAGCATGTCATAGAGCGTATCCTGGATACGCAGAATCCCTGCGATATTGACCGCATGCTGATTGTGACCTTTACAAAGTCGGCTGCAGCACATATGCGTGATAAAATAACAGTTGCTCTTGATAAAGCACACAAAGCAGACCCTGAAAACAAGCACATTGAAAGGCAACTGACGTTAATACACAATGCCTGCATCTGTACGCTGGACAGTTTCAATTCCATGCTGGTCAGCAATCATTTCAATGAGATACACCTTGATCCGGAGACGAGACTTGTTACGAATGATGAACTGAAACTCCTGTGCAACGAAACACTGGAGCAGTTCTTTGAAAAAAAGTACAGTGAGGAGGATTCGAAGTTCCTGCTCCTTGTGGATACATACGCCGTGAAGCATTCCGACAGTAAGCTGCGCGAGATGATTTTGGGCATCCTGGAGGCGGCGGTTTCCTATCCCTACCCGGAGGAATGGCTTTTGGAAAGTCTTGCTCCTTACCTCGTAACGACGGAGGATGAGGTGGCAGCCCTGCCCTTCTATCAGGAGAGAGTGGGATTTCTTAAGGAGGAAATGAAGGAGGTTGCGGCTCTTTTGAAGGTAGCCTACGAGCATGCGTCCCTTTATGAATTCCTTGAAAGGAGGGTCACGATTCAGTATGAACCGGAATTTGAAATGCTTGAGGGCATCATGGCCCTTTCGTCCGACGAGGAGGTCATTGCACAGTTCGGAACGGCAGAACCGGTAAACGGGAATAAAGCCAGACTCGTTATTAAGAATGACCCGGATGCCTCGGCCGTCAAGGCGGAAAACGACAGCCTGAGGAAGGCTTATACGACCGCATTTAACAATCTGAAGAAGGAGTGCAGTAACTTTTCGAAAAAGAATATCCTGCTTGAAATGCAGAAGATGCGTCCCGTTATGGAGGCGCTTATTGGATTGACGATTGAATTCTACCATACCTTTGCGGATGTGAAGCGTGAGAATAAGGTGCGTGATTTCAACGATACTACGCACATGGCCCTTGATATCCTGCTTCATAAGGAAGCGGGCTGTGAGCCGGAGCCGACGGAAGTGGCGCTTATGTACCGAAAACGCTTTTTGGAAGTTATTACGGACGAGTACCAGGACTTAAATGCCGTGCAGGAATATCTGCTTTGGGCGGTTTCCGGTGGCGATTTTAAGGGAAGCAGGCAGAACCGTTTCATGGTGGGCGATGTGAAGCAGTCCATTTACGCCTTCCGTATGGCAAGACCCGAAATATTCATTGAAAAATACGAAAACTACAGCGAGGAAGCCGGTGCGTCAGAAAGCGGCAGGAAGATTCTCCTTAACCAAAACTACAGAAGCCGCCGTGAAATCCTTGACAGCGTAAATATTCTTTTTCGCCATCTGATGCAGAAGGAAATAGGCGGAATCGAATACGATGAGGGACACGAGTTGCATCTTGGGAATCTTCAATATAAAGAAGCGGCTCCCGAAACGTATCGGACGGAGCTCATTTTAGTGGAGACGAAGGAGGATGATACCGCGGACGTCTCCTTTGACCGGGATGATGCGGAGAAGGCTGAGGGCACAGAGGATAACGAAGGTTCCGAACCAAGCGTGGAAGCAGAGAACCGCCTGAATCAGATTGAGGCCGAAAGCATCGCACTTCGAATTCGGGAACTCATTGACGGGGGCTTCCCGGTGACGGACCGTGTTACGGGCGAGCTGCGGCCCTGCACCTACGGCGATATCTGCATTTTGTCCCGTGACGTAAGGAGCTGGGGCGATACGATGGATTGCGTGTTGTCCGCTCACAATATTCCGATGCTGGATTCGGAAAGCACGGGTTACTATGACACCATGGAGATTCGGACCATCCTGAATTACCTGAGTATTCTGGACAATCCGCAGTCGGATATACCGCTGTACGGTGTGCTGGTGAGCGTATTTTTTAGCTTCACCAATGAAGAGATTGCCCGCATAAGGGCGAAGTGCCGCACCGTGACGGTACGAAAACGCAAGGTGAAAATCAGCCTGTATCAGTGCCTCAAGGAATATTCCGGGGACGCGGCCCTTACGCGTAAGATCGGGGATTTCTTTGAGACATATGAGAAATACCGTGCCCTGGTTCCGTACACATCCGTATCGGAACTGATTCGCGTGATTGTACGCGATGCCCGGTATCTAAACCGCATGTATGCGCTCCCGAACGGCGCACAGCGAAAGATGAATCTGGAGCTTCTGTTCATTAAGGCGGCCCAGTATGAGAATACCGGTTACAACGGCCTCTTTTCCTTTGTGAAGTACGTGAAGGATATGACCAAAAGCAAAATCGAGACGCAGACCGGTCACCTGACGCCCGCAGAGGCTTCGGCGGTTCGCTTTATGACCATACATAAGAGCAAGGGCCTTGAATTCCCGATTTGTATTCTGGCATCAACCGGCAAGAGCTTGGGCGGCATGAATGATAACACCAGTTATATTTTGAACAAACAAAAGGGAATTGCCCTGCCGTACCGTGATTATCAGAAGCGCGTGAAGTGTAAGAGTGTCTACGGCGAGTACATGAAGTACTGCGACTTACGGTCGGAACGCGGCGAGGAGCTCAGAGTTCTGTATGTTGCCCTTACGAGAGCCATGGAGAAACTGATTATTGTGGGACGCGTGCCCGAAGCGGCGGCTTATGACCGGAAGATGAGCTCACCGGCGCGTTTTGACGAAAAGGGACGGCTCAGAATCGGAGAGCTTATGGCACCTCGGACGTGCTATCTTAACTATATATATTATGTGGCCAAAACCAATCCCGGTGCATTTACACTGCGTACGATTCCTTTAAGTGGTCTGACGCCCACGGACGGTACCGGGGAGGAACCGGGAGAGGATACAACCGTGGTACGTATCCGGGATACGGAGCCGGCCACTGTACTTGCGGAGCATGAGGATTTAAGACGCAGGCTTTCCTTTGTGTATCCATACGAGCAGACGGCAGGTTTGTGTTCGAAGGTTACTGTTTCGAGACTTAAACTTGCAGCAATGGAGGAGAGTGAAATTGCGGGAGAAACCGCCCGGGCGTTTGAAGCACGGGAGAGCAACCGCTATATTCCTTCTTTTGTGCAGCAGCAGGAGGCTGTGAGCGGTACCAAACGCGGTGATGCATACCATCATCTTTGTGAGCTGATACCGTATGAAATTTTGGAACTGAGTGCGAGCGGAAGCATCGCCTGTGACGACGCGTATTCGGAGCACCTATTAAGGTTACTTCTTCAGAACGGCCGTATCAAGCGGGAAGAAACAGAACTCATCAATCCCAAGAAATTGACGGATTTCCTTCATTCCTCTTTGGCTTGCCGGATGAAGAAGGCCGCAGAAAAAGGCTGCCTCCGAAGAGAACAGCCCTTTGTGATTGCGATTGCAGCGGATCGTGTCGATCCTTCCTATCCCAAAGAGGAGCAGATTCTCATGCAGGGAATCGTGGATGCTTTCTTCGAGGAAGAGGACGGTATCGTGATTGTGGATTATAAGACGGATGCCGTTTCCTGCGAGCAGGAGCTTACGGAACGATACAGAGCACAGCTTATGCTGTATGCGGAAGCAATAGAAAAGCTTACGAAGAAGCCGGTGACGGCCCTGTATCTCTATTCATTTTCGCTCGGGAAAGAGGTTAAAATCGACTGATTTGACCCAATTGGTCAATGCCTGAAAACCCCTATTTATCGGGCCTGGGAGGATATTTTGTCAATTCCCTTGCTTACGGCCGGGATAAATAGAATAGCAAGTGTTATTATTAATTCGGGACCCAGATACGCAGCCTGGTAGCCTGCGGAATACAGGAGAGCAGGTGTGCCTTCCGGGGCATATTCCGCAAAAAACAAAACGCCGCTTAAGGTGGAGACCAGGAAGCGTCCGATTACGCCCAAAAGATAACCGATTTGGAGACCGTACTTTTTGGCACGGAAGAAACCGGAAAGTCCGAGTGCCATGAAGGCAATCGGATAATCGAGCAGAATCTGGAGCAGCGTATAGCCCTTGGGGTCTAAGATAAACTGAAGAAGACCGAAGGCGAGTCCGCAGGAAAGGCCGTAGCCGATTCCGTAGAAGTAGCCGATCAGGGATATGAATAACATGGAGAAGAGAGTGATGCTGCCGCCGAAGGGCATTGGGATGGTCGGGATGAATTCACCCGTTACCAGAGCAAGAGCGAGAGCAATTCCGGAAAAAGCAACTTTTTTTGCCATAAAAAAACCTCCTAATTGTAAGGAGGGGTGTTTTTTGATATCCTATATCTTGTGTGGTGATATCAGATATCTGCTTCCTTACGCCGGTATTAACCGGACAAGTTGTGAGGGTCAAGGACGAACCTTATCTCAGCTGTAAAGCACCCCTAGCATGTATGTGATTTTGTAATCGCTACTTAATATAACAGAAAGGCATGTTATGTTCAAGTTTATTTTATTTGATTTGGATGGAACACTGACGGACCCCAAAGAGGGAATCACAAAGTGTGTTCAATATGCGCTTTTGAAGCTGAATGTGGCGAATCCCGATCCGGATACGCTGACACCGTTTATCGGCCCGCCGCTTAACGAAAGCTTCATGAAATTCTATAACATGACGGCACAGGAAGCCGAGGAAGCGATCGCAGTATACAGGGAGCGTTTTTCCACCATCGGTAAGTACGAGAACGTTGTGTATGACGGTATCCCCGCGATGCTTCGCCGCCTTAAACAAAAGGGCATCCGTCTGGCGGTGGCTTCGAGCAAGCCGACCGTTTTTGTGGAGGACATTCTGAAGCATTTCAAGCTTCGAAAGTATTTTGACGTAGTGGTCGGCAGTGAATTGGACGGCCGCAGGGTTCAGAAGGAAGAGGTTGTTGCAGAGGCTCTGAAGCAGCTCCACGGAGGGACCGAACTGACGGAGGAGAATCGTAAGCTTACGGCGATGGTGGGCGATCGAAAGTTTGACATACAGGGTGCCCATGCCTTCGGCCTCACCGGAGTTCTTGTAACCTACGGGTATTTATCTCCCGGCGAGCTGGAAGAGGCGCATCCCGATATAACGGCTGACACCGTTTCGGAACTTGAGAAGGCACTGCTTTGTGAGGAGGAACCGGTTGCCGGTACGGAGAAGCGATTCGCTCAGTTTAGAAATGATCAGCGACTCCATCTGTTCAGCTCCGCGTTTGTTCCCCTTATTCTGTATCTGCTTATATCTTCTATGGTGGTATTCATTGCAACGGCAATCGTAAATGCCATTTACGTTACAGACCCGTTGTCTATGGTGTCCTTATATATGGTTGCACATCCGGCAGATATCGATGCCTGGGCACAGGCCCTGGGCTACCTGGCCGCCATACTTGCAATCCTTCGATACTATAAAATAACACGCGATATGTATCCGAGCGGTATGAACGAAGCCCCCGGAGTACTGAATTTCTTTCGGTGTCTGCTCCCGGTAATCTCCGTAAGTCTGCTTTTGAATGTGCTGATGCGACAGTTCAATCTGCCCGCCTTCTTCCCCCAGTATCTGGAAGCCTTGAAGCAGCAGGAGCAGATTACATTTGAAACCGGTCTGGTACTGTTTTGTATCGCAGCGCCCGTCTGCGAGGAGATGATGTTCCGCGGCATTTTGCAGAACCGCCTGAGCATGGCTTTTTCCGAGCGGGTCGGAATCCTTGTGTCCGCGATTATTTTTGGCGTCCTGCATATCTATCCGCTGGAAGTGATATATGCTTTCGTTTTGGGACTCATGATTTCCGGGTGCTATAAGCGTTACCACAAATTGTGGGTACCGATTCTGATTCATGCTGTAACAAATTTCATCGTTTGGACCCTTCTCAGGGTGCTATAGGAGTTTATGGAGATTCACATTTCCGTACGCAATCTTGTGGAATTTCTTCTGCGGGAGGGCGACATTGACAATCGAAAGGGCGTTTCTTCGGACCAGGCCATGCAGGAAGGCACGAGACTGCATCGCATGATTCAGAAATCCCGTGGCACGTCGTATCAGGCTGAGGTTCCGCTCAGCCTTTCTTACGTTTATGAGGCTGCGGAGGATATTGAATCGTACAGTCTGTGCGTGGAGGGACGGGCGGACGGCATCGATGATTTTGGCGGGTTCTGCACCATCGAGGAAATCAAATGTACCTATAAAGAACTAAGGTACATCACGGAACCCGCGGGTGTGCATCTCGCACAGGCCCGGTGCTATGCGTATATTTACGCTCTGCAGAACGATTTGCCGGCCGTGAATATCCGAATGACCTATTGCAACATCGACAGCAGGCTGACGAAGGAATTCGAGACCATGTATTCCTTCGAACAGCTCAGGGAATTCTATACAAATCTTATGATGGAGTACAAGCGCTGGTCCGACTATGAAATCCGCTGGACCCGGAAGCGTGATGCGTCCATTCTGAACAGTTCTTTTCCGTTCCCTTACA
Organism: Lachnospiraceae bacterium; assembly: GCA_045617725.1. Taxonomy (GTDB): domain Bacteria; phylum Bacillota; class Clostridia; order Lachnospirales; family Lachnospiraceae; genus JAZLJD01. Next base: position 25,313 of record JAZLJD010000054.1, read on the forward strand.
GGGAGGGCCAAAGAGAACTTGTTTCCCATGTTTACAACACAATCGTAAACGAACGCAAGTTATTTATTGAGGCACCGACCGGCGTCGGCAAGACGATTTCGACGGTGTATCCGGCTGTACAGGCCTTGGGACGTGGGCTCTCGGAGCGCATTTTCTACCTGACGGCCAAGACCATCACCGGAAAGGTGGCGGTGGATACCATCGAAATCCTGCGCGGGCAGGGTGTTTTTCTTAAAAATGTTTTCCTGACGGCCAAAGAGAAAGTGTGCCCTCTTGAGGAGATGGAGTGCAATCCGGTTGCCTGCCCCTATGCCAAGGGTCACTTCGACCGAATCAACGAAGCCATCTACGATCTTTTGATGCACGAAGACAGCTTTGATCGGGAAATTCTGGCGATTTATGCCGAAAAACATCAGGTATGCCCGTTTGAGATGGGACTTGATATGAGCCTTTTTGCCGATATCGTAATTTGTGACTACAATTATCTGTTTGATCCGCATGTACGTCTGCAACGCTTTTTTGCAGAGGGCGTACACGGCTCGTATACGTTCCTTATCGATGAGGCGCACAATCTGGTGGAACGTGGACGGGATATGTACAGTGCCGAACTGTATAAGGAGGATTTTCTTCTTTTGCATCGTCTTTTTGCGCCCGTGGATGCCCGTATTTCCAAGGCAGCGGAGAAGTGCAACAAGATTCTTCTGGAACTGAAAAAGGGCTGCTCGGCGGAATACCGGATTCACGAGCGGGTGGACGGCTTTACCCTGGCACTTTCCCAACTTTTCATGCGTATGCAGGATTTCTTTGATGAGGAAGACCATCGCAAGGCCCGGGGCGAAAGAAGAAGTGACGGAATTAACACCGATGAGCTTCGCAAGGAAGTTTTGGACCTCTATTTTGACATTTCACACTTCCTTTTGATGTATGAATATCTGGAACTGGGGTACAAGATATATACCGAGCTCCTTGAGGACGGCCGTTTTGTGCTGCATCTTTTCTGCGTCGATCCTTCGGAGCTTCTGCTGATGTGTATGCAAAAGGGGCGTTCTACCATTCTTTTTTCCGCGACGCTGCTTCCGATTGAATATTATAAGAAATTACTTGGGCATCTTCCCGGGGATTACGAAGTGTACGCTCACTCCGTTTTTGATCCCGCACGTCGCGGACTTTTTATCGCTGAGGATGTTACTTCCCTTTATAAGAAACGTTCGGAGGACATGTATCGGAATATCGCCGGCTACATCCTTTCCATCTCCCGGGCGCGTCACGGCAATTATATGGTCTTTTTCCCTTCACACTCTTTTATGATGGCTGTGCTTTCCTCCCTTCAGTCCCTTCTCGGAATTTCGGAAGAGGAAACGACTGCCTCCCTGTTTGAAAAAGACGATTTGACGCTTTTGATTCAGAAGGAACGTATGCTCGAAAATGAACGCGAAGAATTCCTCTCCGCTTTTTCTGCGGAGCATACCGACCACTTCCTGATCGGCATGTGTGTTGTGGGTGGCATCTTTTCTGAGGGCATCGACTTGCGTGGTGACTCTCTGATTGGGGCCGTAATCGTCGGTACGGGTATGCCGCAGGTCGGTCCGCGTCAGACGGTTCTTAAGGATTATTTTGAGGATGATTTGGGTCGCGGCTTTGACTATGCGTATCGTTATCCCGGTATGAATAAGGTCATGCAGGCCGCCGGTCGCGTAATTCGTACTGCAGAGGATGTCGGGATTGTGGCTCTTTTGGATGAGCGCTTTTTGGACATTCGTACGCGTCGGCTGTTCCCTCTGGAATGGGGGAAATACACGATTGTGAATAAAAATAATGTGGAAAGTCGTGTAAATTCATTCTGGAATGAATGGTTAACATAACATAAATTCTGACAATTTGACAGAGAACCATTATTGAGACCATGACAGAAGTGTCAATCCACAAAAAAGCGGTTTTGACATGGTGGATAATGTGGATAACTCTGTGGAAAGGGTGGAGGAATTGGAGTTTTCCACTGTGGATTAAAACTGCGTGTCATATTGCAGATATACATTCGGTTTTTGAGCATATTACCGGAAAGGCATTATGTGAACCTAAAAAACGAAATTGACTAATTGAGTCACATACCTTGAATTGTGTAGATAAAGGTGAAATTGAAGGGAATTGTACCTACAATTGGACATTTTTGACACAATTTGAAAAACAGGCTTTTTCGAAATAATGAGACATATAGAGGTAGTGTGAAAAATGCAAAGCATTTTTCACGCGACACTTTGTGTCGCAATCCGTAGCAGCTTCGCTGTAATACAGTGAAGGGCTAAATATACCGGATTGCGAAATGCGGGGATTATTATGGAAATGAAAGAAATGAATAAACTTACAGGCTTTCAAGCAGCCTGCATCACAGCCGGCTGCGTATTGGGGGCCGGTTATGTATCCGGACAGGAGTTGTGGCAGTTCTTCGGCAGCTTTGGTGTCAAAGGAATCGCCGGGATTGTTTTTGGCATAGCCGTATATGCGGCCTTCGTTTACATGATAGCCCGCATCGCAGATCGCATCGGACGGGAGGACATGGACCTTGTGGTCGCGGGCGAGGGGCACCCCGTCCTCGTGAAAATCATCGGTGGGGTGGAGCTTTTGTTTACCTTCCTTATCATAGTCATCATGATAGCCGGAGCAGGCTCTCTGTTTGAACAGGTATTTCACTGTCCTTCTTATATAGGAAGCGTTGTACTTACCGTCCTCATTTTGCCGCCTGCGTTCTTCGGAATGGCCGGCATGAAGAAGGTATTCACCCTGCTGGTTCCGATACTGGCCGTATGCACGCTCTTAATCAGCGCACTGAGCCTTGTGAAAAACGGGACGGCGCTTCATATCCCCAAGGGGCAGGTCTTAAATCCCCTGCTTCCGAGCGCGGCACTTTCGGCGGTTACCTTTGTTTCCTATAATCTTCTGTGCAGTATCGGTGTACTGTCGCCGCTTAAAAGAACGAATAATAAGAAGAGTCTTTTGTGCGGCGTTGCCATGGGCGCCCTGTTCCTCCTGGTGATAGCCATTTCCATTCTGCTTCCGGTACTCAACATCGAAGGAGCTACGAAAGAGGAACTTCCGATGCTTACGGTGGCCTTTTCCATGCATCCCTTAAGCGGTTATGTGTACGGCCTGCTTTTGTTTATGAGCATCTACGGTGCTTCCGTCGCAACGCTTACCGAGACCGTGACTTATTTTTTGCAAAAGAAAAAGACCTCGCGGGGCCGGGGCATCCTCCTCACATTGGGAATTGCTGCTCTGGCGCTTCTGCTCAGTCTGTTCGGTTTCTCAGATCTTATTTCGATTGTATATCCGATATTCGGTTACATCGGCTTTCTCGTTATGCTGCTGCTTGTGATTCGCTTTGTCCGCCTTCGGCGCATCGGAAGCGGCGAAGCTACTCGCTGAGATAGTTGTCCCCTGTAAAGAGGGCGGCCACGTAGACCTTGTAGTAGGGATGTTCGTAAGTCGCATAGACTCCAATCCCGACCGTGTCGAATATGGGGTCCATGATGATGGCAAGGTGCTCGGGCGAGTTTTTGAATCCTTCGGTGAGCGTGTCGGCGATGTATGGAAGGTTGTCGATGTCGCCGTAGTAGCTGTATCCGAGGATTTCGCCGCGGCTGTACTGCCCGGAATCGCTCAGAATATCAAGCCCACGCGTTCCGTCCGGCCTTGTATGACTGAAGGTGTGACTGATTTCTTCGGCTCTTACGGTCGCCAAAGAGGAAATCGCATCATCCATGGTAACCGATTCAAGCTCCGATTCCTGCCGCAAGTTGTTAAAGTCTTCCCATATATAAGGAACGCACTCCGTTATGTCGATTTCGGAAACGGCCGGCGCCTGCGACGGAGACGACAGCGAGGGTATGACGGACGGTAGCTGTGGTGCGACGGACGGCAACGGCGCGACGAGGGGCGGGTTCGCCACAGGTTCTTTTTGGCCACAGGCGGGTAATGCGAGCAGAAGCAGGGCCCAAAACGACGCCGCGAGTATGAATTTTTTTGTGAAAAGTTGTGGGTTTCTCATGCACTTCAATATAGCGCGATTGTTTTTGGCAGTCAAACAAAGGAAATTTGCACTCATTAATTAGTCGTTAATTATTGTACGCTATAATTCACATGTAACAGTAGCAAATGAATACTGTTGAGTAATTTCTATATTAAGGAGAAAGACTATGAACGAAAAGAAAGCCATTTTTTCAATGCGATCAATGCTTATATTGTTCGCGATGCTGCCATTGGTAACAGCGCTTGTTACCTTGACCGTCATTTCTTCCATTAACACCAGTAACAAGATGGAAGAAGAAACTTTCCAGACCTTAAAGGCCGCTTCCTTAAGCCTTGGAGAGTACTACGAGTACCAGATGCAAAAGGAAGGCGAGCTTGTGTATGACCACAGCTACGTAGATTCCCTCAAGGATACCGGTGTTGAACTTACCGTTTTCGTAGACGGAGTTCGTTACATGACTTCCATTATTAAGGAAGGCACCAGTGATCGTATCGAGGGAACTCCCGGTGCGGATAACATCGTTGCAGCCGTTGAAGGCCGTGGCGAGGATTACATGGCATCCGGCGTCAACATTAACAACATGAATTACTTCGTTTACTATTCACCGCTTCGTAATCCCGCCGGCGAGATTATCGGTATGGCATTCGCAGGAAAGACCGATGCCGCTGTTGAAGCAGCAGCAAATCAGGTTATGAAACAGAGTATCCTGGTATCCATCTTACTGGTTGTCCTTTACACGATTATTGTTTACCTGTTCTCCATCAAGGTATCCAGACCTATTACCTTAATCAGCGGTGTACTTGAGAAGATTGCAGAAGGTGATCTTTCACCGAAGACCTTTACCGATTCCACCATCAAGGAGACCAAGTTCCTTGTTCATTCCGCAAGAAAGTTACAGGATGAACTTTCAAGAGTACTGGGTCTTACCATGAGCAGTGCCAATAAGCTGGGCGAGCTTGTAGAGACCTCCTCGGAGCTTTCCGCAAGTGCTGCAGACGAAGCGGTTCAGATTTCCACCATTATGGAAGACGTTGCCAACGGTGCTTCCTCCATGGCTGAATCCGTACAGGATCTGAATGAACTTATTATTGAAATCGACCATTGCGTAAGCGATGTTGACGATAGCGTTGACAGCCTGAGCGTATCCTCAGATGCCATGAACGAAGCCAATAAGGCTGCTGCTTCCAACTTAAGTCAGGTTAGCAAGTCTTCTGAAAGAACCGTTGAAGCAGTTAAGAATATTTCTACCCAGGTTAACGATACCAATAAGGCTATTGAGACCATTCAGGAAGCAATCACCGTTATTACTTCCGTTGCAGACCAGACCAACCTCCTTGCTCTGAATGCTTCCATCGAAGCTGCCCGTGCAGGTGAAGCAGGTAAGGGCTTCGCAGTTGTTGCTACCGAAATCAAGACTCTGTCCGAGCAGTCCAATGAAGGTGCTGAGCGTATCCGTGCCATCGTTTCCCAGATTGTTGACAAGTCCCATGAGTCTGTTGAACTTACCAATGAAGTTCAGGAACTCATTGCAAAAGAGCAGGTATTCGTTCAGGAGACCAGCGAGAAGTTCGATTCCCTGAATCAGGAAATCAACAAGTCTGTTGAGAATATTACCGCCATCAAGCAGAAGATGGTTCGCCTCGATGAGATTAAGGTTAAGGCTTCCGCCAATACCGAAGACCTCAGTGCTATTTCCGAAGAGAACGCAGCTTCCGCTCAGGAAGTATCCGCTTCCGTTGGCAATATTACTTCTTCCATCGGCAACATCAGCGCAGGTTCTCAGGAAATGAACGCGATGGCATGCGAGCTGAAGGATGCAGTTTCCTACTTCAACGTATAAGAGCTTTTGAAAGCTTAATTGTAACCCGTAAACTGAAAAATGGTTTTTTGCAAACACCCCGGATATTAAATTCGGGGTGTTATTTTTTTATATGTTGATATAGGCCTTTACAAACAATACAAGATGTGCCACAATTACCTAAGTTAAATAATTCCTTTAACCCGGTACAGAGATGCCGGCAAGGTATTCATCGAATGGAAGTAGTAAGCGATATTCCATTGGTCTGTTCCCGCCGTGCATTTGCATGGCGTATTTTTTTGCAGAAAGGAGGGGCCATGGCTGAATTTAAGGCAACATTAATGGATGCTGATGCCTGCAGCAGGGCTCTCAAACGCATCGCTCATGAAATCGTAGAGAAAAATGTGGGTTGTAAGGATGTATGCCTGGTTGGAATCCATCGGCGCGGTATACCGCTGGCGCAACGCATTGCGGAATACATCGAAACGTTTGAAGGCGTGAAGGTTCCGCTCGGCAGTCTGGATATTACTTTTTATCGGGACGATCTTGCGAATGAAAGCCGGGACCCCGTGATTCATGAATCGCAGATTCCTTTCGATATTACGGACAAAACCGTCGTTCTCGTGGACGATGTTCTTTATACGGGACGCACCGCGCGGGCTGCAATGGAAGGCCTGATGCATTGCGGACGCCCTGCGGTCATTCAGCTTGCGGTCCTTGTGGACCGTGGCCATCGCGAGCTTCCCATACGCGGTGATTATGTAGGCAAGAATGTGCCTACGGCCAAAACGGAACACATAGAGGTCAAGATGCCTCCCTACGATGACCTTGTGGCCGTGGAACTTTACGGTTAATTCGGGATGCTCCCCGTTTTAATAAATATGTACGAAACGTACAGAAAACATGGAGGAAACGTTATGAAACTGGTTTACAACACCCAGGACAAGCCGTCTTTCGGCAAGCTGATTGTATTCGCAATTCAGCAGCTGCTTGCAATCATGGCAGCAACCTTAGTCGTTCCCGTAATCATCGGTAACGGCATGCAGCCTGCAGCCGCTCTTTTCGGAGCCGGCGTAGGAACCATCATTTATGTAGTATTCACTAAGTTTAAGAGCCCCGTATTTCTTGGTTCTTCCTTCGCATTCCTTGGCTCCATGGGCGCTGCTTTCGCAGGTGCCGTATCCACCGCAGCAGGTTATGCAGGATTAATCATCGGTGCTTTCCTGGCAGGACTTGTATATGTAATAATCGCAATCGTCGTTAAAGCATTCGGCGTTGCATGGATTGACAAGATTATGCCCAAGCAGGTTATCGGACCTACCGTAGCAATCATTGGTCTTTCCCTTGCAGGTAACGCAGTAGGCGACCTTCAGACCGGTAACGGTTCTGCTGTCGTTGACCCCAGAATCGCAATCGTTTGCGGTCTCGTAACCCTGATTGTTACCATTATCTGCTCCGTATACGGTGACAGAACCATGAAGCTGATTCCCTTCATCATCGGTATTCTTGCAGGCTACGCAGTAGCAGCAATCTTCACCCTGATTGGTGTTAGCACAAATAACGAAGCAATCATGGTTATCAACTTCAGCGTATTCGAGGATATGGGCGCCTTCACCGCTCCCGAATTCACCTTCTTAACTGCTTTGAAAGGTGTTAAGGAAGTTGACGCCAATTTCATTCTTACCCTGGTTGCAGCGTATGTCCCCGTAGCATTCGTAGTATTTGCCGAGCACATCGCAGACCACAAGAACATTTCCACCATTATTGAGAAAGACCTTCTCAAGGATCCCGGACTTCACAGAACCCTTTTGGGAGACGGTGTTGGTTCCATGGCAGGTGCATTCTTCGGCGGCTGCCCGAACACCACCTATGGTGAGTCCATTGCCTGCGTTGCAATTACCGGAAATGCTTCCGTATTCACCATTTTGACCGCAGCCATTATGGCAATTATCATTTCCTTCATCGATCCGTTCGTAACCTTCGTAAACTCCATCCCCAGCTGTGTAATGGGTGGTGTCTGCATGGCTCTCTACGGATTCATCGCAGTATCCGGTCTTAAGATGGTTCAGAAGGTTGACCTTGAGGATAACCGCAACCTCTTCGTTGTATCCGTTATCCTGATTGCCGGCATCGGCGGTCTTACCGTAAGCTTCGGTGCAGTTACCATCACTGCAGTAGCTACCGCACTGATCCTCGGTATCCTCGTTAACCTCATCGTAGGCAACAACAAGAAGAGCGAATAGTATTCGCTGTATCGAAGAATTCTCTCTGTATGAAATAAAAGGCAGCCCCTTACTGTTTACCGGTTATGGTTTAACGAAACGGTGTAGCAGGGGCTGCCTTTTTGCGTCCCGAGCGCCGGAGCGGCGAACTGGAATTCTGGCGACATCGGGCGGCTGTGGGAACTGGGGGCTGGCGACATCGGGCGGCTGTAGGAGCTGTGGGGCTGGCGACATCGGGCGGCTGTAGGAACTGTGGGGCTGGCGACATCGATAAAGCCCGATGTCGCGTTTCTCGATGTCAAATCCGGGGTCCAATCCGGGAAATTGCATCGATTTTTTTAGGATAGTTTCTCCGCGATGTTATTTTCTCAGAATTTCAGAGAATTTTTCATCGAGAATAGTCAGAGGTTCAAATCCCGATGTAGCGAGGACTATTTTTTATTGAAATTTCACATCGGGAATCGATGCAATTGCGGATCCCGATGTCAAATTCCCCAAATGAGCAAAAATCGCGGCATCGCTCTGATTTCCTCTATAGATTATGAAGCAGGCGATATTTCAATTCTGCCAATATCCAATCGGTTTCGTTGTCGATGTCCTGGACTTCTGTTTCATCAAGTTCAATCGTCTTCATGTGTTCCATGAAAAATTTATGAGAGAGCCGAAAAGCCTCCACATGCAGGCAGTAGAATTGGCCACTGTCGTGGTACATGGGTTCTAAATCCTGCGTGCGTGTCATCATGTATTCGGGTTGCTTCATAACAGTGTAGCCATCCTTTATGATGAAACCGCGCTGTGGCGGGAAAGAGAATCGAACGACGGGAACAACGCTGTCGACGGGAGCTTCGTTAGTAGAATCTTCCAAGAGTGCAACTGCTTCTTTTAGGCGCTCGGCGGTAATGAAAGGCGCAGTAGGATAGATGCAGACCGCAGTATCAAAGTCGTTGCCTTGTTCTTTATAGGCATTCAGAACCTCGGATACAACATCAATCGTAGTAGCGAAATCTCCGGAATTTCCCTCGCTTCGCAAAAAAGGAACTGTAGCACCGTAGTCTTTGGCGACCGAAGCAATCTCGTCACTGTCCGTGGAAACCATGACGGTGTCGAAAAGGCCGGAGTCAAGGGCGACCTTTATGGAATAAGCAAGGATAGGCTGGCCCAGGAAAGGGCGAATGTTCTTTTTGGGGATGCGTTTGCTGCCGCCGCGGGCAGGAATGATGGCAATTCTCTTCATAGCGGATAGTCTCCAAACTGCCCGATGCGGGCATTTTTTATTAGTATAGGCTTTGGGCGGACAATAAGCAATCCCCGAGTGAGGCGGGCAGAGGAGGGGGGAGGCCGGCGAGGGTGAGGGTTGCGGGGAGGCGGCGAGGAAGAGGGGGGCGCCGGCGAGGGCGAGGGGTGAAGGGTGAAGGGGGGATACGTGATTTACGAAATAGGGCGTAAGGGGTATAATGAAGATGGCGTGGCAAGGGCCACAGACGAAGAGAACGGGAGGTATGGCGATGAGCGAGGAACGGCCTGTAATAAAGGAAGAATGTGTGGATATGGTCTATGATGGGCGGTTTGTGCGGGTCATGGATTTGAAGTATGCGAAGGGGTGTCATTATCTGGATGCGACGCGGCGTACGAAGGAGAACATCGTGGCAATTAAGAGCGACGAAGAGTTTCGTGTGATGCTGCCGGATGCGGTTACCTGCTTCGTGATTGTGAAGATTGGCGATGAAGAACGACTGTTATTAAATTATGAATATCGATATCCGGCGGGAAGATTCCTGCTGAGTCCGGTTGCGGGACTGATTGACCCGGAGGACTACGAGGTTGCCGGTGGGGCAGGTGCGAGCACGGCTGAAAATGAGAGTGCGCAGGCGGTAGAAGATGAGAGCGTACAGGCGGCTGAGAATGTGTGCGCGCAGGCGGCAGACAGTATGAGTTCTGCGGAATATCGGCGTGAGCAGGCGCTTTTGGGCGCTGCGAGAAGGGAAATTAAGGAGGAGACCGGTATCACGGTCAGCGAATCGGACAAGCTGTTTGTAGTGAGCGCGTTTACGTTCTCTACGCCCGGTATGACCGATGAAAGCAACGCCCTTGTCTGCGCCGTAATCACGCTACCGGATGTTTCCATACTGAATCATGACGGAGCAGTGGGCTCGGAGTGCTTTAAAGGGTTTGAACTCCTTTCGAAGGACGAAGCCCGGAAGCTGCTCACGGCGGGCTGCGACAAAAACGGATTTTTCTATTCGCTGCACACGTATTGTGCACTTATGTACTTTGTCAATGATATGTGGAAACAGGGGGGATTGGTATGATCAGAACGATTGAAATCAGTACGATTGAAGATGTGTTGCCGCTCATTACGGAGCAGGAGTTTCGACCGGATTTGAACCGTAATCGAAGCCTGTACCTCTATCGCGGGATGACGGACGTGAACTTCCGCCTGGAAACCAGCTTAAGCCGTAATTGCAAGGGGGCCAAAAAGGAACTCGAGCCGTGCATTCTTATGAATTTTACGAAGTACGGTGCACTTGAGGATCCGACCATTGAAAAGAGCGTCTGGAGGCAGATGTTCATGGGACAGCACCACGGACTGCCCACGAGACTTCTGGACTGGTCGCATTCCCCGCTCATTGCCCTGCACTTTGCGACCTCGGAGCATGACCTTGATCAGATGGATATGCATGACTGCATGATCTGGCGTATCGATATGAAGGAACTGCATGCGATGCTTCCCAAGAAATATAAGGATGTGCTTGAGAAGAATCAGACTTCCGTTTTCTCGGTAAACATGCTGAATGAAGTAACCGGAAGCATAGACGAGTACGATTCGGATATGGAGGACAAGTCCATGGTTGTCATTGAGCCGCCTTCCATCGATCCGAGAATCGTTAATCAGTATTCGTTTTTTTCCATTATTCCGGATGCAATTGATAATCTGGAGGATTTCTTCGATAAGAATACGAATAATACGGTCAAGTATGTAATAAAGAAGGAACTGAGATGGCGTATTCGCGATATGCTTGACCAGCAGAATGTGTCGGAACGTATGGTTTACGGCGGATTGGATGGTCTGTGCAAGTGGCTCGGCCGACATTATTATGTAGTTGATTAAGTTATACTTGCCATGTAAAGTGGGTGTAAATTATAATATTTATGTTACAGGAATGTAATAATATTATATTTGGAGGGATATTTGATGAAGAAGAGAATTTTGTCACTTGTACTTGCTCTATGCATGGTAGCGACCATGTTTGGAGGAATGAGCCTTACGGCTAAGGCTGAGCCGGGCATGATTCCGGTTGGCTGGGAAGGCAACTGGGACCTGTTCTTATCAAAAACGTCGTCGCATATAGGAGGATCAGGCGAGAACTATGAATTTCCGGCCCCCGGAACGATTCTTCACCCCGGCGATGAGATGAAGATGGCGGTGATGCTTTTTATGAAGCAGGAGTATACGATAAGTGGTTTAAGTACTGATGAGTATCGTTATTCTGTGCAGGAATTGATGACGCAGCCTGTTATGCAGGTGGTTATGGCAGCGGAGTCATCTGAAGGCAGAATTACACCGGAAGCAAAACAGATAATTGAGCAATCGATGTTCGGAATGAGTATGAATACCAAAAACATGCGCGGAACGCCGGAGGATATAGCGGAAAGTAAAGCCCGTAGCCGGGAAAGTGCGCAGGAATTGGGTATAGTCTTCGATTTTGACACCATACTTTCTGCTGTAGAAGGCTATACTGCATGGAAAATTTTGTGTTACGCCAGTGAGGGCATTTGTATAGCCATTCCCTACAGTGAATCGAAAGATTGCGCTTTGGTACAGAGCGGTAACGGATTTAAGTGGTACGATCACAACGGAAATCTCGCATGGAATGTAGAGGAAACCGAAGCTACCATTACGGCTGATTTTACAAATCAGTGTGCGCTTCCCGCAAGTCTTGTGGAAGAGTTCAATGCAGCCGACAAGGATATAAAAGTAAGCTATGAGTATCGCGGATACACGGTAACTGCAGAAATCCCTGCAGGCAAGCTGGCTGTAACCGGAGAGAAATGGTATGGTGCCGCTTACTTTGCTTTTGTCAACAGAGAGTATGTAACCGTCAAGAATTGGTTTGGCCAGGAAGTCGATATTGAAGTTTTGTTTAAATAATACTTACGGCAATATTCCTTGTGGAATTCTTATCGACGGGATATAATTGTGGCGTCTGCAGGTGGTCTGCAGGCGTCATTTTTTCTATAAAGGAGAGAGTAAGAAATGAAGAAAAAAGTATTGGCACTTGCACTTGCAATGTGCATGATGGTTACCGCAATTGGCAACTACGGAGTTTCGGTTAAGGCTGAAGTATACGTGGTAGACCCTGTTGGACCTGTTGGAATTGAAGAGTGGATTCTTTGGGAAGGCAACTGGGCTACGTGTGCAGATGAGTATGCCTTGTATTATGCAACCGACGGAGAACCTATTCCGGGACAGGTAGTAAATCCCGGAGATGCGCTTCCATATGAAGCTGTATTTCTTACAAAGGATATTTCACTTGCAGGACTTGCAACCAATAAGTGCAATTATATGGTGCAGGAAGCATCAGAATTTATGAGTGTTTTTAGCAAGATAAACGTGGCTATTTATGGTGGAATTATAAATGATGCAAAAGGCATTCTTGCAGGATATGCTGCACGGGATTCCTACTTTGATGAGTATGATTACATTACGGAACTTCGAGATAGCGGTATTACTTTGACGGAAAAGACCGTAATTCCTGCACTTAACGGCTATACCGGTTGGAAATGTCTATGCTGGACGGAACGGTTTGATATATATGTTCCCTATGGTGAAGTTTCACAGGGCTGCTTCTTAACAAAAGCAGAGAGTGGTGTCGGAATGCAGTGGTATGATGAGAAGGGTAACCTTGTTATGGATATTCAGGAAAATGAGGACTCCATTAACGCTAATTTCACCAACCAGTGTGCACTGTCTGCAGATCTTATAAAGAACTTTAATGAAGCTGATAAGGATATTTTAGTATCCTATATGCACAAGGGCCTTTTTGTAAGTGCAGATATCCCGGCGGGCGAGTTGGCACAAACGAATGATGAGTGGCAGGGCGCTGAGCGTTTTGCAGATCTTAACAGAGGATTTATTACGGTTAAGAATGTATATGGCCAGGAAGTCGATATTGATGAATTATTCAAATAAAAGCAAGGTGTAACTTCAATGGGGACGGGGGCTTCTATCACATTAAAGCACTAAAGTAAGGGGGCTCCGGCGCGGGATTCAGAACAGGTTCCGGCGCGTTTTCCGTCGTTTGAAAACAGAATATTTGAAGAAAAAGCGTCTGATAACGAGCCGGGCATTGGTCCGGGATACGAAATCAGACGCTTTTTTAGCACGCGCCGGAGACTATCGCGGGGCACGCGCCGGGGCCCCCTTACTTTAGTGCTTTAATGTGATAGAAGCCCCCGTCCCCATTGATAAAAGTGGGGAAATCGGATAAAATCACTTTGGGCAGATAACATGGATGTTCCGTATAACGGAGTTGATAAGGAAATGACGCATGCGGAATATGTAAATTCATGGCTTAATTATTTGTTACATTATACGGATATACCGGAGATTGGAAAGGTGTATTTTGCGGCGGTGAACCGTGAAGTATGTAACGGTGAAGGATTGGTTCAATCAGGAAGTCAGCATAGAAGTGCTTTTAATTAAGCGGAGGACAAAAATGAAAGTAGTACTTAAAAATTTAACGAAGAGATTCCCGAATCGGAATCCGAAGGTGCACGAGGATGTAATCGCAGTCAACGATTTTACATTCGAAATTCCGGATGGGCAGCTGATTGGTCTGCTTGGACCGTCCGGCTGCGGAAAGAGCACCACACTGAACATGATATCAGGACTTGAGAAGCCCACAAGCGGGCAGATCTTTTTTGGCGACAATGACGTAACAAAGCTGCCACCCGAGCACAGAGGCGTGGGACTTGTTTTCCAGAACTACGCACTTTACCCGCATCTGACCGTACGGCAGAATATCATCTTTCCCCTTGAGAACCGCAAGGGCAAGGACAAGCTGTCCAAGGATGAGATGAACCGCCTGGCGTATGAGACGGCACGCCTTGTGCAGATTGAGGAATATATGGACCGCAAGCCGAGTGAGCTATCAGGTGGTCAGCAACAGCGTGTTGCCATTGCCAGAGCCCTTGTTAAGACGCCGGATGTGCTGCTCCTGGATGAGCCGTTGTCGAACCTCGATGCAAGACTGAGACTCCAGACCCGTGAGGAAATCCGCCGTATCCAGAGGGAAACCGGAATTACGACCATCTTTGTAACGCACGATCAGGAAGAGGCCATGAGTATTTCGGACCTGATTATCGTCATGAAGGAGGGCTGCCTGCAGCAGATCGGTAAGCCGCAGGAGGTTTACAACAATCCCGTGAACCTGTTCGTTGCGCAGTTTTTGGGAACCCCGGCCATCAATGTGTTTGAGGGAAGCGTGAAAGAGGGAGCCCTTTATTTGGGCGATGAGGCGGTACTTTCGGTACCGGGTGCCAAAGAGGGCCCTGTTACCGTGGGAATCCGTCCGGAAGGCTTTGTTCCTTCCGAAAGCGGTGCACTTACCTGCGAGCTTTCCCGAGTGGAGATTATGGGACGCGATACCAGCGTGATTTCAAACCATCCCAAATGCAAGACCGGCGTGATTCGGTCCATTGTAAGTTCGGACTTTGCCATCACTACGGCCGAAAAATACGTGAAATTTGACTTAAAACCGCACAAGGTGCTCCTGTTTGATACAAAAACCGGCGAGCGGATTCTTTTTGGCAACTAAGGTGGAGGCTCTTTATGAACAACAATAAATTAAAGGGCTGGCTTTACCTGCTCCCTGCGATTCTGTTTCTGGGATTTTTCATGGTGTATCCGCTTGTGGATGTCCTTGTTTATTCCTTTGAGGAAGGGTACAATTTCGCCTCGCAGAGCTATACGGGAACCGGCTTTTTCAACTATTCCTACGTGCTTCACGATCCCTACTTCCTGCAGGCCGTGAAGAATACTTTCATCATTGTTATTATTACGGTGCCCCTGTCGACGGGGCTGGCACTGCTTATTTCGCTGGCGCTTAACTCGATTAAGCCCTTAAAGGAGCTGTTCCAGACCATTTATTTCCTGCCGTATGTAACCAATACCCTGGCGGTCGGCCTTGTATTCATGGTGCTCTTTAAGAAGACGGCATATTCCGACGGCCTCATAAATCTTGTGATTAACTTTTTCGGCTCACCCTCCATCGATTTCATCGAGGGACCCTACTGGGCCAAAATGTTCGTGATGTGCACCTACACCATCTGGATTGTACTTCCGTTTAAGATTCTGATTCTGACGAGTGCACTTGCAAGCGTTAAGCAGGATTATTATAATGCGGCACGCGTGGATGGCACCGGCAAGTGGCGCATCTTCCGAAAGATTACGTTGCCCATGATTTCGCCCATGATTTTTTACCTGGTCATTACGGGCTTTATCGGCGCGTTCAAGGCGTACTCGGACGAGGTCGCCATCTTCGGAACGAACCTGAACACGGCGGGTATGAATACCATCGTCGGCTATGTGTATGACATGCTGTACGGCAGCAGCGGCGGCTATCCGTCCTATGCTTCGGCGGCAGCCATCATACTTTTTGTCATCGTATTCACAATCACCTGCATTAACCTGCTAATCAGCAGGAAAAATGTACAGTACTAGGAGGTGGTTAAGTGAAACAGACAGATTATGAATTAATTGAAAAAAAGGACGCCGTTCGCAGACGTATCCTCAAGGTTGTGACCTATGTGTTCCTTGCGGTCTGTGCACTGTTTGTCCTGTTCCCGTTCTACTGGATGCTCCTTACAAGTATCAAGGGCTACAGTGCGTACAATGCGGAGTATGTTCCGAAGTTTTACACGCTTCAGCCGACCTTTGAGAACTACGTATCCGCTTTCACGGCGGTTTCCCTCGGAAAATATTTCCTGAATACCTTCATTTTTACGATGGTGACCACGGCGATTATGCTGGTCGTAACCGTACTGGCGGCATTTGCTTTTGCCCGCCTTGAGTTCCGCGGAAAGAACCTGTGCTTCACGATTTTCCTGTCGCTCATGATGATTCCGACCGAGCTCGTTGTCATTACGAACTTTGTTACCATCACAAACTGGGGCATGCGAAACACGTTCATGGGCCTGATTCTTCCCAGCGTGACGAGTGTCTTCTATATTTATCTCCTCAAGGAGAATTTCGAGCAGGTTCCCGACGAGCTTTACAAGGCGGCCAAGGTGGATGGCACGAGCGACCTCAAGTATCTTCTGAAGGTCCTGGTTCCCATATGCAAGCCGACCATCGTAACCATCCTGATTCTGAAGGTGATTGAGTGCTGGAATTCCTACGTATGGCCTCGCCTCATTACGGATGACGAGAACTATTTCCTCGTAAGCAACGGAATTCAGACCATTCGCGAGAGCGGTTTCGGCCGTGAGAACATCCCGGCGATGATGGCAGCAGTTGTGGTCATCTCGATTCCTCTGATTATACTGTTCCTTTTGTTCCATAAGAAGATTATGGAAGGCGTTTCGAGAGGAGGTACCAAGGGATGATGAAGCAATTTAAGAAGGCTCTGGTCCTTGTTTTTGGCGTCCTGTGTGTGCTGGCTCTGACGGCCTGCCATGGCAATAAAACCAAGGTCGCATTCGAGGTGCCCGAAAGCTTTGATACGGAGACTCCGATTGAGATTACCTTCTGGGCCAAAAACGATACGAACCTCGCTCAGGTGGCTGTCTATAACCGGGCGGTTGAGGAATTTCAGAAGCTCTATCCGAACGTGACGGTGACGCTTAGACTTTATACGGACTACACAAGACTTTACAATGATGTTATTACGAATATTTCGACGAATACGACGCCCAATGTGTGCATTACCTATCCCGACCATGTGGCTACGTATTTAACCGGTGCAGAAACGGTCGTGGCGCTCGACGAACTGCTTATGGACGAGCGATTCGGCCTGGGCGGAACGGAAGTGCCCTTTGAGGCACCTGCGTTTTCCGAAATGGTGCCCAAGTTCTTAGAGGAAGGAAAGCTGGGCGGGCATTATTATGCGATGCCCTTCATGCGTTCGACGGAGGCCTGCTACGTGAACAAGACCTACGTGGAGAAGCTTGGATATACGCTCCCTGAGGTTCTGACATGGGACTTCATCTGGGAGGTTTCCGATGCGGCGATGGCCAAAGACGATGACGGCGTATTCACGGTAAACGGCCAGCAGGTCATGATTCCGTTCATCTATAAGTCCACCGACAATATGATGATTCAATATCTTGAGCAGTGCGGTGCGGATTATTCCACCGGATACGGCGACATTCTTATGTTTAACGATACGACGACGGATTTCCTTAAGGAGATAGCGGAGCATGTTAAGAAAGGTTCCTTCTCCACCTTTAAGATTTCCTCGTATCCCGCGAATTTCCTAAATGCCGGCCAGTGTATTTTTGCCATTGATTCGACCGCAGGTGCAACCTGGATGGGACCGAAGGCTCCGCTTGCCGATATCTGCATGGATGATTTTGTGGACTACGAAATTGCTGTTTTGCCCATTCCGCAGGTGGATACACAGAACCTTAAGATGATCAGCCAGGGACCGTCGGTATGTCTGTTCAACAAGGAGAATCCGCAGGAAGTGCTTGCTTCCTGGCTCTTTGTGCAGTACCTTTTGACGAACGACATTCAGATGGGCTATGCGATGACGGAGGGCTACACCCCGGTTACACAAAAGGCCTGGGATTCCGAGGCGTACAGAGATTATCTTTCGCGCAGCGGAGAGGATAATGATACCTACTATTCCGTCAAGATTGATGCAACGAAGCTGCTGCTTAATCACATCGACGAGACCTTCGTAACGCCGGTGTTCAACGGGTCGGCGTCGCTTCGAAATGCGGCCGGACAGGTGATTGAATCGACTACGCTGTCCATCCGCCGGAAGCAGACCGTGGATGATGCTTACTTTACGAATTTGTACGATGAAATGACGGCGCTTTACCACCTTGATCAGGGTGCGGGCGTGAGCGGAGACCGGGATTTGGGACCGCTTCCGAAGACGGCAGTTGCGCTGATTTGTGCAGTGGCAGCCCTGTGGATCCTGATGGGCGCGTATGTTCTTTGGCAGTATTTGAGGCAAAAACGTAAGGGCAAATCCCACAAAAATTAGCTGATTTTCATCGGAAATATAGGATAATCGAATATTGATTTATTCTTCTTATCAAGTATAATAAACGTGATTTGGGGTGATAACGCCCTAAAGCACGTTTATTTTTTTCTTTTTCATTAGGAGGAAATTAAAATGAAGAAATTTTTAACACTTGTTCTTGCAGGTGCAATGATTCTTACCCTTGCAGCCTGTGACAAGAAAGATGAGCAGAATCCTGCTCCGGATGCATCCGCAGAACCGACTGCAACCGCAGAGGCTTCCGCTGCACCTTCCATGGCTGAGCTTTCCGCAAAGTCTGAAGGCGTTATGACTTATGATGAGTACCTGGCAGCAGCTGTTGATGCGCCTGTTGTAATCGAGACCTACGTACAGGATGCACAGTCCTGGTGGGACAACAAGGCTACCGTTTATACCCAGGATCCCGATGGCGCTTACTTCCTTTACGAGCTGACCTGCTCCGAGGAAGATTATGCAAAACTGGTTCCCGGCACCAAGATTCGCGTAGAAGGCTTCCGTGCAGAGTGGGCCGGCGAGGTTGAAGTAGCTTCCGGTGCAACCTTTACTTTTGTCGAGGGAGCTCCTACTTACGTAGCAGAACCCGTTGATGTAACCGCGTTCATCGGAACCGACGAGCTTGAGAAGTACATGAATCAGAAGGTCGTTATGAAGAACGCAATCATCGAATCCGTAAGCTACAAGGGTGGCGAAGCAGGCGATGATATCTATGTTGATGTTAACTACGGCGGCGAGTATTACAGCCTGTGCCTGGAGTACTACTTAAATGGTAGCGATGAGGCATTCTACAACAAGGTTGCTTCCCTTAAAGAGGGAGATATCGTTGATATCGAGGGCTTCCTTTACTGGTATTACGGCATGAATACCCACATTACCGCTGTTACCGTTACCGGCAGCGTAAACGACAAGTCCGAGGGCGTAATGAGCTATGCAGAGTATGTTGCAGCAGCTGTTGACGAGCCCGTAGTAATCGAGACCTATGTACAGGCAGCACAGTCCTGGTGGGACAACAAAGCTACCGTTTATACCCAGGATGCTGAGGGCGGTTACTTCCTTTATGAGATGGCTTGCTCCGAAGAAGACTACGCAAAACTGGTTCCCGGTACCAAGATCCGTGTAAACGGTTTCCGTGCTGAGTGGGCCGGCGAGATTGAAGTAGCTTCCGGTTGCACCTTCGAGTTTGTTGACGGACCTTCCTACATTGCAGTTCCCCGTGATGTAACCTACCTTTTGGACAAGGATGAGCTTGCAAATCACATGAACAAGATTGTTTACTTCACCAACATGACCGTTAAGTCCGTAGAGTACAAGGGTGGTCAGCCCGGTGACGATATCTACGTAACCATGACCGCTGAGAACGGCAACGATTACGATTTCTGCCTTGAGTACTACTTGAACGGCAATGACGAGAAGCTCTACAACAAGGTCGGCAACTTAGAGGCCGGCACCGTAGCCAATGTTAAGTGCTTCCTCTACTGGTACAACGGAATGAATCCGCACATTACCGCTGTTGACCTCCAGTAGTATCCATGGGGACCGGAGACGGTGTGTGAAACCGTGCGCCTCGGTGCTCCCGGTGCATGAAACAGAATAATTGAAGGAAATGGCGTCTGACAAAGTGATGGGCTTGGTGATAGGAATCATGGCCCAAAGCGCTGCGTCGGACGCTTTTTTTGTGCGCCCGGGAGCTTCCTGGTGATTCGGTTAATTAAGAACCGAAGCACTAGGATACGTATCTTCATCAAATCTTAATCGGAAAGCATCTTTTATCTTAATACCGCTTTCCATATAATGAATACGTATTGGAGGAAATGAGCATGCCAAACCTATTAATATGTGATGACGAGAAAGATATCGTAAACGCACTGAAAATCTATCTCTCCGACCCGGATTATACGATTTATGAGGCGTATAACGGCCGCGAAGCGCTTGCGATAGTGGAAACAGAGGAGATTCATCTGATTCTTCTTGATATTATGATGCCTGTTATGGACGGCATTACTGCGATGGCCGCAATCCGGGCAAAAAGCAATGTCCCGATTATTATCCTTACCGCCAAGGGCGAAGAAACGGACAAAATCCTGGGGCTTAACGTGGGAGCAGACGATTATGTCACGAAACCATTTAATCCGCTGGAGGTCACAGCCCGTGTCAAATCCCAACTGCGTCGCTACTTAAAGCTTGGTGGCGGTGCGGTCAGCACCGAGGAATATCATAACGGCGGCATTGAGCTGAACGATCGTACAAAGGAAGTGACGTTGGATGGCGAACGGGTTCTTCTGACGCCGAAGGAGTATGAAATCTTGAAGCTCTTCATTTCCAATCCCGACCGGGTTTTCTCGCCGAAGGAAATCTACAATATTGTCTGGAAGGAAAAACCTTTCGGAACTGACAATACGGTGGCGGTTCACATTCGTCATCTGCGGGAAAAACTTGAAATTAATCCGGCCGAGCCCAGATATATAAAGGTTATTTTTGGCCAGGGTTATAAAATGGAAGGAGAAAGAAAAAAATGAAGCGGTTTATAAAGACGCTTGCGGGCAAAACAATTCTGTTTGTTTTGTGCATTACATTTATCAGTCTGTTTTTGGCGTGCGTAGCCTGCGTCGTCATGTGCGCGGAGTCCGGATTGAATTTTTACGGATCGACTTTGGAGGAACTTGAGAGGGTAGTAACGGCGAATTATCTGCGGGGATCCTATTATGCAGACATATTTTCGGCGAAACAGGTACTTTATGTGCTGCAGGTTGTTTACGAAGTGCGGTTTACGTTTTTTCTTGTTATGCTGGGGATTCTGCTTTTGGCAATCGCATGTTTTGTGCCTCTTATGTATGCGGCCGGGCGGAGTCCAAAGACCGAGGAATTTACGGGAGGACCGCTTTATAAGGTTCCCTTTGACGTTGTTTTGTTTGCCGGCGGAATCTGTGTAATCGGGGAGTTCTGCTTTGCCCATGAAGTGCTGTGTGACCTGATTCAAAATGATTTTGTCAGTGTCTGTGTTTTCGCAGGGGCATCGATTGTTGCATTGAATGTGTTCCTCGGCTTATGCATGAGCGCTGCGAGCAGGCTCAAGCAGAATACCTTTTTTAGAAACACCTTGATTTATCGCATTCTTTCTCTTATGTGGAAGGTGTTATGCTATGCATGGAAGAAGTTATGTAAACTATGCCATTTTGCGGCGGAACTTATCTGCGCAATCCCCATCATATGGAAGACAGGTGTTGCGTATCTGAGCATTTCGTTTTTGGAACTTGTGATTATCTGTGCTACGTCCGATGCGACCGAAGTGACGATACTACTGTGGCTCTTTGAAAAAATCCTTCTGCTTCCGGTTGTATTGTTTTTGGCACTGATGCTGAGACGGCTTCAAAAGAGTGGAATGGCGCTGGCCGCCGGTGACCTTACCTACCACACGGATACTGATAAGCTTTGGTGGGATTTTAAGAAACATGGAGAAAATCTGAATCGCATTGCGGAGGGCATGAGCATTGCCGTGGAGGACCGCCTTAAGAGCGAACGCATGAAGACGGAACTCATTACAAATGTCTCGCATGATTTGAAGACGCCGTTGACTTCAATAGTCAACTATGCCACTTTGATCGGCCAAGAAGAATGTGAGAACCCGAAAGTGGCTGAATATGCGGAAGTTTTGGTGCGACAGTCGGAAAAACTGAAGCGACTCATTGAAGATCTGGTAGAGGCGTCCAAGGCGTCGACCGGAAATCTGGATGTTCTGCCGATTCCATGCGATGCTGCTGTTTTTCTTTCGCAGGCCGCCGGAGAATATGAGGAGAAATTGCAAAAAAGCGAGCTGACGCTGGTTGTGAAGCAACCAGAGGAGGAACTGCGCATCCTGGCGGACGGCCGACGCATGTGGCGCATTTTTGATAATCTCATGAACAATGCCTGCAAATATGCGCAACCCGGAACTCGCGTGTATCTTTCCCTGCAGAAACAGGCAGGGAACGCAGTGATTACTTTTAAGAATATATCGCGGGATTCCCTTGATATGACGGAGGAGGAACTGATGGAGCGGTTTACACGCGGCGATTCTTCGCGGAACACCGAAGGAAACGGACTCGGCCTCTCAATCGCTAAGAGCCTGGCGGAACTGCAGGGCGGCAGCCTGCATGTTGAGATAGACGGCGATTTATTTAAGGCAATACTGCAATTTCCCTTGGTGGACTAATGGAGAGCTTGGAAGAATAGGGAAATGAAAGAATAGGGGAAATGAAAGAATAGGGGAAATGGAACGATAGAGATACAAGGAGATTTTGGGGACTGCGGCGACGCAGTCCCTTTTTTACGGAAGGATGCTTGAAAACGAAGCGGCGCCGTACCTGGCAAAGCGGCGCTTGAAAACGAAGCGGCGCCGTACCCGGCGAAGCGGCGCCTGAAAACGAGGCGGCGCCGTACCCGGCGAAGCGGCGCCTGAAAACGAAGCGGCGCCGTACCTGGCGAAGCGGCGCTTGAAAACTAAGACAGGGTCTTCAGCGTCTCGAAAAGCTCGAGGTCGGATGCGGTCACCTTGATATTGGTGTCGATGACGCGACCATCCGGTTCTGTGACGGTAATCGACAGAATCGTGCCTTCGGGCACGCCGGCCTGCTTCACTGCGTTTAAGAACAAAGGAAATTTCGGATGGTTTCCGGTGAAGGTCTCCCAAGCTCCTTTTATTTTAAAAATTGCCTGCATATTGTTCATAATAATACCTCCTCGTTGGGGCTTTTTGTTTTTGGCCAATAGAATTATACCATAAGTCGATACGCGGTAATAATATTATATTCGTCCGGCTGGGAATTACTTGTTGTGTTTGGGTTTGCAATAGCTTATGTACTGATATCAGCATTGGTAATTTTTAATGCAGAGCCGGAAACGTTTCAAACTATGTACGATGCGATTTATTGGGCAACCATATCATTAACAAACTTTCCTAAATTTCCCGGAATCCTCTAAGAAACAGCTCATTTTCACCCCATTTTGACATTTTCACATCGGGATTAAGGAAAATTCGGAAATGCGATGTAATTTTTGGCTGAAAAATGGTCTTGGTGACATCGGGATTTGCAATTATTGAATATTCCGCCGTATAGTGACGTGGGAAATCTCTGAAAATGACATCGGAAATTTTGAATAGGAATATCTCGATGTCATATATGTTATGTAAACCACAAGAAAGAACTGAAAATACATCGAGAGAGATGTGATTTGTGAATTCCGCTGTTTAGATTTTGTCTTAGAATTCTTTGCGACATCGCGATAAGCCGAAATAGAGAAATCCGATGCCTCGGGCCGACCCCAACAAGCCTTGGGCCGGCCCCAACAAGCCTCGGGCCGGCCCCAACAAGCCACCCGCCGGCACATCACTTTATCGCTTTAATGTGATAAATACCCCCGTCCCCATTGATTCCCCATTGATCCCCCCCTCGCAACATCCCCTATTGACGCCACCCCGTCCCCGTGCTATATTGACAAAGTAAAAGCAATGACGAAGAGGAGTAGCGTTCAAAGGCTTCGACAGAGAAGAGCCCCGGTTGTTTCAAAGACCGGCTGGAAGGGCTCGCGAGGAGTTGGATGTGAAGGTAGCTTCCGAGCCGGCAGGCTGAACATTTCGATTAGTAGGCATGCACGCGAGCGCCCGTTACAGCGCAGATGAATCCGCAAGAGATTGAAGGTTCGTCACAGAGGCCGGGATTCCGGTGAACAAAGGTGGTACCGCGTTTATGACGCCCTTTGCATAGGCAGAGGGCGTTTTTGTTATGGCAACGAGCCAAGTGGACACCGCGCTTGCGCGGGTGGACATTTGGCGACTGCTAATCATCTGTCGGGCGAAGCCTGGCAGATGTCCCGATAGATAAACGAACCCGAAGCCCTTCAGAACAATAAATTCACAAACATGAAGGAGGACCATTATGAGTCAGGAACTGAGCAAGACTTACAACCCTCAGGAGATGGAAGACCGTATCTACGCAAGATGGATGGAAAAAAAGTACTTCCACGCTGAGGTAAACCCCGAAAAGAAACCGTTTACAATCGTTATTCCGCCCCCGAACATCACGGGACAGCTGCACATGGGACATGCCCTTGACAATACCATGCAGGATATTCTGATCCGCTTTAAGCGTATGCAGGGCTATGAAGCACTTTGGCAGCCCGGAACCGATCACGCAAGTATCGCGACCGAGGTCAAGATTCTTGAGAAACTCAAGGAGCAGGGCATCACGAAGGATGACCTTACCAGAGAGGAATTCCTTGAGAAAGCATGGGCCTGGAAAAAAGAATACGGTGGAAGAATCGTCAGCCAGCTGAAGAAGCTGGGCTCCTCCTGTGACTGGGACAGAGAGCGTTTCACCATGGACGAAGGCTGCAACAAGGCAGTAGAGGAAGTCTTCTGCAAGATGTATGCCAAGGGCTGGATTTACCAGGGCAGCCGTATCATTAACTGGTGCCCGGTTTGCCATACTTCCATTTCCGACGCGGAAGTTGAGTATGAGGAGCAGGCAGGTCATTTTTGGCACATTAAGTATCCGGTAGTAGATGAAAAAGGCAACAGAACCGGCGAGTTCGTTGAATTTGCAACCACCCGTCCCGAAACCATGCTGGGCGATACGGCAGTAGCCGTTAATCCGGAGGACGAAAGATACAGCGGCATTGTTGGCAAGTTCGTATTCGTACCGTTTGTTGACCGAATCATCCCGGTTATTTCCGATTTTTACGTAGACAAGGAGTTCGGTACCGGTGTTGTTAAGATTACTCCGGCCCATGACCCGAACGACTTTGAAGTAGGCAAGCGTCACAACCTTCCCGAAATCAACATCTTAAACGATGATGCCACCATCAATGAAAACGGCGGCAAGTTTAAGGGAATGGACCGCTATGAAGCAAGAAAGCAGATTGTAAAAGAGCTGGATGAAATGGGTCTTTTGGTTTACATCGAGGACTACAGCCACAACGTTGGCACCCACGACCGTTGCAAGACCACCATCGAGCCCATGATTAAGCAACAGTGGTTCGTTAAGATGGACGAGCTCATCAAGCCCGCAGTTGCTGCCATCAAAAACGGCGAGATCCGTCTGGTTCCCGACCGTATGGACAAAACGTATTACAACTGGACCGACAATATCCGCGACTGGTGTATTTCCCGTCAGCTCTGGTGGGGCCACAGAATCCCCGCTTACACCTGCACAAAGTGCGGCAAGCTGATGGTTAACAAGGGCGGCGCTCCGGCATCCTGCAGCTGCGGTTGCACGGAATTTACGCAGGACCCCGACACCCTGGACACCTGGTTCTCTTCCGCACTCTGGCCCTTCTCCACACTGGGCTGGCCCGAGAAGACCCCGGAACTTGAATATTTCTACCCGACCGATGTACTTGTAACCGGTTACGACATCATCTTCTTCTGGGTAATCCGTATGATTTTCTCAGGCTATGAGCAGATGGGCCAAAGACCATTCCACACCGTTTTGTTCCATGGCCTCGTTCGCGACAGCCAGGGACGCAAGATGAGCAAGTCCCTCGGAAACGGTATCGATCCGCTTGAAATCATCGACAAGTACGGCGCCGATGCACTTCGTCTCACCCTGATCACCGGAAACGCACCCGGAAACGACATGCGTTTCTACTACGAGAAGGTCGAGGCCAGCCGTAACTTTGCGAACAAGATTTGGAATGCTTCCCGTTTCATTATGATGAATATGGAAGGCAAAAAAGTACCTGCCGATGCAGACCGTTTCTTGGAGCCCGTTGACAAGTGGATCATCTCCAAGATGAACGACTTAATCAAGGATGTAACCGATCATATGGAAGCGTACGATCTGGGCATTGCGGTTCAGAAAATTTACGATTTCATTTGGGATGAATTCTGCGATTGGTACATTGAAATGGTTAAGCCCAGATTGTATAATGGAGATGATGTGAACTCGCAGAATGCGGCCCTTTGGACCCTGCAGTATGTTTTACTGGATGCACTGAAACTGTTGCATCCCTATATGCCTTTTATTACCGAGGAAATATTCTGCACGCTTCAGAGTGAGGAGGAATCCATCATGGTTTCTTCCTGGCCCGTATACGATGAACACAGAAACTACGCTGCAGAAGAGCATGCAATCGAGATTCTGAAGGAAGCCGTACGCGGCATCCGTAATATCAGAACCTCCATGAACGTAGCACCCAGCCGTAAGGCTTGCGTATACGTTGTCAGCGAGGATGCTTCCGTTCGGAACATCTTTGAGGAGGGCAAGCTGTTTTTTGGCTCCCTGTCGTATGCTTCGCAGGTATTGGTACAGTCGGACAAGGCAGGCATTGCTCCCGACGCCGTAAGTGTTATGGCACAAGGGGCTGTCATCTACATGCCGTTTGCGGATCTTGTAGATATCGCGGCTGAAATCGATCGACTTAAGAAGGAACGCGAGCGCCTTATGGGTGAGGTTGCACGTGTTCAGGGAATGCTTTCCAACGAGCGCTTTATGATGAAGGCACCGGAAGCCAAGGTTGCCGAAGAGAAGGCCAAGCTCGAGAAATATACGCAGATGCTTTCGCAGGTTGAGGAGAGACTTTCACAGCTTGCATAAAGGGGAATTGAATGGAACGTTTTAAGGAGAATACTGTAACAATTTCAGAAGATGGAATGACAGCATGGCTGTACCTGGTCCCTCCTACAGAATCGGAGGAGTACGACCCGGAAGAGCTTTCCCTTTTGTTGCAGGAACATGAGATTCTTTTTGGCGTCAACCATTCAAACCTCGTGGGCATGTGCCGCAAGAAGATCTATCACCGCAGCGTCAAGATTGCCGAGGGCAGGCGTGCGGAGATGGGCGAGGAAGGCTATTACGAATTTTATTTTGAACAGGATATAGACCGCAAGCACCCGAAGATTCGCGAGGACGGTTCGACGGATTACTCCAGCATGAGCATTTTGAACAATGTGAATGAGGGAGATCATCTTGCAACGTATCATCCGGCCAAGCAGGGCCGTAACGGCAAGACGGTAACCGGAGAAATCGTGGAAGGTACGTTTGCCAAGGACCTGGCGGCGCTTGTCTGCAACGGTTGCAGCAATGAAGAAAACGAACATGAATACTATGCACTTGTAAGCGGCAAGGTGGAATACGATTTCGGCAAGCTGTCCGTCCTGAAGGTTCATACGGTCGGCGGTGACGTGGATTCCCTTATGGGCAAGGTTGAGTTCTTTGGCGACGTTGTAATCTGTGGCAATGTGTCGGCCGGCTCCGTGATTCGTGCCGGTAAGTCGCTTACCATCGAAGGCACCGTAGAGGGCGCCACCATCTATGCAGGCGGCGACATCATCTTAAAACGCGGTGTGCAGGGCGGCAACAAGGGCAAAATAGTAACCCGCGGCAACCTGATGGCTGAATTTATTGAACATTGTGAGGTTCAGGCAGCCGGAAATGTCAATAGCAACGTTATTTTGAACAGTGAGATAGAGGCGGAAGGTCAGGTGATTCTGACGGGACGCAAGGGCTGCATTCTGGGCGGTCATACGCACGCAACGCACGGTATTTCCGCAACGGATATCGGCAACGCGGTGGAACTTCCCACCAGTGTGCATGTCGGCGTGCAGGCCGAGGTATACGAGCATCGTCTGGCAGTCAACCGTCAGATGGCCGAGATTACCGAGAAGGTCAACGGCATGGTAGATGAAATCGTCGGACTCATGCGACTTCGAAACGCCGGCAAGCTTTCCCCGGACCAGCATCACCATCTTGTGGATTTACTGGAGGCCAAAAACGAAATCCAGTCCTACATCAATGCCATGAAGGCAGACCTGCAGGAAACGGATGAAGCCATTATGGCTTGTGCCGGAAGCAAGATTCGCGTGGAAGGCTCCGTTTACGGCGGTGTTTCTCTGGGCATTGACAACAGCCGTATCCTGATTTCACAAAAGGTTAATTACACGGAATTTCGGAATGAATCCGGTATGATCGAAACCGAGGTCATTGTAATGTAATGAAACAATGTGATTCTTACGAGGAGGCAGTTACCTGCCTCCTCGATACACCTAAATTCACAACCAAGAATCCCATGGGGGCGACACGGGCCTTTTACGA
This sequence comes from Lachnospiraceae bacterium, assembly GCA_045617725.1. Taxonomy (GTDB): domain Bacteria; phylum Bacillota; class Clostridia; order Lachnospirales; family Lachnospiraceae; genus JAZLJD01. Next base: position 53,653 of record JAZLJD010000054.1, read on the forward strand.
ATACCTGGGCTGTCCCGGTTCGGAGTCACATATCATTCATGTGGCAGGGACGAACGGTAAGGGCTCCGTATGTGCTTACATGGAGCGTATCTTAACAAAAGCGGGCTATCGGACCGCTTTATTTACGTCTCCGCATCTTGTTGACATTCGCGAGAGAATGCGGGTCGATTTTGAAATGATTTCCAAGGAGGATTTTTTGAGAGAGTATCGGCTCCTCTGCGACTTCGTGGCTTCGTATCAGGCCCGGACTTCGTATGAACCTACTTTTTTTGAAATCCTTTTTTTCATGGGAATGCTTTGGTTTAAGGAGCAAAAGACAGATTTTATCGTGCTGGAAACGGGCCTGGGCGGCAGGCTGGACGCTACGAATGTGGTGACGGAGCCGGTAATGTGCATCATCACGGAAGTGGGACTTGACCACATGGAGTACCTGGGTGATACGGTTTCCAAAATCGCAGGCGAAAAAGCAGGCATCGTAAAACAGGGGGTTCCGCTCGTGGCTTTATCGGGAGGCACGGACACGGATCCCGTGTACGAGGCGGCCTGCAGGAAGCAAAATGCAGAGCTTTATCTGGTTCCCGAGACGGTTTCCACGGAGGTTTGCTTTGGGGAAAATGGCATTGATTTTTCATTTATATACCGATATTATAAATATGCCGGCTTACATATCGGCAGTACGGCGGCGTATCAGGTGACGAATGCGTCCCTGGCAGTGGCTGCCGCGAGCATCCTTTCAAAGCGTTTCAAGGTTCCCACGGAAGCGATTTATGCGGGTCTTTCCGAGATGGTCTGGGAGGGACGCATGGAGGAACTCATGCCGGGACTTTTCGTGGACGGAGCGCACAACATCCCCGGAATACATGCTTTTTTGCAGGCAGTATCCCATGACGGATGCACAGAGCGTGCACTTATATTTGCCGCAGTGCGTGACAAGGCTTACCCCGAAATGATTTCCGATATCGTAAGCAGCGGTTTGTTTACAAAGGCCTGCATCACCGAAATTTCCGGTTCCCGGAATCTTGAGGTGGAGAAGATGCGGGAGGAATTTATTCATAACGGATTTTCGGATATCTGCATTTGTGAGCAGCCCGGGGAGGCACTTTTGTATGCCATGGACCTCGCAAGAAGCGGTATCCGGTGTTACATAGCCGGTTCTCTTTATCTGGTCGGAATGATGAAAGAGTGTTTTGGCCGGTTGGCTTCCACAGATATAGGCGGAGAAGAACATGATTGATTTTGAACAGGAACTGAAGAAATTTCATCCCTCACTGGAGATTGATGAAGCGGGAGACTTACTTGAGAATAAGGATTACGACGATATCGCGGATCTTTTGGTTCGTTTTGTAAAGGAGTCTAAGGAGACTGCACAGGGTGAAGCTGAGGAGTAAGCCATGAGATGTTATAATTGCGGAATGGCATTGTCGGAGAAAGACTACTGTACCGGCTGCGGCAGCGATGTGCGTCTTTATAAGAAGATTGTCTATACGTCGAACAGGCTCTACAATGAAGGCCTTGAGAAAGCGCAGGTACGCAACCTTTCGGGGGCAGCGGAGTCCCTTCGTGAATGCCTTAAATTAAATAAGAATAATATTGAGGCCCGGAACCTTCTTGGCCTTGTGTATTATGAGTGCGGGGAAGTGGCTTCGGCACTGGCAGAATGGGTTGTGTCCCGTTCCATGAGGCCCAAAAAGAATCTGGCGGACGATTATTTAAGCGCCATTCAGAATAATCCTGCCGTAATCGCCCGGATGAACCAGATGGTCAAAAAGTACAATCTGGCCCTTGCTTACAGCGAACAGGGCGGCTACGATATTGCAATCATACAGCTTAAGAAGGTGCTTACGCTGAATCCTCAGTTTTTGAAGGCACGTCAGCTTCTGGCACTTTTATACATACAGGACGGCAATTACCAAAAGGCCAAAGCAGAACTAGAAGCAGCCCTTAAGGTGGATGCCGGTAATCTCCTGACGGTGCGTTACTTAAAGGAAGTGAAGGAGCAGGCCCCTTCGGAGGAAGCTCCCAAAAAGGAAGAGGCACGTACCTACAAGGTGGACAATCAGACGATTATCCAGCCCATTAACCGCCGTGAACGTACCATCTTCACCACGGCAGTGAACCTGATTATCGGTATTGCACTCGGCGTGGCACTTTCCTGGTATTGCATCATGCCCAACCGGATCGACAGTGCAAGGCATGCGTCGGACAGCCAGCTTGTGAGCATCAGCGAGCAGCTTGACAGCAAGACCAGCCGGATCAGCCAGCTCCAGAAGGAAATCGAGGAGCAGAAGAGCGACAATATTCTTCTTCGCGAGGAGATTGCTCAATACGAAGGAACAGATACGGTCATGGAGGAACTTAATAAGCTTCTCCTGGCTGCGGATACATTTGCGGATACGGAGCTTGGCGTTACGGAGAAGGCGGTAGCGATTCTTAATCTGGACGAGGAACGTCTCATGACGATTGAGGATGCAAGCTACATTAATCTCTATCGCAAGATGTACAATGCGGTTGCCATGGATGCGGCTGTGGAATTCTATAACGAAGGGCTTGCGGCCTTTCGGAACGGCGATTACGAGAAGGCTGTCACGGAGCTTGAATATGCTGCGACCTTCAATCCGGAGGATGCATATGTCTGGTACAATCTGGGCAAGTCCTGCCGCCTGGGCGGCGATGCAAGTCGGGCCGTGGAAGCGTTCCAAAAGGTAATCGAGCTGGTTCCCGGCAGTGAGAGAGCCAAACAGTCACAGGTATACATTAACGAATTATCATAAGAGGAGGTACGGATGATGAAAAAACAGATCTTGTCAGTCATGATGCTGCTTTTCACATCCGTATTTTTTGTTGCCTGTACGCACGGGCAGGGAGCCCATACGACGGAAGGCATGCAGGCCCTTGCGGAATACCGCTACGAGGATGCCGTTACATGCTTTCGGGAGGCCGAAGACGCCGGCGAGGAAGAAATTTATTTTTGGCGCGGCCTGGGAATCGCCCATATGGGGCTTCTGGATTACGAAACGGCCGTGACGGATTTTAAGACGGCACTTTCCGAGAACGGCATGGTGGTGGACAGTCTCACCGTGGACATCAATTACTATCTGGCAGCCTGTTACTATAAGCTGGGGCGGTACGAGGACAGTATTCAAATCTACGATGCGATTTTGAATTACAAAAAGAAGGATGCGGATGCGTTTTTCCTGCGCGGTAATGCGAGACTGTATCTTTCGGATTACGCGCTTGCGGCGGAGGATTTCGATGCGGCCATCGCGGCTGCGGAGCACCCCGTGGACATGAGCGTGGATGTTTATCTGGCGTATTCGGATGCGGGCGACGAAGCACGCGGCAAGGCATATCTTGAGAATGGCAAGGCCCTTAAGAAAGGACTTTTGACGCCCATTGAGGAGGGCAGGCTTTACTTCTACCTCGGCGACTACAAGACGGCGGTCGAGAAGCTTGAGGTACTCCGTGAAAAAGACGATGCCGATGCGGAGGCACTGCTTCTTTTGGGCCGGGCTTACGAGGCACTCGGGGATTGGAATTACGCAACCATGGTGTACGACAAGTATGTGTCGAATTATCCCGTGAAGGATGCAAGGTCGGCGGGCATCTATAACCGCCTGGGCATGCTGTATCTGGAAAGCGGAGATTCCGTGAAGGCACTTCAGGCTTTCTCGGAGGCGATGCAGATCCCGGACAACGGAATCATGCAGACCCTTAAGTTCAACGAGATTGTGGCGTATGAACGGGGCGGCGATTTCGCGACGGCGGAAGTATTGATGAACGATTACCTCAAGATCTATCCGGATGATGAGGTGGCACAAAAAGAATACATATTCTTAAGTACGAGATAGACGGGGGTTCCCAAAGGGCGGGAATCCCTTTTTTATGGGCATTTTCAGCCACCGGTTTACTATAATTATGAAGTTATGTAAATTGCACAAAACTACAATATATAGTACGGAAAATAAAAAAGTGAGTATAGATATTGTGTTTTACCTTGACTTGCCAAAAACTCCTTGCTACAATGTTTTCAGATGGCGTGAGGGCGCCATATTAGGGAAGGAGAAATACCATGTTTAATGTAGTCAAGAGAGATGGCGTGGTTACGGATTTTAACTTAACCAAGATTTCTGATGCCATCATGAAAGCGTTCAATGCAACTGAGGTTCAGTATTCCAATGATATCATTGACCTGCTTGCATTGCGCGTTACCGCGGATTTTCAACCGAAGGTGAAGGAAGAAGGAATCCATGTAGAGGATATCCAGGACAGTATCGAGAAGGTTTTGGAGCAGGCCGGTTACGCCGAAGTTGCCAAGGCATTCATTCTCTATCGTAAGCAGCATGAGAAGATGCGTGTCATGACTTCTACCATTCTTGACTATAAAGATGTTGTTAACAGCTATGTTAAAGTAGAAGACTGGCGTGTAAAGGAGAATTCTACCGTCACCTATTCAGTAGGTGGTCTGATTCTTTCCAACTCCGGTGCCGTAACAGCGAATTACTGGCTGTCCGAGATTTACGATGAGGAGATTGCAGAAGCACATCGTAATGCGGATATTCATATTCATGACCTTGCCATGTTAACCGGTTACTGCGCAGGCTGGTCATTAAAGCAGCTCATTAAAGAAGGCTTGGGCGGTATCCCCGGCAAGATTACTTCCGCACCCGCTAAACACTTATCCGTTCTGTGCAATCAGATGGTTAACTTCCTGGGAATCATGCAGAACGAGTGGGCAGGAGCACAGGCATTTTCATCCTTTGATACCTATCTTGCACCGTTTGTAAAAGTAGATCATCTTTCTTATCATGAGGTTAAGAAGTGCATCGAAGCCTTCATCTACGGCGTCAATACTCCCAGCCGTTGGGGTACACAGGCTCCCTTCTCCAATATTACTTTGGACTGGACCGTTCCCGATGACCTGGCAGAACTTTCCGCCATTGTCGGTGGCGTTGAGATGGACTTCAAGTACAAGGATTGTAAAGCCGAGATGGATATGGTTAATAAAGCCTTCATCGAGACGATGATCGAAGGCGATGCCAATGGTCGTGGCTTCCAGTACCCGATTCCCACCTATTCCATCACCAAGGACTTCGATTGGAGTGACACCGAGAATAACCGTTTGTTGTTCGAGATGACCAGCAAGTACGGAACTCCTTACTTCTCCAATTACATCAATTCCGATATGGCTCCTTCGGATGTTCGTTCCATGTGCTGCCGTCTGCGCCTCGATCTTCGTGAGCTTCGTAAGAAGACCGGCGGTTTCTTCGGCTCGGGCGAGTCTACCGGATCGGTCGGCGTTGTTACCATCAATATGCCTCGTATTGCATATTTATCTGCCAATAAAGACGAATTCTACAAGAGACTGAATCGCATGATGGACATTGCGGCTCGTTCCTTAAAGATCAAGAGAGGCGTTATCGGACGCCTCCTGGAAGAGGGTCTGTATCCTTATACCAAGAGATACTTAGGTTCCTTCGACAATCACTTCTCCACCATCGGCCTCATCGGTATGAATGAGGTAGGCTTGAATGCTAATTGGCTCCGTGCGGATATGACCGCAACCGAGACGCAGGAATTCACCAAGGAAGTTCTGAACCATATGCGTAACAGACTTTCCGATTACCAGGAGCAGTACGGTGACCTCTATAACCTTGAGGCAACTCCCGCTGAGTCCACCACCTATCGTCTGGCCAAGCACGACCGCAAGAAGTGGCCCAACATCAAGACTGCAGGTCATCCCGGAGATGTTCCTTACTACACGAACTCCTCCCATCTGCCGGTTGATTACACAACCGATATCTTCGATGCGTTGGATATTCAGGACGAACTTCAGACTTTATATACTTCAGGAACCGTATTCCATGCATTCCTGGGCGAGAAGCTTCCGGATTGGAAGGCAGCAGCAAGCCTCGTTCGTACGATTGCAGAAAACTACAGACTTCCTTACTATACATTGTCTCCTACCTATTCCATCTGCCGCGAGCACGGCTATCTGGCAGGAGAGCAGAAGACCTGTCCCAAGTGCGGTTGCAAGACCGAGGTTTACAGCCGTATCACCGGTTACTATCGTCCCGTTCAGAACTGGAACGATGGCAAGACCCAGGAGTACGAGAACCGTACCGAGTATGTAATCGCTTCTTCCAGCTTAAAGAGACCGGTCAGCAGCGTGGTTACCATCAACAGTGCAAGCGAGGAGGTAACGGTGGATGTAGAGGCACCTTCCGACGTTAAGTACTTATTTACCACGAAGACCTGCCCGAACTGCAAGCTTGCCAAGTCCTATCTGGAAGGCATTGATTACATCCTGATCGATGCGGAAGAGAACATGGAACTCGCCAAACGTTACGGAATCATGCAGGCACCGACTCTGGTTGTAGTAAATGGAGACCAAGTTGAAAAATATGTGAATGCTTCCAACATACGTAAGTATGTCCAGGCTACCACTGCTAAAATGGTTTAAGAAAAAGGCGCTGATCTCTGACCAGCGCCTTTTGAATAAATAATTAGGAGAAAACAAAATGATTAACAAATTGATTGATTCCATCAAGAAGACGGAAGCCCCCATTGTGGTCGGACTGGATCCCATGCCGGATTATATTCCGCCTTTCCTTCTTAAGGCAGCTTATAAGGAGTATGGCGAGACCCTGCGTGGTATCTCGGAAGCCGTACTTGCTTATAACAAGGGCATTATAGATGCCGTATGCGACCTCGTCCCTGCCGTAAAGCCGCAGATTGCCATGTATGAGCAGTTCGGCGTAGAGGGCCTTGTTGCATTCCAAAAGACCGTTGAATATGCCAAAGAAAAAGGTCTCCTCGTAATCGGTGACGTAAAGCGCGGTGACATCGGCTCCACCTCCAAGGCATACGCTGTGGCACACCTCGGCGGCGTTATGGTCGGAAGTAATAAATTAAGTTCCTTCAATGAGGACTTTGCAACCGTCAATCCGTACCTCGGAAGTGACGGAATCAAACCCTTCTTAGATGTTTGCGAGACGGAGAACAAGGGCGTCTTTATTCTTTGCAAGACCTCCAATCCCTCAAGCGGTGAATTCCAGGATCGCCTGATTGACGGCCGTCCTTTATATGAGCATGTCGGCGAGAAGATTGCTGCCTGGGCAGCAGAGTTCGGCGAGAAGACCGGCCAGACCGGCTACACGGCCGTAGGTGCCGTAGTAGGTGCAACCTATCCCGAGATGGGCGCCGTACTTCGTAAGATTATGCCCCGTTCCTTCATTTTAGTACCCGGTTACGGTGCACAGGGCGGCAAGGGAAGCGACTTAAAGCCCTTCTTCGATGCCGACGGTTTGGGCGCAATTGTAAATTCTTCCCGCGGAATTATTGCAGCTTACAAGCAGGAAGCGTATGCTTCTTACGGCGAGGAAGGTTATGCGGATGCAGCACGTGCGGCCGTACTTGCCATGAAGAAAGACATCAATGAGAATATCTGACAGGAGATAGTAAGATGGAACAGTACAAGCAGGAATTTATTGAATTTATGGTAGAAAGCGGCGTTCTGCGTTTCGGCAGCTTCGTAACGAAGTCCGGACGCAACACCCCCTTCTTCATTAACGCAGGCCTTTACAATACAGGCAGCCAGCTCAACCGCCTCGGCGAGTATTATGCAAGAGCCATTCATGATGCCTTCGGCACCGACTTCGACATTCTTTTTGGCCCCGCATACAAGGGCATTCCTTTAAGCGTAACGACGGCAGCCGCACTCTATCGTATGTACGGCGTGGACGTGGCTTACACCTCGAATCGTAAGGAGGCCAAAGACCATGGCGAGACCGGTATTCTTCTGGGCGCTCCCATCAGCAAAGAGGATCGTATCATCTTCATCGAGGACGTTACCACTTCCGGTAAATCCATCGACGAAACCATGCCCATCATCAAAGCACAGGGCGGCGAGAATGTTCTGGGCCTCGTAATCAGCGTGGACCGCATGGAGCGTGGCAAGACGGAGAAGAGCGCACTTTCCGAGCTTCGGGAGAACTACGGACTGAAGACCACCGCAATCGTTACCATGGCAGAGGTGGTTGAATATCTGTATGGCCGCGAGATCGGCGGCAAGGTCATCATTGATGACGAGATGAAGAAAGCAATTGATGCATATTACGCACAGTATGGAGCTATATGAGCCTGTTTCGAAAGTACAAGTTCACAAAAAAACATCACCCCAAGGACGGAATCATGTCTTTCGTCCTTGGGTTCATTTCATTTTCTGCGGTAGTGGCATTGCTCGTTCTGGCTTACCAAAATGAGGGTGCTACGCAGGGGAATGGTCTTTCCGCGGCAGTTGCGGCCTTTTTTGGCCTTGTGGGGCTTATTCTGGGCATCGTTTCGGAATGCCACGCGGAAGTGTATCATTTTTTCCCCAGAGTGGGAATCGTGCTTAACACACTTACACTGCTCTGCCTGACGGGGATTTTGTACTTTGGCGGAGCCTTTACTTAAGAGGGGGATTAGTGTGAAAAATGCAGGCATTTTTCACGCGACACTTTGTGTCGCAATCCGTAGCAGTTTCGCTGTAATACAGTGAAGGGCTAAATATACCGGATTGCGAAATGCGGGGATTAGTATGCGTAAGCAATTAACAGAAGAAGACTTAAAGCTCATTTCGGAGCGTTATGAACTGGCGGCAGGAAGACTGTCTGAGGTAAAAGATGAACTGATCGGATACCGGTTTGACGCGTATCTTTCCTATTTTGCGGATTTCCTGGCACTGTGTATCGAGGTATATGAGCACGTGGGCTCCCTTGGTATCATGCAGGTGCCGGCCGCGGACCTTGAGAACTATAACCGCCTGCTTTACGGTGATATTCTTCCCGGAAATTATGAATCTTCCTTTACGAATGCAGGGTATATTGCATCGCTTTACGGCAGGAAGCTGACGATTCTTTCCGCGTACGCCTTTGAATTCCGTGCAATCATTCCGTATCTTTATGAGCAGGATTTGGAGCAGCTGGTTCTGCGCCTGGAACTGTATTTAGAGCTCTTCGGAATTTTGAATGCGGATGAAGAGAGGGAGGAAGCGGACCTTGCAGCTTCCCTTAAGGAGAATCTTTACTGGTATGTGAGCGATTATTCGGAAATTGCGGCCGAAAATAAGATTGCCGGCATGGTTGACTATAACAGTCAATATGCCGTTTCCGTCATGGAACAGGCCGATTTAAGCAATCCGGACTATCTGTACCGCTTTGGCGAGTATGTCACGGAGGAAGAAATCCGTACGGCCCGTCATCTTGCAACACTTTCGGGGGAGCGTATTAAGCTTCTGGCCGATACCTTTACGGAAGGGTACCGAAGAGGCTTTGTAAATGCCGGCAAGCCCCTTTCCAAAAAGAAGACCGTAAATATCCGTTATTCCCTGGGCTTTGAACGGATTGTCCTTAAAGCAATTGAGAATTTCCGCGCGATGGGACTGGAGCCCACCGTTTACCGGGCATCCACTTCCCTCTTTTTTAAGCGCAGCAACCTGCGAATCGGCTACTACGGAGCCATTCCGAACCGCCAGTATGACTACGATCACCGCGAGGACGAAGCACTCATATTGGATGCCAAGCTTTCAAAACGTAAGCTGGAATGCCTGACGGCGGCCTTTGAACTTTATAAGGACGAGGCCCAAAAGCATGCCGGCCCCGCCTGCCTTGAGGTATTCGGCGAGGTGCCCTTCTCCCCGGCAGAATCCTCTTTGGCGCCCGTGTTCAATAAATCGCAGCAGAAGCAGAGCGCTTCCTTCCAGGTCAAAAATTCGGAAATCACGAACAGCTATGTGCCCGGCGAGGAGCGAAGCTTCACCATTATGGCGCTTCCGATGCCCGCCATCGGCCCGAATTACGAGGAACTGTTTGACCGCGTGGTTGAGATTAACACGCTCGATTACGAGAAGTACAAGCTGATACAGCAGAAGCTGATTGATGCGCTGGACAAGGCGTACGCCGTTCGAATCCTTGGAAGCGGGGAGAACCACACGGACCTTACGGTGCATTTGAGACCGCTTACGAATCCGCTTAAGGAAACGAAATTCGAGAACTGCCTTGCGGATGTCAATATTCCGGTCGGCGAGGTATTCACATCGCCCGTACTTAGGGGAACAAGCGGAACCTTGTGCGTAAGCCGCGTGTTCTTAAATGACCTTGAGTACCGTGACCTTTCGGTTACCTTCACGGACGGTATGGTTACCGGCTATTCCTGCAGCAACTTCGAGCGCCCCGAGGACGGCGAACGTTACTTTAAGGACAATGTTCTGTATCATCACGACAGCCTGCCGCTCGGTGAATTCGCCATTGGAACGAACACCACGGCATATGCGATTTCGCGGCAGTACGGCATCGAGGACCGCATGCCCATACTGATTGCCGAGAAGATGGGCCCGCACTTCGCGGTGGGCGACACCTGCTATTCACACGAGGAGGAGGTCGCTGTTTACAACCCGGACGGCAAGGAGATTGTGGCTCGTGACAATGAAGTTTCGGCCCTTCGGGAGACAGAGCCCGAAAAGGCATACTTCGGTTGCCATACGGACATAACAATTCCCTACTCGGAGCTTTTGAGCATCGAAGCCTTGCTTACGGACGGCAGCAGCATCGAAATCATAAAAGACGGTCGTTTTACCCTCGCGGGATGCGAGGAACTCAACCGCCCTTTCGGACAAAAATAACTTGATTCAAAAGGTCGCATTTAGTACACTATCTTTTGTACTTTGTTTTTTGCATAAACATAAGAAATAAAAATTTAGGAGGATCAACATGGCACAGGTTGGAATTATCATGGGCAGCGATTCGGATATGCCTATCATGGCCAAGGCAGCAGAGGTTTTGGAGGAGCTTAACATTGATTTTGATATGACGATTATCTCCGCACATCGTGAGCCGGATATCTTTTATGACTGGGCGCACGCAGCAGAGGCCAGAGGATATAAGGTCATCATTGCAGGAGCAGGTATGGCAGCACATCTGCCCGGCATGTGTGCAGCAATTGTTCCCATGCCCGTTATCGGTATTCCGATGCATACCACATCTTTGGGAGGCCGTGATTCTCTTTATTCCATCGTTCAGATGCCCTCCGGCATTCCGGTTGCTACCGTAGCAATCAACGGCGGTGCCAATGCAGGCATTCTGGCAGCCAAGATTCTGGCAGTTTCGGACAGCGAGCTTGCGAGCCGCTTAAAGAGCTACACCGAGCGTTTGAAAGAGAGCGTTCAGAAGAAGGATGCTCATCTTAAGGCAGTTGGATATAAAAATTACAATAAATAAATCAGAAATGAGGACAGTAAAATGGCACTGGATTACAAGACAGCCGGCGTAGATATTGAGGCCGGTTACAAATCGGTTGAACTGATGAAAGCAAGTATTAAAGGCACCATGCGTCCCGAGGTTTTGGGCGGCATCGGCGGCTTCTCCGGAGCATTCTCCATGGAGAAATTCAAGAGCATGGAGGATCCTGTTCTCCTTTCGGGTACGGACGGATGCGGCACCAAGGTAAAGCTCGCTTTCCTTATGGACAAGCATGACACCATTGGAATCGATGCGGTTGCCATGTGTGTCAATGACGTTGTTTGTGCCGGCGGCGAGCCCTTATTCTTCCTTGACTACATTGCCTGCGGCAAAAACTATCCCGAGAAGATTGCTACGATTGTCAGCGGTGTTGCCGAGGGCTGCAAGCAGTCCGGTTGTGCGCTGGTAGGCGGTGAGACCGCAGAGCATCCGGGACTTATGCCGGAAGACGAGTATGATATTGCAGGCTTTTGCGTCGGTGTGGTAAACCGCAAGGATATTATCGACGGAAGTACCTTAAAGGCCGGCGACGTACTGATCGGTATGGCATCCTCCGGTGTTCACTCCAATGGTTTTTCGCTCGTGCGTAAGGTATTTGAGATGAGTAAGGAGAGCCTTGCTACCTACTATGACAGCTTGGGACAGACACTGGGCGAGGCCCTGATTGCTCCGACCAGGATTTATGTGAAGGCACTTAAGGCCATTCGCGATGCGGGTGTTACGGTTAAGGCCTGCTCCCACATCACCGGCGGTGGTTTCTATGAGAATATTCCCCGTATGCTTCCCGAAGGCAAGAAGGCAGTTATTAAGCTGGATTCCTACGAGGTTCCTGCAATCTTTAAGCTGATTGCCCGGGAAGGCGGCATCGAGAAGGAAATGATGTACAACACCTTTAACATGGGTATCGGTATGCTTCTTGCAGTCAATAAAGAGGATGTCGATGCGACCGTTGCAGCCATTAAGGCAGCAGGCGAGACTCCTTATGTTATGGGTACCGTGGAAGACGGCAATAAAGGAATTGAACTTATTTAGCGGAGGACTGTGATGAAGATCATCGTTTGTGTTTCCGGCGGCGGTACGAACCTGCAGGCCATTATTGACGGAATCGGTGCAGGTACCATCCGCAACACGGAGATTGTACGTGTTATCAGTAACAATGCCGATGCGTATGCACTTACCAGAGCTCGCAACGCAGGAATTGAGGCAGTATGCATTTCCCCGAAATCCTATGTCACCAGAGAAGAATTCAATGAAGCTCTTTTGGCAGGCGTCCGGGAAGCCGGTCCCGACCTTGTTGTGCTGGCAGGCTTCCTTGTAAATATTCCGCCCAAGATGGTTGAGGCTTACAAGGGTCGCATCATCAATATTCATCCCAGCCTGATTCCCTCCTTCTGCGGCAAGGGATACTACGGTCTCAAGGTTCATGAGGCTGCACTTGCACGCGGCGTGAAGGTTACGGGCGCTACGGTTCACTTTGTGGATGAGGGAACGGATACAGGACCGATTATCCGCCAAAAAGCAGTTGAAGTCATGGAGGGTGATACTCCGGAAGCCCTGCAAAAGCGTGTTATGGAGCAGGCGGAGTGGATTATCCTTCCCGAAGCAATTGACTATCTGGCTACACACAAGTTTTAACATAATGGAGGCAGTATGAACGTATTAATCGTTGGCAGTGGAGGCCGCGAGCATGCTATTTTAAAGAGCGTACTCAAGAGCCCCAGAGTAAGTAAAGTATATTGCGCACCCGGTAATGCCGGAATTCAGAGAGAAGCTGAATGCGTTCCCATTAAGGCGATGGAATTTGAGAAGCTTGCGGATTTCGCCCAGTCTCATAACATCGGGCTTACCATCATCGGTATGGACGATCCCCTGGTAGGCGGTATTGTGGATGTATTCGAAAGCCGTGGATTACGTGTATTCGGACCTCGTAAGAATGCAGCCATTTTGGAAGGAAGCAAGGCTTTCTCCAAGGACCTTATGAAGAAATACGGTATTCCTACCGCTGCTTATGAGAATTTCGACGATGCGGAAGCAGCAATCGAATACTTAAAGACAGCCAGCTTCCCGATTGTATTAAAGGCGGATGGTCTGGCACTCGGCAAGGGTGTTTTGATTTGCAACAACTATGAGGAGGCCGAGGAAGGAGTTCGTTCCATCATGCTCGACAAGCAGTTCGGCAGTGCCGGAAACCGCATGGTCATTGAGGAATTCATGACCGGACGTGAGGTATCCGTTTTGTCCTTTGTAGATGGAAAGACGATTCGTATCATGTCCAGCGCGCAGGATCACAAGCGTGCGGGCGACGGGGATACAGGCCTCAATACAGGCGGTATGGGTAACTTTTCTCCCAGCCCGTTCTACACGGAGGAGGTTGATGAATTCTGTCAGAGATTCATCTATCAGGCTACGGTGGATGCCATGGCTCAGGAAGGCCGTCCCTTTAAGGGAGTTATTTTCTTTGGCCTTATGCTGACCCCGAAGGGTCCCCGTGTTCTGGAATATAACGCCCGCTTCGGCGATCCCGAGGCCCAGGTAGTTCTTCCCCGTATGAAGAATGACATTATCGATGTTATGGAAGCCTGCATCGACGGACGCCTTTCCGAAATCAACCTTGAATTCGAGGACAATGCGGCAGTATGTGTAGTCCTGGCAAGCAAGGGTTATCCGGTGGCTTACGAGAAGGGCTTTGAAATTAAAGGCTATGAGGCCTTTGATGACAAAGAGGATTACTTCTGCTTCCATGCGGGAACCGCTATGAAGGACGGAAAGATTGTTACAAACGGTGGCCGTGTTCTGGGCGTTACCGCTCTGGGTGATACCCTCAAGGAAGCACGTAAGAAGGCTTATGAGGCTACGGAATGGGTTACCTTTGAGAATAAATATATGCGTCATGATATAGGTAAAGCAATTGATGAAGCCTAAGGGGGATTCAGAATGAAGAAGGTAAAAAGCATTATCATGGGTTCGTTGGCAGTCGCCATGGTTGCATTGTTTTTGGCGATGCCGTGTCTTACGGCCCGTGCAATTGAATATGGGCAGACGACCACAAACCGTGTCAGAGTGCGTGCAAGCAGCTCCACCGATGCGGATATCGTGGTAGTCATCGAAACACCCAGCCGGGTTCAAATCGATGAGTCGGTTACGGGTGCGGACGGCAAGACCTGGTACAAGGTTTTATATGACGGCCAGTCCGGATATATTCGCAGCGACCTCGTTCAGAAGGGCTGGACGCTGTACATCAACAAAGACGCCGTGCGTATTCGTGGCGGCGCAGGAACCACTTACAACATCGTGGCTACGGTTTCGAGCGGAATTAAGTTCAACGTTTCGGCGCAACAAAACGATGCGGACGGCAAGGTTTGGTATTACGGAAGCCTGACTCATGAGGGTCAGACGGTACAGGGCTTTGTACGCTCCGATATGCTCTCCGAGACCAAACCGGCTACAACTCCCGTTACGACGACGATTCCGGGAACCCAAAAGGTTACTCCGTCTCCTTCGCCCAGCGTGGAGGTGACGACGGAACCGGAGCCTTCCGAGGAACCCGAGGTTGTTCCGGAGCCCAGTACGGCTCCCACAACGGCCCCTTCAAAGGAGCCTGTTCCCGAAGCAACACCGGCTCCCAAGATTACCATCATGGACCCTGTAGGGGAGCCTTACGTACCGGAAGGCTTCGAGGAGAAGATGGTTTCCACAGGCAATGAGCAGTTCATTAAAGCCTGGCAGTACGGCCAGTTCTTCCTTGTTTATGCAAGCGAGGACGGCGGACAGACTGCCGGCTGGTATATGTATGATTCCGTAACAAGAAACTATCAGAAGTATGTGTATGCGGACAAACCTGCCGGACATCAGGTAGTAGGCAAGTCCTCCGGCGGCAAGACCGTAGCTATCGTGATTTTGATCGCCTTATTGGTGATCGCTGTTGTTGCAGCCGCACTGCTTTGGCTGCGTATGCAGTCCTATCGGGAAATGCTGGAAGATACCGATGACGATGAGGAGGAAGAGAAGCCTCGCACAAAGCGCGAGAAAGAGGAGGAACCGCTCCTTCGCCGCTCTGAACCCGTACATGCGTCCGTTCGTACAGGTACACCGCGTGATTTACTCGAAAGCGGCAGTGTATCGCATGAACCGGTTCGCCGTGCACCGCAGGAGAAACCGGCCTCCATTCGTAATCGCAGCGAGCTTGCACCTACAATTTCCGTTGCCGAAAAGGAACCGACTTCCCCCGCCCGTGAGACCGATCCCGATCTTTTGCGAGAGGAACTTCGTGCTGCCGAGGCCGTTCGTGCATACGAGGAAGCCAAGGCTGCCAGAGAACCCTACCGCAGCGGATTCTCTTTTGCGACTACTCGGGAGGAAACGGAATCTGTTTCCGCATCCGAAACGCCTTCGCCGGCAGAAATCCTTGCTGCAGCGGAAGCCTCCCGTGCACAGGAGGATGAGATGGCCAGAATTACGGCCACTGCCCGTGAAGTAGAGCGTGAATACCAGGAAAGAAGAGCTTCTGTTTCCGAGGAACTGAAACCGGAGGATTTTGAGCCCATCTCGGTCAAGGCAGAAGACCGTTACGTAGAGGAAGCTCCCCTCGAGGAGATTACTTTTAACCTGGATGGCGATGATGCAGCTTCATCCGATGCGACCTCCTCGGATGCTCCGAAGAATGTTCCGATTGATACCGATGATGATTTTGAGATTTTGGATATTTAGTGATATAATGTAGTTAATTTGCGGGTTACCGCTTAATGAGAGGAGATATTTCCATGAAGATTTATTCTGTTTACGATCCTGAATTCAAGGCTTACGGCAAGGTATTGGAAGGATACAATACCGAGGAACTTGTAGCTGCAATGAACAAGATTGCACTTCCTGCCGAGGGAGTTTCCTATGAGCCGGGCATTGCTTCCTTAGAGGCTTGCTCCATTTACAAACAGTTTTCCGATAATGCTTACGGCGGAATGCCGGTAGAACTTGGTATGTGCTGGGGTCACAACACGAAGTTGAACTGCCTTGAGTACCATCGCGACAGCGAGCTCAACATCGGCACCGGCGATTTCGTATTGCTTTTGGCACTGGAATCCGAACTCACAGATGGCAAGCTTGACACCTCCTGTGTTAAGGCTTTCCGTGCTCCTGCCGGTGCAGTTGTAGAAGTTTACGCAACCACGCTTCACTACGCTCCCTGCCATGTGGATGCAGCAGCAGGCTTCCGCGTAGCTGTAGTTCTTCCTAAGGGAACCAACGACGGTTGCCCCGATTTCACTCCGATTACCGCAGAAGACAAACTACTCTGGGCTCGCAATAAGTGGCTTGTAGCACATGCAGAGTCTTCCGAGGCTTCTCAGGGTGCATTTGTGGGTCTGATCGGCGAGAACATCGACATCGCACAGTAGGCATGAACCTCATAAAAGTGGGTGGAAATAGTAAATAGAAATTCATATACGAAAGGAACAAATCTATGAAAAAAATACTGAGATCCATCTGTGTGGTGATGCTATCCTTTGCAATAGCATTTGTATCCATACAGCCCACTTTCGCTGCTGATTATCGCTTATATGTGGTTCAGCGTGGCGATACTATGAACAAAATCGCAAGAGCAAATGGCATGCGTGTTGGAGAATTAAGAGCCATAAATCCCGGTGTCAGGAACATCAACAGGATTTATGTCGGACAGCAGCTTAATATTTCACTCAGGGCCTTATCAGAGAAGGATAAAGCGTTGCTCCAATCCATGTTTGATGCTGATTTCTATGCGAAAGAGAATCCGGATGTCGTAGAGATCTACGGAGATACAGAAGACCGATTATTTGCACACTTTATCGAATATGGTCTTTGGGAAACAAGACAACCGAATGAGGACTTCAATGTAAATGCTTATGCATCTGCGTATGATGACCTTCGTAGAGCCTTTGGTGATGATGTAATGGCTTATTACAGACATTATGATGAAAAGGGCAAGGCAGAAGGCAGGGACATTACCACTATTGAGAAGGCACTTACTGTAGTAGAAGCTGTAAAGAGTGTTTCTCCTCTTAATAAGGCCGGTTCCGAAGAGACTATGTATGATACGATTATTGCGAAGCGGAAGCCGGTCGTTCAGACCAAATCAGCCCCGGTAATCGATAATACACCCGCTGTACCTGCTATTGAAATCTGGGCGGAGAGTGTTATAAATGCTTACACCAAGGCAGTCAAAGATTATGCACAAGTTCTTGATAGTATTGATGGTGGCGAGAGAGTTTCGACGCTGGAATCGTCTTTGGCCGGTGTTCAGGCCGGAAGGTACTTTAGAATACTTGAATTGGTTAGACGAGACTTGGATGAAGATGCTCCTGAGTTAATCAACCAATATGAGGATAAAGAGACTGAGATTAGTAATGCGCAAGACGTTTTTCGTGAGAAACGTAAAAACTATTCCATCACAGCTCTTACCGAAAAGTTTTTATCTTTCCCCGAAGGAATGAGTTTTTATAACTATGGTATGGCCAATACGCCTCGTAGAGAAACTTTCGAAGCAGCTTATGAAGAAGAACTTGCGGCTTGGAGAGCAATGCGTGCTGCGCAGAATTTCACATACGAAGGACAGATAGATGAGTATGGAAAGATCGGCGTATACGGAATCACTTCTATAGAAAGCTTTGTTGAAAATGCGAAGGAAAGCTGGCAATCAGTAGAACCTGAGATTCAAACTTATGTAGCGGCAGCAAACAACGCTTATGCGGTAGCATGTGAGGCATATCTGAGCAGCGAGCCCCAATTGACTGATTCAAAATATGCACCTGCATTGTATGCTTCAGAGAACGAAGCTCTGGCCGCATATGATGCAGATCATAGGGACTGGGAAGAATCTGAACCCAGTTATCAAGCATATCTTGATGAGGGAGAGAATAATTACGCTACAGCTCATGCTGAATGGGCAGCAGATGAACCCAAGGCTGAGAAGTATTTCATTGCAGGATATGCGGATAATGTTGACGCAATGTTGGCAGAACTAACATGGATCGGATCAAATCCGAACCCGGAGTTCCCGGAGGACCGGTATATCGCAGCTTGTGAAGCCTTTGACGAGGAATGCATTGAAAGACTTAGGGCAATTGGTAAATATACTTTCGAAGTAGGATTATATGCAATGCAAGGCACAAAGAAATAAATAGAGTATTGATGTACATGAAGGGGCTGTGAAAAAACGCAGCCCATAAAAAAAGAAGGACCGATGGTTCAGAAGTGAGCCACTGGTCCTTCTCTTTGTGTTATAATTAACTTGCACATGATTAATAATAACAAGCTTAATTCTAATTCAAAACAAGGATTTTTGCCACTGTTTATTTCAGATTGTTTGGATCTTTTAGACCCTGTCTTCACATTTGACCAATTCATGGAGGGAATAGACTTAAATAAGTATCTGAAAAATGTTCCTGAACACATCACGGGAAGAATCAGATATAATCCGGTCAACATGCTGAAAACGGTGCTCTTCGGATTCATGACAAGTGGCTACTGCTCTTTACGTGAACTTGAAGACAGCTGCAAGGTTAATCTCAGGTTCATGTATCTTATGGACCGTCAGACACCGTCATACAGAACCTTCGGTTACTTCATTAACGAGATTCTTCAGGATTCCATCGAACAGATCTTTTACGATATCAATCAGGCTATCTTTGAGGAAGAACATGTGGATTTACAACATATCTACATAGATGGCTCAAAGTTTGAGGCCAACGCAAACAAGTATACCTGGGTGTGGAAAAAGGCAACTGAAAAATCAAGATATCGACTTTACGATAAGATAACAGTGCTTTTGGAACAGATAAACAAAAACCTTGTATGGAGCGGCGTGAAGATTGCTACCAATACGGAATACGTACCCGACTATCTGTCTGAGATTGCTGCAAAGTATGCGGAACTTTGGACGCTTGATGAGGCTTCTTTTGTTACCGGAAAGGGACATCATAAGTCTGTTCAGCAGAGACAGTATGAGTTATTACTGGAATACAGGGACAAACTTGAAGAATACATTGAAAAGATTGACACCTGCGGATCCGAAAGAAACAGTTACTCCAAGACCGACAGAGATGCCACCTTTATGAGGATCAAGACCGATTACATGGGAAATGACCAGCTTCTTCCATCATACAATGTACAGATAGGTGTTGCAGATGAATATATAGCTGTAGTAGATGTAAACCACTATAGGTCAGATATGGACTGCTTTGTTCCGCTGATGGAAACATTCAATAAGCATTATGGTTTCTATCCCAGGTATCCTGTTGCAGATGCAGGCTACGGATCTTACAACAACTATATTTATTGTGAGCATCATGGCATGGAAAAGTATATGAAGTTTACTATGTTCAAGAAAGAAACAACCGACGAGAAATTTCACAACGATCCATTTAGAGCAGTGAACTTCCCTATTGATTCTGACGGAATAATGAGATGTCCAAACGGAAAGGCATTCAACTTCCTTTACCGTAAGCATGTGTATGGCAACCAGTATGGACGACAGGAAGAGGTTTATCAGTGCGAAGACTGCAGTGGATGCCCTTACGCAGAGAAATGCAAAAAGAGTGAAGGCAACAGAACCATCAGCGTAAACCAAGAGCTTACGGGAATGCATAAAGAGGTAATCGAGAACCTCGAGAGCATACAAGGGGCACTACTCAGAATGAACAGATCCATTCAGGCTGAGGGTACCTTTGGCATCATGAAAAACGATCGCTGGTACAAAAGAATCGTCCGAAGAGGAATAGATTCCGTGAGATTAGAGGTTTTTCTGGTTTCTATAGGTCAGAATCTTTATAAATATCACAACAAAAAGAATAGAATTGAAAGAGCCGCATAAAAGATTCAAAGGATGAAGATATGGGGTAAGGGGAACTGTACGCTTATCCACAGCCAAAGAGTGAAAAGTGGCAACTTATACATAAGGCAAGGGCGCCTGAAAAAATGATTTCTCATTTTTTCACACGCCCTTGTTGTATGCGGTATCAGTTGCTGTTAATGATGTGTATCGTCCAGCTGTTGTCGGCCGTGAAGGTATTGCTTTCGTAACTGTAGTCTTCCTCGCTGTCATAGAGAAAAACGGAGAGATAAATGTCGGAGAGCTCGGTTGTTTTGGGCCCCGGATGCAGCTTAATCTGTGTGAAGAGGGTATCCTCCTTCATGTCTTCCGGCGACAGGTGTACATAGAAGCCATTGGCGTGGTACGCATCGTAGATGTAGGATTCGAGATACTCCTTCAGAACCTCTGTATCTGCGGGCTTTACGAGCAGAGTGCTCAGCTCCTCACCGGTCTTTAGTACGAGCCTTAGGTGTGCTCCGATATGGAAACCGTCCATCTCCGGATACTGCGAAAGAAAACTGCCGATAGTCTCCTTAAAGGCATCGTCGTAGGTGATTCCTGGCACCGTCGCATCATGGCTTAAGTAGAAGGAATTGTTCGGAAAATCCTTGGCAATGGTGTCGAAGTTAATTTCATATTCGCTTGTGAGCACGCGTTGCTTCGTCGCGGAATCCGCCAGGTAAATGCCGATGGGAATCTCGGAGTCCTTTGGTGCCACCGGTTCCTCGGACGGCTCAGTGGTGGGCGCCTCGGACGGCTGTTCGGAAACGGTTACGACCGGCGCCTCAGAAGGCACCCTGGAGGGCTCGTTCTCCCCGGGTTCTGTAAAGCCGGGCAGCACGACGACATCGTTCGTCGGAGCAGGTATGTTGTTTTGTGTTCCGCATCCTGCCAAAAACAAAGCAGCGAGGAGGGGAAGTGCGTAAAATTTCATAATAAATTTCATAATAAGTCCGTTCCGATTTATTCATTATTTGGAATATCCGGCATATCAAGCAGTCTGACAAATGCATCCTGCCTATCAAGGCAAGCATACCCTATATTATAGGGCATTAGTATGAAAAATGCGAAGCATTTTTCATGCGACACTTTGTGTCGCAATCCGTAGCAGTTTCGCTGTAATTGTTTGCCCAACTTGAACAAACAAGATTTGCATCGAGATTCCCGCGGAATATCCGTACAAAAGGGCACGGGCTTGTGGTATATTGGTAGTGGAAAGGAACGTCCCTGATGAAGAAAACAATTCTGATTTCATTGTTATATTTCGTGCTGATAATTGCGGTGCTCGGAACGATTATGAACTCCGTGCATACGGACAAAATGGTCCACTTCAAGGATCGGGCTGAGCTCATGGAGTTTGACTTCGCGGCGGATTGCGGCGTTGTGGAAGATTTCCTGGGCGACCGGTTTAACGACCGACTGTATGTGCCGCAGGAGTTGAGCGGGGTAGAGGGCGATTCGGAAACCAATTTCGAAAATTATGTTACATACCGATTTACCGTTCCGGTTCGGGAGGGCGTGAATTACGGCATTACCTGTAAGAAATCGGACTATGCGGTGAACGTTTTTGTGGACGGTGTGCTCCTGACAGGAACCGGACATGTAAGTGCCCAAAAGGACGAGTTCGTCCCGACGGCAGCAGCGTACGAGGCCTTTTTCACAGGAAAGGGCGACACCGCGGAGGTCGTGATACAGCAGGCCAATTTCAACCATCACAAGCATTATCCCGTGTGGTTCAGACTGGGCCCGGCCGCAGAAATTTCCGGTTACAACCGGAAGGTCCTGTTTGAGAATGTTGTGGTTGCTATTATTCTTATCACATCGTCGCTTATGAACATCGGCCTTTATATGTGCTTTTCTTCAAGGAAGGAAGTCCTTTGGTTTTCGCTTGTGTGCTTCTGTGCCGCAATCCGAACTCTGTTCCCGACGGTAACCGGCTATCTCATACCGAACATAAACTGGTATGTAAGCCATAAGCTCGAAATCTGCTCCCTGATAGCAGCCATCTTTTTTTCCGTTCTTTATGTCGGTGCCCTGTTTGAAAAATACAGAAACCGGACTTTATACAATATTGCCAAGATTATTACGGGTTTGTTTTTTGCCCTGTTTGCATTTACGCCGTCCTCCTTCTATTCAAGGTGCAATGAGGTCTGCATTATCCTTATGATTGTGACGGCGTTCCCGATGTTATGCCTCATGACGATTAAGCTTGTAAAGAGGCGAAAAACAATTCCGCAGAGCAACATTCTGGCGCTGGTCGGCGTTGTGTTCTACGGGTTGGTATCGCTGAACGACGCCGTGGGATACGGAAATTATTTCAAGAACCTGGACATAATAAATACCACAACCGGTATTGCCGTCTTTGCTTTTTTCAATTCGCTTGCCCTGGCTATTGAATACAGGACCTCCATGAATTTATTGAAGGAGTCGGAAGCAAGAGAACAGGAGCTCGATCGAACAAATCAGGCACTTGTAAGGCTTGACCGCGTTCGGGAGACTTTTCTGTCTGACCTGAGTCACGAGTTAAAGACGCCGCTTACGGTCATTGCTTCGAATGCTGCCGTTTCGGCCAGACAGGTTTCTTTGAACCGTATCGATGCTTCGACGGCGGTGCGACTTGGAAATATCGAGCAGGAAGCGGTGCGATTGGGCAAGATGGTTGAGAAGCTTAAGAATTCCGCCCAGGGACAGTACAAGGAGAAGGCAGAGAACATAAATATCAGTGAGATGCTTCAATCGTCGGCGGATTTTTGCATGCCGCTGTGTGCCCGAAACGGAAATACGATTTCGGTTCACTGCGAGGAAAATATCACGGCCTACGCTTCGCGAAATACAATGTTTCATTGCCTTTACAACCTGATTTCCAATGCAACCAAGCATTGCTCCAATCAGGTAATCGAAATAGGCTGTCTCGAAACCGAAGATGGCGTGGTGGTTTCCGTCGTGGACCACGGAGACGGAATGAGCAGGGAAATGATGGAGCATGCGTTTGAAAGAGGTTACTCCAATGACGCAAGTACGGGAATCGGACTTCCGCTCTGCAGGGAGCTGGTCGAGAATGAGGGCGGTACGCTTTTCCTTTCCGACACTCCGGGCGGTGGTCTGACCGTAAACTTTATTCTGAGAAAGGCTTGCAAAGATGGCGAAGATATTAATGATTGAGGACAATAGTGACATCCTCGATGCGAACAGAATCATGCTGGAGCTTGAGGGCTACGAAGTCTATACGGCCAAAACCATCGAGCAGGGCAGACGCCTTGCGCTTAAGGAAAGTCCGGACCTGATTCTTCTGGATGTGATGCTTCCGGACGGAAACGGAATCGATTTGTGCAGGGAATTAAGCCGGGAAAAGGAGTTCAACATTATCTTTTTGAGTGCCCTGGGCACCAAAGAGGACGTTTTGAACGGACTTCGTGCGGGCGGTTACGACTATATTTCCAAACCGTACATCATGGAGGAACTGCTTCTTCGAATCAAAGCAATCCTGCGAAAAAGTGAGAATAAGGCAATGGACAATTTCTCCTTCGGCAATATAGTTTTCAAACCCTATGCGTATGTTGCCGAGTGCAACGGAAGGGACTTATGTCTGAACCCGAAGGAATATGCGGTTTTGGATCTTCTGTGCAAGAATGCAGGGAACTTTTTGAGCGTGGAGCTGTTGCTTGAGAATGTTTGGAACCTGAAAGAGGGCAGCGTCCAGCCCGTTTATAATTGCCTTTCCTCCCTGCGCGAGAAGCTGAAGGATACCGAAGTGACCATAGATTTCAAACGCGGACAGGGCTATATGGTGAAAAAAGCTGTTCAACCTAACTAAATCATTAGGTTGAGCAGTTTTTTTATGGAGCGGAGATTACTAATATGAAAAATGCAAAGCATTTTTCATGCGACACTTTGTGTCGCAATCCGTAGCAGTTTCGCTGTAATACAGTGAAGGGCTAAATATACCGGATTGCGAAATGCGGGGATTAATATGAGAATGTAATGTGAAATACTATCCGCTGTTTAGGGGGAAAAATGGAAAAGATACTTCTTTTGGAAGACAATCTGGATATCCTGTATGCCAATAAAGAATGCCTTGAGCTTGAGGGTTATGAGGTCCTTGCCGGGAAAAGTACCTGCGAGGGCGAGGAGATTCTGCTTCGCGAGAAGCCGGAACTGCTCGTATTTGACCTTGCCGTTCCCGACCCGGAACGCATGGTTTTTTGCCAAAAACTATCTCGGAGCGTCGGGTTTGAGACGGTTTTTCTGGTCCCGATCGGAACCGAGAAGAAGGAACTGGAGCTTATCAAAAAGAGCGGTTTCCACTACGTTTTGAAACCGTATCTGATGGAAACATTGATTAATCTGATTAAGAGCACATTGGAAAGTAAGGGGTAGGACCATGAAAAAGACTGCAATTCTACTTATTACCATTGCATTCCTGGCGATATCCTTTTTGGCGGGCCTCTTCTTTGGAAAGCAAAGAGGGGCACCGGATGCGAAGGAGCCGACCCGGGTCATTTACAATACGGGGAATGTATATGATGCCTGCCCCGAAAGCGTGCTGGAAAGCATCGTGGCGGTCGAGGTATTCGATGAAGACGGGGAAAGCATTGCGAATGCAAGCGGATTTATTGCTTTTTCCGACAAAAGACTGGTTACCTGCCGGCACGCACTTGCCAATATGGAATACGCTATCTGCACAACGGAAGCGGGCGAAACCTTCCGAATAGACACCATCGTTTCCGCGGATGAGAAAACGGATATAGCAATCTGCCTTGTACCTGCGGAGTGTACGCTTCCTTCCATGAAGCTTTCCGACCGGACCCCGGAAAAGGGAGAGGGTGTAACGGCCATCGGCAGCTGGTACGGAATGGTCAATGTCGTAACCAGAGGCAATGCAGCGATGATTAAGGACGACTACATTTTGTTTACCGCATCGGTGAATCCGGGAGCCAGCGGGGGAGTCCTTCTCAATAATGAATATGAGGTATGCGGGGTAATCCGCGGAACGTACAGCGACGGACAAAGCATAAATGTTGCAGTGCCCATTGCTTCGGTCATAGATCTTGCTACGTAAGTGAAACAATAAACTGTTAAGAATGCGAATTGCGAGGATTAGTGTGAAAATGCAGGCATTTTCACGCGACACTTTGTGTCGCAATCCGTAGCAGCTTCGCTGCAATGCAGTGAAGGGCTAAATATACCGGATTGCGAAATGCGGGGACTATTATGAAAAAAATTACGAAACGAATCATTGCATTGGTAGTGGTGGCAGCTCTCATTGTCGGTACCTTTGCAGGAATCAGCATTCACAAAAAGAATGAGCAGAAACGAATCGAGAATACGTATTATCAGGTTGATTTTGACGTAACAGCCAATGCGGCGGAAGGATCCGAGAGGATTACGCTTCCGGACACCGAGCTTGTTAAGAACGGCACGATTGTAGGGGCACTTCCTCAGCCTGAAAAAGAGGGCGCAGTCTTCACGGGCTGGTATTATGACAGCAAATGTGAAAAGATGGCACTCTCGAATGACGCAATAGGCGGGAATGTGACCCTTTATGCGGATTTTGAGGACGGCTCAAATCTTGAGAACCGTTTCAAAATCAACTATATGTCCGAACAGGGCGTTGCGGATGATTTTTCGGTAGAAATCGAGATTATCGGGGACGAGGATATTAACGGAATAAAGGATTTTCTGAAGGTTACGGATATCTCCGAGGGCGATGTGGAGGTAGGCTTCACGCTGAAGGAAGCACCCGATGCACAAAACCGCGTGATTCTCTGCCCGGAAGGCTTTTGGAAGCACGGCGACCTGTTCCAGGTTGAGATTCTTTCAACAAGTAAGGCAAGATACGTAAGAGACGGACAGTTATCGGGAGAGGATGTAGTTTATTACAACTTCACCGTAAAGCGTGAAGAGGTAAATAACCTCAAGGTGAACAGTGATGTCATCTTCCTCGATGTCAACGAAACAGAAGGCGTCGATATCAAGGAAGGTCTTTATAATCTTGTTGCCGGACTGAATGATGACACGGAGGCCAAAAAGGATGTGCAGGGCGTAATGAAGTACGCCGGCGAGCTTTCGGCTGATTCCACCGTTGCCGTTTACGACGGTATATTGCATGAGGACGGAACGGTAGACGGCGAAGTCTTCTATATACATATCACAAGCAAGAATTCCGACGGCTCCTACAACTATGAAAGTGTGGAATTCGCCGATGTAATGTTTGTCCCGGATGTAATCCCTATTCCGTTTACGGGCAATTACGAGGACGGAACGGTAACGGTTGACAAGTCCCTTTTGTCTTTTGACAAGGATGTATACAAACAGTTCAATTTGAGCAGTGATACGAAGGTGGAAGCGGGCGATTACATCGTTCTTTTTGGCGGAAGCCTGGATGCGATGAACAGCGCTCAGCTGGTGGGATATGGTCTGGTTACGGGCGTTGCGGAAAAAGGCAATCAGGTAACCATATCTTACACGGAGGCCGATGAGAAGGACATTCTCTACTCCTTCCAGATGTACACGGTGGACAATAATGTGGAAGTTCCGCTGAGCGAGACGGAGATTGCGGCTTTGGAGGAGGAATTTGTCAGAGAAGCCCGGGCCAATAAATTCGATGAGGAAGCCATGGATTATGTGGAACAGCTCATTTATTCCGATGAACTGGATGAAGAGCAGTTCTCGCAGGCAATCACGCGGCTTACCTTCGAGGATGAGACCGGCCATAACTATTCCTTAGAGGATATAAGGCTGCTGGCTGACGATGACAAGTTCTATGAAATCCCGGATGCTCCTACCATCAAAGCGGTTGTAAGCCCCAAGCTTGAACATTTTGAGGGAAAAACAGGTATCAGGGTCGAAGTAAGTGCCAGCTTCTCAATCAAGATTAAGCTGAATTCTACCGCCAAGGGCCAGAACGAGCTCGAAATCAAGGTAGTTGCAGCCCTCGAGCAGGAAGTTACGCTGGGCGTTTCGGTTAGTGCCGATGCGGATTGGGACTGGATTCTGTTCATCCCCGTTCTGCAGGGTGTGGATGTTAAGGTTTCCTTTACCGCAGGAACCTATACCGGAATCGGTGCGTCCCTCGCTGTCACCACTTCCGTAGATGACGATGAGTCCGAATGGAAGAAGCTTGTGGAGGCCAATAACAAAATTAACAGCAATTCCGGCGACAAGAAGGACTCCAAGTCCATGAAGAATACTCTTTCTGCCCTGAAAGACACCTTTAAGACGGTTCAAAACGGTGTCGGCGGTTCGAAAGAGGGCAAAAAGGAACTTGAAGAAGTAAAGGATAAAAAGGAAGACCAGTTTGAGTCAAACGGCGGTATCGGCGGAGATCTTCCCGACAAATATTCCGGCATGCTTTCCAATGATGCGGAATATATAGATATCGTTAATCAGGAACTCTTTAAGATTGCAGCCAGTCCCGACCCGTTCCATATCATAGAGTTCAGCCTGGGTGTTAACTTCGTAGTGGGAATTAAGGTTAACTGTATGATGGGCTGGGGTATCAGCTATGCCAATGCCAAAGAATACTGCTTCATGATTCACATTAACGTATTCGGCGACAAGGCTTCGACCTGTACGTCCTCGAATGCGGATTTGGAGACGCCCAACTTCCGTGCGGACTTCTATGTCTTCGGTAATGTCGGTGCAAGAGCCGGCATCCGACTGGATGCAAGAGTCGGCGTTTTGTCGACATCGCTTAACTCAATCGGAATCGTTGCAGAGGCCGGTATTTATTGGGAAATCTATGGATTCCTGTATGTGTACTATTCGTGGGAGAGCGGTGAAGGCTCCGAAATGGGCGCGATGGGCTCGATGCTCTTTGAAATCGGTGTATATCTGAAGATTGATTTCTGTGCACGACTGATCGGTCCGAACCTGAATAAGTCCATTAGTATTTATGATCATAAGTGGCCGCTTTTAGACCTTGGAGCGACCGAAGTGCCCCTAGAGTTTGACGATGTGGATAAATCGCATCTCAATCTGGAATTCCCTATGGCTACGGCGGAAGGAACGGATGCCGAAGGCTCCGCAGCGGATTCGGGTACTATGAATGCGAAGGTTGCAATGTCTAATACCCTTGCCATCCCGAGTGATGTCTTCAAGGTAAAACTTATGTCCTTAAAGGATGGTAAGGTTGCCTCGGTGAATAAGGATTCGGCCGAGCTTGGCAGTGAAGCTTACAGCTTTGTACAGAACGGTTTGACTTGCGTGCAATACAACGAGAAGAACTTCAACGTCCGTTGCGTCGATTTGACGGGAGCGGGCGGAAAAGCAGCCGATACGCACCAGGTACGGTATCTGCCGGCTACGAACGAAATCTATGTAAAACCCAATACCGGAGTATCAGAGCTTTGGGGACAGGTTATTCTTACCTACAAAGACAATACCTTCGGATTTAATACGAACAGCATTTCACGTACGATTAATGTGCACTGGAAGGGTTCCGCGACGAGTGCGGAAGTGCAGTATTACCTGCGTGATGAAGACGGCAACAGCCAGCTCTTCAAGATTGGTGATTTTGACGGCTTTGACGGAATAGAATACGACATCATCTTTGATGAAGACTTCTTCAATCAGGTTCCCGGTTGTACGCTGGTCGATGTTGGATTTGACGATGAAGATAAGCTTGAGGATATGTACCATCAGTATTCGGATAATTTCGCGAAACTGGAGAAGACCTTTAATGACGAGCATAAGCTTGTAGGAGATCATACCTACACCGTCACAAGAGAAGAACTTGAAAAAGCAAGGAGTCAGTCCGCAGCGGCGAAGAACGCATATTTTAACTTCCAGAATGACCGCAAAAAAGTAATGCAGGACAAGAAGGGAACGCTTACGTTCCTGATGTGCTCGGACAATACGGTGGTTCGGCTCTACTTCATGAAGGTGTACAAGACTGCTACCTTCATTCTGAATCCGTATGTTGCAATGACGGATGCAGAGGGACGGCAGTACTACAATTCGGATTTCGATTCAACGGAAATTGTTTTGAAGGATTCAAACATCAGCGAAGCGATGCCTGTTTACTGCCTGGAGTACGCGGATTCTCATTCGAATCATACGATTAACTGGTATTACTATGAATATGACATGGATGAAATACGCCATCCGCTCAGCCCCGAGGAGATTTTGAACAACGAGGATAAGTGGCTTCCGTTCACGGAGGATATTGTAATGCCCGAGGCGGATGTGGTTGTTTTTGGCCTCGAAGAGCACTGGCGTGAGTATGAACTTACCTGGTACGACGGCAACGACGAAGCAGTCGGTACGATGACGCTGCAGGCCAATTCCGACTTCATTCCGACCGATCTTGAAATATCGGAGGAATCCTGTGAGGGTAGAATTCTGATCGGATGGAGAACGGATGACGGCATCCTTGTGAACGAGAAGACCCTGATGCCGATGCGGGATGTTTCGCTGTATCCGGAGTTTGAGTACGAGAAATATACCATGCATATTGACTGGGAAGGCCCCAACGGTCATGTCGACAATATCGAAGAGGTGGCATACGGCAGCAGCATTGCGGAGGCACTTACCTGGTACAATGAGAACTGGTGTACGGAAGAAATAATGGCAGGCAGAACGTATGGCTGGTTTATGGAAGGGGATTCCGAGGACGAACTGATTCCTGTGGATGAAACGCTTACGATGCCGGCTCGCGATGTCCATATCATCGGCCGTTTTGAGAATAACGAATACACGCTTACCATTGAAGACGGTACGAAGAAAACAACCGAGACGCATAAGTATGAGGAGAAGATAAAGCTTCCCGTAAAGAAGGATTCGGAGGGCTATGAAGTCGGCTGGATTCTGGATAACGGAACCCGCGTTAAGGACAGCTTCACCATGCCGGGCAAGGATACCACGGTTAAGGCCGATTATCATACGCATGCATGGAAGCTTGTAAATGAGAAGATTGCCAATTGTACGGAAGAAGGTGTGAAGGAATACACCTGTACAATCTGCGGTGCCGAAAAGAAAGAAACAAGCCCGATTGATCCTTCGAACCATGTTATTTTGGGAGCATCTTTTGTACAAAGCTATGCAAACTGCCAGCATGGTACCATCAGTGTTTATGAATGCCAGAACTGTGACTATAAGGAAACAAAGGACGATGGAGTCAAGAATACGAATAAGCATCGGACCGAAATCCGGGGAAGCAAGAATGCAAGCTGTAAGGATGCCGGATATACGGGTGATGCGTACTGTCTTGATTGCGGAAACCTTGTAAGCTATGGCAATACCATCCCCGCAACGGGTCAGCATAACTATGTATATACACGAACCATAACGGAGGCGACGGTTTCAAGTGACGGTCTGGAAGAAGTAGAATGTACGGTTTGTCATCAGAAAGATACACGCGTTGTACCGAAGCTTACGGGAATTACATATACCGTAGTATTCCACAACGATTATGATTCAAGTACAGATACAAGAACGTATGTAAGCGGAACGAACGGAAGCCTGCCGTCAGATTTGTTCAATAATGCCAATTATATCTCGGATGGCTATCAGGATGATGACGGTCATGCGTTCAGAGATGGTGTATCCGTCGTTTGGGATAAGAATGCTCCGGGCAGTGAAGGAATGAGCGTATACCTGCCTGATTTGGATGCGGATGGAGACCGGGTAATTGATCTGACTGTAATTCATACTCTCAAGATGTACTGGATCAGCGTAATGAGTAGCAACGGGGTAGACTATTATGATGAGTATTACTCCATTTCTATGGTAGAAGCCATGGGTGAGTCGAATGCATACAGTTCCTTCTGTGCACAAACCGAGAACCTGAAGGGCTTAGGCTATATTCCTTCCAATATCACCGGTTGGAGCCTGAGCATCGGCGGTAATCCGATCGGCAGCTTCCCGCTTGCTTCGCAAGTAGATTATGGGGCTTTGATTATCCTATACGCGATAACGGAATAAGCCCTGCATATAGAAATACTTTAGCTTTGAAAGGAGGAGAAGTGTTTTATTCTTCAAAATAAAACACTTCTCCTTTTGAGAGCCTTGTAAATTATGTATGGTGGTAAAATTAAGAAGGTTAAATTCACCTCATAGTGAGTAATATTGCCCGAGAATTACCTAAGTCCCAACAATGGGACATTTCTATCCCTTCATACGCATTATAATAGAAATCGGTTGCGATAATCGGTTCCTTTTTTCGTATCATGGTTTGGTACAAGGGGCATGCTTGTGGTATATTTAGTTAGAGTTATTTTTTCCATAAGGAGACATGTAGTGTGAAAAATGCAGGCATTTTTCACGCGACACTTTGTGTCGCAATCCGTAGCAGCTTCGCTGCAATGCAGTGAAGGGCTAAATATACCGGATTGCGAAATGCGGGGATTAGTATGAAAAATGCAAAGCATTTTTCATGCGACACTTTGTGTCGCAATCCGTAGCAGCTTCGCTGCAATGCAGTGAAGGGCTAAATATACCGGATTGCGAAATGCGGGGATTTATAAAGGAGAAGGTTATGAGCAACAGTGAGATAATTAAGCCCAAGGAACCGAATGT
>JAZLJD010000055.1:0-44276 GCA_045617725.1 Lachnospiraceae bacterium
CTTTCTTTCGGAGACACAACTGGCAGCTGAACTTTGCGTCAAACATAATAAACCATACGGTACGATAGACAGTGCACATACCGATTATCTTCATATGCATTCTGCGATTAATGTCGTATCGGAAGAATGCCTTGCAGAACATTATTCCGGAACTGACAGAGAAAAAGTATATGAGCAGATGGTGGTAAATACAGACGGACTGGTTATTATTACCGGGGGTGAAAAAGATATGCTCTACGGAAGAAAGGGGCAGAAAATGAAACGTATGAAGCCTTTCTCCGTAGATGTAAAGAGCACTCTGGGAGCCGGAGATACTTTTAAAGCTGCATGTGTTTACGGCCTCATGAAGGGATTAAGCGATGATGAACTGGTAAGATTTGCCGCAGCGGCTTCCGCAGTCGCAATCTCCCGCTATCCGTTGCCGCTTAATCCGCCGACTTTGGAGGAAATTAGGACACTTACAAGCATCTGACAGCCCGAAATGGCATTGCACTTTATACGATTATACCTTACAATACTAGTAGTGTTTGACTTTGATATGGGTAAAAGTACACAATATATTGGGGTTAGTCGCGAGAACCGAATTTGACTTAATTTGGCGGGGAGACACCCCGCCATTTGTTATGGTAACGAGTCAAGTGATATCAAATTCTGTAAGGAATATTTCCTAGAGAGACTAGTATAGGAGCAAGAGTATGATGCAGGATTTAGTAACTGTTGTAACACCAGCTTGGAACTGCGAAAAGTATATAGAAGATACAATTAAGTCTGTACAGTCTCAGACATATACAAATTGGGAAATGATAATTGTAGATGATTGCTCTACCGATAATACGGTTAATATTGTAACGAAACTATCTGCTGAAGACCCTCGTATAAAGATATTGGTGCAAGAAGTCAATAGCGGGGCGGCTAAAGCACGTACCAAAGCCATGCAAGCTGGCAGTGGTCGCTTTGTTGCATATTTGGATGCGGATGATATTTGGAAACCGAATAAACTTGAAAGACAAGTTGCTTTTATGAAAGAGAAAAAATGTGGTTTCTCTTGTGCGTCTTACGAAGTTATTGATGATGAAGGCAGACCAAAGAATAAGTATATTCATATGCTGCCACAAGTGAACTATAAAGGTTATCTTGTCAACAATCTTCTGCAGACAGTTGGTATTATGGTTGACACAACGATTGTCGATAAAAAGTATCTGGTTATGCCGAATCTTAGGAGAAGACAGGACGCGGCTACATGGCTTCGAATTCTAAAAGCAGGATATAACTGCTATGGGTTGAATGAAATATTGGCTGAATATAGAAGAGCGAACAATTCACTATCTGCTAACAAATTCAAGGCAATAAAAGGGATGTGGAGTTTGTATAGAGATGTCGAACATTTATCGTTTCCGTTTAGCTGCTATTGTTTTGTGAGATATGCATTCTTGGCTGTTTGGAAAAGAGTGTATATCGGAAAGAAGAAATAAAGTAATGGAACTTCTACTGTTGACTAAGTTTTATCCGTATGGTACCGGTGAGTCGTTTATAGAGAATGAGATAAAGATTCTTTCAGAGTATTATACAAAAGTCAGAATAATTGCGTGCGAGGTCCCCAAAACTGAAGAGCGAGTCAGGCCGTTGCCGAAAAATGTAGAATGCTTCAAAGTTCCGACAGGAAATAAGTTAATAGACATACTTCATGGTTTGATACTGTTGTTTACCAAGAAGGATGCTCTACAACATGAGAAAATGAAAACTTCAACCATTATTCAGAAGACTTTTTTAGGGTATTTTGAGGCAAAGAGTCAGAGGGTTTATGATGCCATACAGACCCAAGGAATGCTTTCGGGTATAGAGGCAGAATCTTATGTTCTATATAGCTATTGGTTATTTATGA
Source organism: Lachnospiraceae bacterium (assembly GCA_045617725.1). GTDB lineage: Bacteria > Bacillota > Clostridia > Lachnospirales > Lachnospiraceae > JAZLJD01. The sequence goes on from JAZLJD010000055.1 coordinate 1,883, forward strand.
CAGCTAGAGTTGGAACATTAATTAGTACATTCTGTCCACCTGTATATAAGTTCTCCAGAGCTCATAGATATGATTTGTACGAAGAAAAAAATAAAGCGGGCTATCTGCCGTATAGGGAATTGTTTTTAAATTCATATAATAATATCTTTCCATGTTCAGACGACGGAACATTGTATTTGAAAACAAAGTATCCTTTATGGTCTGATAATGTAAGAACAGGATTTCTGGGTACAATTGACCATGGAATAGGAAGAGGAAGTTCTGATGGAATCTACAGAATTGTAAGTTGTTCCAGAACTGAACCATTGAAGCGAGTTTCAGCCATTGTGGAAGCGCTCCATTTACTTGATGAATCGGGAAGAAAAATCGAGTGGACACATGTTGGCGCCGGTAGCGAGTTTGAAAGAATAAAGAAGCGAGCCGAAGAGCAACTGAAAAATATCAAGCATAACTTTACCGGTAATCTAAATAATTCTGATGTTATGAAGTTATATAAAGAGCAACCTTTTGACTTATTCATCAATGTAAGTAATAGTGAGGGCCTGCCCGTTTCAATAATGGAAGCCATAAGTTTTGGGATTCCGTGTATTGGTACGGATGTAGGGGGGACTTGTGAAATTGTTGTTGATGGTATCACCGGAAAGCTGTTACCGTGTGAGTTTGCAATATCTGATCTTGCAACGGTAATAGAGCAATTCGTCGATAATGAGGAGAATTTTGTGACAAGAGAATCTTGTAGAACTTATTGGGAAAATCACTTTCAGGCTATTACAAATTACCATGCACTTTGTGATTTCGTTGAAAGCCAATATGGAAAGCGATAAGGGAAGTTTGTATGAGAGTATCAGGTAAGCTTGCACTTGTTAAAAGATGGATTGGAATCATTCTTGGAAAGAATAGAGTTGCTGTTGAGCAAGGGCAGGGGAAATTATATAAAAAGGAAAGCATTGCAGGTTATTACAATGACTTGACAGGAAAAGTAAATGAGAAGACATTGCTTGATAAAAATGGTATTACCATAAATCTGATTGAAGGTAACCAACTTGTTTATTTTCCGATAAGCATTTTTCAATATGCGTTAGGCCTTTATGATTTATACCTTGAACATGATGATGCTGACATAAAAGCGGCATTTTTGAAACAATCTGAGTGGATTGTTGACAACCAACGACCTGATGGATCGTGGGATTGCTTTGGACCGATTGGATATCATCAGTACTCTGTTTCTTCTATGGGTCAGGGCGAGGCAATTTCTGCTTTGGCACGTGCCTATATACTAACACATGATGATAGGTGGAGTATTTCAATTCAAAACGCAATGCACTTTATGATGAAGTCTGTAAAAGACGGAGGAACTGTCTTGGAAATCGGGGCAGATGCATATTTTGAAGAGTATCCGGATATACAGGGCGAAAAAAGAAGTGTGCTTAATGGATGGATTTTTTCACTGTTTGGATTATATGATTATTTGATACTTTATCCAAATGCAGAAGAAGTTGGGAAGCTGTATTGGAAAAGTGTCGAAACATTGAAACGACATTTGAATGACTATGATATGGGATATTGGTCTTTCTATGATAAATCAGGGCGGGTTGCAAGTCCGGCATATCATGACCTACATATTGCATTATTAAAAGTATTAGCGGATCTTACGGAAGAGCAATATTTTGAAACTGTTGCTGATAAATGGGAACGATACGCAAATAAACCTATCAATCGCATTAGAGCAATTACACGAAAAACAATTCAGAAATTAAAGGAGAAACCGGAAGGAATTATCATTCAGTAGGGAGCATTTTATGGAAAGACTGTTATGTATCGTTGGTGGAATGAATGCTGGTGGTGCTGAAACATTCCTGATGAAAATATATAGAGCTATTGATAAAGAAAAGTATCAGATGGATTTTTGTGTTAGCAAAGCAGAAAAAGGTTTTTACGATGATGAGATAAAAACCATGGGAGGAAGAATATTTCATACTACCGCAAAAAGCAAGAATCCGTTAGTCTCATTCAAATCCTTATATCGAATAGTAAAGGATAATAATTATAAGCATGTAATGAGAGTATCTCAGCATTCATTATCAGCTATGGAATTGGTTTCTGCTAAGCTGGCAGGAGCTAAAGTCCTAGTATTTCGATCCAGCAGTTCGAATACGATGAAAGCGGGAGTTTGTAAGTTCTTACACAAGATATTTATGTTTTTGCCTAAATATGTAGCAAATGTAAAAATCGCCCCGTCATTACCTGCAGCCCAATTTATGTTTGGAGAAAAAAGCATAAAAAAAGGTGAGGTACTGTTCTTGAATAATGGTATTCCGCTTGAACAATTTTCTTATAGTAGTTACTTGCGAAATGAAATTAGAGAAGAAATAGGCATTAAGGATGAGTTACTTATAGGCCATATTGGTAGGTTTACAACTTCAAAGAATCATGAAGAATTGATAACAGTCTTTGCTCAAATGCAAAAAAGTAAGCCCGATGCGCATTTAATGCTGGTAGGTGAAGGGGAACTTGAGGATGAGATAAAGGAATTGGTAAAATGTAAGGGCTTGGTAGATAAAGTACATTTTATGGGAGTGAGAAGAGATGTCCCGGCATTATTATCTGCGATGGATGTGTTTGTTTTTCCTTCATTGTATGAAGGGATGCCGAATACAGTTATTGAAGCGCAGGCAAATGGTGTTCCTTGTGTAATTGCAGATACAATAACCTCTGAAGTTAAAATGTGTAGCAATGTATATATGTTGCCACTACATGATATTACAAGGTGGGAGAATACCATTATTAGTAATGCGGGAAGAATTTCATCGGATAAAAACCAGGAGATACTACGCATAAAGGGATATGATATAGATAAAGTAAGTGCCGACTTTACTAATGCGGTGTTTTTGCATACATGAACAAATAGCGAACGAAAGGATAACTATAATGGCGGATTCGAAGATTAAAAAGAAAAGTGATATAATAGTGCTTTTTCTTGTTTTCTTTAGCATCCTTGGATACATGCCGACATCCAGACCGGGCGATAATTATGTATGGATGGCTTGTTTTATTCTTCTTGTAATCAATACTTTTTTGCGGAGAAAGCAATTAACAACTACAAATAGTATGACTTGGTATAGTATTTTTATTGTATATGGGGCAGTTTCTTGTATTTGGGCTCAGTACACCAACCGCTATGTGCATTTCTTTTTTATGACGTATTTGGTTGTTTTGGTATCTGTTTTATGTATCACAAGTTATGTAGATAGTGTAGAATCTGCGGAACAAGTGTTATGGATATTGACGCTCGCCGGCTGTGCAGCTGCATTACGATATTGCTGTTATACTGATATTTCTGGGATACTAAAATCAGGCTACTATATGAGGGGAACATTTGGAGGATTAATTGATAATGTCACAAATTATAATAATTATACAACTCCACTATGCTTTGTAGATGTAGTTACCGGTTATCTGTTGTTTTATCGAAAAATGAAAAAAGCATATGTCCCGTTTATTTTCTTGACAGCGATATTGGTTTTTTCCGGTTCAAGAAAGACATACATTGTTGTTGCAGTTATGGCTATCATTTTTTCAATACTTCAAGGAAATGCTTTGCAGAAAACAAAAGCGTTGTTATCTATTACTGCGATTATTATTGTTGGGTGGATATTTCTAAACAATGTCCCATTTATGGCGCAAATACGCGAAAAAACATATTCGTTAATCATGGGAATGTTGTTTAAAGACAAAGCGGTACTAGATAATAGCTCATTGGTTCGCCTTAGGATGCGAGAGGGAGCACTTGATGTGTGGAATGATCATTTATTATTTGGTGTGGGGTGGAATAATTATAGATACTTGAATCCGATGAGTGAAGCCACTGCACATAATGGCTATTATGAATTACTGGCATCACTAGGTGTTTTTGGAGTCCTATTGTATTATCCTTATCTGTTTTTCTCAGTTGTTCAAAAAGGAGTGATGATTCTTAAGCGGAGGATAAGTGATTTCGATATTGTCGTTTTTGGCATTGTAATGACTTCACTATTAATGGATATAGGAACGGTATCTGTTTATAATCGCGGCGATATGATTATAATTTTAGTTGTAATGAGTTTGGGATACATCGTCAATGGACGGTGTAAGAAACTGGTTTTTCGTGGTAAATAAGTCGGTAAAGCAGTATGTTATGGAGAATCCATGAGAAAGAAAAGATTAATATATAATACACTTACAGCATTTTTATATCAAATAACCAATATAATATGCGGTTTCATTTTGCCAAGATTAATTCTTCAACAATTTGGATCAGATGTAAATGGATTAGTAAATTCGATTTCTCAATTTTTGAATATAATTGCTTTTTTGGATTTAGGAGTAGGGCGTGTTGTACAAACTTCCCTATATAAGCCGTTGGCCCAAAAAGATAATGTTGGAATAAGCAAGATTATCGTATCCGCTGAGAACTTTTTCAAACGCATAGCCTATATCCTAGTGCTTTATGTACTACTATTGGTAGGATTTTATCCGAGAATTGCTAGTGCAGACTATTCTTGGGCGGCAACAGCATTTTTGATTATAGCTATAAGTATCAGTTATTTTGCGCAATACTACTTTGGTGTGGTAAATAGATTACTGTTAAATGCAAGCCAATTGGGATATATATATTATAGTACCCAGGTAGTTACGTTAATACTAAATACAGTGATATGTGCAATATTAATCAAGCACGGTTTTTCGATACAAATAGTAAAACTAACAACGTCACTTATTTTTTTGGTGAGACCATTAATACTAAAAATATATGTAGACAAGAATTTTGAAATAAATCATAAGATTACATATGATGAAGAACCAATAAAGCAAAAATGGAATGGACTGGCACAGCATATAGCCGCGATCGTTTTAGAAGAAACTGACAGTATTGTTCTTACATTATTTTCAACTTTGGCAAATGTCTCAATCTATGGGGTGTATCATTTAGTGGTATATGGGGTTCGCCAAATATTTGTGTATATGGTTAGTGGAGTCCAAGCGCTATTGGGTGATATGTGGGCCAAAAACGAGACCGAAAAACTGCAAGGTTTTTTCAGTGATTTTGAATGGATTGTTCACACTTCTTCAACGTTTCTATTTGCTTGCACCGCTGCGCTAATAGTTCCGTTTGTCGAAGTGTATACTTTAGGAATTACTGACGCTGAATACTCACAACCGCTGTTTGCCCTCCTAATTACGTTGTCACAATGGGTGTTTTGCCTTCGCATTCCATATAACAATATGATTTTAGCGGCCGGGCATTTTAAACAAACTCAAAGATGCTACGTAGTGGCAACTACTTTAAATCTTGTTGTATCCATTGCAACGGTAATACGCTTTGGACTTATCGGTGTAGCTATAGGAACACTTGTCGCAATGACATATCAGACAATTTGGATGGCACTCTATAATGCGCATAATTTACTGAATAGAAGAGAGCGTACTACAATAAAGCAGGTAATAGTCGATATATTCGTAATATGTGGTGTTCTGTTATTATCGCGTGGATATTCAATAACTGATTTGACATATGGAAGTTGGCTGATTATGGCAGTAAAAGTTGGCGTTACTGCAGTTGCTGTCACAGTAAGTATCAATGTCGTGATTTATTTTAGTTATGTAAGAAAGTATGTTGTGAAGTTGTGCAAGGTAATAAAAAAATAATACGCTGTTGATTATCGTATTAATTATGCTAATTGATTTTATAGTGTCATATTTGTTCATTAAGTATTTCTGCGAAAGATTTAAGCTTTTCAGGTTCTTAATGGGTTTTTAAATAATCCCTTTTTACATTTGTGTGTTTTAGAATAAGAATATAGAATTATGGCTTTATATATTAATTACTATTTTAAAGAATTGAAATTGGAAGGTACTATGGTGCAAGGAATATTTGATGCACCTGATTCAGAAGTATACTGCAATTTTCGATATGATTTAGAAACAAGAGAATATGAAATATGGAACTGTAGTAAGTCGGAAGATGAAATCCTTCCATTACCATTTTATTGGTTGAAAAAGAAATTTGAAGAAAATGGCTGCTTGAGAAGTTGTGAAAGTAAGATTAGTTATTAAATCTGCTAACAAATAGACACACTTTTGTAAAAAGGGAGTTTAAATCCCCTCTTGCATTCTCTCCTCATTTGTATTACTCTGTCTTTGGTATTAGGGAGTAGCTGGCGCGAGACGCAACCTGTTCCGTCAGTACGGGATTTATCTCCGGAATTTGTTCGAAGTAGCGAGACTTTTACCGCAACTTTTGTTGTGGTAAGGGTCTCTTTTTTTTACAGGCGGATTCGCACGGGGGGATTCGCGCGGGCGGATTCGGACGGGGCTCTATGATACCAACTTAGAAGAATGGAGAATACGAGAATGAAAATTACAGCACTTGTGTTATTTGTTGCGATGTACGCATTTATGATTTTTAAGCCGAAATACAGGCCCTTCTACGCGTTGGGCGCGGCGGTGGCGTTCCTGGTTTTGGGCATTCTGCCGGTGGGAAGCCTGCTTGGAACGATTAATTGGAATATTTTGATGATGATGGGCGGCACCATGATTATCGTGTACTATTTTATTGAATCAAAGATGCCCAATCTGCTGGCGGACCTGCTGCTTGCGCGGCCCAGGAGCGTGATGTGGGTCACCATCATGATGTCGCTTTTTGCAGGCGTGATATCCGCATTTATCGACAATGTGGCAACGGTTCTGATGGTTGCGCCCGTGGGGATTGCGATTTGCAAAAAACTAAAGATGAACCCGGTGGGGATGATTCTTTCCATCGCAGTGTCTTCGAATCTGCAGGGCGCTGCAACGCTGGTCGGCGACACGACGTCCATCATGCTGGGCGATTACGCACATATGAATTTTATGAACTTCTTTTGGATGCAGGGGCGCACGGGTGTCTTTTTCGCAGTGGAAGTAGGGGCTCTTGCCACGATTCCGGTTATGATGTTTTTGTTCCGCAAGGACATGGCGCGGGTTTCGTCGACGGACCGAACGGTTGTCAATGATTTCGTACCCACCGGGATGCTGCTCCTCATGATTGCGTTGCTGATCACGGCGTCCTTCCTTCCGAACATGCCGGACATGATTAACGGTATCATCTGCTGCGCGCTGGCGCTCCTCACGGTGCTGTTTGATCTTTTGCGAAAGAAAAACCCGGAGGCGGCAGCTGCTGCAGTTCGAAGCCTTGACTTTGAGACGCTGGGGCTTTTGGTCGGGCTGTTTGTGGTAATCGGCGGTCTGACCAATGTGGGAATCATTGATGATTTTGCGAACCTGATCGTCAGATTTGGAGCCAAAAACAAATTCCTCCTATACACCATTGTCGTTTGGGCATCGGTACTGATTTCCGCCTTCGTGGACAATATCCCGTATGTGGCAACCATGTTGCCCGTCCTGACAGCGGTTACCGGAACGCTTGGCATGGAACCGTATCTGTTGTATTTCGGCTTGCTGTCGGGCGCAACGCTGGGCGGCAACATCACTCCGATCGGAGCCTCCGCCAATATCGCGGCGGTCGGCATGCTCAGGAAGGAAGGCTACCAGGTGTCATTCCGCGAATTTATGCGCATCGGCGTTCCGTACACCCTGACGGCGGTGCTCGTGGGCTATCTTTATATTTGGATTGTCTGGGCCTGATATGCTATAATCGTGGAGTAAGAAACTTTGATTAAGGAGTATGGGCGGCAGCATGAAACAGGAATATAAAGGATTATCATATCGCCTTTTGGGCAATCCGAACCCGCACGGGCGCAGCAGGATTTTCTTCTTAAGCTGCAAGGAGGATCGGGAGCAGTACTTCGAGGAAGTCTGCGCGGATATTTTTGAATCGCAGGGAAGTGCCGTCATATGGTATGCGTCGGAGGAGTCGGGCGACCTTGATTGCCCCGAATATTACAGAGATTTGCAGGAGATGAACCTGTTTGTTGTCGTTGTCACCGAGAAGTTTTTGAAGGCCGTGGCGGCAGGCGAGATGATGGAATTCTTTTTGGCCAAAAAGAATCGGATTCCGATTCTGCCGCTGGTGCAGGACCCGAGTTTATTGCAGAATTTCAACCGGCTCTGCGGAGAGTATCAGACGCTGTGCAAGAATGCGCCGTTTGACCCGACGGCGATTCCCTACAAGGAGAAGTTACGGGAGTTTCTGGAGACCACTTTGTTCCCCGAGAATCTGATGGGGGAGATTCGAAATGCCTTTGATGCATACATCTTTTTGAGTTACCGAAAGAAGGACCGCTTCTACGCACAGGATGTTATGCGTAAGATCCACGCCTCGGACCGTTTAAGACGGCTGGCAATCTGGTATGATGAGTATCTTGTCCCCGGAGAGAATTTCAATGAGTCCATCGAGGCGGCACTTCATAAATCGGAGTTGTTTGTGTTGGTTGTTACGCCCAACATTGTGAATGAAGAAAACTACGTGAAGAACGTGGAGTATCCGAGGGCAGTTGAGCTTTCGAAGAAAATCATTCCGGTCGAGGAAGTGGCGACAGACCGTGAGAAATTAACGGCGCAGTACCCAAGCATTCCCTCGGTTAAGCCGGCGGAGGAGGCAACGGAGCTGACCGAGTACCTTTCCGACCTTGCAAGTGAGCTTTCAAAAGGGGAACCTATGGACGATGCCCGGCGGGCGTACCTTTTGGGCCTGTCCTACCAGCTGGGGATTGATGTGGAAAAGGACCCGGATTACGCCCTTAAGATGTTTGACCTTGCCATGCAGGGCGGTTCGGAAGAGGCGTATCGCCATGTGGTTTCCATGTATTGGAACGGACATTTTGTTGAGAAGGATCTTAATAAGGCACAGAACCTTCAGCTTCAGCTCATTCATCTTTTGGAGGAACGCCTTTCCGCACTGGAAAAGAGCGGGGAGGATTTTGAGTATCTTCGCACCCTGCAGCATTTGTTCAGTTGCTATTTTACGCTGGAAAACATCGAACGCAACCTGGGCATAGCCCCCTCGGACTCAAAGCATCTTGACCGGATGATCGCAATCTCTGAGGAAATTAACCGCTATATCGAGGAACGCGTTCCTGAGAATCCGGACATAAAGTTCTTCTTTGAGCCGCTTAACGACCGGAACCGGATTCGTTGTCTTTTGTTAAAAAGAAAAGTTGCACAGGCCGCTGAAGCGGCGGAATCGTATTACGAGTTTATGAAGGACATGCTGGAAGATGCGCCCGAAGTGCTTTTGGGCACCAAAAGGAAGGATTTGGAGCGTGCTTTCGATGAGGCGAAGCTTCTCTATATAGGGACAAAAGCAATCGTGGTCAGTTCGGTGATTGCGTCGAAGCAGCTTTCGAAGGCGCGGGAGATGTACGATGCGTTCTGCGAATTCGTGGATGCGAATTACCCGGAAAACTGCTCTGTGGCTATCAGGATGGTTCTTGCATCCCTCTATAATGCGATGGGGGATTTTGAGAATGAGAGCGGCAATCCGACCAGAGCCTACAATGCGTATTCGGACAGCGAAACGCTTCTTGCAGAGATCAATGCAGAACAGCCCGGCCTCGATTCGCTGCGGTATCACTTCTTCGTTTGCAAGAACCTGTGTACGTTCCTGATTGAGTGCGAGGGCGACTGGGTGAAGGCAAGGGGCCTCGAGCTTGCCGTGAAGGCGGCGGAGACGATGGAGAAGGTCCTGCTCCTAAAACGGACGAATCAGTATCTGTGGGACTGCGGCCTGGCATATACCTTTGCCGGAGCTTTTTCCAAGCTTCAAAAGGATTTTGATGCGTCGGATGCATATCTTGAAAAGGCTGAGGTGAGGATTTCCGATTCCGGTGAGGATTCCACGTTTATTTCTGATTTTATGGATGAATTTGCGCCGGATGATTTTGACGATTTTTACACAGCACCGAAACGATGACTATGAATGGACAGACGATGATTATGCATTTTGTGAATATTAAAGGAACCACCCTGAACCGCTACTACTGTGCTACCGGCGGCGGAATGCGGGGCGGCTACCACCAGGAGGAAGTGGTGCCAAAGGGCAACGGCCATGCAGTAATCCGTATCACCCGGGCGGACTGGCACAACGAGAAGCCTGATGTGGAGGAATATATCGTAGATGCACAGGTTCTTTCGGAGCTTGAGCAGGTGGTTCGAAAGTACCATATTAATTTTTGGCACAAAAGGAAGTTTACGACCATGTTTGTGTGCGACGGGGAGAGTACTTCCTACAGCTTCCGTTTTGGAACGAAGTACATCAGTTTTTCCTCCCAGATTTACCCGCCGCGTGTCAGTGGGAAGCTCAAAGAGTTCGATGAAATTCTGACGAAATACATAGAGAAGGCAATAGAAAATCCCGCCGAATGACGGGATTTTTGCATGGGTGTTGTATTCGCCATCATATCGGGACCGGCATAAACGCACAGAAACTGGGAGTTGCTTAATACCATACAACTGATATTATAGTATATGTAGATACCAAAAATCAAAGATGGGGTTTGAAATGGACAGTATCAGAAATGTAATTGATTTTAAGACGGAGGGAGTCTCTTTCGCAGTGCCGGAGGGCTCAATCTGTGCGCTTGTAGGACCGGATGGGGCCGGTAAGACTACAATCATTATGTCAATTCTGCATGTTCTTGATATGGGAAAAGGCAACATATCGGTACTCGGAAGAAACATGAAAAATAACTCACGTAAGGTGCGTCAGGAGCTCGGTGTGGTGTTCGGTGAAATGCGGTTTCAGGACAAGCTGACCGGACGAGATATCAATATCATGATGCGGAATATTTACAAGAAGTGGGATTCCAAAGCTTTTTATGCATATTTGGAGCGTTTTTCGATTTCGCCCCAAAGAAGGTGTGAGGAACTTTCCGGCAGCATGCGTCGTCTTTTGCAACTGTCGGTGGCACTTTCACACAATGCCAGAATTCTGATTATGGATGAACCGCTTAAGGGAATCGATCCGATGACCCGGAAGGAGATGCTGCAGTTGTTCCGCAGTTATGTTGCCGATGAACGGCATACCATTTTACTGACGGCGCAGTCCACGGATGAGTTGGAAGCAATAACGAATGAAGTAGTCTTTCTGAACAGGGGCCGGATCCGGCAGGTGACAGGGAAGATTGCAGAAAGCGAGGCAGATGATGGCCGGCTTACTTTATAAGGATTTCATAGCAACCTGCAGAATCCGTAAAATGAACCTTCTGTGGGTGCTCATATTGACGATGGTTTTTGGCATGCTGTTCCGCATGTTCTTTCCGGGAACGATTCCTCCGGAGGGCAGTGAAGTGTGCCTTTCGGACCGCATATTTGTAATCATCTTTCTTATTTTCATGGTGGCATGCTTTGTGATAGGAAATTTCCTGACGTTTCGGATGATTACCTATGATGAGAAGGCAGGCAGTATTCATTACTATGATTCCATGCCGCTTTCGCGTCACGCATATGTAAGCTCGAAGTATATTTTCCTGCTGCTTACGGCCTGTGTGGTCATGGTTTTGGAGAGCGTATGGGGAAGGTTTTGCCTTAGATATTGCATGGAAGGAATGATGGCGGATGCCTGCAGCGTCCTTATTTCCATGATTGCTTCCGCTGCGGCACTGACGCTTTTGGTTGCAGCGTTTGACATCCCTCTTTATCTGTTCTGGGGCAAGGACAAGGCGATTCTGATTAAGTCGGTCGGTATCCTTCTGGTGGTTGGCTTCGCGACAGCGTATTTTTTGACGCACAAGGTACCCAGCTTAAAGGAGCGCTTCGAACTCACATACATCATGAATTTCTGTACGATTCATGCAGGCGAAATCCGGTTCTTTCGAAAGCTGTTCCCGCTGACGGCGCTGGTGGTTTATGCTCTGTCCTGGCAGATAAACTGCTTACGGTTTCGAAACCGGAAAACTCTGCTTTAAAAGACGGATGGTGTCTTCGAATTCCTCCACAGCGGCCAGTCCGGCATCGGATACCGAGTAGAGACTGCTCCCTGAATGGAGGAACCAACCGTAGTGATTGTCATAGAGGATGTTACGTGCTTTCTCAACTCCGCTGAGCCCACGCACTTCCTTCGGAGAAGCGGTGCCGCCCAGTTCAAGGAGCGCATCCAGCACAAGGAGAGCGTCCTCGCGATATCCGGTGATCAGCTTCTGCCCATGCACTCCGCCGATATTGGATTTTGTTCTGCGCTTTTGGAATTCTGCCGAGAGCGCAGTTTTTTTGCCTTTATTATGTTGCTTGAAAGCGGACAGCTCGCTGACTACGGGCTCGGACACGATTTCCACGATATGCGACCGTTTGGAAACGGTGATGAGACCGATCCCCAGCCGCTTGAGCAGATAGATTTTGTCCGAAAAGGCATGGCTATTAAGGTCCCGGGGCTTGAAGATTCCGATGAATACATAGTCGGTAAGCTTCTGCCTGAGAGCCGCCTGCTGAACCGCCTTAAAATCCAGGGTTTGTTTCAGTTCGACGGCAACGCTTTCCTCACCCTTTTCCATGTAGAGGTCGATGTCCTGCACCTCACCGTCGCAGGTATAACCGTAGCTTTCAAAATATTCTTTTATCGGTTTGAACAAGTCTTTTTCCATGAGCTTATTTTAATCGAAGCGGGGGACATTTTCAACGATTCCGGGGCGCATGAATTGACATGCCGGGCGATTTGCGATATCATAAAACAGTTGTTGTATAACATGTGATTAAGGGGAAGTTATGCCACCGAGACCGAAGTTTACTCGTGATGAAGTAATAGATATAGCGTATGAAATTGCCAGAAGTGAAGGAATTGAGGCAGTTGTTGCCCGTGAAGTCGGTAAGCGACTTGGAACGACAGCAACGCCCATTTTCACGTACTTCGAGAAAATGAGCGATTTGAAGGATGAAATCTACCACCGAGCCCAGCAGGAATGTGCAGAGTATATGCGCGGCTGCATGGAGTATCGGCCTGCCTTTAAGGAATTTGGAATGCGTTGGGTACGCTTCGCCAAAAACGAACCCAAGCTCTACAACCTTTTGTTTTTGTCCTCGTATGAGAAACATAAAACAAGAGGCTTTGTGAACATAGATTTCCTGGATGTTATGGATGAACTGAAGCAGAGCGTTATGGAGACTTTTCGAATCAGTGCGGAGCAGACCGAAAGGCTGATCAACGACATGTGTATTTATTCGCAGGGGCTCGCTGCGGTCGTAATCAATACGGACAACGAAATGTCGGAGGAACTGATTTCCGACTGCCTCAGCAATATGTGCATTTCGCTGGTTGCCGGATACAAGCTTCGCGATGATAATTATCATCCTGAGATGATGAAACACTTTTTTGCCAATGCGGTCGGAATTCCGAAGGAAACAAATTAAGTGAAGATAAAGGGGAAATGAATAATGGATTGTAGAAAGACGGTGCTGATTGTTGACGATGCCGAAATCAATCGTTCTCTTTTGGCGGATATGCTGGAGAGCGAGTATCGGGTTTTGGAGGCGGCCAACGGATACGAAGCAGTTAATTTGCTGGAACGCAATAAGGATACGTTGGATATTGTGCTCCTGGATATTGTAATGCCGGACCTTGATGGATTCGGCGTTTTGGAGTATATGAATGACAATCGCCTGATTGAGCAGATTCCCGTTATCACCATTTCGGCGGAGAACACGCCGGAATACATGGAACGGGCTTTTGAGATGGGCGTTATGGATTACATCTGCCGGCCCTTTGACACGCTGATTGTACGAAAACGTGTAGAGAATACCATCATGCTGTATGCCAAGCAGAAACGTTTGAGCAAGCTGGTCGAGCGGCAGATTCGGGAGCGCCAGAAGAGCGATACGCTGATGATTTCCATTTTGTCACATATCGTCGAGTTTCGGAACGGAGAGAGTGGCTACCATGTCGTGCACATGCATTCCCTGACCGAACTTCTTCTTCGCAGGTTGCGTGACCGGTTTGACAAATATAACCTTACGGATGAGGATATCACCAGGATTTCCATCGCCTCGGCCTTACATGACATAGGCAAGATCGGAATTCCGGAGAATATCCTAAATAAGCCCGGCAAGCTTACGCCACAGGAGTTTAGCGTAATGAAGACCCATTCGGAGCTGGGCGCGGAGATGCTCAATTCCATGGAAGAGTATCGCGATGATTCTCTTGTGCGTACGGCTTATGAAATCTGCCGGTGGCATCATGAACGCTGGGACGGTGGCGGGTATCCGGACGGTCTTAAGGGGGATCAGATTCCGCTTTCGGCACAGATTGTATCGATTGCCGATGTTTACGATGCACTGACCAGTCGCCGTGTTTATAAGGAAGCGTATTCCCACGATCAGGCCATGGACATGATTTTGGGCGGCGAGTGCGGTTCGTTTAATCCGGACCTGCTCGAGTGCCTTAGGGATGTACGGGATATATTGCAGGAGCAGATATGGCTTAATTCCATGGAGATGGCTACCGAGAAGAGGGTGGCCGATATGTCGGAGGATTTGTTTCATTAAGAGCAGGAATTTACAGATGGGGGCTAAGGATGGAGATTTCAGAATGTTATGAACAATTTGGTGGGGATTACGAGGGCGTTCTGGCACGTATGCTTTCGGAAGAGCGTGTTGCCAAGTTCGCACGCAAGTTCCTGCTGGATGACAATTATTACAAATTAACGAAGGCCGTTGCAGAGGAACATTGCGAGGAGGCTTTCCGGGCGGTACATACGCTGAAGAGTATCTGCCAGAACCTGGGGTTCGTGCGCTTGTACGGTGCATCCAGCAGGCTGACGGAGGAGCTTCGGGGGCATACCGAGTTTCGGAATCCCGATCGGGTTTCGGAACTGATGGAGCGGATTAACGAGGAGTACGACAGCATTATCGCTGCACTTTCAAACTTATCGGAAGATGCGTAATGAAAACATATTATTATGATATAATTGATTCTACAAACGAAGAAGCTATACGGCATTTTAAGCGCGGTGAAGCGGGCGACCTGCTTTTTGTCGCAGACAGACAGGAGGCGGGACGTGGCAGGAGGGGACGCTCCTTCTATTCACCGGCCGGCGGCGGAATTTATTTTTCTTTTTTGCTACAGGGGATTCGTTCCTATGAAATTGGGGAACTTCTGACTCCGGTAGCGGGGGTCTGCGTGGCTACCTGCCTGCGTTCCTTTGGCGTGGACGCCGGAATCAAGTGGGTGAACGATATCTTTGTGAAAGGAAAGAAAGTTTGCGGCATTCTTGCGGAGGCCTGCCAGGATGAGGATGGGAAGCTGGCAGCAGTCGTTCTGGGCATCGGTATTAATCTGTCGACGGAGGATTTCCCCGAGGAACTTCGGGGAATCGCAGGATCGCTTTCCGAATTTCATCTTCCGAAGAAGCAGATTCTGGAACGTATTTCGGGGGACATCCTGCTGGCGACCGAGAGCATCCGTATGGGCGGCAGGGAAGCAGTACTCCCCTACATGCGGCAGTACAGAAACTATTCCATTGTGATTGGGCAAAAGATAAATTGCGTGGATGGCAACGGCAACACAAAACCCGCGTACGTCGATACGATTGACGACGACGGTGCTTTATGCGTAACCTACGAGGATGGGACTCGGGATACCATAAAGAGCGGAGAAGTGTCAGTTCGTTTTTAGCGATAGTATACTATGGAGGTTGGGAGAACACGATGAATTTTTACAATTCTATTTTGGACACAATCGGCGAAACGCCGCTTGTAAGACTTAGGTATTTTGAAGAAGCGTATGGCATTGAGGCCTGCCTTTTGGCCAAGGTGGATTCCTTTAATCCGGCGGGCAGTGCCAAGGACCGCGTTGCTTTTGAAATCGTCTATGACGCGGAGCAACGGGGAGAACTCAAGGAAGGCGGAACCATCGTAGAACCCACGAGCGGTAATACGGGCATCGGACTCGCGATGGTGGGTGCCGTGAAGGGTTACAAGGTAATCCTGACCATGCCGGATACCATGAGCGTGGAACGAATCAAGCTGATGCGCGCTTACGGAGCCCAGGTAGTGCTGACGGATGGAGCACTCGGAATGAAGGGAGCCATCGAGAAAGCAGAGCAGCTCGTTCAGGAAATACCGGGTGCCATCATGGCGGGACAGTTTACGAACTTTGCCAATATCGTGGCACACTATGCTACGACGGGCCGCGAGATTTACCGTGATACCGACGAGCGTGTGAATGCCTTTGTGGCGGGCATCGGAACCGGCGGTACCATTACCGGAGTCGGCCGCTACTTAAAGGAGAAGAATCCAAAGGTCAAAGTCATCGGTTTTGAGCCCAAGAGCTCGCCCTTCCTTACGAAAGGCAAGACCGGGGCACATAAGCTTCAGGGAATCGGAGCGGGATTCAAGCCGGAAGTGCTGGATCTTTCGATGGTAGACAGAATTGTGACGGTACCGGATGACAAGGCGATGGAGTTTGGCAGGCTGCTGGCTCAGAAGGAGGGTATTCTCGCGGGAATTACCTCGGGTGCATCCGTTTATACGGCAGTGCAGGTCGCACGACGCATGAAAAAAGGACAGATCCTCGTGTGCATGCTCCCTGATACGGGAGAACGGTATCTGTCCTCGGAAATGTTCGAATAATATTTATATCAATCTTTAAACCAACGGCCGGAAGCTCCGCAAGGGAGAACAAGGCCGTTTTTCTTTACGGGAAGACCGATTTCATCGGATACGACGGTGCCGCCGAAACGGGCCTTGACCGTAGAAGAAATCATATAGGTAAGCACGGCGGGCTGCAGGCCGGTCGTGTAGGAATTAATCAGGAAAAAGAGCGGGTCATCGCTTAATAACTGCGTCGTAAGTTCCACGAAGGGATAGATGGATTCTTCAATCTTCCAAATTTCACCCTTGGGACCTCTTCCGTACGAAGGAGGATCCATGATGATTCCGTCGTACCGGTTGCCGCGGCGGATTTCACGTTCCACGAACTTAACACAGTCATCCACGAGCCAGCGGATGGGCGCCTCAGCAAGTCCCGAGGAAGCGGCGTTCTCTTTGGCCCAGCCTACCATACCCTTTGATGCATCCACATGGGTGACGGAAGCACCGGCAGCAGCGGCCGCCAAAGTAGCACCGCCTGTGTAGGCAAAAAGATTCAGCACCTTGACGGGGCGATGGGCATTTTTGATGCGCTCGGAGAACCAGTCCCAGTTCACGGCCTGCTCGGGGAAGAGCCCCGTATGCTTGAAACTGAAGGGCTTTAAGTGAAAATTGAGCTCGCGATAGGAAATCATCCATTCCTCGGGAAGCTTATGGAATTCCCATTCACCGCCACCCTTTTGGGAACGATGGTAGTGGCCGTTATTCTGCTTCCAGCCGGGGAGCGTACGTTCCGTATTCCAAATAACCTGAGGGTCGGGACGAACCAAAATATAATCCCCCCAGCGTTCGAGCTTCTCGCCCCCTGAGGTGTCCAGCACTTCATAATCTTTCCAGGAATCAGCAATCCACATGGCAATCTCCGTATCTGTTATTTCTGTGGCGACGTTTAGAAACGCTTGTACTTGTCGCGCTACTAGTTTATAATAATTCGAGTTTTAAGACAAGATAGGAAGTGCACCTCTATGAAAAAGAGTATTTCGTCCATTATGGTCATACTTGCTGCAGTACTGTGGGGAACCATGGGAATCTGGGTTCGCCATATGGAGAGCTACGGCTTTACTTCCATGGAACTGGTTTTGATTCGCTGCATCGGAACGGCGGTTCTTATGACGCTGTTTCTTCTTATATATAATCGTTCTTTATTTAAGATTCGTCTTAAGGATATCTGGTGCTTTTTCGGCACCGGCGTTATCAGTATAGTATTCTTCAGCTACTGCTACTTTACCACGATCACCCTTACGAATCTTTCGGTGGCAGCAGTACTGCTTTATACGGCACCTGCATTTGTGGCAGTGATGAGCGCCATCTTCTTTAAGGAACGTATGACACTTGGAAAGCTGCTGGCTCTTTTGGCAGCACTGACCGGTTGCGTGTTTGTTTCCGGTATATTAAAAGGAAACTTTACGCTTCCCTTAAGCGGACTTCTTTTGGGACTCGGAAGCGGAATCGGCTACGCACTGTATTCCATCTTCGGCCGCTTTGCCATAAACCGCGGTTACCATTCCTTTACGATTACTTTATATACATTCTACCTGGCCCTTCCGGGAGCATTGTTTTTGGCGAAGCCGGGAGTGATGCTTGCAAAGCTTGCTACGCATCCCGAGAGCGCTTGGTATGCACTCGGAGTGGTTGTGGTAACGACGGTGCTTCCGTACATTTTCTATACACTGGGGCTTTCCGGCATGGAAGCGGGACGTGCGAGCATTCTGGCCTGCGTGGAACCGCTGACCGCATCCGTAATCGGAATCGTATTATATAAGGAAGTTCCGGACGCAATTACGCTGATTGGTATCCTTTTGGTACTGTCAGCAACAGTTTTTGTAAATATTTGTAAATTAAAGGATTAAACGCAACACCTCTGTTGCAATAAATACCTACAGTTTTCTTGCGTTTTCAAAAAACTAACTCTGAATCAAATATTCAGAAAACGCAGCAAATACGGCGGTATTGCAGTTTTGTCATATTTATTGCAACACCCGTTGCATTTACTATGACAAAATGAAAGATTTCCGTTTTTTACTTGCAATCTTGATGGCTGTGTGTTATATTTCAATTAACTAATAAACAAGCAAAAAGTCCGATGTGCTATCGGACTTTTTTGTATTTCTGAAAAAATATGATATAATAATATCATAAGTTTATTTAGTATCCTATAACAAGAAGGATTTCTCAAAAGAGATAAACAGAGAAGTCCTCAATAGAACTTTCTCTGCTTGGAATAATGGAGAAAGGAGAAAAAATATGGAGGTCTTGAAGATGGATATAGTCAATTCAAACGTATTTGAAATGGTTGTTAATTCAGAAGAACACATTGAAATGATTGACGGTATCGTAGTTGTAGAAAACAAAACAACAACAGAACATAACGCCACAGTAAACGAAATTGCTGATGCGTTGAAGCATTACATTAAGTCTAACAACGGAAAATGCAGAGTTTTTACTGAAAATGTTGGATTATATGTAAATGAGATTCTTGGAGACAACAAAGATTTCTTTTTGCCGGATGTAATGGTGGTATGCAATCCTGAAGGTGTTCAAAGTAATGGTGTTCATACGACTCCACGCTTTGTTGCTGAAGTTACATCAGAATCGACGAAAAAATGCGATTACAACGAAAAACTTGATGTTTATAAGAAAATAGGCGTTGAGGAATACTGGATTGTCGATATCCAAAGAAAAGTTATTTACAAATATTTGAAAGAAGAAGATTATATACCCCAGACGTTTATGTACGCTTCTAAAATGGAAGTATCCATTTATAATGGATTGCAAATTGAACTGTCGTATATATAACTGAAACAAGAAATCAAACAAACGCCACCCCGACCGAGGTGGCGTTTGTTGAAATCATATTTATCGGTCAAGCAACTTGTAAATAAAAAAATAGCATTAGAAAGTTTGGCGACGGTCTAATGCTATCTGAGAAAGGAACACGCCTATCTCTATTACTACTTATAATGTATACCACACATCATTAAAAGTCAATAGAATCCTCCTTTCTCACCATAATTTTTATGGGAGGAACTATGCCCTTTTCACATCTATCATACGATGAACGAGTAATCATCGAAGACCGGCTTAATCATAATCAGTCTATTCGTTCTATTTCGAGCGAAATATCAAAATCTCCTTCAACAGTAATGCGAGAAATACGGACAAACTCTGAACGAACCATCACCACAGCCAATAACTGCACACATCGTCAGTATTGCGATATGCATAATCTTTGCGGACAGTCGGATTGTATGAAATTGTGTAAGAAATGCGTTGTGCACCCTTGTAAAAAGGTATGTGAGCATTACGAAATCCTTGAATGTCCAAGATTATCCAAAACCCCGTATGTTTGTAACGGCTGTACTAAACAACTTAGGTGTTATTACAGCAAATGTTATTATCATGCACATAGCGCGGAGAGGCAGTACAAAGAACGTTTGCGTGAAAAACGCAGTGGATTTGATTTGACCGAAGATCAAATCCAAGAAATAGATCGAATTGCATCTCCCTTAATCCGTCAAGGATTGTCCCCTTATCACATTTTAAGTACACATCAGCTTCCTGTATCAGAAGTTACTTTGCGTCGTATGATTGCGTCAGGAGTAATTACGGCAAGAAATATCGACCTTCGTGATGCCGTAAAGAGAAAAGTCCGTAATAATACCAAAAACAAAGACCGCATCGCGAGAATGACAATATCAAAAATCGGCCATACCTATAAAGATTATCTTAATTTCATAAGCGAAAACGAAATCCCGTTTACGGTAGAAATAGATTGTGTGGAAGGTATCAAAGACGAAGATACCGTACTTCTGACGCTTACCTGGCGTGAATTATCCATGCAGCTAGCTTTTCTTTTGGAAAGACATACTGCAGAAGAAGTTGTTCGGATGCTAAATGTTATCGAGGAAGCACTCGGCCCTGAACTGTTTACGCAGATGTTTCCCGTAATACTAACCGATAACGGAACGGAATTTTCTGACATACAAGGAATGGAACGCTCTATAACGGGCAGCCAGCGTACAAAAGTGTATTTCTGTGAACCGAATCGCTCCGATCAAAAAGGAACCTGTGAAAATCATCACCGCATGATACGGTTCTGTATTCCTAAAGGAACTCCACTATCAAAGTATAACCAGATGCAGATAAGTACGATGATGAACCACATCAACAGTTATAAACGAAAAAATCTTTTTGGCAAATCTGCTTACGATATAGCAAAAGCTATACTGCCGGAAGACTTCTTCATTCTTTTGGGTTTAGAAATAATACCGTCAGATGATATTAAATTGAATAAAGAAGTGTTTTTGTCATAGTAAATGCAACACTTTTATTTTGTCATAGTAAATGCAACACAAGTGTTGCATTTACTATGAAAATCCTCCATATTTGTAAATATTAAAAATTTCTGCTTGCATTCTGTAAAGAAATAGTGTAACATTAATAACGCTGTGGCATGATAGCTGTGAAGCGTGAGGTTGCTGCCCGCCCTGTCGAGGCAGGTTTTCCGTGGAGCGAATGTCAAGAAGAGCCTTTAGGCTCGAGAAACTGGCGACAAGTCACTGTATACATTACAGAATGTCTACCATTGAGGTAGAAACAAACGTGTAGTTGTACTGCGCGATTTTATTAAGAGCGAGTAGGAAACACACGGTTAAGTGTACAGTCACCAAGCTTGTCGTACTTATTTAAAAAAGTGCGAAAAGGAGGCGACTTTTTTTATGGCAAATCAGATTATGAGAATCACCCTCAAGGCATACGATCATGAATTGATTGATGCATCTGCCAAAAAAATCATCGAAACATGCAAGAAAAACGGATCTCAGGTGAGCGGACCGGTTCCTCTTCCTACTAAAAAGGAAGTAGTTACCATCTTAAGAGCTGTTCACAAGTACAAAGATTCCAGAGAGCAGTTCGAGCAGAGAACTCATAAGAGACTCATCGATATCATCACACCGACACCCAAGACAGTCGATGCATTGCAGAGACTTGAGATGCCTGCCGGCGTTTATATCGACATCAAAATGAAGAACAAGTAAATCAAAAAAACCTTCTATTAGTATGCATGGTTCGACTTCAGGGGTCGAAAGAAATCCATGCCGCTGTAGAAAAACAGGAGGTAAAAATGAAGAAAGCTATTTTAGCAACAAAAGTCGGAATGACTCAAATCTTCGCAGAAGACGGTTCCTTAATTCCCGTAACAGTACTTCAGGCTGGTCCTTGTGTTGTTACCCAGATCAAGACCGTTGAGAATGACGGTTACGAAGCCGTTCAGGTTGGTTTTGTTGACAAGAAAGAGAAGACTGTTAACAAAGACAAGACCGGTAAGAAAGAAGTAATCAATCGTCATGGTGTTACAAAGGCTGAAGCCGGACATTTCAAAAAAGCCGGTGTCAGCGCCAAAAGATACGTTCGTGAGTTCCGTTTTGAGAACGCATCTGAATATGCACTTGCTCAGGAAATCAAAGCAGATATCTTCGCTGTAGGCGACAAGGTTGATGCTTCCGCTATTTCTAAAGGAAAAGGCTTCCAGGGTGCAATCAAGAGACTCGGACAGTCCCGCGGACCTATGGCTCATGGTTCTAAGTTCCATCGTCATCAGGGTTCCAACGGCGCTTGCTCCTCTCCTTCCAGAGTATTCAAGGGAAAAGGAATGCCCGGTCATATGGGTTGCGTAAAGGTTACCATTCAGAATCTTGAGATTGTTCGCGTAGATGCTGAGAAGAACCTGCTTCTTGTTAAGGGTGCAGTACCCGGACCCAAGAAAGCTTTAGTAACGATTAAAGAGACTACAAAGGTAGAAGCCTAACAGAAACGACCTGTAACCGCTTAGACAGACGGTTATAGGGACGAAAGGAGGACCATTCAGATGGCAAAAGTATCTGTTTACAATATGGAAGGCAAGGCAGTTGGCAATATTGACCTCAGTGATGCAGTGTTCGGTGTTGAAGTAAACGAGCATCTCGTTCATATGGCAGTTGTTCAGCAGCTTGCTAATAATCGTCAGGGTACTCAGAAAGCAAAGACACGTTCTGAAGTATCAGGTGGAGGAAAGAAGCCCTGGAGACAGAAGGGAACCGGTCATGCAAGACAGGGTTCAACGAGAGCTCCCCAGTGGACAGGCGGCGGTATGGTATTCGCTCCCGTTCCTCGTGACTACTCTTTCAAGATGAACAAGAAAGAGAAGAGAGCAGCTATTCGTTCTGCATTAACCAGCAGAGTACAGGCTGACAAGCTTATCGTAATCGACGAGCTTAAGTTTGATGAAATCAAGACCAAGAGCTTCCAGGCAGTTTTAAATAACCTTCAGGTTAAGAAAGCTCTGGTAGTAATTAAGGATAACGATCAGAACGTTGTTCTTTCCGCAAGAAACATTCCCGATGTTAAGACTACCAGCTCCGACATGCTTAATGTTTATGACATTATGAAGGGCGGCGTTGTAATTCTTACCAAGGACGCTGTTAAGAATATCGAGGAGGTATATGCATAATGGCTGACATTAAATATTATGACGTAATCCTCAAACCGGTTGTTACCGAGAAATCCATGTCCGGTATGAGCGACAAGAAGTATACTTTCCTTGTTCATGTTGATGCTAACAAGGCACAGATCAAAGAAGCAGTTGAGAAGATGTTTGCAGGCACTAAGGTAGCTTCCGTAAACACCATGAACTGCGAAGGAAAGTCAAAGAGACGCGGCGCTACTGTTGGTGTAACCGCAGCAAGCAAGAAAGCTATTGTACAGCTTACCGAAGATAGCAAGGATATTGAAATCTTCTCAGGTCTCTAAAATAAGCACATCCGAAAGGATGGCACCTATACACATAAAAGTGTGACATCAAATAATGTAAAGGAGAAATAATCATGGGAATCAAGAAATATAATCCCTATACCCCTTCCAGAAGAAATATGACCGGCTCTGATTTCTCCGAAATCACTAAGGAAACCCCGGAGAAATCCCTTTGCACTTCCTTAGCAAAAAGCGCTGGACGTAACAATCAGGGTAAGATCACCGTTAGACATCATGGCGGCGGATCCAGAAGAAAATACAGAGTCGTAGACTTCAAGCGTTACAAAGACGGAATCAAAGCTACCGTAATCGGTATCGAGTATGATCCGAACAGAACTGCCAATATCGCATTAATCTGCTATGAGGATGGCGAGAAGGCATACATCCTTGCTCCCGAAGGTTTAACCGACGGTATGAAGGTTATGAACGGACCTACAGCCGAAGTCAGAGTAGGTAACTGCTTACCTCTTTCTGAAATCCCTGTTGGTACCCTTCTTCACAATATTGAGTTATATCCCGGCAAGGGCGGTCAGCTTGTTCGTTCCGCAGGTATCAGCGCTCAGCTGATGGCTAAGGAAGGCAAGTACGCAACCTTAAGACTTCCTTCCGGTGAAATGAGAATGGTTCCTCTTAACTGCCGTGCATCTATCGGTGTTGTAGGTAATGGCGAGCAGAACCTTATCAATTACGGTAAAGCAGGACGTGTACGTAACATGGGCGTTAGACCTACTGTTCGCGGTTCCGTTATGAACCCGAATGACCATCCTCATGGTGGTGGTGAAGGTAAGTGTCCTATCGGTCGTCCCGGTCCTTCCACTCCTTGGGGCAAGCCTGCTCTTGGTCTTAAGACCCGCAAGAAGAAGAAAGCTTCTAACAAGCTTATCGTAAGAAGACGTGACGGTAGAGCTATCAAATAAGTGATTGATAAGGAGGAATTAAAATGGCTAGATCTTTAAAGAAGGGTCCGTTCGCTGATGCAAGCCTTTTAAAGAAGGTTGATGAGATGAACGCATCCGGTAATAAACAGATTATCAAAACCTGGTCCCGCCGCAGCACTATCTTCCCGTCCTTCGTTGGACTTACGATTGCTGTACATGACGGCAGAAAGCATGTTCCCGTATACATTACCGAAGATATGGTTGGTCACAAGCTCGGTGAGTTCGTAGTAACCAGAACCTTCCGTGGACATGGCAAGGATGAAAAGAAATCCAAAGTTAAATAAAGATAATTAGTATCGCATGGCGATACGGAAAAGGAGGATTTTTCCATGGCTAAAGGACATAGATCCCAAATCAAGAGAGAAAGAAATGCGAATAAGGACACAAGACCCTCAGCTAAATTATCTTTTGCTAGAGTTTCTGTTCAGAAAGCATGCTTTGTTTTAGATGCCATCAGAGGCAAGGATGTACAGACTGCACTTGCAACACTTGAGTACAATCCCAGATATGCTTCTAAGTTAATCAAAAAGTTACTTGAATCTGCAATTGCTAATGCAGAGAACAACAACGGAATGAATCCGGAGAATCTTTACGTAGCTGAATGCTTCGCAAATGATGGCCCGATCATGAAGAGAGTTCAACCGAGAGCACAGGGTAGAGCTTACGGAATCTTAAAGAGAATGAGCAATATTACCATCGTGCTTGATGAAAGGAGATAATCATGGGACAGAAAGTTAATCCTCACGGCCTGAGAGTTGGCGTTATCAAAGATTGGGATTCCAAATGGTATGCTGAATCTGAATTCGCTGATTACCTGGTTGAAGATGATAAGATCAGAAAATACCTTAAGAAGAAACTTTATGCTGCCGGTGTAGCTAAGATTGAAATCGAGCGTGCAGCAGAGAAGGTTAAGGTTATCGTATTTACCGCAAAGCCCGGCCTCATCATCGGTAAGGGCGGACAGGACATCGAAGTTACCAAGAAGGAACTTAGCAAGATGATCGGTAAGAACGTACTTGTTGACATTAAAGAAATTAAGAGACCGGACAGAGATGCTCAGCTCGTTGCAGAGAATATCGCTCAGCAGCTTGAGAACCGTGTATCCTTCCGTCGTGCAATCAAGTCTTCCATGAGCAGAACCATGAAGGCTGGCGCACTTGGTATTAAGGCTTCCGTATCCGGACGTCTTGGTGGTGCAGATATGGCTCGTAGAGAGTTCTACAGCGAGGGTACTATTCCTCTTCAGACTCTTCGTGCCGATATCGATTATGGCTTCGCAGAAGCAGATACTACTTATGGTAAAGTAGGCGTTAAGGTTTGGATTTACAAGGGAGAGGTTCTTCCTACCAAGGCCGGCGTTAAAGTAGCTTCAGCAGATTCTAAAGAAGGGAGCGACAAATAATCATGTTAATGCCTAAGAGAGTTAAACGTCGTAAACAGTTCCGTGGTTCCATGGCTGGTAAGGCGTCTAGAGGAAATCAGATTACCTATGGTGATTTCGGTATTGTTGCAACCGAGCCCTGCTGGATTAAGTCCAATCAGATTGAAGCAGCCCGTATTGCAATGACCCGTTATATTAAGCGTTTTGGTCAGGTATGGATTAAAATTTTCCCTGACAAACCTGTAACAGCAAAACCTGCTGAAACCCGTATGGGTTCCGGAAAAGGATCCCTTGAGTACTGGGTAGCAGTTGTTAAGCCCGGACGTGTATTGTTTGAAATCGGCGGTGTTCCTGAGGAAACCGCAAGAGAAGCATTACGTCTTGCAACTCACAAGCTTCCCTGCAAGTGCAAGATCGTCGCAAAGGCTGACTTGGAAGGCGGTGCCGTAAATGAAGACTAAGAAATTTGTAGAAGAATTACAGGCAAAGACAGTAGAGCAGTTGAACGCTGATCTTACTGCAGCCAAAAAAGAACTTTTCAATCTGAGATTCCAGAATGCAACGAACCAGTTAGACAATACTGCAAGAATTAAAGAAGTTCGCAAGAACATCGCAAGAATCCAGACCGTTATTGCTCAGAAGGCAAAGGCTCAGGCGTAGTATTGACTAAGAAAGGAGAATCATCGTGGAAAGAAATTTAAGAAAAACACGTACCGGTAAGGTCGTAAGCGATAAGATGGACAAGACCATCGTTGTAGCTGTTGAAGACCATGTTAAGCATCCTCTGTACAACAAGATTGTTAAGAGAACTTACAAGCTTAAGGCACATGATGAGAACAATGAGTGCCATGTAGGCGATACCGTTAAAGTAATGGAGACCAGACCCTTATCTAAAGATAAGAGATGGAGACTGGTTGAAATCATCGAGAAAGCAAAATAATATGATACGACTTATGGTTAGTATCTTGGAAGGAGAAATAGCATGATTCAACAGGAAACCAGATTGAAAGTTGCTGATAACACCGGTGCCAAAGAGTTACTTTGCATCCGCGTTATGGGCGGTTCAACCAGAAGATATGCCAATATTGGCGATGTTATCGTCGCTTCCGTTAAGGATGCAACACCCGGTGGCGTTGTTAAAAAAGGCGACGTAGTTAAGGCTGTAGTTGTTCGTTCCGTAAAGGGCGCACGCCGTAAGGACGGTTCCTACATCCGTTTCGATGAGAATGCAGCAGTTATTATCAAAGACGACAAGACCCCTAAGGGTACTCGTATCTTTGGACCGGTAGCAAGAGAGCTTCGTGATAAGCAGTTCATGAAGATCGTATCCCTTGCTCCCGAAGTACTGTAGGAGGTGCCGTATGTTAAAGATTAAGAAAGGCGATACCGTTAAGGTAATCGCAGGCAAGGATAAAGACAAAGAAGGCAAAGTAATTAGTGTAGACGTTGAAGCAGGAAAGATTCTTGTTGAGGGCGTTAACATCATTACCAAGCACACTAAACCTTCCGCAGCAAACCAGGAGGGTGGCATTGTTCAGAAAGAAGCACCCATTGACATTTCCAACGTTATGCTTGTTGTAAAGGGCAAAGCTACCAGAGTTGGTTTTAAAGTAGAAAATGGCAAGAAAGTACGTTACGCAAAAGCAACAGGTGACGTAATCGACTAATTCTAAGGAAGGAGGTCTAAACAAGTGAGTAGACTGAAAGATTTATACAATGATGAGATCGTAGCTGCTATGATCAAAAAGTTCGGATATAAAAACATCATGGAAGTTCCCAAGCTTGATAAGATTGTCATCAACATGGGCGTCGGCGAAGCAAAAGAGAACGCTAAGGCACTTGAGTCTGCAGTTAAGGATTTGGAGACTATCTCCGGTCAGAAGGCAGTACTTACAAAGTCCAAGGGTTCTATCGCAAACTTCAAAATTCGTGAAGGCATGAATATTGGTTGTAAAGTTACTCTTCGTGGTGAGAAGATGTACGAGTTCCTTGATCGTCTCGTAAACCTTGCTCTTCCCCGTGTACGTGACTTTAGAGGCGTTAATCCCAACGCATTCGATGGTAGAGGTAACTATGCTTTAGGTATTAAGGAGCAGTTAATCTTCCCTGAAATCGAGTACGATAAGGTTGATAAGGTACGTGGTATGGATGTTATCATCGTTACCACCGCCAAGACCGATGAGGAAGCACGTGAGTTATTAACATTATTCAACATGCCGTTTACGAAATAATAGGAGGTAAATTCATGGCTAAGACAGCAATGAAATTAAAACAGCAGCGCGCACCTAAGTTCTCTACCAGAGAATATACCCGCTGCAGAATATGCGGACGTCCCCATGCATACTTACGCAAGTACGGAATTTGCAGAATTTGCTTCCGTGAACTCGCATACAAGGGACAGATTCCCGGTGTAAAGAAAGCTAGTTGGTAGAATAGTAAAGGAGGCAAAATCAAATGACTATGAGCGATCCTATTGCAGATATGCTTACAAGAATTCGTAATGCCAATACTGCAAAGCATGATACAGTTGATGTTCCTGCATCTAAGATCAAGAAATCCATTGCTCAGATTCTTCTGGACGAAGGATATATTAAGAAGTACGATATCGTTGAGGAAGGCGGCTTTGAGGTTATTCGCATCAGCTTAAAGTATGAGAATGACAAGAAGGACAAGGTTCTTACCGGTATCAAGAGAATTTCCAAACCCGGTCTGCGTATCTACGCAAGCAAAGATGAACTTCCTAAGGTTCTTGGTGGTTTGGGTGTTGCTATTATCTCTACCAATAAGGGTGTTATCACCGACAAGCAGGCTCGTGAGCTTCAGGTTGGTGGCGAAGTAGTAGCATTTGTTTGGTAATATAAACATTAATAACTAATAATTTAGGAGGTACGGGCATGTCACGTATAGGAAGAATGCCAATCGCGATTCCTGCAGGAGTAACTGTAGAAGTTGCAGAAAACAATCAAGTGACTGTAAAAGGTCCCAAGGGTACTCTTACAAGAGTATTACCCGCTGAGATGACAATTAAGGTTGAAGGTGCAGAAGTAGTAGTTGAGCGCCCCAACGATTTAAAGAAGATGAAATCCTATCACGGTCTTACCAGAACCCTGATCAACAACATGGTTATCGGTGTTACCCAGGGCTTCGAGAAGAAGCTTGAGGTTAACGGTGTTGGTTACAGAGCTGCTAAGTCCGGTAAGGAGTTAAATTTAACTCTTGGATATTCACATCCCGTAATTATGATTGATCCCGAAGGCATTGAGACATCTGTTGACGGTAACATCATCGTAGTTAAGGGTATTGATAAAGAAAAAGTTGGCCAGTTTGCTGCTGAGATCCGCGACAAGAGACGTCCTGAGCCTTACAAGGGTAAGGGTATCAAGTATGTTGAAGAGACTATCAGACGTAAAGTTGGTAAGACTGGTAAGAAGTAAGTAAGGAGAACGAAAAATGGTTAGTAAAGAATCTAGACAAGAAATTCGTGTTAAGAAACACAACAGACTGCGTAATCGTTTCTCCGGTACTGCAGAGAGACCCCGCTTAGCTGTATTCAGAAGTAACAATCATATGTATGCACAGATCATCGATGATACCGTAGGAAAGACTCTTGTAGCTGCTTCTACCATGGACAAAGAAGTAAAAGCAGAGCTTGAGAAGACCAACGACGTTGCAGCTGCTGCATACCTTGGCAAGGTAATTGCCAAGAAGGCACTTGATAATGGCATTACCGCTGTTGTATTCGACAGAGGCGGGTTCATTTATCAGGGCAAGGTTGCAGCATTAGCAGAAGCCGCAAGAGAAGCTGGCTTAGAGTTTTAATAGGAGGAGAAAATCACATGAAGCGTACAATCATTGACGCAAGTCAATTGGAATTAACTGAAAAAGTGGTTTCCATTAAGCGTGTAACTAAGGTTGTAAAAGGTGGTCGTAACTTCCGTTTCACTGCTTTAGTTGTAGTAGGAGATAGCAACGGTCATGTAGGTGCAGGCCTTGGTAAGGCTGCTGAAATTCCCGAAGCTATCCGTAAAGGTAAAGAAGATGCAATGAAGAAACTTGTTTCCGTTGCACTTGATGAGAATCATTCTATTACTCATGACTTCATTGGTAAGTTTGGTTCCGCAGTAGTTCTTTTAAAGAGAGCTCCTGAAGGTACCGGTGTTATCGCCGGTGGTCCCGCTCGTTCCGTTTGCGAACTTGCAGGCATCAAGAATATTCGTACAAAGTCTCTTGGTTCTAACAACAAGCAGAACGTCGTACTTGCAACCATCGAAGGTCTTGCAGCATTAAAGACTCCCGAAGAGGTAGCAAAGAGCCGTGGCAAGTCTGTTAGCGAAATTATGGCATAAGGAGGTTCATACAAATGGCAACTAAGAAAGTTAAGACTTTAAAAGTTACTTTAGTTAAATCTCCGATCGGTGCTGTTCCGAAGCATAGAGCTACTGTAGAAGCTATGGGTCTTTCCAAGCTTCACAAGACTGTTG
Source organism: Lachnospiraceae bacterium (assembly GCA_045617725.1). Taxonomy (GTDB): domain Bacteria; phylum Bacillota; class Clostridia; order Lachnospirales; family Lachnospiraceae; genus JAZLJD01. The sequence goes on from JAZLJD010000055.1 coordinate 32,017, forward strand.
AGCTTCCGGATAACAAAGCTACCAGAGGTATGATTCAACAAGTAAATTACTTAGTAAAAGTAGAAGAATAATCAGAAGGAGGTGTCAAGAATGGAATTATCTAACTTAACTCCCGCAGAAGGTTCCAAACATAGTGATAATTTTAGAAGAGGTCGTGGCCATGGTTCAGGAAACGGCAAGACCGCTGGTAAGGGACACAAGGGTCAGAAGGCTCGTTCAGGTGCTCCCCGTCCTGGTTTTGAAGGTGGTCAGATGCCTTTATACAGACGACTTCCTAAGAGAGGATTTAAGTGCAGAAGCAGTAAAGACATCGTAGCTCTTAACCTTGATGTTCTTGAAGCATTCGAGGCTGATAGCGTAGTAAGCGTTGATACACTGATTGAAAAAGGCATCATTAAAGATGCTTGCGATGGTGTTAAGATACTCGGAAACGGAGAACTTACCAAGAAGCTTACCGTAAAAGCGAATGCTTTCAGCGAGTCCGCTAAAGCTAAGATCGAAGCTCTTGGTGGAACTGCTGAGGTGATCTAATGCTGAAAACACTGGTAAATGCATTTAAGATTAAAGAAATCAGAAAGAAATTACTTTTCGATCTGCTGATGTTGGTTATCATCCGTATCGGCTCTGTAATCCCTACACCGGGTATTAACAGAGAATACTTTACGACATGGTTTGAACAGTCTACCGGAGGATCATTTAGTTTCATCGATGCTTTCACCGGTGGTTCTTTCCAACAGATGTCCATACTCGCTTTGAGTATTACACCGTACATTACGTCATCCATTATTATGCAGCTTCTTACCATTGCTATTCCTAAGCTGGAAGAGATGCAGAATGAAGGCGAGGATGGCCGCAAGAAGATTGTTTCCATCACAAGATATGTTACGATTATTCTTGCATTGATTGAGAGTACCGCAATGGCAATCAGCTTCGGTCAGAACAACATCCTGACCGGCGGTTCCAAGGTACTTGATTATATCAGTATTGTAGCAATTTTAACTGCAGGTTCCGCATTCCTTATGTGGGCCGGCGAGCAGATTACCGAGAAGGGCGTTGGTAACGGTATTTCAATCGTACTCTTAATCAACATTCTCTCTCGTGTTCCTTACGATCTGTCCGGACTGTATGACAAGTTCATGCATGGAAAGACCGTTCCGAAGGCAGTTCTTGCAGGTGTTATCATTTTTGCAATTATTGTCTTGATGATCGTTCTTGTAGTACTTTTGAATGACGGTATTCGTAAGGTTCCCGTTCAGTACGCAAGACGTACACAGGGTAGCCAGATCGCAGGTGCTTCCAACAGCTATATTCCTGTTAAGGTTAACACCGCAGGCGTTATCCCCGTAATCTTTGCTTCCAGTTTCCTTCAGCTTCCGCTTGCAATCTTCAACATGACCGGCGTTACTGCAAAGGCAACCGGTTTCTGGAAGGGTGTACTTGACGGAATGAACTCAAACAACTGGTGCAAGCCCGGTGAGTGGATTCTCACAATCGGTATGTTAGTATATATAGGATTGGTTATATTCTTCGCTTACTTCTATACCAACATCACCTTTAATCCGATTGAGATTGCTAACAACCTCAAGAAGAACTCAGGCTTTATCCCCGGCATTCGCCCCGGTAAGCCGACCAGTGATTACCTGAATATGGTAGTTAACCGTATCATCTTCATTGGCGCCGTAGGACTTACAATCGTATGTATCATTCCTTACTTCTTTAACGGTATCTTTGGTGCAAACGTATCCTTCGGTGGAACAAGCCTTATCATTATTGTTTCCGTTATCATTGAAACAATCAATCAGGTTGAGTCCCAGATGCTGGTTCGCAACTACAAAGGCTTCTTAAAAGATTAATAAAGACGCGAGAGGATTTCCTCTTATGAGACATGAACCTTTTCGGAGGTTCATGTCTCTTACGCGTTTATAAAGATTGGAGACATTAACTATGAAAATAATCATGTTAGGTGCACCCGGTGCAGGTAAAGGAACTCAGGCCAAAATGATTGCAGCCAAGTACGGCGTTCCTCACATTTCCACCGGCGACATCTTCCGTTCAAATATTAAAAATGGCACCGCTCTCGGTATGGAGGCCAAAAAGTACATGGATCAGGGACAGCTTGTTCCCGATGAGTTGACGGTACGTATTCTGCTTGACCGTATTGCACAGGAAGATTGCAAGAACGGTTACGTACTGGATGGATATCCCAGAACCATTCCTCAGGCAGAAGTTTTGGAGAATGCATTGAAGGAACTTAACGATGATGTGGATTTCGCAATCAACGTAGATGTTCCCGATGAGAACATCATCAGACGTATGGGCGGCCGCAGAGCTTGCGTTACCTGCGGTGCTACGTATCATATCGAACATGTTCCTCCCAAGAAGGAAGGCATCTGTGATACCTGCGGCAGCGAATTAATTCTTCGCGATGATGATAAGCCTGAAACCGTTAAGAATCGTCTTTCCGTATATCATACACAGACTCAGCCTCTTATCGACTTCTACGAGAAGAGAGGAAAGCTTAAGAATGTTGATGGTACGGTAGATATGGAAGAGGTATTTGCTTCCATCACCGCAATCCTCGGTTAATTGTTTCGAAAGAAGGCGCGTTATGGCAATAACGATTAAGTCTCCACGTGAAATTGAATTAATGAGAGAGTCCTGCAGACTGCTTGAGATTGTGCATGATGAATTGGGACAGGCGATTAAGCCGGGTATGACTACCAAGGAAATCGACATTCTGGGTGAGAAGCTGATTCGGAAACTGGGCGGTGTTCCAAACTTTCTGAACTACAACGGGTATCCCGCTTCCATCTGTGTTTCGGTGAATGAGGAAGTTGTCCATGGTATTCCTTCCGACAAACGAGTTTTAAGGGAAGGCGATATCGTAAGCCTGGATGCCGGTCTTATATATAAAGGATATCATTCCGATGCAGCCAGAACCTACGCCGTAGGCACAGTTAGTCCGGAAGTGCAGAAGCTGATGGATGTTACGAAGCAGAGCTTCTTCGAAGGAATTAAGATGGCTCGTGCAGGAAATTACCTTTACGATATTTCCAATGCCATTGATGCTTATGTAACACCTTTCGGATACGGAATCGTCCGTGATTTGGTCGGCCACGGAATCGGAACGCATTTGCATGAAGATCCTCAGATCCCGAACTTCGCACAAAAGAAACACGGTGTAAAGCTTCAGCCCGGTATGACACTTGCGATTGAGCCCATGATCAACATGGGAACCTACGAAGTAGAGTTCCTCGATGATGACTGGACCGTAGTAAGTATGGATGGTTCTCCTTCCGCACATTATGAGAACACAATTCTCATAACGGACGGCGATCCGGAAATCCTTACCTTATCCCATTAACAATATAATTAACCCATGTTTTCTACAGGAGGTAGTCGATGTCTAAATCTGACTTCGTTGAAATGGAAGGAGTAGTAATTGAAAAACTCCCTAACACAATGTTCCAGGTTAAACTTGTAAACGGGCTTGTAGTGCTGGCCCACATCAGTGGTAGGATGAGACAGAATTTCATCCGTATCTTGCCGGGTGACAAGGTAACACTTGAGCTTTCACCGTATGATCTTTCCAAGGGAAGAATCATTTACAGAGAGAAGTAATTGAGATTAGGACAAATACCAAATTGCTGAAGAAAGTGCTTGATTTGGTATTTTTGTCGTGATATAATCTAAAACGGTCTTTTTTGAAAGGAGGGTTTGATATGAAGGTTAGAACTTCAGTGAAACCGATTTGCGAAAAGTGCAAAGTTATCAAAAGAAAAGGGAAAATCATGATTATCTGTGAGAATCCCAAACACAAACAGCGCCAGGGTTGACCCATACCTGACATGTTAGTATGAAGCGGCTGCAGCGTGTTATCCCCGTCAGATGACATTGCTGAATAATACATGGGTAAGTATTACCAGATAGTGATACTTTTTGATACCGATGTAAAGCGGATAGACCGGATGTTTATTCTTTTGTATCCGGTTGGGTGTTCTATGGAATGCCCCAATCAATTAGTGTGCGCATGACACAGTTTCATGCAGAAATTGGAGGAATTAATAATGGCTCGTATTGCTGGTGTTGACTTACCGAGAGACAAGCGTATTGAGATCGGTCTGACCTACGTATATGGTATTGGTAGAGTAAGCTCTAACAAGATCCTTGCTGAGGCGAAGGTTAATCCTGATACCCGTGTCAGAGATTTAACGGATGACGAAGTAAAGCAGATCAGTGAAGTAATCGAAAAAGATTACATGGTAGAAGGTGATCTCCGTAGAGAGGTAGCTCTCAACATTAAGAGATTACAGGAAGTTGGCTGCTACAGAGGTAAACGTCACAGAATGAGTCTTCCTGTTCGTGGACAGAAGACTAAAACTAATGCCAGAACCCGTAAGGGTCCGAAGAGAACCGTTGCTAATAAGAAGAAGTAATTCTTTCTATATTAATGGTTTTTGGTCACTTAACGAAACAGTTATTCAATTTGAGAAAGTAGGTTAGTTTATCATGGCTAAGAAAGTTACCGCAGCTTCTAAGAAAGTAGTTAAGAAGCGTGTAAAGAAAAACGTTGAACATGGACAGGCACATATTCAGGCATCCTTTAACAATACTATCGTAACGTTAACGGACGCTGAGGGTAATGCACTCAGCTGGGCTAGTGCCGGTGGTCTTGGATTTAGAGGTTCAAAGAAATCTACTCCCTATGCAGCACAGGTTGCAGCAGAGACTGCTACCAAAGCAGCTTTAGTACATGGTCTTAAGACCGTTGACGTAATGGTTAAAGGTCCCGGATCAGGACGTGAAGCAGCTATTCGTGCACTTCAGGCAGCTGGCCTTGAAGTTACAAGCATTCGTGATGTGACTCCTGTACCTCATAACGGATGCCGCCCTCCTAAACGCAGAAGAGTTTAGTTTAACGCGGCTTATAACATTACAGTTTGTTGAAATAATTAGGAGGATAAATCTAAAATGGCAGTTAATAGAGTTCCTGTTCTTAAAAGATGTAGAGCTCTTGGCTTAGAGCCCGGATTTTTGGGATATGACAAGAAGTCCAACAGAACCAACGCCAGAGCCGGCAAGAAGGTTTCTGAATATGGTCTTCAGATGAGAGAAAAACAGAAAGCTAAATTTATTTATGGCGTACTTGAGAAGCCTTTCCGTAACTATTATGAGAAGGCTGACCGTATGAAGGGTATGACCGGTGAGAACCTTATGGTTCTTCTTGAGTCCAGACTTGACAGTGTTATCTTCAGAATGGCACTTGCAAGAACCCGTCGTGAGGCACGTCAGATCGTTGATCATAAGCATGTTACCGTTAACGGTAAGGTTATTAACATCCCTTCTTACTTAGTTAAAGCAGGCGATGTAATTGAAATTAAGGAGAATTCCAAGTCTCTTCAGCGTTTCAAGGATATTCAGGAGACCACCAGTGGCAGATTAATCCCTGAGTGGCTTGAGGAAGACTTTGATGCTATGAAAGCAACTGTTAAGATGCTTCCCAGCAGAGAAATGATTGATGTTCCTGTTGATGAGATGCTTATCGTCGAGTTGTATTCCAAGTAATAAAACGCAATCATAGAAGAGGAGGTATTTTCAGTGTTAGCATTCAATTTTGACAACGCCAATGTAGTTTCTGAGATCTCCGAAGATAAGAGATACGGCAAGTTTGTCGTAGAGCCCTTAGAGAGAGGATACGGAATTACCCTTGGTAATTCCCTCAGAAGAATTATGCTTGCTTCTTTGCCCGGATCTGCTGTTAGTCAGGTTAAGATTTCCGGCGCTGATGGAGATGTTCTTCATGAGTTCTGCTCTATCGAAGGTGTTAAAGAAGATGTTACCGAAATCATCATGAACATCAAAAGCCTTGCTATCAAGAACACTTCTGAGACTGATGAGGACAAAAAGGCATACATCAATTTTGAAGGTGAGGGTGTTGTAAAAGCATCTGACATTAAGGTTGATCAGGATATCGAAATTATGAATCCGGATCAGGTTATTGCAACCCTCAGCGGTAAGAATGCCAAACTTTATATGGAACTTACCATTACCAAAGGCCGTGGATATGTAAGTGCAGACAAGAACAAAACAGAGGATACTCCTGCCGGTGTTATCGCTGTAGATTCTATCTTCACTCCGGTTGAGCGTGTAAATATGACCATCAACAACACTCGTGTTGGCCAGGTTACTGATTACGACAAGCTTACTCTGGATGTATATACCAACGGCACAATCGATCCCGTTGAGGCAGTAAGCCTCGCAGCAAAGGTTTTGAGCGAGCATCTTAAGATGTTCATCGAGCTGTCCGATGTTGCACAGGGAGCACAGGTTATCACGAATAGTGGTAGCGTTACCAATACCGATTACGAAGACAAGACAATTGATGAACTTGAGCTTTCCGTTCGTTCCTACAATTGCTTGAAGAGAGCCGGTATTAACACTGTATCCGAACTTATCGGTAAGACTCAGGATGAGATGATGAAGGTTCGTAACCTTGGTCGCAAGTCCCTTGAGGAAGTTATCGGTAAGCTTAGAGAACTGGGTCTTGATTTCAAGAATCCGGAAGAATAAATATTAACTACTGTTAGACACCGTCCGGTAAGTAAGTCCGAAGGAAGCATTACCGGATGAGACAGAAAGGAGCCACTATGGCAGAGTACAGAAAGCTTGGCAGAACAAGCGATCAGAGAAAGGCTTTACTTAGAAGCCAGGTAACTTCCCTTGTATGCAAGGGCAGAATCATTACAACCGAAGCTAAGGCTAAAGAAGTTCAGAAGATTGTTGAAGGACTTATCGCATTAGCAATTAAGGAAAAAGACAACTTTGAGACCGTTAAGGTAACCGCAAAGGTTCCCCGTAAGGATAAGAACGGCAAGAGAGTTAAGGAAGAGAAAGACGGCAAGAAGATTACCGTATTCGATGAAGTTGAGAAAGAAATCAAGAAGGATGCTCCTTCTAGACTTCATGCACGCAGACAGATGCTTAAAGTATTCTATCCTGTAAAAGAAGTTCCCACTCAGGCCGCTGGCAAAAAGAAAGCTACCAAGGAGATTGACCTCGTAGCAAAGATGTTCGATGAGATCGCACCTAAGTATGTAGGACGTAACGGTGGTTACACCAGAATCGTTAAGATTGGTCCTCGTAAGGGTGACGCAGCTATGGAAGTAGTACTTGAGTTAGTTTAAGATTGTCTTTAGAGGGCGACAGTATTGTCGCCCTTTTTCTCTATTTAGAAACTGTTAACTTTTTAGGAGTGTTATGGGTATTATAAAGACTGAAAAACTGGGTTTTGATTATATTCGCCGCGATGACGATGGCAATGTAGAAGAAATCGTCAGAGCATTGGATGATGTCGAAATCGGCATTGAGAAGGGCGAATTTGTCGCAATTTTGGGCCACAACGGCTCCGGCAAGTCCACCCTGGCCAAACACCTTAATGCGATTTTGTATCCCACGGAAGGCACAGTCTGGGTAGACGATATGGATACCTGCGATGAAGGCCTTCTATGGAATATACGGTGTACGGCCGGCATGGTTTTTCAGAATCCGGATAACCAGATTATCGCGCAGCTCGTCGAGGAAGACGTTGCTTTTGGCCCCGAAAACCTGGGAATACCCACGAAAGAAATACGCGAACGCGTAAAGGAAAGCCTGAAAGCAGTCGGTATGGAAGACTATGCGGGCTTCTCGCCCACAAAGCTTTCCGGTGGCCAAAAACAACGTGTTTCCATTGCAGGCATTCTCGCAATGCATCCGAAGTGTATTGTTTTGGACGAGCCGACCGCAATGCTTGACCCGAGAGGACGCTATGAAGTAATGCGTGCTCTGCAGGGACTCAATGATGTGGAAAAGATTACCATCATTCTGATTACGCATAACATGGAGGAGGCGGCACTTGCACAGCGGGTCATCGTTATGGACCATGGCCATGTTGTGATGGAAGGAAGCCCCCGCGATGTATTTAAGCAGGAGGATAAGCTTTTGGAACTTAGGCTGGATGTGCCCGAAATTACGAAACTTGCACATGAACTTCGGAAGTGCGGCATTCCGATTCGCGCGGACATTTTGACGGAGAAAGAGATGCGGGAGGAACTGATTCCTCTTTTGAAAGGAGCCCTTCAATGACATTGATTGCAGATCATGTCAATTACATATACGGTGTCGATACAGAGCAGTCCGTGCATGCCCTTAGGGACGTGAATCTGGTGATTCCGGACGGCAAGTTTATCGGAGTGATTGGGCACACCGGCTCCGGCAAGTCTACTCTTTTGCAGGTGTTGAACGGCCTTTTGAAGCCTACGAGCGGTACGGTTTACCTGGATGGCGAGGACATTTTTGAAAAATCCTTCGACCGTCGCAAGCTTCGTTCCAAGGTCGGGCTCGTTTTTCAGTATCCCGAGCATCAGCTTTTTGAAGTGAATGTCTTTAAGGACGTATGCTTTGGCCCCAAAAACCTCGGACTTTCGACCGCAGACGTCGAATTTCGGGCATATGAAGCCCTGAAGGCTGTCGGCATCGAGGATTCCTGCTTTTATCAGTCGCCGTTTGACCTTTCCGGAGGCCAAAAACGACGCGTTGCCATCGCGGGCGTTCTGGCAATGAAACCGCAGATTCTCATTCTGGATGAGCCGACTGCGGGCCTTGACCCTATGGGACGGTGCGAAATCCTTGAAATGATTCAAAAGCTTCAAAAGGAGCTTCATATTACGATTATTTTGGTTAGTCACAGCATGGAAGATGTGGCCCATTATGTGGAACGACTGATTGTGATGGATCACGGCAGTGTATTACTCGATGATGATGTCAGGGAAGTGTTTAAGAACAGGGACCTCCTTCAGAGTGTCGGCTTAAATGTACCCGAAATGACGAATCTTTTGTATGACTTACACGCAGCCGGCATTCCCGTTCGCACGGATGCAATGACGGTTATGGAAGTCGCAGACGAAATTATGAGATTGACAGGCAGATAGAATTTATGATTAAGGATATTACCTTAGGACAATACTATAGTACGAAATCCTTTCTGCATTCGCTGGATCCGAGGACCAAGATTGCACTAACCTTTTCGTATTTATTGTCACTGTTCCTTTTTCAAAACTTCATAGGATATTTTTTGGCATTCCTGTATCTGGGTATGATGATAGCTCTGTCCGGAGTTCCGCTTAAGTACATGCTGCGAGGAATGCGTTCCATTTTTGTGCTTCTACTGTTTACGGTGGTGTTAAATTTGTTTTTGACGCCGGGGGAACTGCTTGCGTCATGGTGGATTTTCAAAATCAGCCGTGAAGGCCTCAGGATGGCACTGCTTATGGGCCTGAGACTGAGCTTTCTGATTGTCGGGTCCTCCATTATGACCTTTACGACGACGCCCAGTCGCCTTACGGACGGACTTGAACGGGTTATGCTTCCTCTTAAATTCATCGGCGTTCCCGTGCATGAGATTGCGATGATGCTGTCGATTGCACTCCGGTTCATTCCGATTCTGGTGGATGAGACGGACAAAATCATGAAGGCACAGATATCACGTGGTGCAGATTTCGAAAGCGGTGGTATTGTGAAGAAGGTGAAGGGACTTGTTCCTCTTCTTGTGCCGTTGTTCGTTTCGGCCTTTCGAAGTGCCGGCGATCTGGCAATGGCAATGGAGGTGCGCTGCTACCGTGGCGGCGAAGGAAGAACGAAACTGAATCCGCTTAAATATAAGAAGTCGGATGCTCTTATGTTTGCGGTTATGGTCCTTTATGTAGTAGTCGGTAAACTGTTCCTTGTGTTCTTAAAGAGCAAGGGAATCGATTTTTAGCAGGTGTTTATGAAACGATTTTGCATCAAAGTAGCTTATGACGGAACCCGATATCATGGCTGGCAGGCACAGGATGGCACCTCGCAGACCATTGAAGGTGTGCTGAACGAAGCCCTCAGCGTGCTTCTGAACGAGCACATAGAGGTAATCGGCGCTTCCCGTACGGACGCCGGAGTGCATGCACTCGGGAATCTTGCCGTGTTTGACAGTGATACGACGATACCGGGCGACCGGCTTTTGTACGCAATCAATCCGCTTCTTCCTGCCGATATTCGCGTCGTGGAAAGTTATGAGACGGATCCTGCATTCCACCCGCGGCACGGGAATTTTCGAAAGCGTTACGAGTATCGCGTTTTGAATACCGAGTTCCCGGATCCCATGCGACGCTTGTACAGCTGGCATGTGGGCTATCATCTCGATATCGCATTAATGCAGAAGGCATGTGCCGCTTTAATCGGCGAGCATGATTTCCGTGCATTTTGTGCAAGCGGCTCGCAGGCACTTACGACGGTTCGCACGATTTATACCGCCGAGGTTATTCAAAAGGGCGATGAGATTGTTTTTGGCATCGAAGGAAACGGATTTTTATACAACATGGTACGCATCATAGCGGGAACGCTTGTGGACATAGGACGGGGGAGACTGTCGCCCGAATGCATCGCCGAGGCATTGGAAAGCGGAGAACGTACCGCGGTGGGCCTGACGGCGCCTGCTTGCGGCCTCGTATTAATCGGATATACTTTGCAAAAAGTAATTGACACGGACTGAACTAGTGAATATAATGTTCTAGTGTGACGTCAGAAGGGTGTATTCTGCCTTCTCATCAGAATTACCCGTATCGGAACTCCTGCCCCGGAGAACCGTTACTGCGTCTTAATGAAATCAAACCGCGAGGTATGGCCCGGACATCTGTACCTTTTGGGAATGGAAAACAGTTGCATATTTTAATGGAGGATATACTATGAAGACATTTATGGCTAGCCCCGCTACCATTGATAGAAAATGGTATGTAGTTGATGCTACAGGCATGACCCTTGGTCGTCTTTCCGCTGAAGTTGCCAAGGTTTTAAGAGGAAAGAACAAACCTATTTTTACACCTCATATTGATACAGGCGATTATGTAATCGTTGTTAACGCTGAGAAGATTAAGGTTACCGGACGTAAGCTTGATCAGAAGGTATACTATCATCATTCAGATTATGTTGGCGGTATGAAGGAGGCTACTCTCCGTGAAATGCTTGCCAAGAAACCCGAAGCAGTTATTGAACTTGCAGTTAAGGGTATGCTTCCTAAGGGACCTTTAGGAAACGAGATGTACAAGAAACTCTTCGTTTACGCTGGTGCTGAGCATCCTCATGCAGCTCAGAAACCCGAAGCATTAACGTTCTAATAACTGAAAGGAGATAATAAGTCATGGCTAAAGCAAAAGCAGCAGCAGCTAAGTTCTACGGAACTGGTAGAAGAAAGAAATCTATCGCAAGAGTATATATGACTCCCGGTAAAGGAAATATTACAATTAACAAGAGAGACCTTGATGAGTACTTCGGACTTGATACCCTTAAGGTAATCGTTCGTCAGCCCCTTGCAGCTACCGAGACTCTTGACAAATATGATGTTAAGGTTACTGTTTACGGTGGTGGTACTACCGGCCAGGCAGGCGCTATCCGTCATGGTATCGCTCGTGCATTACTTAAGGTTGATGGTGATTTCAGACCTGTTCTTAAGAAAGCAGGCTACTTAACCAGAGATCCTCGTATGAAGGAAAGAAAGAAGTACGGCTTAAAGAAAGCAAGACGTGCTCCTCAGTTCTCAAAGAGATAATCAAGAGAATATTTCAAAGAATTTACAAACCTCGGAAATCCAGTGTTTCCGGGGTTTTTCTTTTATCTTGAAACGTCGTGAGCAGTGGTGAAATCCCCTAAATTTTGAACGGTAATAAGCGAGTAAGCAGCAGGTAGGAAGCAAAAATATCACTTATTAGATTTTATTTATTGCTTCCAAGAGTGCATTTACATCAAGGTGGGTGTAGACACGTTCCGTCAGTGTCATGGCTCCGCTATGGCCTACAATCTTCTTGATCATGGTCTGATCTACATGAGCTTCAGCTAACATTGATATGCAGGTGTGTCTGGTATCATGCGGCGTATGGTCGAAACTTAAGGCTTCCATGAGCGGTGTCCAGTAACTGTCGTAATAGTTCCTGTAAGTAAAGTGTTTCTGATCTAAGGTGTGAAGCAAGTATTCGCATTCAGAACTTTTATACCAGGCTTTGTAGAATGGAAGAACCTTATCTGCTATGGGAACTCTTCGTATGCCGTTCTCTGTCTTGCTGGCTGTTACATCGAAGTATTGCTCCTCCAGATTTACGTTCTCTTTCTTAAGATCAAGGAATTCAGAGATTCTGCATCCGTTGTATATGAGCATCAGTATGATCTGATAGAACGGATCATCTTTCTGATCCCAA
>JAZLJD010000056.1:0-23781 GCA_045617725.1 Lachnospiraceae bacterium
AAACTGCTACGGATTGCGACACAAAGTGTCGCATGAAAAATGCTTTGCATTTTTCATACTAATCCCCGCATTTCGCAATCCGGTATATTTAGCCCTTCACTGTATTACAGCGAAACTGCTACGGATTGCGACACAAAGTGTCGCGTGAAAATGCCTGCATTTTCACACTAATCTCCGTATCATGCACTAATCCATAACTTTAACCGATATCTGAATACCCGTCTCATCATAGATTGCAGCAATATTCATGAGCCGGTCTCCCAGCTTTTGAGCAGTACCTTGCTCTTTGTCATAGGTTACTTTCACAAAATAACCGTCATACGTGTTTGGGACGGTCATTTTAGTCATGTGAAGTACGGCATATTCTCCCGGAGTTTCTTCATTTTCATACAAAGCAAACAAAATTCTCCCGACAGGATTCTGTTCGTCATCCAAACTTTCAATATCCTGCAAATAAACCCAACCATCCAGATAGCCGTCCGCTTCCAGCTTAAGTCGGACATCCGTACATTGCTGCCCGGGCGTACAGCCCGCCATAATCAGGCCCAAAAGCATTGCAGTAACCACCTTAGCAAAACTACTGCGCCATGCTGCCTTTTTCATGTAATTCATTTACCTGTCCACCTCAATGCAATAAATCAGGTGCGCCGCACACTCACGGCATTTGAACAGATGCGCTTCCACACTTCCGTCCCGAATGCCTTCCTTCAGTCTCGCAGCATCGATTCTGCGATGCGGATTGCCTTCATAATTCCAGTTTTTCAAGTACTCCTGCCACATTTCCCGGGAAATGTCCTCGTACTTAAGCTTGCCGTAGTAAATCGTCTCACTATCGCCACAGTGCCGGGGCCAAAAATAACGTTCCGGACGGGCCGTTTTATACTTTGGAGCCTTCCACACGCACTGCGGACATAGCGAAAGCGTACTGCCATCCTCTGAATCCTCCCGATAATACACGGTAGTTTCTTTTTGGCAACAGTCACAGATTACCTTGCCCTGTTCGTAAGCCCCTGTGGTTAACGGATACGGATGCGTATACGGTCCGGAATAATCCCGTTCCTCGTACATCTGCCGGATAAACGCCGACACGTCCTCTTTGGACACATTCGCCGTATACATGTAGCTCGTCTCGTTCTCCTTAACAAGGACGTACGAGGCCTTCCCCAGCGGTTCCCACACATGGGAATTCAGCCGGTCCATCATAATGAACTGCCCCGGCCTGCGCTCCAAAAGCGCATCTTCGCCGTCGTTATAATAAATGACACTATTCTCCGGCTCCCCGGGAAAATACCCGTTCATGACAAAAAGTAACGCATCCTCGTCATTTACAAGCGCGTTATATTCGGCCAGCATCTCACATCTTTGTAAGTCCATCAGTCCCACAACTCCCAAAACCATTCGCTAAATAACTGTAAACCTTTATTCTTACATTCGTCTCGATATTCCTGTGGCCCTTCCTTCCCCGCTTCCTGCAGGTAGAATGCCATTTCAGCAAGGATTGCTTTCCACTTCTCCTCTGCCGCCTTCTCTTTTTCTTCCTCCGGATGCGCCGTATCGTAGCCGACCATATCGCCCACCCTAAACGGAAAGCCGTGCGAGTTCTCTCTAAGTTCCAAAAGCATCCGGGGCACCACGGTCAGAAACCACTCATCCATCTCCCATACATCCCGGTCGCAATATCCGTCCCGCATTCTCCGGATGACATCCTTCAGGCTGCACCGCGTCCCGGTTGTTTTCTTTTTTCTCACAGAAGTACTCCCTTCAAGCTTCTTTTTCACTATTTCAATGTTTCCAAACTACTTAACGTCTTTTCGGATTTTGGAAGTAAATACGACCACTGCCAAAACGTACACTACGAGTGCACTTCCAAAGGTCCACAAGAGCTGCACGGGAGCGCCCGAAAGGCCTGCTCCGAACGGAAGTCTTGCAAGCTTCACCCCGTGGTAGAACGGCAATGCCTCCGCTACTTTTTTGATGGTTCCTCCGAGTCCGTCCACGTCCATCCAGACACCGCCGATGATGCCGACTCCGGAAATAATGATGGAGCACAGTCCCGGTGCGGCTTTTTCATTTACGGCGCTGCCAAAAAGAATTCCGCAGCCCACAAACAACAGCAGGGACGGAACCAAAAGCACCATGGAAAAAAGCATCTCCGGTACCGGAAGCGTTGTGCCCTTGCAAAGTCCGATGACAAATGCAGCGGCATAGCAGATGACACACTGCACAACCCCGAGCACCAGAACCGGCAGCGTATAACCGGCCATATACTCTATGGGGGTCATGGGCGATGCATAAAGCCTAAGTAGCAAGGCTGTGGTTCTGTCCTTTGAAACCTGAATACTTGTAAACAGCATGACAAAGGTAAGTCCGAAATAGGCGATGCCCGGTGCGAGGTTCTCAATGTGAAACACCGTCATATGGGCTTCCTCCGGAATACTGTTGTCCACAATACTCATGATAATAAGCATAATAATGGGAAATCCGAGGCAGAAAATATAGCTGAGCGGGTCCCTACGTATTTCTTTGCCTACGCGGCTTGCAAAAACTATACTCTTCATGCCTTCTCCTCCACGATAGATACAAATATATCTTCCAGTTTTTCTTTGCCGGTTAGTGCCCTGAGTTCTGTAAGGGTTCCCTCCGCTGCTTTTTTGCCTTTCACCATAATGGCGATGCGGTCGGAAAGCGCTTCGGCCTCCTCCATGTAGTGCGTCGTAAGGACGATGGTCACCTTGCCGCGTAACTGCTCGATGAGGCGCCAAAGCTCACGTCTTGCAAGCACATCCAGTCCCAAAGTAGGCTCATCAAGGTACAGAATTCCGGGCTCGGTAATCAGGGCCATGGCAATGCTTACCTTTCTCTGATAACCGCCCGAAAGCGTCTTGGCCTTTTTGTCCCACACCTCCTGAAGGGCAAAATTCTCAAGGATTTCCGCCTCACGCTTTTGGGTTTCCTCCTTATCAATGCCGTAAATTCCGGCGATAAAATCAAGGTTCTCCCGAACCGTAAGGTTGGGGGCTACGGAAGTTTCCTGCGGCGACAGATTACAAAGCTTCTTCACTTCGTTAAGCTCCGTAAGAATGCTGTGTCCGAGCACGAGGGCATCCCCGGAGGTAGGCTTGGTAAGACCGGTCAGCATCCGTATGGTGGTCGTTTTGCCGGCACCGTTTACGCCGAGGAAAGCAAATATCTCGCCCTCACGGATGGTAAGGGACAAATCATCCACTGCCGTCAGCGTACCGAATTCCTTTCGAAGATTTTTGATTTCAATTCCACTACTCATTTATATGCTCCTTTCAAAAAGCACTCATACCTGTCAGTATAACACAAAAGACTCCGTCTATGTAACTTATGCGCGGATTTTACTTAGTCATTCTCATCATATTCAAGCGTCTCGGTGGTATACTTCCGACCCATGTCATGTCGCTTTTTGCGCACCTCCACACTGTCAAAAACAATGGACATATCGTAATCCTCGGGGTACAGCTCCTCCGCCTTGACATGCAGTTTCACGCGTTTATGGTTAATCCAGATTTTGCGTCCGGCAATCTGTACCCGAAGCACGCCTTTTTCGTTTACTTCTTCGCACACGATACCGATTTTGCCTTCCGGCATCACCATTACGCTGTCTCCGACTTGAAATTTATCAGTAACGCTTGTTATTTTACGTTTTTTCCGGGTTCGGTTTATTTTTGGCCCGGAAGTTTTCTGCAGTTCTTCGTTTAAAAACGCATACTCCTCCACCGCACTCTCGCCGTAAGCCGCTGCGACCGCAATCTTCAGCATATCCGCCGGCATGCCGAGCCGGTCCGCGATATAGAACGCGCAGCTTTCGCCGGCTTCGCCAATAACCATCCTGTACGTGGGCTTAAGTGTCTGTCGGTCGAAGGTCATACGTGCGTTTATGATGCCCTCACTTCGGCTCGCATATTCCTTCACCTCCGGATAATGGGTAGTTACCAGGAAATTGGCACCGCTCTCCCGAAGCTTCTCCAAAATTGCAATCGCGATTCCCATGCCTTCCTGCGGGTCCGTTCCCGAGCCCAGCTCATCCATAATGACAAAGCTGTCCCTGCCCGTTTCCTTCAGAATCGCAAGGACATTCTTGATGTGCGATGAGAACGTGGACAGATTATCGTGAATATTCTGGCCGTCGCCTATGTCGCAAAAATAACCGGAATTCATGCAGATACTTGCTTTTTTGCAGCAGACATGAAGCCCGCACTGTGCCATGATGGAATTCAGCATGACCGTCTTGATGGCAACCGTTTTACCGCCCGTGTTGGGGCCCGTAATGACCACGCCGCGATTGCCGTCCCCCAGCGTAAAGGTAAGGGGGACGCTCACTGCACGGTCCATCAGGGGATGTCTGGCCTCAAGGAGCTCAATCTTTCGGTCGAAATTGATTTCCGGCTCGCTTCCTTCCATCTCAAGGCTCAGTTTTCCCTTCGAAAAGCTGTAGTCCAGTCGCTCGATGAGCTTCATGTTGTCCTCCAGCTCCTCGGCACAATCGGCCACCTGTGCCGTCAGTGTATACAAAATACGATATACCTCATTCTCCTCGTCAATCTTTAGGGATTGCACCTGCTCGCCCAGCTTGGCCACGCCTTCCGGCTCGATGAAGAGGGTGCTGCCCGTGCCGGACTTGTCAACCAGGTTGCCCGCTATCTTGTATCTGTATTCCTTCCTTACGGGCACGCAGACACGGCCGTTCTTCGTAGTACAAAAGCTGTCCGCCATGCAGACGCGGTTGTTTCGCATAATCAGCTCCGCCTTCTGCTTCATTTCATCTTCCAGTTGCAGAATCTTCAAACGAATGTCGTACAGCATCTTGGACGCATGATCGTCCACTCTTTCTCCTTTAATCTGCCGAAGGATTTCCTCCCGAAGCTCCTCCTGCGTTTTGAGCGATTCATCGTAGAAGCTTAAGGAATTCTGATACTGATGTCCCCTTTTAAGATAGGAGGACAGTCTCTCAAGGACGGTCAGAATGCCCTGCACCCTCTCAAGCTGGTACGGCGTCAGACAGTCTCCGGTCTTCGCAATCGTCAGAATCTCCAGAATCTCCGAAACATCCTGCAACGGCGGATTTCCAAGCTTCTCAATCAATTCCCTGGCATTCGTGGTGTCCCTGAGTTCCTTTCTAAGTGTAGTCTCGTCCAGAATGATTTCGCAGCCCGCAATCTGCTCTTTGGCCTTGCCGGTCACTGCGAGATCTGCCCATATTTGTTTTACTCTATTAAATTCAATTTGATTTTCCATCCTTGTTAAGCCTTCCTTTCAATTAAAACGTAAAAAAACCATGATATCTTACGCTTAAGACATCATGGTCATAAATACAAAGAAACACTATATACACTTTCGTTGATGCATTCAAAACGAAACCGTAAATTCAACCAGGATTTGATTAAGCGTAATAAATACCACTAAGGCCGGTTCGACTGCAGCCTTACATATCATAAACCATGATATGGGTTATTTAACTACCACGCTTAACATAAACTATCCTCTCATTTCGTTTTAATGAACATGTGAGATATTAACACTTAAAT
Source organism: Lachnospiraceae bacterium (assembly GCA_045617725.1). Classification (GTDB taxonomy): domain Bacteria; phylum Bacillota; class Clostridia; order Lachnospirales; family Lachnospiraceae; genus JAZLJD01. Next base: position 5,553 of record JAZLJD010000056.1, read on the forward strand.
CATTCCAAGTCAAGTGAATACTTATTGGCAATCCTTACGGAATAGATTGCCACGCATATAATGGTCTCGAATACGACGCACACAATCGACAAAAGGATCAGCGCCATATTTTCGTTCCATATAAGCGGCAGTCCAAGCAGAATGAAGACTGCACCGTATACTAAATAGAGGATTCCCGTGGCGCGATTATATCCTTTCACGTCATCCACTTTCTTAACACTGATTCCTGCCATGAAGGAGGCCGGCTTTTTGATAAAAAATGTAACGATTCCGAGAACGCACAATCCAAATCCGATTACAGACCATATTATGAATGCTGCTAAACTCATATGTATAATCTCCTTTTAACAAATTACTTTCTATGTTGTGTTGGGTGGCGGTAACGGCCCCACTTGCTTCTAAAACAAATCCAGCATGCTGTCCAGATAAATCATCTCGCGTACCGTAAGCCGGTATTCGGGCTTGGTCAGATAATAGAGCAGGAATTCAAAGACCATGGCACTACCCAGAGAGCGTCCTTCAATCTTAAAATGCTGAAAGCCCATGGGAAGGTATGTGTCCCTGATGTCTTCTGTCCCGATGAAGCCGGGATTCTGCATGGCTCTTGAGAAGCGGTAGCCTTCACTTGCGAAGGGTGCCTGACAAACATGATCGGGGACATCCTCCAAAAGGGCCTTGCGGCTCACATTTTCATAGCATTCACGCCGTGCCATGCAGTGAAAATCGCAGCATTCGTTGCACAAAAATTCTACCTTCTCCTTTTCCAAAGGGGCCAGCTGCAAAAGAGAATCAAAGGATTTATTCAGGCGAAAGTCCGGAACCACGTAACGGAATTCCTCCCGATTGAGCTCCGCCTTCAGGCCATCAAAGGAAGTGATAACCTTGGTTGTGGACGAAACCAGGTAAAGGTTCGGGTACTGCTCACGAAGGTATTCTGCCAGCAGGTCGGAGTGTACGATGACACCATGGGATGAGGACTCCACTTCAGAGAATAACCTGCATAATTTATTACATTTTGAATCGGCAAGATGCTCCTTCGTAAGAAGCGAATTACTGAAAGTCAGGCGTCCCGAGATGCCATACTCCCGCAAAAGAGCAAGTACCTTTTTAGGGTCCGCATCGCCATAACCGACGCGGCCGCCTCCCCAGAGGCAATCCGCAGGAGCGCCGTAGATGGAGCCTATTTCGCAGTATTCATAAAAGAATTCGCGGTGTTCCCGGTATACTTTTAAGAAAAGGCGATACAGTTCGTAAAATTCAAAGAGCCCGGGAAGATGAAAATATGCAATCCTGTTCTGCCCGGCTTTAGTATTTATTTTTGGCATTTCACACTATCTCCGCATCTTTCACACTATGTTCATGTAAAATTCATATCGTATCGGTAGCACATCCACCTATTCAAATGATACAATACAGAAAGCATCGTTGCAAACCGCTTCACACATGACCTTTATGAAATACTTCGCATGAAAGGAATTACGCCGTGATTAACAATGTTTTGACAGAGATAAACCGATACTTCGTGGGCAAAGAGGACGTCATCGAGGATGTGCTCACCTGCATACTGGCAGGCGGCCACGTACTGCTCGAGGATGTTCCCGGAGTGGGCAAAACCACGCTTTCCAAGGCGGTTGCCCGTGCCATGGGGCTTGATTACGGCCGCATCCAGTTCACGCCGGACACGCTGCCTTCGGATGTGACCGGTCTTTCCGTGTTCAACATGAAGACCAATGAATTCGACTTTCATGAAGGTGCCATCATGCACCAGATTATCCTGGCCGACGAGATCAACCGTACCTCTCCGAAGACCCAGTCTGCGCTACTCGAAGCCATGTCCGAGGACCAAATCAGCGTTGACGGCAATATTCTGAGTCTTCCGGTGCCCTTTATCGTCATCGCCACGCAGAACCCTATTGAATTTGTCGGCACTTACCCGCTGCCCGAAGCCGAGCTCGACCGTTTCATGATGAAGCTCTCTATCGGCTACCCGAGTGCCTCAAAGGAACTCGAACTCGCCCGCAATTTCTTAAGCGGCACCACACTTGACAGCGTGCAGCCCGTTTTCACCGCGGAGGAATTGCTTTTGGCACGCCAAAAAGTAAGTGAAATCACCGTAAGTGACAGCGTGCTCAAGTATATCTACAACATCATCGACCTCACCCGCAAGGAGGAGCGTTTCGTTACCGGCGCAAGTCCCCGTGCTCTTTTGCAGCTCACGAAGGCAGCACAGGCCAAGGCCTTTCTTTCGGACCGCAACTTTGTGACCCCGGATGATGTCAAAGCCGTTGCACTTTCTGTTCTGCATCACCGCATGGCACTGACCCCCGAAGCCAAGGTCCGCAAGGAGGATATCAACAAAATCCTGACTTCCCTTTTATTAAGTGCCAAAGTTCCCATGGAGTAATCATGCTTAGAAATCGACTTATTTACCTCGCAGTATGGATATTGTCCATCGTCGGTATCTCCTTCTACGGCGGCACCTTAAGCTACGGTCTGTTCTGGACCCTCACCCTGCTTCCCGTCGTGATGTATGCATACCTTCTTTTTGTCCTGCTCGGATTTCGCATTTACCAGAGTTTGAACAGCCATGGCCTCGTCAGCCGTGCACCCGTCTCCTACTATTTCACGCTCCAGAACGAAAGTCCCTTCGCCTTTGCGCGTATTCGCGTGTCCTTCTATGAGTTCGGCGTCGACTACGGACTACTAAACCGGGACGCCTGCTACGAGCTGATGCCGCACTCCGGCTACAGCACCACCACGCCCATTATCTGCAAATACCGCGGCGAATATCCCATCGGCATTAAAAAAATCATCCTCACGGACTTTCTGAACCTGTTCTCACTCCACTACAAAAACCGCGAGCCCCTGATGGCACAGGTTCTCCCCGCCATCGAATACCCCACGGGCAGCATGGGCGAGGAGGAATGTCTCTTTTCAAAGAACGCCTCCCTCGACACGCCCACGATTCGCGATTTGCTTGTACGCCCCTATGTAAGCGGCGACTCGCTCCGAAGCATCAACTGGAAGGCCAGTGCCAAAAACAATAAGCTCATGGTCGCCCGGCTTACGAGCGAGGAGCAGAACAACGTCCATATTTTATTAAATACCATGCGTTATTCAGAAGACTGTGAGGAGTACATTCCACGGGAAGATGCCTTACTTACAAGGCTTATCACACTTACCATCTATTTTCTGAATCGCCATAACTGCGTCGAGATTCACTATGTTTCCGAGGGGCTTCGGCATCTTGTTCTAAGCTCCATGACCGACTTCGAGCGCTTCTACGCGGAGGTTTCCGGGATTGTTTTTGGCGCCCAAAACGATGTCTCGCTCCTTAAGGTGACCGCAGAGAACGTACTGTACCTGGGCACTGAGTCCTTAGGTGAGGAGGTGCAAGATGATTGATATTCTGTACTTTCTGATTTATACGACGCTCTCCACGATTTTGGCGGAACACGCCCTGCTTCCGTATATCAGTGCGGTTCGCGGCATCGAGCAGCCTTACCTGCCTACGATTTTCATGCTGGCGGTCACTGTAGTTTTGTCCGTATTTACCATAGTAAACAATAAAAAGCGTATCATCCTGGGCTGCAGTCTTGTGGCACTGGGCGGCGGTTTCTTTTTGGCGACCACAAGAGAGATGCGTAGTGAGTTTCTAATGGGGCATGACTGGTTGCTCTCTGCGTTTCTGCTTTCCGTGGGCATCGTAGTTTTGAATGTCCTCATGCAAAAGGTCCGCAAGGTGAAGCTCGGATGCGGCATTCTGGTCGCCGGGCTTTTGGTCAGCTCCTACTTTTTGGACATCATCGACGACAAGCTCGGGCTGCTGAGCGCCACACTCCTCGTGCTTACCATCGTTTTCGAGGAAATCAGGTTCCGCTCTCGGGGCGGGGATGCACTTCCCGACTTCGTCGTGCGGCTTTTCCCCTTTGCTTTGGTGCTCTCTCTCGCCGCTTTCTTTATTCCCGGCAGGGACATGCCCTATGACTGGCCCATCACACGAAACATCGTCGGCCGGATTTCGGATACGGTCACCGATATCGTGCAGGAGCTCAGTCGCAAAGACTCCACAGAGGATCTGGATTCACAGTTCGGTTTCTCGGAGGATGCCGATATCTCCGGAAACGTAGGCGGTAAAGCCGTCACGGTGATGACGATCACAGCCGGACGCCTTGCTCCCGAATATGCCTATCTGGACGGCAAATACTTTGATGATTTCGACGGTCGAAAGTGGAACGAATCCATCTGTGAATACTCTTACATGCTCGATACCATGCAGACTGCCTGTGCGATTTCAAACGTCAACATGTTCCGCGTGAACGATTATCAACGCACCTGCGACATTCGCATTTACTTCGACAATACGACCACAAAGCACGTATTCACGCCGGTCAAATCGTTGATTTCTGAAGTGAATTATATGGAAACACCCGTTATTTATAATCTCTATGAGGTCCTTTTCGAGAAAAGGATGGGGATTGGAACCAGCTACGTAACGAAGTACTACCTTATTAACAGAAATAATGAGCTGATTCATGAGCTTATAGACGCGGGGCTTCAGCTCACCAAAGAGGACTGGGAACTCGTATGCGACCAGCATAATCTGCGAGGTCCCGAGTACTCCTACGAATCGTTTTTGGCCTATAAGGAACTTTTATACAGCGGCACTCTCAGCCCCTTATCCCCTGCGTTTACGGATTTGTCGGAAGGGGTACAGGCCTTCCTGACAGCGGCCATCGGTGACGCCCGGACGGATTACGACAAGCTGGTTGCACTCTCAAAAGCCTTTGCAGACTTTGAATACACAACGCAGCCCGGTGCCCTCCCCGACTATGTGGATACGCCTTCTGCTTTCCTTGATTACTTCATCCTGGATAGTCGCCGCGGTCACTGCAACAGCTTCGCCACGGCCTTTGTCCTTTTGGCGCAAGCCGAGGGCATTCCGGCCCGCTACGTGCACGGCTATCGTGTCCCCTTATTCCCGAGCAACACAACAACGGTTACCAGTACGATGGCACATGCCTATCCCGAAGCCTATGTTGACGGTCTCGGCTGGCTCGTCTTTGAGCCGACCCCCGGCATCGAGATTACGGACACCTGGGAGGCCAAAAAGAAAATCGACCTCTCCGCGTATACGAAATATACTCCGCCTCCAACCGAGCCTCCGCACGAGGATGTTCTGATTACGAACAGCACCGCAAAGATAAAGGAAGAGATTCCGTGGTACAAAATTGCCCTCCCGATTCTCATGCTTTTTGTCGTATTGTTTGTGCTTCTGCTTGTGGAACGTATTGTGAATCGTCGACGTTTTGAACGGCTTACCCGCGAGCAGGCGGCACTCGTAACCTGTCGCCAGATCATGAACCTTCTGCGCCGCCTTGGCTACAAAAAGGCCGACCCCGAAACCATACGCGAATTTGTTTTTCGCCTTGATTCGGAAGCCGGTCTTCCACTTACCGCGTTTTCAGTGATCTATGAAAAGCTGCTCTATTCGAGTGAGCCGCTCAACCATGGTGACATGCTGAAACTCGACAATGAATATGAAATGATTGTGAAAAAGTTGCGTGGTCTAAACCGCCTGTATTATGGCTTCATGCACTTCATTGGATTGTATTGACATGAATCTGAAGCTTGGCGATTAAGTCCTCAATAATGAAGCGACTGTCCACGTCCTTATATTCCCGAATTACGGGATTGCCCGCTTTCCGGGCGCTGCTTGTGTCCGGAAGGATTTCCGGTGCCACCGTTTCAAAATAATGGCCGCAACCGGGGTTCATTGCTATGGCCACCGCGGGTGAATCGCCCAAAGACCAGCTTTCGCCCTGCGTCCAAGCGGCTTCATCGGAATTGTTATAAGCAACCATCTGATCAAACAAATGGCGTCCGATTGCACCGAGCGGAGCAATACGGCTTTGGATTTCAGCCAGCCCGATGTGAATGGTCGTATACACGGGAGCCGGAACCAGCCACAGCTTTACACCGCTTGAAAGAACCAGGTTCGCCGCCTTAATATCATTGCCTGCGTTGAACTCACGGAACGGAACCGGCGCAGGTTCGCTGCCAAAGGTTCCAATCCATATCACATGGATCCTGCTTATAATCTCGGGGCAGGTGCGTATCGCAACCGCCACATTTGTAATGGCCCCCAGGCACAGAATGGTAAGCGGGTGACAATCCTCACGCATCGCTTCCTCAATGATAAACCGTACCGCAGGGGATATCTCACGCCCCTCTTCCATGGGTCCGGGTTCGCCCAAAAAGGCCGGCACATTCGTAATGTTCAGTGCTTCCAGAATTCGATTGACCTCCGCAAGGGAACGTTCCACCGAGCCTTCCCTTACAAAATGCTCCGCAGTAATTCCCCGCACCATAAATTTCGGTGTGAGCATGGCCTGCGTAATGGCAAATGGATCGTCCGCCTCACAAGCCGCATCGGTATCTACGATAATACGCAATTTTTTCTCATCTCGCACATCAAATTCAAACATACTGGCCTCCTTTATTGCTAAAACAATTCTACCGCGGCAGCTTGCAACTTGCAACGCAGCAGGTTCCGTTTCCGGCCTAGTAATTCTCGGCCATTACCTCAAAGAACCCTTGCGGATGTGCACATACAGGGCAGATTTCAGGAGCCTCCGTTCCAACAACAATGTGGCCGCAGTTTCTGCATTCCCATACCTCCACGCCACACTTACGAAAAACCTCGGAGAATTCGATATTGTTTAGAAGCGCACGATACCTCTCCTCGTGATGCCGTTCAATGGCTGCAACCGCGCGGAATTTGTCCGCGATGTCGTGAAATCCTTCCTCATCCGCCGTGCGGGCAAAGCCCTCATACATATCGGTCCATTCATAATTCTCCCCATCGACAGCAACTGCCAAATTCTCTACCGTATCCCCAATGCCATACAATTCCTTATACCATATCTTTGCGTGTTCCTTCTCATACTCCGCAGTCTGCAGAAAGATTGCTGCAATCTGCTCATACCCGTCCTTTTTGGCACGGGAAGCAAAAAACGTGTACTTATTCCGTGCCAGAGCCTCACCGGCCAGGGCAGCTTCCAGGTTTTTCCCTGTCCTGGTTCCTTCGTATTTGTTGCATCTATTCATTTGTTTAATCTCCATTTAACATTCAATTTATTTATTAAAAACAGGGCTTTTTGTGTTCTTTTTTGCAGGCAGTAAACTGCGCGCATTTGTAACACAATTCATTTTCACAACAGCCGTTATCCAAGAATTCGGCTACATTTGAAAGCGTAGTATCCGCTATATTTGAAAGCGCCTCTTTCGTCAGAAACGCCTGATGGGATGTCACAATCACGTTCGGCATGGACAGAAGTCTCGCCAGTGTATCGTCCTCCACGATGTGCCCTGAAAAATCGTGGAAGAACACATCCGACTCTTCCTCATATACGTCCAGGCAGGCGGCTCCGACGATTCGTTCCTTGATGCCAAAGAGCAAGGCCTCCGAATCGATAAGCGCACCTCTTGATGTGTTTAACAGAATCACGCCCTTCTTCATTCTGCGTATTGATTCCGAATTTACCATGTGCTTCGTTTCCTCCGTCAAAGGACAGTGGAACGAAATGATGTCGCTTTGGCTCCAGATTTCCTCAAGCGGTACATAAGTAAGGCCGCTTTCCAAGGCGGGGAACTTGTCATAAGCAAGTACATGCATGCCAAAGCCGCTGCAGATTTCTGCAAATATGCGACCGATTTTTCCGGTTCCGACGATTCCGATGTTTTTGCCGTGCAGGTCAAACCCGGTGAGCCCGTCGAGTGAAAAATTGAATTCCCGCGTCCGATTGTAAGCTTTATGAATACGACGCACGCTGGTTAACAGCAGAGCCATCGCATGCTCGGCAACTGCATAAGGAGAATAGGAAGGCACCCTTACAATATGCAGCTTGCCGTATGCATACGAAATATCCACATTGTTATAGCCGGCACATCGCAGTGCCAGGAGCTTCACACCAAAATGCGTAAGTGCATCAATCACGGCAGCGTTTATCGTATCATTTACAAATACGCACACCACATCGGACCCTTCTGCGAGATTCACGGTATCTACCGTTAAACGTGTTTCAAAAAACTTCAGTTCAAACTCCTTTCCACTGCCGGCATACTGTTCGGTTGCCAAAAGGAAAGACTCCCTGTCATAGTTTTTTGCATCGAAAAAGGTAATCCGTCTCATGACTCATGCCTTCCAAAATTCATGCAGATTGCAGTAGGCGTATACGGCCTCGACCTCATCTCCGTTCAGCAGAGGGAAGGTTGCCTTGGGTCTCATGCCGGGCATCAGAGCCTTCTTCATGAATACTCCGTTCTTCGTCATGACGGCGATCCATTCGATGTAATGATCGGCCAGCATGGGATGCTCAATCTCCCCGACCGTCACCTTAATAACTCCATCCTCAATCGTATAAACCGGGATGTGCTTCTCAAAAGCTCCATCCGTGGTGCAGGGAACCAGGTGTTCCATAGGCTTGCCACAACACCTTACCGGGTTCCCGGTATCCTTAATTACTGCTATTACCTGTCCGCAAACAGTACATTTATATAATTCAATTTCCATTGTTTAATCCTCTTTTAACTATTGCTCCATGAAGACCATTCTAAGGACTTCATATTGTGATATTTTGCCTATGTGAGAAGCAGTCTCCTCACCGTTCCGAAATACTTTGATGGTAGGAATGCTCATGATGTCATATTGGTTGGCAAGCTCTTCCTCTTTGTCCACATTCACTTTTCCTATCTTAAAACTATCACCGGAATCTCTCTCGATTTCATCGAGGATCAATCCCATTGCCTTGCAGGGGCCACACCAGGGTGCCCAAAAATCTACAAGCACGGGAACATCCGAATCAAGTACTTCACTCTCAAAGTTGTCTTTCGTTAATTCTATTTCTGTCATTTCAAAGTAATCTCCCAATATAGAACCGGGTAATCTGTTACCCTTAGGTTAAGCTCCGAAACCATGAGCGTGAGCTCCCGCTCCATTTCGGAATATCGTTTAAAAATTCATTCAAAATATATCTTAAATGCATGTCTGTACGGGACTGCATGTTCACAAAGCAGGCAAAGAATAAACCATCGCGCTATGGCTCCACTACTTCCGGATAAGTTGTGGAAATCTTCTTTGTTTTGCTAGCCTCATAATAAATGAGGTGTTATAATAAGTAAAATAATATCTATAAATATTTATTATAAGTAATTTGATATAAGGAGACGTGAAATAAGGTATGACACTCAGACATTTGAATATCTTTTGCGCAGTCTGCTTTAATGACTGCAACACCACCAAGGCAGCCGAGACGCTGCATATGTCACAGCCCGCGGTCAGTCTGGCGATCCGAGAGTTGGAAGAATACTACAATGTGCTTCTTTTTGACCGCATCGGCAAGCGGCTTAAGATTACGGAGGCCGGCCATCAGATGTACGAATATGCATCTCATATTTCCGAGCTTTTTAAGGATATGGAGGTCAGCCTGCGTAACATGAACAAGAAAGGAATAATAAGGGTTGGTGCCAGCATTTCGGTCGGAGCCCATCTGCTTCCGGAATATATCGAAGAGTATGCCAAGATTTCTCCGGACATTCTGGTGAAGGTTGTGATTGCTTCCTCGGAGCAGCTGGAAGAACAAATTGCATCTTCCGACCTTGATTTTGCCCTGATTGAAGGACTTGTTCATAACCCGGATATCATCGCCAGAAATTTCATGGAGGACTCTCTCGTCGTTTTGGTTTCCAAAGACAGCCCCTTTGAGAATGGGCAGACCTTGTCTCTGCACGAGTTTCGGGCGCAGAATTTTCTTTTGCGCGAGCAAAACAGTGCTACCCGTGAACTGTTTGAGGCCGTAACAAAACAGGCCGGCTTCGCAATCGTGCCGACCTGGGAATCTGTAAGTACCACTGCCATCGTCAATGGTGTGATTAAGAATATGGGAATCACGCTTCTGCCGGAGCGCCTCGTTCGCGGTCCGATTGAAAGCGGGGATGTGAAGATTGTGAACGTGGAAGGGCTGTCCTTTGATCGTACCTTCAAGATTATCTATCACAAGAACAAGCTGATTACCCCTCCCATGGACGCTTTCATAAACATCGTCCGCACCTACAATCCCGAGGACTAACTTTGGGGACGTTCCTTTTGTCACGAGGATGTGTACTTTGTCACGTGGATGTGTACTTTGTCACGCGGCATCGTCCACAGCAACAAAAAAACGCCCCTCCCTGGATTGCGAGAAACAATTCCATATAGGGCGAATCGATTCACGCAGAGTTATAGGTTTTCTTAGTGTTTTGTAAATACGCAGCAACGCCCGCCCCGGATGGGCGGGCTAGGCCGATACGCGACACGAACGGCTCGTAGAGGCCGGTTGCGTCAGTAACGAAAGACTTCTCAAAACACTTAGAAAACCATAACACGGAGTGTGATTCGTCTCTATATGGAATTGCTTCTCGCCTAGGCAGAGGGCCGTTTTTTTCGATAGGCGATGCCGCGTGACAAAAGGAACGTCCCTAATGCATGGGAACATCCTTAACCGCTATCTCCTTCACCTCAATCGGGACAACGGGCTCTGTCGAAACCCATTCCCATTCATCGACCTTCCGGAAGGTGTCAGGTTTCACGCGGTAGACGTAGCCATGATCCTCCGGGTCCAGATAGCCGCAGTGAATCGTTGCATATCCGTCATCACAGGAGAACGAAATATGCCCATTCTGCGGCTTTATGGGAAGTGCAAAAGGCGCAACCTCATGCAGGGACTCGCCGGCATACACACCCTTTAAGCCTTCCGCACCTTCGCCGCCTGCCTGCTGCGGCTCGATGATCTCCAGTTTCTTCGGAGAACCATGGAACAGATACATTGGTTTTTGGCCGCCAAAAATCATTCCGTCCACCTCGCGGCGTACTCGCTCCGTCCATTCGGCAGTCTCCTTAAGGTTATTACAGTAAGTGTTTTTAATGACCTCCACTTCGGCCAAAGCACTCTCATACTGCTCTTTCGTAAGCTCACCGCTCTCATAAGCAGCATCCAGTTCATCGCGGTCATCCACATGAACATCCCCTTCCGGGGTAAAAATAACGTCGATGTATTTATCGATAAAAACTGCAACGCCATCCTCATCGTATGTCAAATCATCTATGACATCTACATACCACACAGAAGGACAACGTGTGTTATTTAAGGCAAATTCCGGGTAATTGCACCGTTCCTCCGGCACTCCCTTCCCCCACGGGAAGAACTTAATATTTATTACATGCTTCTGATGATCAGGCACCAGTTGTAACCACATCATGCCCTTGCCGCACACCTGAAGACGACCTGCTTTGGGTGTTTCCCAGCACTGCGGCTCGCCGGCTACAATCTTGATTACCGTGGCAAGTCCATGAAAATCATCGCAGTCCACGCGTATCTGGAAATACGGAAAATACTGGAATCCCCAGCTTTCATAATTCAACCTTTTTCTCTTCATCTCACTAATAGGGACGGGGGTTTCTGACACATTAAAGCAATAAAGTGTCGGACTGTCTCATCATCAGGTTTGTTGACGAGACCTCCCGGCTCCCTTTCCTTTCTCAATATTGTATTTATTTGGTGCACGCGGCGGCGGACTATAGCATGCGGCGGCGGACTGGTGCATGTGGCGGCGGCTGTAGCATGCGGCGCGGGCTGTAGCACGCGATGGCGGGCAGTAGCAAGCGCGGCGGTTCGCCGCGTGGGACGGGGGGTTCTGACACATTAAAACGGTAAAGTGCCGTGCCGTCGCTCCCCCGCGCTACGTGTGAAATGCGGCTGGCCGAGGCGAGAAACAATTCATATAGGGCGAATCGAACTGAGAGAATCTTGTGTTTGTATGGGTTTGAAAAAGTGTGGCTACGTAACAAAAAACGGCACCCCTGCCGGGGCGAGAGGCAATCCATATAGAGGCGAATCGATTCACGCAGAGTTATAGGTTTTCTTAGTGTTTTGTAAATACGCAGCAACGCCCGCCCCGGATGGGCGGGCGAGGCCGATACGCCACACGGACGGCGCGTAGAGGCCGGTTGCGTCAGTACAGAAAAACTACTCAAAACACTTAGAAAACCATAACTCGGAGTGTGATTCGTCTCTATATGGAATTGTTCGAGCGAGGCGGTGGTGCCGGTCTTTGTTACTCAATTCCGTTTTTCAAACCCATACAAAACCATACCACTGCGTGATTCGCCCTATATGGAATTGTTCAAGCCCGGCCAGCCGCATTTCACACGTAGCGCAGGGGAACGACGGGCCGGTACTTTACCGCTTTAATGTGTCAGAAACCCCCGTCCCCATTAGTCTATCGGTAGTAGCCGGCCTGTGCCTCGAACATCTCGGCGTACAGGCCGCCTTCTACATTCACAAGTTCATCATGCGTACCGTATTCCGCAACGCGTCCTTCGGAGAATACCGCGATGTGATCGCAGAACCGGCAGGAAGACAGACGATGCGAGATGTAAAGTGCGGTACGATTCTCAATCAGGGAATCGAACTGATTATAGATTTCGAATTCTGCTATCGGGTCAAGGGCCGCGGTCGGCTCATCCAGGATTACTACCGGAGCGTCCTTGTAAAGCGCTCTGGCAATCGCAATCTTCTGTGCCTCACCACCGGAAGGCTCCACGCCCTCTTCCACGAAAATCTTGTAAAGGTTCGTATCAATACCCTTGTTAAACGACTTAACCTTATCCCACAGTTCGGCACGCTTCAATACGTCAATTGCTTTTTGGCGCTCCTCCTCCGTAATGTCCTCCGTGTTCTTGATACAGATATTCTCAAGAATCGAGAAAGCCAGCAGCTTGTAGTCCTGGAACACCGGAGCAAACTGCTTCATATAGGACTTGTAATCATATTCGCGGATATCCACTCCGTCAAGAAGAATCTCGCCTGCGGTCGGATCGTAAAGCCTGCACAGAAGCTTCACCATGGTGGTCTTGCCCGCACCGTTTAAGCCCACGAGCGACAGTCTTTCACCGGGTTCAAGCACAAGATTCACGCCGTCCAACACCTTCTTGTCCGTCTTCGGATAGAAAAATTCCACATTGCGGAATTCAATTCGATGCAGTCCCTCCTTAACCGGAAGGTTCCCCTTCTTAAGAGCCTCGGGATACTGTTCAAAAATAACATATTCATACGCGTAGTTACAACGCTTTACCAGCTCGGTTATGTTCCATACAAGGCCGCCCAGCGTTGCATCCAATCCGCCCGCTGCTTCAACCATCTGCGTTACAATACCGGGACTTAATATACCCTTGATTGCCAGGTAACCCGCATAACCGTAAGTAATCATACAACGCAGCACATTCAGCACACCGCTCGGAATATTGTATTTCAGGTTCGTGGTCGCCTGCCATTTCCAAGCGGAATTATTCTCCACCATATAGGTATCCCACTTATTCACCAGCATGTCGGCGCCATTATACAGACGTACATCCTTGCCATAGCGGAAATCCACAATCTCCCAACCGTAGTATCCAAACAGTCGGTTCACCTTTGACAGTCGTTTATAAGCCTCCAGCTCGACCTTATTTACCTTTACGGAAAGGTAACCGTTAATAGCAACATACGCCACAATTATAACTAAGAGGAGCGGCATATGCGTTGCAATCACCGTCGTAAATCCTGCAATCTTCAGAATGTTGCCCACAAAGCGGAACATCTGATCCGCGATACCGTACGCACCGCCCGAATACCAGCTCATACCTGTATTGGCCTTCTCGAGCTGGTCGAGTGCATCCTTATCCTCCGTAAGCTGGAAATCCAGTTCCATCGCATGCTTACCGGTACGCTCTCTGAAATAATTGTCGAGGCGCTCCTGATACTTGTTGAGGGCTGTCTGTGCTAGCTGCTGAATCGTTTCAATCACAAATTCTCCGCCAACAAGCATTACTGCGTAAAAAAGCAAGGTTCGTAAGGGCTCCCCCTTCACAATACCGTCAATGATCAGCGGCGTCAAATACAGTCCCAGAAAAGGTTTCAGTATATCGCAGAGCATCTGCAAGGTCATCAGAGGGAAAAACCAAGGAAAACGTTTGGCCGCAATGGGGAATAATACTTTAATAACAGCTGTTACTTTATTCTCAGACTTGCTTTTTTTCTTATTCTGCATCCTCTTTTTCCTCCTCTCCGCCCTCGCGATAGTATTGTGCCTGCACTTCAAACATTTCAGCGTAAACTCCGCCCTTTTCGATGAGTTCGTCGTGCGTTCCGTATTCAATCATCCGGCCGTCCTTGAACATTGCGATACTATCGCAAAATCTCGTAGATGCCAGTCTGTGAGAAATATATACAGCGCTGTTCTTGCCGATCATATCGTCAAAGCGCTCGTAAAGCTGCTTTTCAGCCAGCGCATCAAGTGCCGCGGTCGGCTCGTCCAAAACCACTACCCGGGACTCTTTGTACAGAGCACGTGCCAGTGCCAGCTTCTGCTTCTCGCCTCCGGAAAGGTCAACACCCTCCTCATCCACGATTTTGAGAAGCTCGGTATCAAGGCCCTTCTTGAGTTCCTTAAGCTTGTCACCCAGCCCGGCCTGCTCAAGGCATGCCGTTGCACGCTCGTAATCGGTTTCCTCCGGAGGACAAAAAGAAATATTCTCGGCGAAGGTTGCCGCAAAAACCTCCACATTCTGGAACACCGGCGCAAAAATCTTCTGATACTCCGTCTTTCTGAAACGGCGAATATCCGTTCCGTTCAGCGTAATGAAGCCTTCCGTCGGGTCGTACAGTCTTAAAAGAAGCTTTATCATCGTTGTCTTGCCGGCACCGTTTAAGCCTACAACCGCCAGCTTTTCGCCCGGCTTAAGCACAAGATTCATGTCCGTAAGGGCATCCTTTTGTGCCTCGAGATAACGATAAGATACATGATGAAACTCAAAGGTAAGGTCCTCGCATGTGGGAACCGGCAGCGGATTCGCAGGCTCCACACCCTTCTGATCCATAAAGGAGCGGAAATCATCCACCTTAAGAGACTCCCTTAAGTAGTCGCCGAATCGTTGCATCAGCGTATGCAGGGCACCCGAAAACGACATTGCAAGTCCCAGATACAATGCGAAATTACCGATTGTAAGTGCATCCGACTCCTTCATGGTCGCCAAAAACAATACCGTGTAAATCGCAATGTTTCCGACCAGTGCCAGAATACTCGACAGAATGACACTGCGGTTCCAAATATTGTTATGATAATCAATCCGTTCCTCTTTGGCAGCATGAATGCCACGCTGCTTTTTTAAGAGGAAGTCCTGTGCGGCGAAAAGACGGATATCCTTGGCATAATCAAAGTCCTGCGTTGCGCGGGACATGTAGTTAATCTGTCTCCAAACCGGCATCAATCGGTCCCAGACACGCTTTTTATCAATCTTGGATGTCCAAAGATACAGCATAAAGGCGCCCACGGTAAGAACAACAAGGGCCAGAATCAATCTGTAATCCAGTACCACAACTGCCGTAAAGCAGACGATGACCGTGATAAGGTTCTTTCCGAGGTCCTGCAGAATGTGCATCATTCCCTCGACGCCTTCATTGTTGTTATTCGTAGCTTCGGTTGCACGCTGGTGAATATCCAGCATCTCCGGTTTCTCCAAAAGCTCGTAATCCAGTGTCAAAGCCTTTCGCACACGTTCGTGAATCAGTCCGCTTCTGGCCGCGATGTCATTGGGCCATACTCTGGCTCCGGCCACCAGTTGTGCGACGTTCAGAATAAGTGCCACCAGGAGGCCGATTCCGATTACCACCGCCAGTCGCTTTACACGCACCTCGGTCGGTGCATCGCTTGTTACCTCATCCAAAATGTACTTTCCGATAAAGCTCCAAAAGTACCCCATTACGGACGCACAGGTCATATCCACTACAGCGCAGGCAATATTGCCCGGCGTATACTGATGCATCTTCCTAAGGATATAGCCCGTATTCGACAAAAATCCGTATTTGTGGAACAGAGGATTGTCCTTGCTTTCTTTAAATTCTGCCATAATAATCCCCGCATTTCGCAATCCGGTATATTTAGCCCTTCACTGCATTGCAGCGAAGCTGCTACGGATTGCGACACAAAGTGTCGCGTGAAAAATGCCTGCATTTTTCACACTACTATCTCCGTTACTGTTTATTTAGTACATTGCCTTTATAACAAAAAAGGAGTTTGTTCACAATACCTATAGGACATCAGGTAAACAATCTCCTTCTAAGTGGTTAAAAACATGCCTTATCTTGTAAATACTCTCTTCCCGAAATTCCATAACCTGCGCGGTACGCACCTGTATAGAAGACTCCACAAATCATGCGATACGCGTATTCGAATACAACGTATCAGGGCCATCGGGTATTGTTTTTTTCCTGCCTCAAGCTTCCTTGCATACTTCCAGAATTGCCGGAATCCGATTCCGTGGTATCCCTTATGCCAGGGTTTCTCTGCCCCAATGAAATGCAGGATAACCGAATCTCCTATATCTCCCGCTTTTCGGCTGAGATGGAGCAGTTCCGTATTATAACGCTTGTTATCTATCACTTTCAGTTCGTTTTGGTACAGGATATTCAAAGCATCCTGGTCCGGATACATAATAACTGCAGCGTTATCCTCAAAGAATTTCATGAGAAGGGCCTCATCCACACAGGCCCGCTGCCGCAAAAGATTAATAAGCAGCACACCCGAATTGCAATACGCCCGTCCCTTGGGAAAACCGATCTCATAAACATACTCCGGTATCCAGTTTTCATCACTGTTTTCCTTGCAGGCTGCAAACGCATAGTCCTGCATGTCCTGATCGTAGAATTCCGTAAGGTCCCCGTTCACAATGATATCACCATCGAGCCACAAGGCACGCTCCACACTTTCCGGCAGAAGCTTATGAATAAGCAGTCTTACGCTGGCTTCCTTTGAAATATAACGGATTTCCGGGATTCCCCGTAAGCTCTCCGCATCCAGTTTCACAAATTCAATGGACAGATCCTCGGTTTCACATTCCTTTTTCATTTCTGCCATAACCTGCTCACTCAATTCGGAAAAAAAGTAATACACCCGTATCTTCCGATTCCTTATGTGTGCCGAAAGTGACTTGAGCATCACTTCATAGCCGAAGGCATATCCGTCATTTGAGGCACATATAATATTCATATCATCCATAGTAATTCCCTATTGCTTAAGCCATTCAACGCTCGTTCTGAGTGCCTCAACCGTCTTAGTTTCCAGTACGCATCGTGCCTTTACCGCTTCGGCCGTTTTCAGTCTTTCAAAAATATCAATCTCGCCGGTACCCAGGGGTTGGTGATTCTTGGGCGGTTCCTCACTGCCGTCATGAATATGCATGTGGCGCAGCTTATCCATGCGTCCAAGGATAAAAGGTACGTCCTTCTCCTTCACAGCCTTCGAGTGTCCGATATCCCAGGTCAGTCCGAACTGCTTACTCTTAAGCATCTCGTCAATGACCTCCTTCTCGTAATCCCGAAAGCCATCCGTATTCTCGATGTTGATGCAGATATTGGCATCACCGATCCATTCTTTCGTTTTTTCCGTAAAGACACGGAAATACTCCGCATAAGAAGCAAAATCCCGCTCGTACATCTGCACCTTACGGTCGGGCAGCGTGATATATATTCCATGACACATATGCATATTGATGGAAAGCGGTTGTTCCATCCGTCCGTACTTCTCGCACAGAGGATAAAGATGCTTGGCTACTTCAATCGTACACCGCACCGTTTCAAGATACGCCTCCCGTACAAGCGGATTGAAATCCGCTACGTTCAGTGTCTCATCCAGGTGAATCGTATAGTAAATTCCGGCCGCATCGGCAGCTTCATAGAAGGGAATCCGGTTTGCAAGACGATCTATCTGATATTCCGGAAAATTCATGTTAAGTTCAATGAACCGAAGGCCCAGCTTCCGGCACAGGGCTATATTGGCCGCAAGACTGTCATTCTCGATGAGCGTCGGCATTCCGAAGTCCAATTCGAACCGATTCAAATCACACATAGCATCCCTCCTGATAAATCTGCCTGGCTTCGCCCGACAGATGATAAACAGTCGCCAACTCTCCCGCCGCGGATGCGTGGTGGCCTCTTGGCTCGTTGCCATAACAAAATCGCTCCCCACTAGTCGCCCAATTTGCCCCATCGCACGAGTGCGCTGTGACAAAACAGTCGAATTGCACACTTGCATAAATGCAGTGTCCAATTCTTCTGTTTTCTGTCCTCCCCGCACTAAGGCGTGGAGGACAAAT
>JAZLJD010000057.1:0-8997 GCA_045617725.1 Lachnospiraceae bacterium
CGGACCTTTTACGAAGGATGTTTTCGTGAGAACGAGTTTCAAAAACGTAGGCGTAGCGGGCTACGTCGAGGCTTTTGAAACGAAGTAATCGCGGAAACAGCCGAGTAATAAAGTCTGGTTAATTTAAAACGTGAATACTAGATTACCAGTTGCAATCTCTCCTTGAGACAGTGCATTTCGACTTCGGCTACATGGCCCAGTACTTCCCCGTCCGTATGGAGGCAACGCGGTTCTCCTATTTTTATGCGAAGACTCTTGCAACGGTGCTCGGATACGAACTTCCGGCGGATGTGCTGTCCCTTTTTGGCGGCCGGAAGAGCGGAAATATAAGCAAGGGCGGAAGCTTCGTGTACGGCACAGACATCAAGGAGCCCGTCCTTAAAGTCCGCATGCGGGCAGAACATCAGGCCGCCGCCCTCGTAGCGGTGTACCATGCCGACGATGAACAGAAACTTGGAATGCTTGATTACGGGCGCATCATCAAGGTAAATCTCGCAGGCGTTGGATTTGTTGCCGAAGATTTCCGCGATGGCGATGCCACCGTAGGTAAGCTTGCCGAGTCCGATTTTATTAAGAACGTTCTTTAGGGGGGATACATCTACTTTTTCGCAGACGGCGGCATCAAAACCGAGCCCGCAACCGCAACTGAAGCGGCGTGTACGCATCTCGCCGTCTATGGTATAGGTGCACAATCCGATGTCCGATTCCAGGCGGGTCGGATCGTTCAGAATATGGGACAGGTTCGTTTTAAGGTCCTTCGGGATACCGATGTCGCGTGCAAAGTCGTTGGAAGAACCGGTGGGAAGGTAGGAAACCAGAACCTTACTGAAATCGTCGATGCCCTGCAAAAGAGTATTTATCGTTCCGTCACCGCCCAAAACAAGCACGTGAATCGGAAACTCTAAAGCCTCAGAAAGCAGCTTGCGAACGATGGAATCCGCGTCGAACTCACGGGTGGTAAAAAAATAATCATAGGAAACCTGATGCGTATCGAGGTACGGTTTCATGACTTTGTTCCAAAGCTTTATGGATTTGCCGGTCCGGGAGGCCGGATTGATGATGACATGATACATAATGAGCTCCCTCCATTCTATATAAATTATACTTAAAAATGGATATTAAGCAAGAATTATCCCTTGCAAAGAAGAATAACTGTGTTATAATCATAAACAATATTATCAACAGCTAATATAAATAAAAGTTATATAAAGAGAGGAGATTCATATGTATTCGTTAGAAGAAGTTAAGAAAGTGGATCCTGAAATCGCTCAGGCCATCGTAGATGAGCAGGAGCGTCAGAACAGCCATATTGAGCTGATTGCATCCGAGAACTGGGTTTCAAAAGCAGTAATGGCTGCTATGGGAAGTCCGCTTACCAATAAATATGCAGTAGGGTATCTGGGAAAGTGATACTTCGGCGGCTGCGATTGTGAGGACGTTGTTGAGACGCTTGCCATTGAAAGAGCCAAAGAGCTGTTCGGCTGTGATTATGCCAATGTTCAGCCTCATTCCGGCGCACAGGCCAATATGGCAGTTCAGTTTGCAGTCCTTGAGCCCGGCGATACCATTATGGGTATGAACCTTGCACACGGCGGCCATCTGACCCATGGTTCACCGGTCAATATGTCCGGTAAGTACTTTAACGTTGTACCTTACGGTGTCAATGACGAAGGCTTCATCGATTATGACGAGGTTCGCCGTCTTGCTCTTGAGTGCAAGCCCAAGATGATTATCGCAGGTGCTTCCGCTTATGCACGTGCCATCGATTTCAAGAAGTTCCGTGAAATCGCCGATGAAGTCGGTGCAGTACTCATGGTCGATATGGCTCACATTGCAGGTCTTGTTGCAGCAGGCCTTCATGAAAGCCCGATTCCTTATGCGGATGTAGTAACAACGACTACCCACAAAACCCTCAGAGGACCTCGTGGCGGTCTGATTCTTGCCAATCAGGCAGCTGCCGATAGATTCAACTTCAACAAGGCTATTTTCCCCGGCATCCAGGGCGGCCCTCTTATGCATGTTATCGCTGCCAAGGCTGTATGCTTTAAGGAAGCTTTAAGCGACGATTTCAAGGTATATCAGCAGAACATCGTTAAGAATGCACAGGCACTTTGCAAGGGACTTATGAGCCGCGGCCTCAAGATTGTAAGTAACGGAACCGACAACCACTTAATGCTCCTTGATCTTACAAACTTCAATCGTACCGGTAAGGAAGTAGAGAAGCTCCTTGACGAAGCTCATATTACTGCCAATAAAAACACCATTCCGAACGATCCTCAGAAGCCGTTTGTAACGAGCGGTATCCGTCTCGGAACTCCGGCCGTTACCAGCCGTGGTATGAACGAAGCCGATATGGATCAGATTGCGGAAGCTATCGCTTACGTTGTAAAAGAGGGCGAAGCAGGAGTACCCAAGGCAAGAGCCATTGTACAGACTCTTACGGACAAATATCCGTTGCTTTAATACTTTACACCAATAAATAAATAGGTTATAACTAATGGGATGGTATCTTGTTATGATACCATCCTGTTATTAATTTTAGAGGAGATTTCTTATGAAAAAGAACAAAACACTTAGCAGAATGATTTGCATTATCTTCAGTGTTGCTTTAGTGCTTGCAGCAGGCTTTTTTGCACAGAGCGTGCAGTGTCATGCTGACGGCGGTGCGGAATCCATGGATTACGAAGCTGCCCTTGAGTACATGGACGGATATGCAGAGAATGTAGTGGAAGATGCGGATTTTGATACAAATTTCAATTCCGCTCTGGTCGCAATTCGTGACAACGTAGGTACCTATGCAACCTTTTGGGCATTGGTTCCTCCTATTATAGCAATTGCACTTGCACTTATTACCAAGGAAGTTTATTCTTCCCTGTTTGTCGGTATTTTCGCAGGTGCGTTGATTTACTCCGGCTTCAATGTTTGGGGCGCGGTAACCAAGACGTTCGATACCATGATCGGCTCTTTGGCAGATTCCTGGAATGTAGGTATTCTTATTTTCCTCGTACTGCTTGGAATTATCGTTTGCCTTATGAACAAGGCCGGCGGTAGTGCTGCTTACGGTAAGTGGGCAGCCGAGCACATCAAGACGAGAGTCGGTGCCATTTTGGCTACTTGGCTTCTGGGCGTGCTTATTTTTGTCGACGACTACTTTAACTGCTTAACGGTCGGTTCCGTTATGCTTCCCGTTACGGACAAACACAAAGTAAGCCGTGCAAAACTTGCTTACATCATTGATGCAACCGCAGCTCCCGTATGTATCATTGCTCCGATTTCTTCCTGGGCCGCTGCAGTATCTTCCGTAGCTCCGGAAGGAGAGGGCATCACGATGTTCTGTAAGTCCATTCCTTACAACTTCTATGCACTTCTTACTTTATTAATGCTGGTAGCCATTACCCTTATGAAGTTTGATTTCGGCCCCATGAAGAAGCATGAGGACTCTGCCGCAGCCGGCGACCTCTTCAATGGTATCTACGGAGATTACAAGGACGAGGAGACTGCCAAAACAAACGGTAAAGTCATTGACCTGATTCTTCCCGTAGTCGTACTGATTATTTCCTGCGTACTCTGCATGGTTTATACCGGCGGTTTCTTCGATGGCGCAAGCTTCATGGATGCATTCTCCGATTCCGATGCTTCCGTCGGACTTTCCCTGGGTGCTTTCATTGCTCTTGTATTTACCTTCTGCTTCTATATCTTCCGTAAGATTCTTACCTTCGATGAATTCATGAAGTGTATCCCGGAAGGCTTTAAGGCTATGGTTCCCGCTATTTTGATTCTGACCTTTGCATGGACCTTGAGCGGTGTAACCGGTGCCCTCGGTGCCAAGATTTTCGTAGCAAACCTCGTACACGGCAGTGCAGCAGCATTCCAGAATATGCTTCCTGCAATTATCTTCCTGATTGCAATCGGCCTTTCCTTTGCAACCGGAACCAGCTGGGGAACCTTCGGTATCCTGCTTCCTATCGTAGTAAGCGTAGGCCTTTCTCCGGAAGTTGCTTCCCTCGCTGTTGGTGCTTGCCTTGCAGGTGCTGTATGCGGTGACCATTGTTCTCCGATTTCCGATACGACCATCATGGCTTCTACCGGTGCACGTTGCAACCACGTTGCCCATGTGTCCACCCAGCTTCCTTATGCGATGCTGGTAGCAGCCGTATCCTTTGTAAGCTACATACTGGGCGGCTTTGTACAGAATGTATGGATTACGCTTCCCATCGCAATTGTGCTGATGCTGGGAACCCTCTTTGTTATGAAGATGGCAGGCTCCAAGAAAGCCAAATAATCGGGTTTATTAAAAGCAAAATCGGCAGACAGTTCTACGCCACGGACGGCGGCAGGACTGTCTGTCTTTTTGCACAAAAAAAAGAATAATTATATAGGAAAAACTGACAATTATAACCTTGCAAAAAAGAAAGGGAGCAGTTATAATTCTTTCATTGACGGACATCTGTCCACTGTATGCGTACTTTGAAGAGGAGGAAGCGGATGGAAGACAGTGAATACTATGTAGTCAGAAGTAAGGCAGTTCCGGAAGTTTTGCTGAAGGTAGTTATGGCAAAACAACTGCTTGACACGAAGAAGGTCGCTTCCGTTCAGGAGGCCACGGAACGTGTGGGAATTGCAAGAAGCTCCTTCTACAAATATAAAGATGATATCTTTCCCTTCCGTGATTCTTCACAGGGAACGACGATTACATTAACCTTTCAGATGGATGATGAACCGGGACTTTTGTCGGATGTGCTTTCCACAATCGCACAGTTTAAGGCGAACATCCTGACCATTCATCAAAGTATTCCCATAGGGGGCGTCGCATCACTCAGCATTTCCATTCAGGTGCTGCCGACGACCGGCGATGTTTCACAGCTTGTGAAACGTGTAGAGGAATCAAGAGGTGTTTGGAACGTAAAATTAACCGCCAAGGAATAAGGCGAGGAAGAGGTATATATATGATTAAGATGGCTATTTACGGATACGGAACCGTTGGAAGCGGTGTAGCCGAGGTCCTTCGTACAAATCATGCGGAGATTAACAAAAAGTCCGGTGAGGAGATTGAACTGAAATATATTCTGGATCTTAGAGAGTTCCCGGGCGATATAGAGGAAGACAAGATTACGCACAATGTCGATGATATTCTTGAGGATCCCGAGATTCAGATTATCTGTGAAACCATGGGTGGCCTGAAGCCTGCTTATGATTACACGAAGCGTGCTCTCTTAAAGGGTAAGAGTGTATGTACATCCAACAAGGAGCTGGTTGCAACGCACGGACCGGAACTTATTCGCCTTGCCAAAGAGAATCATTGTAATTATCTGTTTGAAGCCAGTGTCGGCGGCGGTATTCCTATTATCCGTCCGATTAACTATTCCCTTACAAGTGAGCGTATCGAGAAGATCGCCGGCATCTTAAACGGAACCACAAACTACATCCTCACCAAGATGGACAAAGAGGGTGCAGATTATGAGACCTGCCTTAAGGAAGCACAGGCACTCGGCTATGCGGAGCGTAATCCGGAGGCCGATGTAGAAGGCTATGATGCCTGCCGTAAGATTGCCATTCTTTCTTCCCTTATGTATGGCAAAAACGTAAAATACGAGGATATCTATACCGAAGGTATTACAAAGATTACCAAAGAAGACTTTATCTATGCACATGAGCTCAATATGACCATCAAGCTTCTTGCCATGAGCAAGAGCGAGGGAGATAGCTGCTTTGCAATGGTTGCTCCGTTCTTAGTACCTTCCGACCATCCTCTTTATGTGGTAAATGATGTGTATAACGGAATTTTCGTACATGGAAATATGCTGGGCGATACGATGTATTACGGTCGCGGAGCAGGCAAGCTGCCCACCGCCAGTGCAGTAATTTCCGACGTAGTGGACTGTGCCCGCCACCTCGGCAAGACGGTTATGACCTTCTGGGAGGATGAGGATGTGAAGCTTACCAGCGTAGAGAATGCACGTCATCAGTATCTTGTCAGACTTTCCGTCAGTGTCAGCACCGAGAAGGCAATGGAAACCTTCGGTACCAAAAAGATGATTCGTTCCAATGAACTGATTGATGAGTATGCAATCATCACGGACGAGATGAGCGAAAAAGAATTTGCCGAGAAGCTTAAGGAATGCGATACAATTTCTTCCCTTCGCATTGAAAGCAGATAGGCGAAAGGAGACTCTATGAAGTACGCAGTCATTTTGGGCGACGGTATGGCCGATGAGCCGATTGAAGCCCTGGGCGGCAAGAGCCCGCTGGAATATGCGGATACTCCGAACTTAGATGCAATAAGCCCAAAGAGTACGGTTGCGATGGTGCATACCATACCGCAGGGCATGAAGCCCGGTAGCGATACCGCCAATCTTTCCGTTTTGGGATACGATCCCAAGAAATACTATTCGGGACGTTCCCCCTTGGAAGCACTTTCCATCGGCGTTCCGATGGAGGACGATGATATCGCGATTCGCTGCAACATTGTTACGCTGTCTGAAGAGGATGTGCCTTTTTCGGAGCTTACGATTTTGGATCATTCCAGTTCCGAAATTTCGACGGAGGATTGTGCAATCCTTCTTGAGGCTGTTAAAAAGGAACTTGAGAACGAACGCTTTCAGTTCTATGTCGGCACCAGCTACAGACATTGCCTGATTTGGAAGGGCGGAAGTGTGATTGAATTATCCCAGCCCCATGATCATTTGGGACAGGTAATCGGCGAGTTCCTTCCCACGGAAGCGGATTTCCGGTATATGATGGAACGCAGCTACGAGATTCTTAAGAATCATCCCATGAATATCGAACGAAAGAAAAAGGGTCTTAACCCTGCCAATTGCTGCTGGTTCTGGGGCGCAGGCACAAAGCCGAGCCTTGACCGGTTTGAGGAACGCACCGGCAAGAAGGGCGTTATGATTTCTGCAGTGGATCTGCTCAAGGGAATTGCAGTTGGTGCGGGAATGAAGGTCATCGAAGTTGAGGGCGCCAACGGCGGCCTTAATACGAACTATACCGGCAAGATGAATGCCGCAGCCGATGCCCTTTTAAAGGATGGTTATGACTTTGCCTACATTCATGTTGAGGCACCCGATGAGATGGGTCATCAGGGCAGCTATGAACGCAAGGTCAAAGCAATTGAGAATATTGACCGGTTTATTGTTGGCCCCTTATATGAAAGGCTTAAGGCAAGCGGCGAGGACTTTAAGCTGCTTGTAATGCCGGATCATCCCACACCGGTTCGACTTCGTACACATACTGCGGATTCCATTCCTTTCCTCATGTATGATTCCGCACATGAGAAGGACGGACAATATCTGTACAACGAAAAAGAAGCGAAAGAAAGCGGCATTTTGATTCCGGACGGCTGGAATCTGATGCATACTTTTTTGCAGTAAATAAAAGGAGAAAACATATGTTAATCGTTAAGAAATTTGGCGGCTCTTCGGTTGCCAATAAAGAACGAATCTACAATGTGGCCCGTCGCTGCATTGAAGATTACAAGAAGGGCAATGATATCGTTGTTGTCCTGTCCGCAATGGGAAAGACGACGGATGAACTGATTGCAAAAGCAAGAGATATCAATCCGAATCCCTCCAAACGTGAAATGGACATGCTGATGGTTACCGGTGAGCAGGTTTCCGTAGCGCTGATGGCCATGGCGATGGACGCTCTGGGCGTTCCCTGCATCTCACTGAATGCATTTCAGGTAGCTATGCACACGACCAGCGCTTACAGCAATGCGCGTCTTAAGAGAATCGATTCCGAGCGAATCCGTCATGAACTTGACCAGCGTAAGATCGTAATCGTAACCGGTTTCCAGGGCGTTAATAAGTATGATGATTTCACCACACTGGGCCGTGGCGGCTCCGATACAACCGCAGTTGCACTGGCAGCCAGCCTGCATGCGGATGCCTGCGAAATCTATACGGATGTTGACGGCGTTTATACCGCAGATCCCCGTATGGTACCGAAGGCTCGTAAGCTTAAGGAGATTACCTACGATGAGATGCTTGACCTGGCAACCCTGGGCGCAGGCGTACTTCATAACCGTTCTGTTGAACTTGCCAAAAAATATAATGTACAGCTGGTTGTTCGCTCCAGCTTAACGAATGAAGAAGGAACTGTTGTTAAGGAGGATGTAAAAGTGGAAAGAATGTTAGTAAGCGGTGTCGCAGCCGATAAGAATGTAGCAAGAATTTCAGTAATTGGATTGGATGATAAGCCCGGTACAGCGTTCCGTCTGTTTGACGCGCTTGCTACCGCCAATATCAACGTAGATATGATTCTTCAGTCTGTAGGTCGTGACGGAACAAAGGATATTTCCTTCACCGTAGCAGCCGATGCAGCAGATGAAGCAGTAGCAGCCATCGAGAAAAATAAGGGTCGTCTGAATCCTCAGCATGTAGAGTGCGAGACCGGTCTTGCCAAGGTATCCGTAGTCGGTGCCGGCATGATGTCAAATCCCGGCGTAGCAGCAAAGATGTTCGAGTGCCTCTACAACACCAACATCAACATCAAGATGATTTCCACTTCCGAGATTCGTGTTACCGTATTGATCGACGTAAACGAAACCGAGAAGGCTATGAACGCAGTTCATGACATCTTCGGACTGGAAGACTAATTTCGGGGACGTTCCTTTTGTCACGAGGATGTGTACTTTGTCACGGCCCAATCATAAAAACGGCTCCCCTGAGCCGGCGAGAACAATTTCATATAGGGTGAAGCACACTCCGAGTTATGCGTTTGAGCAGAATTACGGAAGCGAAATAAAAGAAAATATACGGTTCCCCCGGGCCGGACGAGAACAATTTCATATAGAGACGAATCACACTCCGAGTTATGGTTTTCTAAGTGTTTTGAGTAGTATTTCGGTAAGTGACGCAACCGGCCTCTACGCGCCGTCCGTGTCGCGTATCGGCCTCGCCCGACCATCCGGGTCGGCCGTTGCTGCGTGCTTACAAAACACTAAGAAAACCTATAACTCTCCATGAATCGATTCACCCTATATGAATTGCTCCT